>JAFIEP010000054.1 GCA_020832495.1 Acidimicrobiia bacterium | reverse complement strand
CCGCCGCGGTGGGCCCCGCACCCAACCTGTGGCCCACCGCCGACGCCGACTGGGGCGGCGCCGGCGACAAGCAAGGCACCTACTACGCAATGGACCGGGACACGGGCGAGATCGTGTGGGAGACCCAGCTCAGCGAAGGTGGCCTCCTCGGCGGGGTGATCGCCACCGCCGCCAGTGATGGGGAACGGATCTTCGTGGCGTCGAACCGCGACGCCGAAGGCGCTGCCGCAGTTGTGGCGCTCGATGGCATCACTGGCGACGTGGTGTGGACCGTCGACGTCGCCGGTTCGGTGTTCGCGCCGGTGTCGCTGATCCCCGGTGTGGTGTTCGTGGCCACGGTGGCCAACGAGTTCCACGCCCTCGACGCCACCGACGGCTCTGCGCTGTGGTCGATGGACATTCCCGACCAAGGCGGCAGTGGCGCCTCGGTGGTCGATGGCGTCGTCTACTGGGGTTACGGCTACGCCCTGTTCGGCACCGGTTCGGGCGTCGGTGGCCTGTACGCGCTGGCTCCGGGTGGCGAGGCGCCGCTCGCCGGGTCGTCCGGCCAACAGGTCGAGGGCGAACTGGCCGCCGGGGCCGAGGTGTACCGAGCTCGCTGCGCCTCGTGTCACGGGGTCAGCGGTCAGGGTGCCGTCGGCCCAGAGCTGGTGGACATCGACGACCGACTCAGTCTCGAGGAGCAGCTGGCCGTGGTCCGCAACGGCAGCGGCGGGCAGATGCCTCGCTTCGAGGGCGTACTCAGCGCGCAGGAGATCGACGAGGTGGTGGCCTTCACCCGCAGCGGGCTGGGGAACTGACCGGTAGCCTCCGGCGATGATCCACACCAGCCCGCACCCCTCGGTGGCGATCCCCGACGTCCCGCTCACCGATCACGTCCTGCGTCACGCCGACCGCCTCGCCGATGCCCCGGCACTCACCGACGGCGCCACCGGCCGATCTCTCACCTACGGTGAGCTGGCCGACGCCGTGCGGCGGCTGGCCGGAGGACTGGGTGAGGCCGGGTTCTCCCCCGGTGAGGCCGTGGCGCTGCTGGCCCCGAACTGCATCGAGTACGCCATTGCGTTCCACGGCGCTGCCATGGCCGGCCTGGTGGTCACCACCGTGAACCCCACCTACACGGCGAGCGAGTTCCGTCACCAGCTCCAAGACTCCGAGGCCACGCTGGTGGTGACCACTGCCGCCGCCCTGCCAGTGGCCACCGAGGGCGCCGAGGGCACCGCCGTGCGGCGGATCGTCACTGTCGACGACAGCGAGGTCGACAGCGACGTCGACCACCTCGATGCCCTCTACGGCCCGCCGCTGGCCACCCACGCCGCCGTGTCCCCCGCCACCGACGTGGTGGCGCTGCCCTACTCGAGCGGCACGACCGGCCTGTCGAAAGGGGTCATGCTCACCCACCGCAACCTGGTGGCCAACCTGGTGCAGGTGGAGGCGGTGCTGCCCGTCGACGAAGGCGAAGCGGTGCTGAGCGTGCTGCCCTTCTTCCACATCTACGGCATGCAGGTGCTCATGAACCTCACCCTGGCCCGCGGTGGCCATGTGGTGACCTTGGCTCGCTTCGACCTACCGCTGTTCTTGGAGCTGGCCCAGCAGCACCGGATCCGACGGGCGGTCGTGGTGCCACCGATCGTGCTCGCCCTGGCCAAGCACCCGCTGGTGGACGAGTACGACCTGTCGTCGTTGCAGTCCCTCTTCTCCGGCGCAGCGCCGCTCGGCGCGGAGCTGGCTGCCGAGGCGGCAGCACGGCTCGACTGCGAGGCCGTGCAGGGCTACGGGATGACCGAGCTCTCGCCCGTGACCCACGCCACGCCCGACGGGCAGGGTCGACCCGGCACCATCGGGGTCCTGGTGCCCGACACCGAGTGCCGGGTGGTGGACCCGGCCAGTGGGGACGACTGCGCCGTCGGCGACGACGGTGAGCTGTGGATCCGCGGCCCGCAGGTGATGGCCGGCTATCTGAACAACACCGCCGCCACGGCAGCCACCATCGACGTGGACGGGTGGCTCCACACCGGCGACATCGGCCACGTCGATGACGACGGGCACTTCACCATCGTCGACCGGCTGAAGGAGCTCATCAAGTACAAGGGTTTCCAGGTGCCCCCGGCCGAACTCGAGGCGCTGGTGGTCACCCATCCCGAGGTGGCCGACGTAGCCGTGGTGGGCATCCCCGACGACGAGGCTGGCGAGCTGCCCAAGGCCTTCGTGGTGCGCAAACCCGAGGCCACCCTCGACGAGGCAACGCTCATGGCCTGGGTGGCCGACCAGGTGGCCCACTACAAGCAGCTCCGGGTGGTGACGTTCGTCGACGAGATCCCCAAGTCCGCCTCGGGCAAGATCCTCCGGCGGTTACTCCGCGACGAGTGACCGCCGGGCCCGGCTGGGGCGACATCGGCTCGGGCGACATCGGCTGGGGCGACATCGGCTCGGGTGGTGCCGGGCTCGGCGTCTCACCGGGCCGGGGCGCCCGGACGACGGGTCCAGAACTCCCACACCCACGGGTGGTTCCACGTCTCATCATGGTGGCGGCGCAGTGCACGTCGAATGGCTGCTCGCCGCCGGTAGGCGCCGGGGATCCACTCGTGGAACTGGATGCTGAACTGTCGGATGTGGGGCAGCCACCCGCACTCGTCGAGCCGCTCGAGCAGGTCGTACTCGCCGCCCTCGATGTTGATCTTCATGAGATCGATCTGCGTCACCCCGAGCTCGTCCAGCACGGCGTCGATGTCACGCAAGGGCGCGTCGACGTCCCCGAACGAAGCCTCGTGGCCGAAGGTGGACGAGCCGCCCCCGGCGAGAGCCATCGTCACCATCTCGTCGCGAGCACCGAGGCCGTAGGGGAGGCAGAACACGTTGGGATGACCGGCCATGGCGCGCGACAACCGTCGATGCGACTGTGGCACCGGCTCGAAGGCGGCGATGCGCACGTCGGGATGACGCTCGGCCATCGGCCCGCACCACTCGCCGAGGTAGGCGCCGACGTCGAACACCAGGTCGCCCGGACGAAGGTCGCCGTCGAGCAGCAGGTCGGGCCGGCGACCAGCGGCCTCGACGAAGCGGTAGATGGCCGGCCGGTGATAGTGCAACTCGAGCATCGACCGGGTGAAGTGATCCAGGTCACCGGCCCCGCGACGCTTCCAGCGAGACCGTGGTCCCGACAGCCACCGCTTGACCTCGTAGGGCGTTCGGGCCGCCACGGACGCCCCGTCAGGCCCGCACGGGACGACCGCCGGCCCGCTGGCTCGCCCTCTGGCTCGCCCGCTGGGTGGCGAGCCGCATCAGCGCCACCGCAAGGGTGGCCGTCCCCAGGCCCAGGATGCCCACGCCCAGCGGGACGTGCCAGGCAGCAGCTTCGGGCACGGTGCGCCCGACGTAGCCCAGCCCTGTCTGGGCGAACAGCAGGGCCAACAAGATGGCGCTCATGAAGAACAGCGTGCCCGGGAGCCGGGCGGCCGCCGCCAACACCGCCACCACGAAGCCCACGGCGAACGAGACGTTGCCGACGTAGCCGTGCACTTCGATGCTCACCACACCGAGCTGGGTCTGGGCCACCAGGATGGCCTGCACCATGATGAGCGCAACAAGGAGGCCGACGGCCACGGCATGGGCAGTGGCCAGGCGAGAGCGCAGGGTCGCGGACATCCCACGATGGTTGCCGGTGGCTGGCTGGTGGGCAAGACGGTGGTCTGTTGCTGCAGGACCACGGGCCCTGCGGCGCAACGACCAGCCTGCGGTACGATCGAGAGCGTGTCGCAGACCCACCATCTCACCCAGGCCACCTACGATCGGCTGGCGGCTGAGCTCGAGGAGCTGACCACCCACGGCCGTACCGACATCGCCCGCAAGATCCAAGCGGCCCGTGAACTCGGCGATCTCTCCGAGAACGGCGACTACCACGCCGCCAAGGAGGAGCAGGGCAAGATGGAGGGGCGCATCCGCCACCTCTCGGCCATGTTGGAGCAAGCGGTGATCACCGAGGCCGGCGACGGCGACACGGTCACCGCCGGGTCCATCGTGGTGCTGTGCTACGAAGGCGAGGACGACCAGGAACGCTGCCTGATCGGTTCCATCGAGGAACGCGGCATGGACGCCGACATGGTCGCCTCACCCAGTTCTCCGCTCGGTAGCGCGTTGATGGGCGCCCGAATCGGCGACATCGTCTCGTTCGAGTCGCCCGCCGGTGCACAGAAGGTGGAGATCCTCGACATCGAGGTGTGACCCGTGCCGACCAGCGCCCGCCCCGAGGTGGCCCATCACCCGCACCGTCCCCGATCCCGGAGCGCGCTGCGGTGAGCATCGGCCAGTCAGCCGAGGTGACCGACGGGGGCTTTCCCCTGCGGGTGGTGCAGCCGTCGGGCCTCCCCCAGGGACGTCCCCTCTACCTGCCCGGCCGTGGCTCCACCTGGGTGCACGAGGCCCCTGGTCCGCCTGGGGCACCGACCTTGCTCCTACTGCACGGCTGGACGGCCACCGGCGCCCTCAACTGGTTCACCGCCATCCCGACCCTCGCCCGCCGCTACCGGGTGGTGGTGATCGACCATCGGGGCCACGGCCGGGGCATCCGCTCGTCCCGCCGGTTCCGCCTGGCGGACTGCGCCGACGACGCCGTTGCGGTGGCCGACCGCCTCGGCATCGACCGCTTCGTGGCGGTCGGCTACTCCATGGGCGGACCCATTGCGCAGCTCACCTGGCACCGCCATCGCGAACGGGTGGCCGGCCTGGTGCTGTGCGCCACCGCCTCGGAGTTCGCCGGAACCTCGGGCGAGCGGGTCTTCTTCTCAGCCCTCGGTGGCCTGTCGGTGCTGGCCCGGGCCACCCCGGGTCGCCTGCGCTCGGGGGTGGGCCAGCGCATGCTGCTGGGTCGGTTCGAGGGCACGGAGCTGGGGCGGTGGGCCACCGACGAGGTCCGGCGTCACGACCACCGGTCGGTGGTGGAGGCGGGACACGCCATCGGTCGGTTCTCCTCTGCCGAGTGGCTGGCCGACATCGACGTGCCGACCTCGGTAGTGGTCACCACCCTCGACCCGGTCGTGACCCCAGCTCGGCAGGGACACCTGGTGGCCACGATTCCCGGCGCCGTCGCCCATGAGGTCCGTGGCGACCACGCCGTGTGTGCTCTCGGCGCGGAGAGGTTCGTGCCCGTGCTGACGTCGGCGGTGGACGACGTCGTGGCGCGTGATCGCCACCGCTGACACAGCCCGCTAGGCCGACTCAGCAGCCACGGCCGCCGCCTGGCGGACGCGCACCCGTCGATCCAGCATCTCCTCGAGGAGGCCCTTGCGCTCGTTGGCCGAGTAGAGCTCCATCTGCAGATCGGCGCCGTCGCGGGGCTGCACCTCGAGCGTCACCGACGACCGTCGTAGGTGTGCGGTGACACCGGCCACCCGGGCCTCGTGGGATCGGTCCAAGCCGATGGCCACCCGCAGCAACCCGGCGAGCGTGCGAACGAGCCGCTGGTCGGTGGGACGCAGCGCTGCGAACTCGGGATGCGACGCCTTCGGGGCGCTCTTTCGGTGGTAGCGAGCCACCTGGGCGATGAGCTCGATCTCGCGATCGGTGAAGCCGGTGAGGTGCTCGCTGTGGCGGATCAGGTAGTAACTGTGCTTGTGGTGGCCGCTGTGGGACACGAAGATGCCCACGTTGGCCAACAAGGCAGCGGCTTCGAGCAGCTCTCGGGCGTCGTCACCCAACTCGTGCAGCGATGCCAGCTCGTCGAAGAGCACCAGCGCCAAGGCGGCCACGGTGGCACTGTGGGTGGGGTCCTCGTCCATGAGTCCACCGAGGTGGGTCACGCTGTGGCGACGGAGGTCCCGGAGGTGATGGAGGTGCGCGCCGCGGCGTCGTTCGAGGGCGTCGAGCAGCGCGCCTTCCCGCAGTGCATAGTCGGAGTACACGAGCTCGGCCATGCCCATCTCACCCATGACCTGCTCCAAGATGATGCCTCCGGCGAGGAGGATGTCCGCACGACTGGGGTCGACCCCGGGAAGACGACGCCGTGCTTCGATCGAGTCGGCGGCGATGAGGTCGCGCACCACCGCCTTCACCTCCTTGCGGGTGAGCACGGCGTTGTTGAA
This sequence comes from Acidimicrobiia bacterium, assembly GCA_020832495.1. Taxonomy (GTDB): domain Bacteria; phylum Actinomycetota; class Acidimicrobiia; order Acidimicrobiales; family Acidimicrobilacustridaceae; genus JAFIEP01. The sequence continues at coordinate 71,601 of JAFIEP010000054.1, read as the reverse complement.
GGTGCGAGGGGCCTCGTCACCGCGCCGGGCGTGCGCCATGGCCACGATGGCCGAGATGGTGCCCGAACTGCCCACACCGACCTCGAAGCCGTGGTGCTGCACCTCGCGGGTCATCGGTGACAGCGCAGAGCGCACGAAGCGTCGGCACGAGTCGACCGCCGAGGGGTGCAGGCTCTCGGTCCGGAAGAAGCGCCGCGTGAGCCGCAACGCCCCCAGCTTGAAGCTGCCCGACGCCAGGGTTGCCCCCTGCTCCCCGACGAGCAGCTCCGTCGAGCCTCCCCCGATGTCGACCAACAGCAGGCGTCGGTCGTACACCGGCACCGCCTGTAGCACTCCGAGGTGGATGAGGCGAGCCTCTTCCATGCCCGAGATGACCTCGATCTCCACGCCGGCCTCGTCGGACGCCCGGCGGAGGAAGACGTCTGCGTTCTCCGCTTCGCGCACGGCGCTGGTGGCCACGGCGTAGAGGCTGGCGTCGTGGATCTCGGCCACACGACGGAACCGGGTGAGCGCCTCGATACCCCGATCGATGGCGTCGTCCTCGAGGTCCTTCATGTCGCCCGAACCCGAGCCGAGGCGCACCATCTCCTTCTCTCGGGCGATGACCTCGAAGTTGGTGGTGCCGTCGGCGAAGCGGGCCACCACCAGGTGGAACGAGTTGGTGCCGATATCGAGCGCAGCGAGCGTCTCACCCATCAGGCGGCGATGCTATCGGCCTCGTGCCAGGGGCCCGTCGTCTCCGCCCGCGCCGGCCCGCGCCACCCGCGCCACCGCCGTCGCCGGCTCACGCCCATCCGGCGGCCTGCTCCACCGCCCGAGCAGCAGCACACACTGCCGGGCCGTACCGTCCGCCGGGGTCGGGACCGGTGCGATCGAGTGGGCCAGAGACGCTGATGGCGGCCACCACCACCCCTTCGCCATTGCGCACCGGGGCGCTCACCGAGGCCACACCTGCTTCGCGTTCGCCGACCGACGCCTCCCAGCTCGCCTCGCCGTTGGGTGCCCACCCGTCCTGCAGCACCCGCCCACCCGAGCCCTGGGCCAGGGGCAGCGCGGCGCCGAGCGGCACGATGGTGCGCAGCCCGTGGGGCGATTCGAGCGCTGCCACGCAGATCCGCTGATCGCCTTGGCGGACGTAGAGCTGCACCGACTCTCCGGTGACTGCGCGCAACTCCTCGAGGGCGTCGGCCGCAGCGGCCGCCACCGGCACCGAGGAGGCCGCGGCGTTGCCCAACCCGATGAGTGCCGGCCCGGCCATGTAGCGACCCTCGCCATCGCGGCGAACCAGCCCGTGCACCTCCAGCGCGGCGGCCAGTCGATGGGCGGTGGCCCGGGCGATGCCGGTGACGGTGACGAGATCGGCCAGCGAACGAGGCTGCTCGGCCACGGCACGCAACACGGCCACCGACTTGTCGAGCACTCCCACACCGCTTAGAGTGGTGTCCACAGAACGGGACTGTAATCTCACACAGTGAGATTCACAAGGCCAGATGTGCCAGGGCCAGATCCGCCCGGCCAGATGCGCCAGGCGAGGTGCCCACCACCCACGCACCACCTACGACCGACGCACGACCGAGGAGAACCGATGACCACCCCCCGAACCCTCAGCGAGAAGATCTGGGACAGCCACGTGGTGCGCCACGGTGACGACGCCGTCGACCTCCTCTACGTCGACCTCCACCTCGTGCACGAGGTCACCTCGCCGCAAGCGTTCGACGGGCTGCGCTTGGCGGGTCGCACCGTACGGCGGCCCGAGCTGACCGTGGCCACCGAGGACCACAACGTCCCGACGGCCAACACCGACCAGCTCATCGCCGACCCCATCTCGCGCAAGCAGGTGGACGTGCTGCGGGCCAACTGTGCCGAGTTCGGCATCGTGGAGTACCCCATGCGCGATCCGGGCCAGGGCATCGTGCACGTCATCGGACCCGAGCAGGGCCTCACGCTGCCGGGCATGACCATCGTGTGCGGCGACAGCCACACCTCCACCCACGGGGCGTTCGGGGCACTCGCCTTCGGCATCGGCACCAGCGAGGTGGAACACGTGCTGGCCACCCAGACGCTCCCCCAGCAGCGGCCGGGCACGCTGGCCATCACCATCGACGGCGACCTGCCCGACGGGGTGACCGCCAAGGACATCATCCTGGCCGTCATCGGTCGCATCGGCACCGGCGGCGGCATCGGCTCGGTCATCGAGTACCGGGGTTCGGCCATCCGGGCGCTGTCGATGGAAGGTCGCATGACCGTGTGCAACATGTCGATCGAAGCCGGCGCCCGGGCCGGGCTGATCGCGCCGGACGACACCACCTTCGCCTACCTCGAAGGCCGCACCTTCGCCCCCTCCGGCGCCGAGTGGGACGCAGCGCTCGACACCTGGCGGGCGCTCCCCACCGACGAGGGTGCCACCTTCGACCGTGAGGTGCTCATCGACGCCTCCGAGCTGACACCGCACGTGTCGTGGGGCACCAACCCCGCCCAGGTGGTGAGCATCGACGCCACCGTGCCCGACCCCGACAGCTTCGACGAACCGTCGCTGCGCAACGCTGCCGCCCGGGCGCTCGAGTACATGGACCTCACCCCGGGCACGCCCCTGCGGGACGTCCCCGTCGACACGGTCTTCATCGGCTCGTGTACCAACGGGCGCATCGAGGACCTGCGAGCCGTGGCCAAGGTGGCCGAGGGCCGCCGGGTGCGCGACGGACTGCGGGCCATGGTGGTGCCCGGTTCGTGGGCGGTGAAGCAGCAGGCCGAGTCCGAGGGGCTCGACCGTGTCCTGGTCGACGCCGGCTTCGACTGGCGCGACCCTGGCTGTTCGATGTGTCTGGCCATGAACCCCGACAAGCTGGCCCCCGGGGAACGAGCAGCGTCAACCTCCAACCGTAACTTCGAAGGGCGTCAGGGCCGTGGCGGCCGCACCCACCTGGTGTCGCCGGCCGTGGCCGCCGCCACCGCAGTGGCCGGCCACTTCGCCACCCCCGACGACCTGGCCTGACCCGGCCCCCCGAACCCATCGATCGCATCGCACCGCAGAGAGCAGGAACCATGGAACCCGTCCGCACGATCACCGGCACCGCCGTCCCCCTCGACCGCTCCGACGTCGACACCGACCAGATCATCCCCAGCGACTGGCTCAAGCGCGTGGAACGCACCGGCTTCGGCAAGGGCCTGTTCTCGGAGTGGCGTGACGACCGCGACTTCGTGCTGAACGACGAGCGCTTCTCCGGTGCCAACATCCTCATCGCCGGACCCAACTTCGGCACCGGCTCGTCGCGCGAACACGCCGTGTGGGCCATTGCCGACTACGGCTTCGGTGCCGTCATCTCACCCCGGTTCGCCGACATCTTCCGCAACAACGCCACCAAGAACGGGCTGGTGCCGGTGCAGGTGTCAGCCGAGCTGGGCGAGCGCCTGCTGGCGGCGGTGTCCGAGGACCCCACCCTCGAGATCACCGTCGAGGTCGAACGGCGCCTGCTGTCGGTGCCGGCGCTGGGCATCGAGGAACCGTTCCCCCTCGACGACGCTACCCGCCACCGTTTCCTCGAAGGCCTCGACGACATCGGCCTCACCCTGCAGCACGAGCCCGACATCACCGCCTACGAAACCACTCGCCCGGGCTGGCTGCCCGCCACCGCCGGACGCCCGAGCTGATCGACGGGCACGGTGGCTGCCCGCGGCGCGCCTCAGTCCGCCGACGCGGGTGAGGGCGGGCGGACCGACGCCGACCAGGTGGTTCGGTCCGACGGCGCTGCGCCCGGGTCGGGACACGTCAGGTAGCGCACGCTCCACCGTCGGGCGTCGCCGTAGGTGGCCACGAGGTCGTCGGGTAGCGGCACCCGCAAGACCAGCATGCGGTCGTTGTACTTCGACGACGAGAGCCGGCCAGGTCCGGGCTGAGGGTTCCCTGCGCCGCAGGGGTGGTCCGCCGTCTCTCCGCGGGTGTCGAGCGCGCCACCCGGAGCCACGCTGCCCGACCAGCCGCCGGTGGGGGCCACGTCAGAGCCGGTCTCGTCGACCACCTCCCAGTCGAATCCCACTGCCTCCCCGGCCGGGTCGAGCGCCTGGAGGCCGACCGTGCCCTCGCCGATGTCGTAGAGCGACAACTCGAGCGTGCCGCCACCCATGGCCGGCTCTGGTGCTGCCACTCCGAAGGTGGGCGCCACAACGGCGAAGTTGGCGAAGATGCTCATCCACTCGACAGCGAACACCTCTGGACACGTTGGATCGAACGGCGCCGCCGGGTCGGCGGGATCGGTGCTGCACGGGGCGAACTGGTGGTCGGTGCGCACTCGCACGCCATAGCTGTTGAGGTAGTGCTGAGCCTGCGAGGCGCCAGCCGGGATCGGACCCACGTCCACCTGCAGGAAATAGGTGGCGCCGGGCGTGGGGTCGACAATGGTGTGCAGGTCGCACCAGCGCATGGCCCATGACCTGTCGTCGCAGGCGAACCCGGACGGGGTCCCGGCATCTGCGCAGTTCTGGCCGGTCTCGAACGTGCGGCTGGCCAGCACCGGCGCAGCTGTAGGCGCGGCTGTAGGCGCGGCTGTAGGCGCGGCCTCCGGCCCGGGACCGCGCACCTGGAAGCGGGTCCAGAACGGGTTGCCGGTGGCGTGGAAGTCGATGCCCACGGTGTTCGGTGGAACCGGATTGCTGTTGGCGTGGTTGCAGCGCGAGGCGTCGAAGACCTGCACGGTGAGCTCGTCACCGACGAACGCGTCCGGCACGGCAACTCCGAGGAAGTAGCCGTCGGGATCGTGGCTGTCCACCATTTGGATCGCCGGGTTCTGCGCGTCGGTACAGCCCAACCATTGGATAGGAACCGACGGCGGGTTCCCGGTGTTGAAGTTGCCCACACTGACCGCTGTGCGCCAGTCACCCTGTTCTCGGCTGGCGCAGGGTCCGTTGATCGACAGCCAGAAGTTCTCCGCGTGTTGCGACGCCACCCCGGGGAGGCCGCGCAGCTGCTGGCTGCTGCTGACCGCAGCCAGGTTGCCGGTGCCCAGGTAGTTGCGGCCACCTCCGAGACGGAGAGGCTCGGCGGGCGTCGGCACCTCCACCAGGTGGTTCGGCCCGCGTTCCTCCCACTGCCAGGGGCCGCCGTCGATGCGGGTGAGCATGCGCACCAGCACCGTGCCCGGTGGGATCCCACCGATGGTGGCGCTGCCGGCCGTGGCCGGTTCCACCACCGTCAACACCCCGTCCACGGTGATGCCGACCTCGATGTCGAAGTCCTCGAGCTCGGGGAAGGTGTGCCACGAGACGACGATGGCGTGCTCGTCCACGGCATCGACATGGAACGGGTAGTTGATGTCGGCATCGGGATCGGCCTCGCAGGCCGCGCCGGCCACCACCAGCGCCATGACCAGACCGACGAGGAGGCACCGACGAGCCCGACCGCGACCTCGCGTCGGTCCGCCTCGCACGCCCGCTCGGTCCGCCACTCCCTGCCCCGGCACCTCTCCACCTCGTCCAACTCGCTGCGCGTGCACCATCGGAGCAGTCCACTTCCCGATGCAAAGGCTGTCAAACAACCCTCTGCGCTGGTGGCCACCCAGCCGACAGCATGGCCAGTACTGCGCTCAGGGGGTGGCGAACACGGCGTCGCGGCCGACGAGGTCGCCACCGGCGGCGACGACATTCGGTACCGCGCCCGCCCACGTGCAGGGCGCGTCCTGGTAGCACTGCGCCCCCGTGCCGGGGGCGTCGAACCACACGAAGTACGTCCCGTCGCCGAGAGCAGCGACCGAGTAGTCACCGTCGGCTCCCGTGATCGCCAACGACGTGGTCGCGAAGCCGCTGCCGAAGACCCACACCCGCACACCGGCCATGCCGTTGCCCTGCCCATCGGTCACCGTGCCCGAGATCGAGCCGCCGCTGGCAGGCGGGAGGACGAGGTCCAGCCCGGCGGTGGCCGACCCAACAGCGACGTCGACCAGCTCGATCTCCGCAGCGACGCAGTTGACCGCGGTCGGGTAGCACACGGGCGTCGCCGAGTGGTGGGAGGCCCGGACGACGACGGCGCCAGGCGTGAGACCCTCGACGTGGTAGGCGCCCGCTGCATCGGTGGTGGTGGTCTGCAACGACGAGGCATCGCCTGGTACCGCCACCATGACCACAGCGCCGGCCAACGGCGCCCCGCCGAGGTCGGTGACGCTGCCGGCAACGGACCCGCTGTCGACCGACGGGAGGGCCAGCACTGCGTCGGCCAGCAGTTGACGGACGGTGTGGTAGGCGGGCTTGGGAACGAAATCCTCGTCGAAGAGCGTCGGTCGGGTTGGGAACCCGAGAAGGTTGTCGAGCCAGCTGTCGGCGTCCGACAGGTTCCACGTGGTGACCTCGTTGCACCCGTCGACCGCCAAGCAGGCACCCACGATGCGGCCGTAGGCCTCGGCCTGTCGCTCGAGCGCCAGTGGGTCATCGGGCTGGGTGACGACGTCGAGCTCGGTGATCGCCACCTCGAGGCCCAAGGCGGTGTAGTCCTCGAGCTGCCCACGGAACACGTCGGGGTCGGGTCCGTTGACCGTGAAACGGTGGGTCTGCAGCCCGACGCCGTGCAACGGTACGTCTGCCTCGACGAGTTCGGTGACCAGTTCGAGGAACGCTTCGTGCTTGCCGGGGATCAGGTCGGTGCCGAACTCGTTGATCCACAGCTCGGCATCGGGGTCGAGCAGATGTGCAGTGGCGAACTGCTCGACGATCCAGTCGGTACCCGGGCCGAGCAGCCGGACGATCACGCTGTCCGCCGGTCCGGTGCCGAGTGCCTCGAGGGGCTCGTTGACCACGTCCCAGCGGTGGATCCGGTCGCGGTAGCGGGTCATCACCCTCTCGATGTGCTCGGCGAGGACCGCTCTCAGCTCGTCGGGGTCGGTGATGTCCTTGATCCACTGCGGCGGGTACTGGTCCTGCGACCACACGAGGGTGTGACCGCGTACCTCGAGCCCATGCTCCTCGGCGAAGTCCACCACGGCGTCGGCGTGAGCGAAGGTCCACACCCCCCGGGAGGCCTGCGTGGCGTACAGCTTGAGGGCGTTCTCGGGAGTGACCGCGTTGAACTCGCGGGCGAGCGTCTCGGCGTAGGGGCCCGGCCCCACCTCGAAGTGCTCGGCGGTGCTGCCGATCCGGAAGCCGAGGAGGTCGGCCAACTCGGCGAGTGTGCACGTGACAGGGTCGGACGGGTCACACCCCGGCTCGGCAGACACGGCCGGTGTCGCCACCGCCAGCGTCGACGCCACCACGAGCACCGCCCCCAGTACTGCGACTGCCGCCGGAAGGGTTCGACGGGCCGGTCTGGGCTGCGTGCTCTGCGAGATCCCCTGCCAGAGCATCACGGCACCGTAGCCGACCGCGCAGGACCGGGGGGGCTCGGGCGACGGGCGGCTGGAGGTGCCGATGCCTGGGACGGCCCATCGCCTCCTCGACCATGGAGGGGCGCTGCAGTTGTGCGCTGAGGTCAGGCCTTGGGGTCCACGATGGTGCAGGTGCCCTGCGCAGCGGCCACCAGGCGGTCGGCGTTGGTGACGTCCACGCGTACCACGGCGGTGCGCCGGGTCATGGTCACGATGGTGGCCTCAGCCACCAGGCGGCCGTCGCTCACCGGGCGCAGGTAGTTCACCTTGAACTCGGTGGTGGCCGCCCACTGGCCCCGTTCCATGTGCGGGTAGCACACCGAACCGAGCACGTGGTCCACGAGCGCCGCCACGGCACCTCCGTGGAGGTTGCCGATGGGCGTCACCAACGCCGGGGTGACCTCCAGGCCGGCCCGCAACCGGCCCGGCTCGACGTGGTCGATGGCGATGCCCAACAGACTCGACAACCCGACATGGGCGTCGTTCGCCCCGAGGAAGCCCTCGGCCACCGTCTCGTCGTACCGGTCCATCCAGTTGGTTGACATCTGGGGCACCGTAGTGCCCGGACGTACGAGCGCTCAGACCCCGTCGAGCGAGCCCGGCCGGTCGACGGCAGGGTCGGCCACGCCGGTCTCGTCGATGCGCACGGCCCGGTTGATGGCGTTGAGGAACGCCCGGGCGGACGCCTCGACCACGTCGGTGGAGAGCCCTCGGCCGGGCACCGCCCGACCACCCACGTCGAAGCGCAGGGCCACGTCAGCGAGGGCATCGACCCCACCGGTCACCGAGGTGACCGAGTAGTCGGTCAGCCGCCCCTCGACGCCCGTGATGTCCTTGATGGCCGCGCAGGCTGCTTCCACCATGCCGTCGCCGGTGGCCTCGGCGGTGCGGTGCTCGCCATCCACCTCCAGGGTGACGGTGGCCTGGGCGGTCTCGCCGGGCTCGACCCGAGCGGCCACCGAGACCAGTTGGAAGCGGTAGCGCACGGTGTCGCCCACCTCTTCGGCCACCAGAGCCTCGAGGTCCTCCTCGGTCAGCTGCACCTTGCGGTCGGCCAGTTCCTTGAAGCGGGTGAACGCCTGGTTCAGCGCGTCGCCGTGCAGGTCGAAACCCATCTTGCGCAGGGTGTCGGCGAAGGCGTGACGACCCGAGTGCTTGCCCAGCACGATCTCCGAGCCGGCGGCGCCCACGACGGAGGGGTCCATGATCTCGTAGGTGGTGCGTTCGGTGAGCACGCCGTGCTGGTGGATACCCGACTCGTGGGCGAAGGCGTTGCGGCCCACCACCGCCTTGTTGAACTGCACCGGGTAACCGGTGAGGCGGGAGATCAGGCGGCTGGAGCGGGCCAGTTCCTCGGAGCGAACGCGGCAGTCGATGCCGCCGAAGAAGTCGGCTCGGGTGCGCAGCGCCATGACGATCTCCTCCATGGCGGCGTTGCCGGCCCGTTCGCCGATGCCGTTCACCGTGCACTCCACCTGGCGGGCGCCGGCCTGCACAGCGGCCAGCGAGTTGGCCACGGCGAGGCCCAGGTCGTTGTGGCAGTGCGAGGAGATGACGTAGTCGCCCTTCACCCGTTGGCGCACCGAACGGATGCGCTCGGCCCACTCCTCGGGGATGGCGTAGCCCACGGTATCGGGAATGTTGAGGGTGGTGGCACCGTTGTCGACTGCCACCTGCAGCACCTCGCACATGAAGTCGAAGTCGGACCGCGAGGCGTCCTCGGGCGAGAACTCGACGTCGTCGGTGTAGCTGCGGGCGTGGGCCACGGCGCGAGCGGCCTCGGCCTTCACCTGGTCAGGGGTCATGCGCAGCTTGTTGCGCATGTGGATCTCGCTGGTGGCGATGAAGGTGTGGATGCGGGTGTGCTCCGCCGACTCGATGGCCTCCCAACAGCGGTCGATGTCGGCCAGCGCGGTGCGCGACAGGCCACAGATGGTGGGGCCGTGCACGGCCTTGGCGATGACCTGCACCGACTCGAAGTCGCCCTGGCTGGCGACGGGGAACCCGGCCTCGATGACGTCCACTCCGAGGCGGGCCAGCTGCTCGGCGATCTCGAGCTTCTCTCCCTGATCCAGGGAGATACCCGGCGACTGCTCGCCGTCGCGCAGGGTGGTGTCGAAGATCACCACCCGGTCGTTCTCGGGGCTGGCATCGGTGTCCATCGGAGTGCCTTTCTTGGCTGTGCGGGCTGTGTGGGCTGTGTGGGCTGTGTGGCCGGGCTATGTGGCGGGGATGTGGGTCGGGGCAAGAGAAAACCCCCCGGCCCTCGGGCACAGGGGGTTCGGCGAGCACCTGAAGGGGTGCTCGCCCTACGTAAGGAGAAGTTCCGGTGTATCCGGTGTAGCGGTGGAATCGGCGAACGTTGACATCACCTCTGATGGTATCGCAGCCGGCATCGATCGCCAACCGAGTTCAGCTCCCACCCGCCCCCGTCCGACCCGACGACGACAGACGAACAGGTGTCACCACCCAAGGCCGCTCGACGCCGTCGCGGGGACCTGCCACGATCCCCTCGTGCAGGACGCAGGCATCGGGCATCGCCAGGTCGCCTTCCTACGCGGGATGAACCTCGGCGAGCGGCGCCTCACCAACGAGGAGCTGGCGGCGGCGTTCGCCTCGTGCGGTTACGCGCACGTCGATCTCTACCAAGCGAGCGGCAACGCCATCATCGACGACACCCGTACCGAGGACGCCGTGCTCGACGTGCTCGAGCACGGCCTCGCCGCCGCGCTCGGGTACCCGGTGCCGGTGTTCGTTCGCACTGCGGCCGATGTCCGACGCCTGGCCGCCGCGACACCCTTCTCGGCGGCCGAGCAGGCGGCGAGCGATGGCAAGCCGCAGGTGATCTTCCTCCGCCACACCCCCAGTTCGACGCAGCTCGCAGAGATCGAGGCCCTCGTCCCCGTGGCAGACCACCTCGTGGCCGACGGCCGCCACCTCCACTGGCTTCCCGCCACCGGGTTGGCCGACACAGACCTCGACCTACGTCGACTGGACGCGCTCACCGGTGGTACGACCATCCGCACCCACGGCACGGTCGCCCGGCTGGCGGCCAAGTTCCTCTGAGTAGCGACTGGCCCCGGACTGGCCCCGGGCTGGCCCGGCGGGAGCAGCTGGTCGGTCCTCAGTCGCCGATGTCGACCACGTGCACCGACAGGATGCCGTCGGCGGCCCGCAGCGCGTCCGCCACCTCGGCCGGCACCGCATCGCTGGTGGCCACCACCATGAGCGCTTTCTCCCCCGACGGCGACTGTCCGACGTCCATGTCGGCGATGTTCACCCCGGCGTCACCCAAGATGGTGCCCACCCGACCGATCATGCCGGGGCGGTCGTCGTTGCGGACCACCAGCATGTGCGACGACGGCGGGAGGTCGACTCCGTGGTCGTCCACCAGCACCAGGCGGGGCTCGCCGCGCAGGCCGACGAGCGTGGCCGCCATGGTGTGCCCGCCGCGGCGGAGGGTGATGAGGTTCACGAAGTCGTGCGACGTGGTGGTGGCCGATTCGCGCACCTCGATACCGTGGTCCTCGGCCATCTTCGGGGCGTTCACGTAGGACACCGGCTCGTCGGAGATGCGCCCGAAGAAGCCCTTCAGGGCGGACAGCGTGAGGATGCGGGTGTCGTACTCGGCAAGTTGGCCGTGGTACTCGATCTCGAGGGCGCCCTCGGCCCCGCCCGACAGTCCGGCGAAGAGCGCACCGAGCCGCTCGGCCAGCGGGAGGAACGGACGGACCGTCTCGTTGGCCTCGGCGGCCGAGACGTTCACGGCGAAGGGCACGAACTCACCGGCGAGCGCCAGGCCCACCATCTCGGCGATGGTGTCGCCGGCCTTGTCCTGCGCTTCGCGGGTGCTGGCGCCGAGGTGCGGGGTGACCACAACCTCGGGCAGGCCGAACAGCGGCGACTCGGTGGTCGGCTCAGTGGCGAAGACGTCGATGGCGGCACCGCCGATGTGACCCGAGCGGATGGCGTCGGCCAGGTCGGCCTCCACCACGATGCCACCGCGAGCGACGTTGATGATGCGCAGCCCCGGCTTGGCCTTGGCCAGGCGATCGGCATCGAGCAGTCCGACCGTCTCGGGGGTCTTGGCCAGATGCAGGGTGACGAAGTCGGCGGTGGCCAGCAACTCGTCGAGCTCGAGCATCTCGACGTTGATCTGGCGTGCCCGCTCGGGCGCCACGAACGGGTCGTAAGCCACCAGCCGCATACCGAAGGCGCTGGCCCGCTGCGCCACCAGCTTTCCGATGCGCCCCAGCCCGACGATGCCGAGGATCTTGTCGGACAACTCCACGCCTTCCCAGCGCGACCGCTCCCAGCGACCGTCGACCAGCGCAGCATGCGCCTGGGGCACGTTGCGGGCCTGGGCCAGCAGGAGCGCCATGGTGTGTTCGGCGGCTGACAGCGTGTTCGACTGCGGCGCGTTGACCACCATGACGCCGCGCTCGGTGGCGATGTCGACCGCCACGTTGTCGAGCCCGATGCCCGCCCGACCGACCACGGTCAGATCGGCACCTGCTTCGAGCACCTCGGGGGTGACCTGGGTGGCCGACCGGATGATGAGCGCAGAAGCGCCATCGACAGCGGAGATCAGCTCCTCGGGCGACAACGAGAGCTGCAGGTCGACCTCGTGGCCGGCGGCGCGGAGCCGCTCCAACCCACCGTCAGCGATCTTCTCGGTCACGAGGATGCGAGCCATGTGCCCATCCTTCACCAGTGGTGCGGCGCGGAGCCAATGAAGCAGCCACTCTGTGTCAGTCGGCGATGTTGATGGTGATGAAGAAGGCCAACAGCGGGATGATGATGAGCGCCGCCAACCAGATGAGCAGCACCGCCTTCCAGGGCACCTGCGGCGGCTCCGGTTCGGGCACTTCTTCGGGTGGGTCGATGCCCAACACCTCACACGCCCGAAGCGCGTCCTCGGCGAGGACATTCAGCACCCACCGCTCGCCTGGTTCGGTCGGCTCGGCTGGTTCGGTCGGCTCGGCTGGTTCGGTCGGCTCGGCTGGTTCGGTCGGCTCGGCCGGCTCGGCTGGTTCGGGCAGGTCATCGGCGGCACTGGCTGCGGGTTCGGCGGCAGCCACCTCGACCCTCTCGGGCTGGGCGCCGATGCCCTGCCCCACCAGCGAGCGGGCGGCGTCGGTGGCCGACTCGGCGTCGGTGAAGGTGCCGACGGGTACGAACATCGGGGAGTCAGCCACGGCAGCACCCCGCGGGGCCGTGGCATGCGGATCGGATCATCAGAGGTTACGCACCTCCACGGGAGCCAGTTCGTCGGCGGGCTCGAAGCCCAGCACCTTGGCAAAAAAGTACAACTCTGCCTCGAGGGCGCGCTTGATGGTGTCCGCCTTGCGGAATCCGTGCTGCTCTCCGTCGAACACGACCATGGCCACCGGCAGACCCTTCGAGGCCACGGCATCGGCCATGGCCCGGGCCTGCTCGGGCGGCACGATGGCGTCCTCGGCCCCTTGCAGCAGGATGATGGGGCAGGCCAGACGGTCCACGTGGTGGATGGGCGAGCGCTGACGGTACAGCTCGGCCGCCTCGGGATAGGGGCCGACCAAGCGGTCGAGGTACCGGGACTCGAACTTGTGGGTGTCGCGCGCAAGTGCCTCGAGGTCGGCCACGCCGTAGTGACTCGATCCTGCAGCGAAGCCACCACGGAAGGTCAGCGCCGCCAGGGTGGTGAAGCCGCCTGCGGAACCGCCCTTGATCACGAGCCGGTCGCCGTCTGCCAAACCCTGCTCGGCCAACCAGTGGGCGGCGTTGGCGCAGTCGGCCACGTCGACCTCACCCCACCGTCCGTCCAACAGCCGGCGGTAGGGACGCCCGAAACCGGTCGACCCGCCGTAGTTGACGTCCACCACCGCCCAACCTCGGCTGGTGAACGCCTGCACTGCCCGCTGCAGCACCGGACGGGCCGAGGCGGTCGGCCCGCCATGACTGAGCACCAACAGCGGTGGGCGCTCCTCGGAGGGGCCGTCGAACTCGGGGTTGTGCGGCGGGTAGTAGAGCGCGTGGGCTTCGCGGCCCTCGTCGGAGGGGAACGTGACCGGCCGGGGAATCGAGACCCAGGCCGGGTCCACCTCGAGGTCGTGGGCCGGCCGACGCACGGCGAACGGCGGGATTCGCCCGGGGCGCAACAGGTCAGCGTCGACCGACACCACCTCGTGCTCGGCGGTGAACGAACCGGCCAGCATGGCCACCTCGCTGCCGTCGCCGGCGCAGATCCCTTCAAGCGCTGTATAGGGGGTGTCGATCCACGTCACGTCGCCCCAGTCGTCGCGACGCATCACGCCGAGGTGGTCGATGCCGTCGAAGCGCCAGATGCCCACCATGTGGGTGGTGGCCGTGAAGCAGTAGGTGGACTGGCCGAACACCCACTGCGGCGCAGCGAGCTCGCCTTCGACCTTCGTGACCTGGGTGGCCGTCCCCGCAGCAGGCCGACCCGGTCGCGAGAAAGCCCACAGGTTCCACCATCCGTCGGCATCGGAGACCACATGGAGGTGACCGGTCGGGCTCCACTCCGGTTGCGTGAGCGACTCGTTGCCGCCGCCCATCACGCGCTCTGGCTTCTCGAGGGTGACCGACTCCCCAATGGTGTCGAGTCCGGCCACCCACAGTTGCGAGGCGTCCCACGGCATGTCGGGGTGGTTCCACTGGATCCACGCCAGGTGTCCGTCGGTCTTGTCCACCCGCGGGTGTGACACGAAGTCGGCGTCGAACCACAGCACGGTCGGCTCAGCCGGCTCGAGCGGCTGACCGGTGTCGTCGTCACCGAGATCGGCGCGCACCGCCACCAACTCGTTGTAGACCTCGCCACCCTCGTGGCGCTCCCGCACGCAGATCAACCAGCGACCGTCGGCGGTGACCCGACCGTCGGCGTAGCGGTGCGAGCCAGCCGGTTCGATGTCCGGCGTGAGCGGGTGGGTGCTGCCGTCGGGGTCGAGACGCCAGATGCGCTGGTCCTCCCAGTTGACGATGAACAGCAGGTCGCCGTGCAACCACCAGGCACCACCGCCGTACTCGTGCACGCGGGAGCGGGCCGAGAAGCCCTCGGGCAACTGATCCACCGCCCGACCGTGAGCGCCTCGCCGCACCACCTGCACCCGACCACCCTCGGTGGGACGCAACTCGGACCACCAGATGTCGCCGGCGGCCAGGAAGGGCCCGCCGAGGCGCACGGTGGACTGCGCCAACATCTCCGTGGTGAACGGTGAGCTCCACGATCCGTAGGGGGCGACGTTGCTCATGGGTCCTCCAACACAGCTGACCGGCGATCAGTCCCCCTCGACCCTACGGCAGCGAGACGCCGGGGGCACCACGTTCGTCGCCGCTGATCCCGAACAGCGGTATCGGCTGGTGTCCACCCGGGCCAGTCGCGAGACTCAGCACGTGACCACCGAGACGACCTCCATCACCATCCCCTCCGAACTGCTGCCGGCCGACGGTCGTTTCGGCTGCGGCCCCTCCAAGGTCCGTCCCTCCGCTGTGGACGCCCTCGCCGCCGCCGGCCGCACCTACCTGGGCACCAGCCACCGTCAGGCCACCGTCCGGTCGATGGTCGGCCGTCTCCGTGAGGGCCTCACCGAACTGTTCGGCCTGCCCGACGGGTACGAGGTGGCCCTCGGCAACGGTGGCACCACCGTGTTGTGGGACGCTCTCACCTTCGGGTTGATCGAGCGACGGAGCCAGCACCTGACGTTCGGCGAGTTCTCCTCGAAGTTCGCCACCTGTGCTCGCCAGGCACCGCACCTCGACGATCCCGAGGTGATCGAGGCTCCGGTGGGCAGCGCGCCGACGCCGATCGCACGTGAGGGCATCGACGTGTACGCGCTGACCCACAACGAGACCTCCACCGGTGTGGCCGCCACGCCGACCCGACCCGACGGCGCCACCGCCGACGCCCTGGTGGCGGTCGACGCCACCAGCGCCGCAGGCGGACTGCGCTTCGACCCCCACCAGGTCGATGCCTATTACTTCGCGCCGCAGAAGTGCCTGGCCAGCGACGGTGGCCTGTGGTTGGCGGCGCTGTCGCCGGTGGCGATCGAACGAATCGAACGGATCGCGGCGAGTGACCGCTGGATCCCGGCCTCGCTGGATCTGGCCACGGCGCTCGACAACAGCCGCAAGAACCAGACCTACAACACGCCGTCGTTGGCCACCGTGCTGCTCGCTGTCGAGCAGGTGGAGTGGATCCTCGCCAACGGGGGCCTCGAGTGGGCGGCCGGGCGCTGCGACACCTCCGCCGCCACCATCTACGAGTGGGCCGACGCCGGTGAGCTCACCACACCGTTCGTCAGCGACCCGGCGCTGCGGAGCCACGTGGTGGCCACCATCGACGTCGACGAGCGCGTCGACGCCACTGTCGTGGCGGCAACGCTGCGGGCCAACGGCATCGTGGACACCGAGCCCTACCGAAAGCTGGGCCGCAACCAGCTCCGGGTGGCGCTCTTCCCGGCCATCGACCCCGCCGACGTGGTCGCGCTGACGCGCTGCATCGACCACGTCATCGACCACGTCATCGACGCCACCGACTGAACCGGCGTCGGGTGGGCACCGCCGGACGGCGGCTCACCCACCCCGGTCCACTCACCGCTCGGTAGGAGGAAATCTTCCTGAAAGGCTGTACCGGAACCCCGGATCGACCGAAGGAAACAGGGTGACGGCACGCCAGGGTTCCAGCGCGTCCGGTGACGCCCCGCCCGCCGAGGCGGAGCCTGCGGCGACCGATGCCACGACCCCGCCGCGTCTCGTGCACCTCCAGCCCTTGTTCACCGCGGTCGCAGTGGCCACCGGGGTGGGCTACGCCGCCAGTATCGCCATCTGGCCCGACGCAGTGTTCGCCTTCACCTTCGACGACGCCTTCTACTACTTCGGCATCGCCCGCAACCTGGCCGAGGGTGCCGGCTCAACGTTCGACGGCATCAACCCCACCAACGGTTACCACCCCATGTGGCTGCTGCTGTCGGTCCCCGCCTTCATGGCCGGTCTCGACGGCCTCGATGCCGCCCGGGTGCTCGTCATGGCCCAGCTCGGCTGCTACGCCCTCGCCGTCGCCACCCTGGGTCGCGCCGTCTGCGCCGTCCTCGAACGCCGTCCCCTGCCGAGCCGCGCCGGAGAAGGCGCTCGTATGGCTCCACCGGTGGCCGCGGCCATCGTGGGAACCTTCGCTCTGTTGGTGGCCAACCCGTTCATCGTGAGGATGTTCGCCAACGGCTTGGAGTCGGGCATCGCCGTGCTGTTCTACGCGCTGCTGCTGACCCGCCTGCTGTCTGTCGAGCAGCCGCTCCTCACGCACGCGAACAGTCGTTGGCGGGCGTTCACGGGCCTGCTGCTCCTGTTGATCGTGCTCACCCGCACTGACGCGGTGCTGCTGCTGGGCTGCCTGGGCCTGTGGTGCCTGGCCGAGCTCCGTTCCCTCCCAGCTGATCGTCGACGCCACGGCATGGGCGCCATGGTGGAGCTCTTCGCCCCCGCTGGGGTCGGTCTGTTGTCGTACCTGGTGCTCAACGAGGTGCGGTTCGGCTCCGCCCTGCAGGTCTCGGGCGAACTGAAGCGGGCGGACCTCACCCCGGCGCGGATCATCGCCGTCGCCGTGGTCGTCGGCTTGGCAGCCCTCGTCGGGGCGAAGGCCTGGCAACGCTCCCACGGTGAGCAACGACCCCGCACGAACGGTCTGCACCGCACCTCGTCGGCGCTGGCCCAGCTCGGCTGGTTCAGTGCCTTCTGCATTCTCCTGGTCGGCTACTACAGCATCCTGTCGGTGCAGCAATGGCTCTGGTACTTCGCTCCCCTCGGCGTGCTCTTGCTGCTCGTCGTCCCGCTCTTCACCGCGGACCTTCTCGACCAGTCGCTGCGCACGGCGCGGCGCACGGACAGCACGACGAAACTCGTGGCCCCGGCCGCCGCCATCGTCGTCGTCCCACTGCTCGTGGCCGGCGCCTTGCAGATGTCGAGGTTCGTGGACCCCGACCTACGATCGATCCAGGTGGCCAATCGGGACGCCGGCGCGTGGATTGCCGACAACCTCGACGACGATGCCATCCTGGCCTCGTGGGACGCCGGTGTCGTCGGCTACTTCGCCGACCGCCCGGTGGTGAACATCGACGGCGTGGCCAACAGCCCCGCCTTCGTCGAAGCAGTCCGCAGCGGACGAGTCGGGCCGTTCCTCGACGCGCAGGGCGTCGGCTACATCGTGAACCACGGCGTGGACATCGACGGCGAGGATCCCGCCATCGAACCGGCTGTCACGCGCTTCTGGAACCCCGAGGTGGCCGAACGGACCCAGGTGGTCACCACTTGGCCATTCACCTTCAGCGGCACGACCACCGGGGCCGAGGGGTGGAGCCAGAGCAACGGCACCAGAGCGGTGTTCCTCTACCAGCTTCCCCCAGCCGACAGCCGGCGCTGAGCAGGCGCAGCTCGCTCGAGCACATGCTGCTCTCTCCCGGTCGCCTACCGATGCCGTCGAGAGGCCCGAGTAGCGTCTCGCCCATGACGCACCGTCGGCTCCTGTCCGTGCTCTGCACCGCGCTGCTCTGTACCGCGCCCGTGCTGGCCGCCTGCGGATCGGACACCGGCAACGGGGAACAGGACGCCGGTACGACCGGCACCACCACCGCCGCTGCGGTCGCTGACATCGATGCGTCGGCGGCGTCGACCGACGAACCAGTGGTGCGCGAGACCCTGGCCGAGCTGGTCGACCCTCCCGGCGCCGAGGGCCGCACCCTCAGCCTGGTCCGTTACACCATCGCTCCCGGTGCGCAACTCCCCGCCCACATCCACCCCGGGGTCCAGATGGCCGCCATCGAGTCGGGGACCCTCTCGTACACCATCATCGAGGGCACTGCGCAGGTTCGCCGTGGCACTGAGCACGTCGACGAGGACGTGGCGGGACCCACCACCATCGAGCTGGGCCCGGGCGATGCCGTCATCGAGCTGGCCGACATGGTGCACTTCGGCGCCAACGACACCGAGGAGCCGATCGTCATCGTGGCCACACTGCTCACCGAGACCGGCGAGGAACTGGCCATCACGGTCGACGACGGCTCCTGAGGCACCCTGGCCAGGCGCCCCAGGAGCAGGTGTCGAGCGCTCAGGCCGTGGTCAGCCCCGCGCGGCGGCGAAGCCACGGTCGAGGTCGGCCAGGATGTCCTCGATCGACTCGAGGCCCACCGACAGGCGCACCAGGCCCGGGTCGACGCCGGTGGCCACCTGCTCCTCGGCGGTGAGCTGGCTGTGCGTGGTGGTGGCCGGGTGGATGGCCAGGCTGCGCACGTCGCCGATGTTGGCCACATGGCTGTGCAGCTCGAGCGCTTCCACGAACCGGCGACCGGCCTCGGCGCCGCCGTCAATGATGAACGCCGGCACCGAGCCGGCCCCCTTGCCGTCGGTGTAGCGCATGCAACGCTCGTGCCAGCGCGACCCGGCCAGCCCGGCGTACTGCACGCTGAGCACCTGCTCGTGGGCGTCGAGGTACTCGGCCACGGCCCGGGCGTTGTCGTTGTGACGCTCCATGCGGAGGCTCAACGTCTCGAGGCCTTGGAGGAACAGGAACGAGTTGAACGGGGTGATGGCCGGGCCCATGTCCCGCAGGAGCTGCACCCGAGCCTTGAGGGCGTACGAGCCCGCGCCCAGCGCCGGCCAGTAGGTGAGGCCGTGGTAGGAGGGGTCGGGCTCGGTGAACATCGGGTGGTTGCCGCTGGCCCCGAAGTCGAAACCACCGCCGTCCACGATGAGGCCACCGATGGAGGTGCCGTGGCCGCCGATGAACTTGGTGGCCGAGTGCACCACGACATCGGCGCCGTGCTCGAGGGGGCGCAGCAACCACGGGGTGGCCACCGTGTTGTCCACGATGAGCGGCACGCCGTGGTCGTGGGCCACGCCGCTCACGCCTTCGAGGTCGAGCACGTCGTTGCGCGGGTTGCCGATGGTCTCACCGAACAGCGCCTTGGTCTCGGGACGCAGCGCGGCACGCCAGGCATCGAGGTCGTCGGGGTCGTCGATGAACGACACCTCGATGCCCATCTTGGGCAGCGTGTAGTGGAAGAGGTTGTAGGTGCCGCCGTAGAGGGCAGCGGAGGACACCACGTGACCACCGGATTCGCACAGGTTCAGGATGGCCAGCGTGGCCGCAGCCTGACCCGAAGCCACCGCCAGGGTGCCGGGAATGCCGATGGCCGTGGTGCAGCCACCCTCGAGGCTGTTGACCCGGGCTTCGAACACCGCCTGGGTGGGGTTCATGATGCGGGTGTAGATGTTCCCGACCTCGGCGAGGCCGAAGAGGTTGGCCGCGTGCTCGGTGTCACGGAACTGGTACGAGGTGGTCTGGTAGATGGGGACGGCCCGTGCCCCCGTCGTCGGGTCCGGCTCCTGGCCGGCGTGGATCTGACGGGTGTCGAAACCCCACTCGTCGCTCATTGCGTTACCCCTTGTCCCCGTGGTCGTGTCGTCATCTGGTGCGGGCCGAGCATAGGCGGCCCGTCCCGGTCGGTCGCACGGTCGGGGGCGACGCTCGCCGACGCACCCGTTCACCACCCCGACCGAAGGCCCTCGACGACGGTGCTGCCCGGCGAGACGCTATGGTCCTTCGGTCGGACGTCACCTGGTGGGGGTAACCATGTATAGGCTCGGCAGACTTGCCATCTCCTTGTCGATTGTAATCTGTGTGATCGCTGCGTCGACGGTGTCGACAGCAGCCTCGGAGACCCACAGCCGAGCGCCGGAGCAGCCGGGCACCCACTGGGACATGGCGGACGTGCCGCTGCCGAACGGCGGCGTCGCCCATGACGCATCCCGCGACGTACTCCTCGTGGCCGTCGCCCGCGACGTTCCCGTGCTCGGCGGCCGCCTCGTCGAGCTCGACCCCGCCACCGGCGAGCTGGGTCGCTCCCTGCCCCTCGCGGCAGGTCTCGGGCCGGTGGTGGTGGCCGAAGACGGCTCGCGTGCCTACGTCGGCTCGGCGCAGCTCCCCGAGGTCTTCGAGGTGGACCTGGACGCCTTCGAGCTGACCCGCCGCGTGTCCCTCGGCAGCGGCGGGCTCGGCCCGGCGCACGCCAGAGAGATCCGCGTCCAACCCGGCGCACCGCACGTGATCGCCGTCAGTCGCTACGTTCCAGGGTTCAGCCCAGGCCACGCCGGCGTCGTCATCTACGACAACGGTGTGCCCCGACCCAACGTCACCGCTGGTCACACCGGAGCGAACCGGATCACCTGGAGCGACGATCCGGAAACCCTCTACGGCTACAACGACCTCCACACGGGTTTCGGCTTCTACGAGCTGACCGTCGACGAGGACGGCGTCACGATGGACCACCTCGGCACGTACGTGTCCGGCTTCGGGGTGGGCATCACCTACGCCGACGGGTTGGTCCACGCAACGAGTGGCCAGGTCGTCGACCCGAGCCTTCCAGCGCTCATCGACAACTACGGCCGCTCCGGTGCCCTCACCGTCGACGTGGACCAGAACGCCACCTTCATCGCCACCTCGACCGTCCTGGCCCGCCACGACGCCACCACCCGAGCCTCGGAGTGGGAGCTGGCAATGCCGTCGATGCAGGTCCGGGAAGTGGTCGACGCCGGCGACATCCTCGTCGTCGCCGGCAACTCGAACATCCGGCTGTTCGGCGTCGGTGTGTCCGCCGACGCGTTCGTCCTGCCCGAGCCACCTGCCGTGATCTCCCAGAGTTGGGCGGCGACCTCCGTTGCGCTCGATGCCGCCGAGATCGTGGTCGGGCCCGACGGTCGACATGTGTACGTCGTCATCCGCGCCTCGGCCACCGAGTACGCCAACCACCTCGTCGAGGTCGATACCGAAGCCGGCGAGATCACCCGGTCGACGTTCGTCGGCAGCGACCCACATCACCTCGGCATCAGCGACGACGGTTCGACCATCCTGGTCGGTCACGCCGCCGCCAATCTGCTGACCGAGGTCGACGTCGACGAGTTCGATCCGGTTGACACACTCACGCTGGAGGCCACCGAGTGGGCCCACGACATCGAGGCCCGACCCGGTGCCAGCAACTCCTTCGCTGTGACCCTCACCCGACCAGGCTGGTCTCCCGACCTGCGCGGTGGGGTCCTGGTGCGCGACGGCGAGATCCTGCCCGACCGCTCACCTGGTCACAGCAACGCCAGGACCATCGCCTTCACCGCCGATCCCGACGTCCTCTACGGCTACAACAACGTGACGACCGGGTTCACCTTCCACACGCTGGCCGTCACTGACACCGGTCTGTCGCACCAGTCAAGCGCCTCTCGGATCGTGAGGGGCTTCAACATCGAACTGATCGGCGACGACGAGCTGGTCTACGCCACCGACGGCTCGATCGTGGATCCCACCATTCCTGCTCGTGTCGGGATGACCACTGCGGGCCGACCGGTACCCGTCGCCGACCACGAACGGCTGCTCGTCGTCTCGGGGTCCAGCGTGGCGGAGTTCCACCTCGACGAGCACTGGCCCGTCGGCTCCTCCCCGCTGCCGAGCGGGTCCGCACGCCATGCCGTACTCGCCGGCGATCACCTCGTCGTCTCCACCACCGCCGGCCAGTTGCTGGTGGTCCCGCTCGGCGACGACCCGCGCACGGTGCCCGACCCACCCAGCGGCGTCGTGGCCACACCGGCCGACGGCGCGGCACACGTCTTGTGGGACCCACCCTCGAGTGACGGCGGCGCACCCGTCGGGTCCTATGAGGTGACGGCGGATCCCGGCGGGGCCACCTGCACGACGTCGGCGACCTCCTGCACCGTGACCGGCCTCGACAACGGTGTCGCCTACAGCTTCTCGGTGACCGCATCGAGCGACATCGGCCGGAGCGATCCGTCGGCACCGAGCGACCCCGTGACGCCCGTGGGGCCGCCGACTGCACCCCTGGCGATCGAAGTCGAACCAGGCGACGGCACCCTGGAGGTGTCGTGGTCGCTGCCGGCCGACGACGGTGGTGCTGACATCGCCGGCTACGTGGCCACGGCACAGCCGGGCGGGGCATCCTGCTCGACCGACGACACGGCGTGCGTGATCTCCGGGGTCGAGAACGGCAAGGCCCACAGCGTCACCGTCACCGCCACGAACGCCGTCGGCTCCGGTCCGGCCAGCGACCCCGTCGGGCCCATCGTCCCCTCGTCGTGTCTCGACGACGGCGCCGGACCGTTCGGGGACGTCGGCTCTGGGCACGCCTTCTGCACCGCCATCGAATGGGTCGCCGCGCACGACATCACGACGGGCTACGAGGACGGCAGCTTCCGCCCCACCGCTGGGGCCAGCCGCCAAGCGCTCGCCGCCTACCTCCACCGTCTCGAGGGCGCCCCACCAGTGCAGCTGCCGCCGTTCCCGTCCTTCTTCGACGTGAGCGTGCACCATCCGTTCGTCACCCAGATCGAATGGCTCGTCGAGAGCGGTCTCGCCCGCGGCTACGCCGACGGCACGTTCCGCCCCACCGAGGTGGTGACGCGCCAGTCGCTCGCGGCCATGCTCTACCGCCTGTCCGGGAACCCCGCCACCTCACCGCCGAGCGGGCCGAGCTTCAGTGACGTGCCGCCCACCCACCCGTTCCACACCGAGATCGAGTGGATGGTGAACAGCGGCATCGCCACCGGGTACGACGACGGCACGTTCCGGCCCGACACGCCGATCTCGCGCCAGGCATTGAGCGCTTTCGTTCACCGCATGGCGACACAGGCCTCCGACTGAGCCGAGGCGGGTCGCCTCAGCAGAGCTCGGCCAAAGGGGAACGGAACTCGTCAGCGACGCCGCTGGCCCCCGCCACCGTGTGCGCAGCGATTGCCGCCGGTCCTTCGGGCGCCCTCAGGCGAAGCGCCGGACCTCGGACCAGGCGGGGTCGGGTTCCCACACCACGACGACGCCCTCCTGTGACTCGCCCCCGGCGGCCAGGGTGGACCAGGCCTCCACCAGCGTCGGGGCCGGCCCGTCGGCATCGGCGTAGAAGTGGAACGTGCGCTCGCCCCGCCGACTGACCACCGCCGCCAGGACGGCCTCCGGCCCAACGGCCTCGACCAACTCGTCCTCCAACGCCGCCAGCCGGTCGAGCTCCTCGGGCTCGGGGAACCCGGTCTCGGGCTGCTGGCGGTAGGCGACGGTCACCGAGCCGCGCAGGTCGAACAGCGGGAAGGCGCTGCGCGGCAACGGTTGGCGGGCGGTGATGAGCACCGGCCACCCGTCCGGGTCGGTCCCCTGCAGCAGCGCCCACGCCCCATGGGGTTCGCTGACCCGATCGAGTTCGGCCACCGCTTCGGGCAACGCCAGCGGCGCCACGGCCCCGTCGGGTAGCTGCTCGGCCACGTCGACCGCCCCCAGCCAGCGGTCCACCCCGTCCTCGCCCAGCAACCAGTCGAGCACCAGGAATCCCACTTGGGCCTGCGCCGGGCGGGGCATGTCGGCGAAGGCGGGGTGGTGCAGGGTGACGTCGATGAGCTGCCGTTCGGCGTCCACGTCGATGACCAGGCGCGCCGCGGCGGGATCCACGAACTGTCCGGCGAGCTGCAGGGTCGTGCCGCCCTCG
The DNA here is from genome assembly GCA_020832495.1 of Acidimicrobiia bacterium. GTDB lineage: Bacteria > Actinomycetota > Acidimicrobiia > Acidimicrobiales > Acidimicrobilacustridaceae > JAFIEP01. Next base: position 47,741 of record JAFIEP010000054.1, on the reverse strand, counting down.
AAGGCGTTGAGGTCGGGAGGTCGGGCGGCGTGGTACTCCCAGGTGGCGTCGGCCGGCGGCCCGGCCTGCCGCCACCGTTCGGCCAGGCTGCGGAGCTCGCGCACCCCGCCCGAGGTCACGCACAGGGCATGACGCGAGGCCGTCCCGCTCGACAGCTCCCACTCGAGGTCGGGGTGGATGTCGAGGGTGACCTCGGTGAGTTCGTCGGGCAGGGTGCCCCACACGCCGGAGTCGATCGCCTCCTCGATACGGTGGCGGGCGTCGGCCCACCACCGCCAGAAGGCGTCGATCTCCGGTCGTGTCACGTGGGGTACTCGGTCAGCCCTGCCCGCCCGAGGCGTCCTGGACCTTGGTCTTGCCCTCGGAGATCCACGGCATCATTGCCCGCAGCTTGCCACCCACCTCTTCGATGGGGTGCTGCTTGCCGGCGTCCTCGAGCTCGGTGAACTTCGGCCGGCCGGCCTCGGACTCGGCCACCCACTCGCTGGCGAAGGCGCCGGAGCGGATCTCGTCGAGGATGGTCGACATCTCGGCGCGAGTCGCATCGTTGATGATGCGCGGGCCGCGGGTGAGGTCGCCGTACTCGGCCGTGTCGGAGATCGAGTAGCGCATCCCCGCAATGCCCTGTTCGTACATGAGGTCCACGATGAGCTTCAGCTCGTGGAGGCACTCGAAGTAGGCCACCTCGGGCTGGTAGCCGGCGTTCACCAGCGTCTCGAAGCCGGCCTGTACCAGGGCCGTGGTCCCGCCGCAGAGCACCACCTGCTCGCCGAAGAGATCGGTCTCGGTCTCCTCGGTGAAGGTCGTCTCGATGACCCCGGCACGCGTGCCGCCGATGGCATCGGCGTAGGCCAGGGCCAGGTCCTTGGCCTTGCCGGTGGCGTCCTGCTCCACGGCGATGAGACACGGGGTGCCGCCACCCTCGCTGTAGGTGCGGCGTACCAGGTGGCCGGGGCCCTTGGGGGCCACCATGCACACGTCCACGCCGGCGGGCGGCTGGACGAGGTCGAAGCGGATGTTGAAGCCGTGGGCGAAGAACAGGGCGTCGCCGTCGTTCAGCCCGGGGGCGATGTGGTCGGTGTAGAGGGCCCGCTGCTCGGTGTCGGGGGCCAGGATCATGATGACGTCGGCCTCGGCGGCGGCGTCGGCGATGGACAGCACCCGCAGGCCGGCGGCCTCGGCCTTGGCCTTCGAACCGGACCCGTCACGCAGCCCGATACGGACGTCGATGCCGGAGTCCTTCAGGTTGAGCGCATGGGCGTGGCCCTGGCTGCCGTAACCGATCACGGCCACCTTACGGTCGGCAATGACCGAACGGTCGGCGTCGGCTTCGTAGTAGATGTTGGCCACGATGGCTCCTTGGGTGCTGGTGATGTTCCGATGATGCGAACGTGATGTGGGGATGCTGCGAGGTCGGACGGCGCAACGCTCAGGCGGAGCGCAGCGGTCGCCGGTCCTCAGATTCTGCATGGGTGAGCTTGGGGAGGGCCACACGGCCGGTGCGTTGCACGGCGAGGATGCCGTAGGACCGCATGAGTTGCTCGAAGTCGTCGAGCTTGGAGGGGTGGCCTTCGAGCGAGATCGTGAGGGCGTCGTGACCCACGTTGAGGATGCGGGCGTCGAACACACCGACGAGCTCGATGACCTGGCCGCGGATGTCGGGCGTGGCACTGACGGTGACCATCAGCAACTCGCGCTCGACGGCCTCGGAGGGGGCCAGCTCGGTGATCTCGATGACGTTCACCAGCTTGTCGAGCTGCAGGATCATCTGCGGCAGCGGCGAGCTGAGCACGTCCACCACCATGGTGATGCGGCTGAAGCGCTCGTCCTCGGTGGGCGCCACGGCCAGCGAGTGGATGTTGTAGCCGCGGCGGGCGAACAACCCGGCGATGCGGGTCAGCACGCCGGGGCGGTTCTCCACGAGCACCGACAGGATGTGGTGCTGCACGCCGGGGGTGGGGTCGTTGGCCGGGACGCCGTCGGTGGTGGCCACCATCACGCTTCCTCCTGGTGCGGTTCGACCATGATCTCGTCGTTCGAGGCGCCGGCGGGCACCATGGGGAACACCTTCTCGCGGCTGTCGGTGCGGAACTCGATGACCACGGGCTTGTCGTTGATGGCGTTGGCCTTCTCGATGGCGGGGGCCACCTCTTCGGGCGACTCGACGCGGATGCCGACACAGCCCATGGCCTCGGCCCACATCTTGTAGTCGGGCAGGTCGGGCGAGAGGTAGACCTCGGAGTAGCGCTCCTCGTAGAACATCTCCTGCCACTGACGCACCATGCCGAGATAGGCGTTGTTCAGGACCGCCACCTTCACCGGGATACGTTCTGCAGCGGCGGTGACCAGCTCCTGGGCGGTCATCTGGAAACAGCCGTCGCCGTCGACGGCCCACACCATCCGGTCGGGACGCCCCACCTTGGCGCCGATGGCCGCAGGCACCGAGAAGCCCATGGTGCCGAGACCGCCGGAGTTGATCCAGGTGTAGGGGTGGTCGAACTGCCAGTACTGGCTGGTCCACATCTGGTGCTGGCCCACACCTGAGGCCACGATGGTGTCAGAGGGCGTGAGGTCCCGGAGCTGTTCGAGCACGAACTGGGGCTTGAGCAGCTCACCGGGCTCCGACGGGAGGTAGGACAACGGGTAACGCTCCTGCCACCCGGAGATGGTGCTGCGCCAGGCCGAACGGTCGGGCTGGGCATCGGCGCCGCCCAGTTCGCCGATGGCCCGCACCATCTCCTCGATGACCAGGCGGCAGTCGCCGGCGATACCTACGTCGGGTCGACGCACCTTGCCGAGTTCGGCCCGGTCGATGTCGACGTGGATGATTTTGGCGTTCGGGGCGAACGACGGCACCTTGCCGGTCACCCGGTCGTCGAACCGGCTACCCAGCGCGATGAGCAGGTCGCTCTCCTGCATGGAGGTGACGGCCGTGTAGTTGCCATGCATGCCAGGCATACCCAGGGCCAGGGGGTGACTGTCGGGGAAGGCGCCCCGGGCCATGAGCGTGGTGACCACGGGGATGTCCGTCAGCTCGGCCAGTTCGCGCAGCACCTCGGCGGCACGAGCCTTGAGGATGCCGCCGCCGGCGTAGATGACCGGCTGGCGGGCTTCGAGGATCAGCTCGGCAGCGCGCCGGATCGCTTCGGGGTCACCGGCACCGAGGGGCTGGTAGCCCGGCAGGTCCACTGACTCGGGCCAGTACCACTCGAGCGCCGAGCGAGGGTTGCGCGGGTCGACGATGTCCTTGGGGATGTCGACCAGCACCGGACCGGGACGACCGGTGGTGGCGATGTGGAATGCCTCACGGATGGTGCGCGGAATGTCGGCGGCCTCGGTGACCAGGAAGTTGTGCTTGGTCACCGGTTGGGTGATGCCGGTGGTGTCGCACTCCTGGAAGGCGTCGGTGCCGAGCGCCGCGGTCGGCACCTGCCCGGTGATGACCACCATCGGCACCGAGTCCATGTAGGCGTCGCACAACGGGGTGACGATGTTCGTGGCCGCTGGACCGGACGTCACCATGGCCACACCGGGGCGCCCGGTGGCGTGGGCGTAGCCCTCGGCCATGTGGCCGGCGCCCTGTTCGTGGCGCACCAGGATATGGCGGATGGGCGAGTCGATGATCGGGTCGTAGACGGGGAGGATGGCCCCGCCCGGGAGTCCGAAGATCACCTCCACCCCTTCCAGCTCGAGGGAGCGGATGAGGGCTTCACCACCGTTGGTCTGCATCTGGGTTCCTCGGGTTTTGCGGTTCGGTCTGGGAGTCAGTGTGGGTTCGGCGTGCTGTGCTTCGGGCGGGGTGCTCAGGGATCGGATCGAGCCGGTGCAGGTGCACCACGGTCGGCGACCCCCTTGCGAAAACGCAAACGACCTCCCCGTGGGAGGTCGAACAGCGCACGCAGGGCAGGTCGGCCGGCGCGCGCTAGCGGAGTACTACCACGACGGCGGCGCTGGCCGCGGTACGGGTCAGATCTCCGGTCACGGGCTCAAGTGTGCCACCCCGCGGCACCAGATGCCAACGCAACGTCACAGACGCCTCGGAGCCGCCCAGCGCGATGGTGGCAACGACGGGCCCCGTCGGCCGGTGTCGACCGAGGCATCGGCACCAGGTCGGTACCAGGTCGGCACCAGACCTGCACCAGACCTGCACCAGATCTGTAGCGTTTGCCAGCCCTCGCTCACACAGAACCGTGGGTGAACGCGTCCATCCACCACGGTGGTTCCTGCTGCTCACCGCCCCCCACTGCCACCGGCTCGGGCGCCGCCGGCGAGGGAGCCGCAGGAGTCCTCTCGTTGCTGCCACCAGGCAGGCGCTGCACCACCGGCATGGTGACCGCAACATGGCGTTCCCGCTCGATGCCTTGCAGGCGGCCAGCCAATGCCGTCATCGTCAATGGTCGATCGGTGGGGTCCGCGGCCAACCCCTCGGCGAGCAACCGCTCGAGGGACGTAGGGACGTCGGGCGTGTCGGAGGCGTCGCCGACGAGCAGGTACCACAGCGTCGAGCACAGCGAGTAGATGTCCGAACGGGCGTCAGCCGGGTGGCCCTCGATCACCTCGGGGGCGGTGTGGTCGGACGTGCGACTCGCCGACGACAGCGCCGCCAGGTCGAACCCGGTGATGCCGACCTCGCCGGACGACAACACCAGGAGGTGCGCTGGCGTGATGGCCCGGTGGATGACGCCGGCGACGTGCGCCGTGGCCATGGCACCAGCGCACTTCACCCCGATCTGCACCACTTCGTCGACCGGCAGTGGCCCGTGCCGGTTCGCCTTCGCCGCCAGCGAACCCTCGGTGTCGTACTCTGTCACCAGGTAGGGCCGGTCGTCGTCGAGGAAGCCGGCGTCGAGCACGGCGATGATGTTGGGGTGGCCGCCGAGTCGAACCAACGCCTCACACTCACGGCGGAACGAACGCTGCACCGACGAATCGTCAATGGCTCGGTCGAGCACCTTGACCGTCACGGTCCGGTCGGACTGCTCGTCGACGCCGCGGTAGACAGCGGCGCCCTCGTCCGAAGCGAGGCGCGTGAGGTCTCCGTACCCGTCGATCTGCATCCCAACTCCAGACGGCTGGATGTACCGGCGCCGCACGGTACCACGGGCTCCGCTGACGCCTCTCGGCTGCCGCAGCCCGCGCCCCCGACGACGGCGCGCAACCAGCGACCGCATCGGTATCGCACAGCACACAGTCCCGCGAGAGCCGGCGACCTACGCTGGACAGGTGGCCGGTCGAGCCGCTTTCCCCGGATCGTTCAACCCGCTCACCGTGGCGCATCTCACCATCGCCGACGCGGCGCGCCGTCACCTCGACGTCACGGTCGTCCACCTGGTCCTGTCCGAGGTCACCCTGGGAAAGGAACACCACCCCGACCTGCCGCCGGTGAACGAGCGCGCCGATCGCCTCGAACGGGCCACCCGCCGACACGCCTGGCTGGAGGTGGTGGTGACGCCCCACCAACTGCTGGCCGACATCGCCGATGGCTACGACGCCGTGGTGCTCGGCGCCGACAAGTTGGCGCAGGTGCACGACCCGCGCTTCTACGACGGCGACCCGGCGCGCCGAGATGCCGCCCTCGCCCGGCTCCCGCGCATGGCGGTGGCGCCACGACCGCCTCACCCCGTGCCGCCGGAACTGCGCTTGGCCGTGCCGCCGTGGGTGGCCGAGGTGTCCGCCACGGCGGTGCGTGCCGGCCGGAGCGAGTGGGCCGCCGACCCGATGCGCCGCTCGGGGCTGTCGGACTGACCGACGGGTACGCCCGCCGGCGACGCCGGCCTGTCAGGTCGCCACGAAGATCAGGATGAGCACACACAGCACGGCAATGCCGAGGCCGAGGGCGGCGACGCCCTGCAAGGGTGGCCGATCGGGCGCCGAGCCGTCCTCTGGCAGCAGGTGATACGCACGACCCCATCCGAAGCGACGCTGTCGAGCAGCACCGGGCATCGGACCGCCTCCTTCCCGCCACACGTGAGACTGGCCGTCCGGCGGTTCAGCACCGGAACCGTGGTTGGGGTACTGGTCGTCGGAACGCATGGCACACCTCTTCCTCGGGCAAGCCCGCAGACCTCGGGCGATCCCGCAGACCTCGGCAGCGGATCGGGACCGCTTCCTCCAGCATGCCCGATGGCGACGCGAACGCGTCGGACAGCCCGGGGTGGGTGACCGCCGCACCCCTCAGCGGCGACGTCGGAACCAGCGACGACCGGCGCCGCCGCCGCTCACGAACTCCGCCTCGGGGGGCATCTCGGCCGCGGCCCAGTCGTCGCCCACGTCCGCGTAGCGGCCGACGTCCTGTGCGACGAGTTCCGGTGGCCGCAGCCAGTCGGGGTGCTTGCCCGGCGCGTCGACGTCGTCGCGCAACGGTACCGAGCCGTCCTCCCGCAGTGAACGCAGGAGCTCCTCGAGGTCAGGGACGGTCCGCAGCGGAGCCGTCGCGCAGGTGGCCGTCGCCGACGCCAGGGTCCGCACCCACTCGTCACCGCACCCCGCCAACTCGGCAAACACCGCGCTGGAGGCGGGCGACCGCAGGTCCTCCTCGGCGAACACGAGGTTCTCCCCCCGGTTGTGGCGCTGCCACAGGGAGGGGTCGTTGGCCAAGGCGTGGAGGCTCGTGTGGATGACCAAGGCGCTGAAGGCATCAACGGCCGGGCCCCACGCGCCTGTCCGGATGCGTTCGGGGTGCTGATAGTTGCGGTGCCCCACCTCGTCGGGCACCAACGTCTCACCCCCGGGGAACCACACGACGTCGTAGTCCACCAGGTGCACGACGTCGTCGTCGGGTACCAGGGCGTTGCCGTGTTGGAGATCGCCGTGCGCCAGCCGGCAGGCCCGCAGGCGCTGGATGGCCCGGCGCATCGTGTCGGCGAGGGCCACCAGCCGCTCGGGCTCCTCGAGCCGTTGTTCCACCGCCACGTCGAGGGTGTCGCCCGGCAGCCACGGCATCCGCACGGCGGGCCACCACTGTCCGTCGACCTGCACACCACGATCACACCATTCGGCACGCACCAGCGGGGCGCCGGTCAGCGGACGGAGGTAGGTCCCCAACAGGAGGTAGCGCTGGCGGAGAGCGTCGGCGGGTGGGGAGGTGAAGCACTTCACGGCTTCGGGCCCGTCGGCGGTGTCGAGCGGGAACACGATGGCGTGCTGGCCCGATGCAGAGCTCGGCAGACCGAACAGCCCCTCGCGCAGCGAGGCCTCCCGCAGATCGGTCGGTCCCCGGCACCCGGGAATCCCGATGGCGTCGACGTACTGCCGTGCCGAGGGCCACAGCGCAGGACTCACGACGCTCCCACCACCCAGCGCACCAGCGTGGTGTCGTCGTCGGCCATGGCGCCGCGAGCCCGCTCGGTGTCGACCAGCCAGCGGAAGCCCTGGTGGTCGAGTGCACCGAGCACCTCCCATCCATCGCCCACCAGTGCAGCACGCCGCAGCACCCACGCCGCCAAGGCGTCGCTGGCCAGCAACAGCTGGTCACCGACGCGGGCCGTCCCGGTGACCACCCGGAGATGGCGCGCCCCTCGTTCGGTGCCGTAGCGATTGGTGCTCAGCAGATCCGGCTCGTCGTCGAAGCTGTCGGGGTGCGAGTGCGGGAAGGACACCAGCAGCCGGCCGCGCCGCACGTGGAACAGGCAGGCGTCGCCGACAGCGAAACAACGCCATCGGACCTCCCCGTCGCCGAGGTCGTTCCACTGCACCCCACAGAAGGTGGCGAAGCTCCCCCGGGCGGCCGCTTCACCGACGTACCACTCGTCCCCGTCGATGGCCTCGGCATCGAAGGTGCCGCTCCACGTCTCGGCCACCGCGCCCACCCACTCGGCGAAGGCCTCGGGGTCGAGGGTGCGGGGCGGCTCGTCGAGGAAGGCCTCGACCAGCGCCCGCGCCCAGCGTTGGGCGGCGAACGACGACGAGGCGCCATCGGCCACCGCCGCCCGTCCGGCGGCGAGGTCGAACCCGCACGCGTCCTCCCACTCGTGCACCGACGCCGAGGAACGTGGCGTCCAGTAGCAGACAGCCCCCATCTGCGTCGGACCGCTCAGGCCATCGCGTGGGCGGTGGCCGTGCCGATCTGCAGGAAGCGCACGACCGCGCTCATGTCGGCGTTGAACACATAACCCCTCGAGCCCGACTCGATCGGCAGTCCCTGCGACGCGGCGATCTGGGCCATGTGTGGTGGGAGGGGGCTCGACATCTCGAACAGCACCCGCGCGTAGTCGTTGCTGAGCCGATCCTCGTGCGCCGGGAAGTAGAGGACCTCGCCGCCGATGGCCGACAGGTTGAGGTTGAAGAACAAGACGTTGCCGTCGGAGGTGGCCAGGCTCCGGATGCGCTCGGCCCACACCCTGGGATCCCCGTCGGTGGCCGCGCCGTCGCTGACGTTCAGCACGATGGGCGGGAAGGAGTTCGGGTGGGCGGCCACCCACGGGGCGACCACCTCACCAGCGCGGTTCAGGCCAGTCCCCATCGGTGTCCGTCCGGCGGCGACCGGGTCCACCCAGATGGGCTTGCGCACCTTGGATGAGATCGTCGACAGGTCGCCACCGACGTCAGCCACGTCGGAAGACTGCTCCTCGACGCGCGCCGGCTGGTTGGCCACGTCGACGATCGACACCAGATCCTGTGCTGCGAGGGGTCCACTCAGCGCGGAGCGGGCCTCGTCGTCGCCGTAGCCGAGCACGGCCACGTCGTAGTAGTGGCGAGGACCCTCGTTGGGGTTCTTGATGCAGCGGAGCACCAGCTCGTACAGCAGGTCGTTCACGGCGCGGGCCAGCGCGTCGGCCTTCGAGATGCCACCACCGTTGGCGATGGGTTCGCGCATCGAGCCCGATTGGTCGAGCAGCAGCACGAGACATCCCGGGTTGGTGCGATCGATCTGTTGGCTGTACATCAGCGCTCCGCCTCTGTCATCGCCTCCGGAGTGGACTCTCCCCCCGGAGCATCAAGCGTCGAGAGCTGTACATCCACGACGATCCGTGGCGGATCGCCCTCGGCCAGGTCCCACTGCTCCCCACAGGCACTGCAGCGAACGCCGGCAATCGTGGGCACGTCGTCGTCGACCGCCAACCAGCGACCGACCCATCCACAGCGCGGGCACTGCACCTCGGTGTCGAGCGACGCCAACTCGACCAGGGGTCGGAGATCGGGTTCTCCGCCAGGAAGCTCCGCCGCCGGGAACCGCTCGTGGGGCGGCATCGGCACCAGCACGTCGGCCGGCGGGGGGCTCTGGCGGCGCTGACGTCTCACGGACCCGTCCACTCGACCGATTCGCTGCCGCACAGCGGTGCGGTTGGGAGGCAGCGTGGACCGCTGCTCGTCAGGCACGGCACCACGCCAGTATGGCACCGGGCTCCCCGAGGTGGGCGACCGATGTGGTCGTCCGATCTGGTTGTCGGGCCGGCGGCTCGCCTCACGCCGAGGTGATGGCGCCGCGTTCGGCACCCTGGGCCAGCTTCCCGTACTTGGCCAGCACGCCCTTGGTGTAGCGGGGTTCGGGGAGCTTCCACTGGGCGCGCCGACGCTCGAGTTCGTCGTCGTCCACCAGCAGGTCGATGGCGTGGGTACCCACGTCGACCACGATCCGATCCCCGTCGGCCACGAAGGCGATGGGGCCCCCGTCAACGGCTTCAGGGGCGACGTGGCCGATGCAGAAACCGTGGGTGCCGCCCGAGAACCGCCCATCGGTGACGAGCGCAGCGTCGGCACCGCGACCGGCCCCCTTCATGGCGCCCGTCACGGCCAGCATCTCCCGCATGCCGGGGCCGCCCTTGGGGCCCTCGTAGCGGATGACGACGATGTCACCCGCCTCGATGCTGCCGGCCAGGATGGCCTCCATGGCGGCCTGCTCCCCGTCGAAGACCCGGGCGGTGCCCTCGAAGCGGTCGACGTCGATGCCGGCCACCTTCACCACCGCGCCCTTGGGTGCGAGCGAACCGGTCAGCACGGCGATGCCACCAACGGGATGGATCGGATCCGACAAGGGGTGCACCACCTCACCGTCGGGGCCGGGTGGGTCGATGGCCTCGAGGTTCTCGGCCATGGTGCGGCCGGTCACCGTGATGCAGTCCCCATCGATCAACCCGGCGTCGAGGAGGGTGCGCAGCACCATGGGGATGCCGCCCACCCGGTCGATGTCGTTCATGTGGTAGGCGCCGTGGGGCTTGGTGTCGGCGATGTGCGGCACCCGCGCCGCCACCTCGTTGAAGTCCTCCAGGTGGAGTTCCACCTCGGCCTCGGCGGCGATGGCCAACAGGTGGAGCACGGCGTTGGTGGAACCACCGAGGGCCATGACCACGGCGATGGCGTTGCGGAAGGCAGCGGGGGTGAGAATCTGTCGTGGGCGGATGCCCTCACGCACGAGACGGATGACCGCCTTGCCACTCTCATAGGCCAGGTCGTCGCGGCGGCGGTCGACCGCCGGCGCGGACGACGAACCGGGCAGCGCCATGCCGAGCGCCTCCGCCACCGACGCCATGGTGTTGGCGGTGAACATCCCCGCACACGACCCCTCGGTCGGGCAGGCGTTGCATTCGATGGCCCGCAGTTCCTCGTCGCTGATCGCACCGGTGGCGTGCGCACCCACCGCTTCGAACACGCTGACGATGTCGAGGGTCTGGCCGTTGTGGTGGCCGGGCAGGATCGAGCCACCGTAGACGAACACGCTGGGCACGTTGAGCCGAGCCGCCGCCATGAGCATGCCCGGCAGGCTCTTGTCGCACCCGGCGAAGGTGACCATGGCGTCGAGCCGTTCGGCGTGCATCACCGTCTCGACCGAGTCGGCGATCACCTCACGGCTCACGAGCGATGCCCGCATGCCTTCGTGCCCCATGGAGATGCCGTCGCTCACCGCGATGGTGACGAACTCGATGGGGAACCCACCGGCGTCGCGCACGCCGACCTTCGCCCGCTTGGCCAGGCGGTCGAGCGGCATGTTGCACGGCGTGACCTCGTTCCACGAGGTGCACACGCCGATCTGGGCCTTGTCCCAGTCGTCGTCGGTCATGCCGATAGCGCGCAACATGGCGCGGGCCGGGGCGCGCTCGGGACCGTCGGTGACCTCGTGGGAGCGGGGCTTCATCGGGTTGCTCATGCCCGCAGCGTAGGCGCGCCGCCGACCCCGCCCCAGCGCGTTGTCACAGGGCGCCGCAGCCGGTCAGCTGCCGGTCAGCGACCGGTCAGCGGCCGGTCAGCAGCCGACCGGATCGGCTCAGACCCCCACGTTGTCGTGGTAGCGGTGCACGAAGGCCGCCATGGCCTGACGGCTGACCGATGCCCCGGGGGCGTACCCGTTCGACGACGGTATGGACGTGATGGCCTGCTGGCCCATCCAGGCGATGTGCGGGCAGAACACGTGGTGGGCCGGCACGTCGGGATGGGCTGTCCCGGTGCACCCCGGCGGGGGTGTCGACCCGTTGGCCGCCCGGTAGAGGAAGGCCGCCATCGCCTGACGGCTGATGGACTCCGCCGGACGGAAGGTGCCGTCGGGGTAGCCACCGGTGATGCCCGACGACGCCAGCCAGGCGATGTGACCGCAGAACGGGTGGGTGGTCCCCACGTCGGAGAAGGGCGCAGATGCACACGCCGGGGGGTTACCGCCGTCGTGGAAGAGTCGGTAGAGGAACGCCGCCATGGCCTGGCGGCTGATGGGCAGCGTCGGGCCGTAGAAGTCCGGTGAGTAGCCGGCGGCGATGTCGGCCTTCACCAGCCAGAAGATGTCGTCGAAGAAGGTGTCGCCGGGGACGACGTCGACGAACTCGACCGGCGTGCCGGTCTCCACCGGCCCCAGCGACCAGGCGCTCGATGCGGCGCCGTTGGGGCTGCGCAGCGTCAGCTTCACCCAGTACACGTGCTGGTAGGGCAACGTGGCACTGTCGAGGGTGTAGGTGTTCTCACCCGCCACCACCGGCACCCCGGTGGCCACCGTGTGCTCGACGGGACCACCGCGGGTGGTCGCCAACTCGACGTCCGCGGTGGTGCCGGCCACCCACTGGTCGTCCCGGAAGCGGATGGGGAACGTCGGCTGTGCCAGGTGGTTACGGCGGATACGCAGCTCCCAGATCCACCAGGTGCGCGAGCCCGGATCCTCGTGGGGGTGGAACTCCGGATGGTTGACCCACCGCGAGGCGGGACCGCCCCAACCGAGACGCCGCTCGATCTCGTCGTCGTTCACCAGGCCCGGCGGGTCGGTGTGCAGATCGACCACGATGCGGTTCTCACCAGGGAAGATGACGATGTCGTTCGACTCCTGGAAGCCCGCCGAGTTGGTGGGCGTCACGGCGTTCGGGTTGCGCCACACGAAGCGCGACATCATCCCGCCACCAGGGGCGTCCTGGAGTCCGAAGGTGCCGCCGTAGCCCACCCGGAAGGTGAGGTGTCGCCAGCGACGCGGATTGAAGGGGCCCGGGTTGGCCAGGCGGATCACCGGGTCGTTGGGGGTGGGCCCGGCCGTGGTCCCGACGATGCGCGACCCGTCCACCGAGAGCGTGGTGTTGTAGTGCTCGGCCACGTCAGCCAGCGTGTCCATGTCCCACCCCTTGCCCCGCACGGTGGTGGCGTAGTCTTGGCCGCCTTCGCGGCTGGGCGTGACGATCAGCGGCAGCGGACGAGGTAGCACGGTGGTCCCGCCGACCACCGAACCGGCCGGGTAGGCATCGCTGGCCCCCGCACCGGCGGGGGCGAAGAGGCGCACCCAATCGAGGGTGATGGTCACGGCGCTGGCCGGCGGGCCCCCGTTGGTGGTGACGAGGAAGGTGCTGACCTCGCCGGCCCAGGGCGCCGGATGGTTGGCGAACGCACCAGTGTTCTGCAGCGGCAGGTCGACCACCTGCCAGCCGGGTTGCAGGCTGAAGGGCATGCCGCCCCGGCAGGCGACGGTCTGCTCGACGCACGTCCACCAGAAGGCGCCGGCCCCGATGGGGCTGGCACCCGACACGTGGACGCGCATGGCCAGCCGCGTGTAGCGGTTCGCGTCGATCGGGTAGAGCGGGCCGTCCCGGTTGGTGGCCAGCGCACCCGTGCCCCAGTTGCGCACCAGCCAGAGCTGGGTGCCATCCGGCGACGAATAGCTGACCTGCCCGCTGTTGGGAGCCGGTCGCAGGTAGTTGGGGTTGATGGGGAGCCCCGGGTTGTTCTGAATGACGAGCGGGGTGTCGCCGGGGTTCTCGAAGTCCCAGGGGTCCATGTAGACCTCGCTGGCGAAGTCCGGCGCCTCGACGGCGGTGGTCCGGCCGATCGGAGCCGGCTCGGTGCCGCGGCCGGGTGAGACGATGACGCCTGAGGGCTCTGCACGAGCATTGGCCGAGGTCTCGGCCGCTGGACCGTCGGCCGAACCTACCGGTTGGGCGGCGGAGCCCTGCACGCTGGTCACAACCAGCGCGGCGGCGAGCAGGAGCACCGTTGCGGTTCGTCGACGTCGGGGCACCTGCCACGCCCCGGCGTCACTCGTCGTCGCACGCGCCATTGGCCTCGCCTCCACCCCTCCTCGCCGTGGCACCGCCTCGCCCGACGGACACCGCGCTCGGATCGTAGCCGACAGGACACGCTCGTCGGCCTCGCGACGAACCGATACCCTCCGCCGGTGCGGCTCCGCAACCCTCTCGACCGCCAGATCCTCCGACTGGCCGTCCCGGCGCTCGGGGCACTGGTGGCCGAGCCGCTCTACCTGTTGGCCGACACAGCCGTCGTCGGTCGCCTCGGCACCGACTCCCTGGCCGGGTTGGCCGTGGCCTCCACCATCCTGCTGGTGGGCTACTCGGTGTTCATCTTCCTCGCCTACGGCACCACCGCCGCCGTCGGGCGCCTGCTCGGCGCCGGCGACCACCGGGGCGCGGCGCACCAGGCCGTGCAAAGCCTGTGGTTGGCCGCCGGCATCGGGGTGGTCCTCGTGGGCGTCGGGCTCGCGGTGGCCGAACCGTTGGTGGCGGCCATGGGGGCCACTGGCGCCGTGGCCGACCAGGCGCTCATCTACCTGCGCATCAGCCTGGTCGGCGTGCCGGCCATGCTGGTCGTTCTGGCCGGCACGGGGTACCTGCGGGGGTTGCAGGACACCCGCACACCGCTGGTGGTCGCCGCGGTCAGCGCGCTCGGCAACCTGGTGCTCGAGGTGGTCTGGATCTTCGGGTTGGGGTTCGGCATCGGTGCCTCGGCACTGGCCACGGTGGTGGCCCAGAGCGGGGCGGCGCTGACCTATGTGGCCGTGATCGGCCGGGCCGTCCGCCGCCACGGCGTGCCGCTCCGCCCCCACGCTCGCACCGTCGGTCGCCTCGGGTTGGTCGGGCGCGACCTGTTCGTGCGCACGGTGGCGCTGCGCATCGCCTTTGTGGCCACCACTGCGGTCATCGCCAGGCTCGGCCCGACGCCACTGGCGGCGCACCAGATCGTGTTCGAGCTGTGGAGCCTGGGGGCCATGACACTCGATGCGCTGGCCATCGCCGGACAGGCCATGGTGGCCCGCGCCCTCGGGGCGGGGGATGCCGATGCAGCCCGGGCCATCGGACGACGGATCCTGCAGTGGGGCGGCGCCGCCGGGGTGATCCTCGCTGCGGTGTTCCTGGCAGGCCACAGCAGCCTCGGGCGGGTGTTCACCCCCGACGCCGAGGTGGTGGCGGTCACCGCGGTGCTGCTGGTGGTGGCCGGGTTGGCCCAGCCGATCAACGGCGTCGTGTTCGCCCTCGACGGCCTCCTGATCGGCGCCGGTGACATGCGCTGGTTGGCCGTGGCCATGGCCATCTCGGCCGGCGGCTACCTGCCGGTGCTGGCCCTGGTGGCGGCGAGCGGCGCGTCGGTGAGCTGGGTCTGGGCCGGCCTGGTGTGGTTCATGACACTACGCCTCGTCACCCTCGGACTCCGCTGGCGGTCGGGCCGCTGGGCGGTGGTCGGCGCCGGCGCGTAGGGCCGCTCCGGCGGGTGAGATGCCCTCGTGGACGTTCGTTTCACCGACAACCGTCGAGTGGCCGACGATCACCTCGACATCGGCGGACGCCGATGTCCCGCTTCGAATGACACCGGTGACATTGGTGGACAAGCTTGGGAATCGGCCCTATCGTTCAGGGGTCGGCTGAACTCTTCGTGCGTCGGCTGGCGGCCCGGTGCGCAGGCCTGCGGTGAGGCCTGCCTCGTCGAATGGTGCGGAGGAACGACGTCATGACCCGAGTCCGAGACCGTCTCGTGGTGGCAACCGTGGTGTTGCTGCTCGCTGCACTGGTGAGCCCCATCGGCGCACCCGCCGCGTCCGGTGCGACCGACGCGCCCCAGCCGGGCGTTCCGGCCGCCCCGGCATCGCTCGACGGCCCGGCGAACATCACCTCCGACCCGCCGCCGCCGGCCACGGTGACCACCCCCTACAGCCACACCTTCACCGACGAGCGGCCCGACGTCACCTGGTCGGTGACCGCCGGGTCGCTGCCCGCCGGGTTGGAACTCGACGCCGACACCGGTGAACTGTCTGGCACCCCGCTGGTGCTCGGCACCCGCCAGTTCACCGTCACCGCCACCAGCGACCTGCAGGTGGTCGACATCGACGCCGGCGCCCGCCACACCTGCGCCGTCGACACCGACAACGCCCTGCTGTGCTGGGGCCACAACGACAACAACGAAGCCACCCCACCGGCGGGCACCTACACCGCCGTGGCCGCCGCCGACGGCACGTCGTGCGCCATCGCCACCGACGCCACCCTCGCCTGCTGGGGTCGCGACGACCTCGACCAAGCCACCCCACCGGCGGGCACCTACACCGCCATCTCCGGCTACAGCGAGCACTTCTGCGCCATCGCAACCGACCAGACCATCGCCTGCTGGGGCACCGACAGCGGCGGACAAACCATCCCACCCCCAGGCACCTACACCGCCGTGGCCGTCGGAGTACTCCACAGTTGCGCGGTTGCCACCGACCAGACCATCGCCTGCTGGGGCACCGACAGCGGCGGACAAACCATCCCACCCCCAGGCACCCACACAGCAATCGCCGCCGGAGCGTTCCACGGCTGCGCCATCGCCACTGACCAGTCCGCCACCTGCTGGGGCTTCGACAGCGCAGGCCAAGTCGAAGCACCCGCCGGCGCCTACACCGCCGTCACCGCCGGCAACCTGCACAGCTGCGCCATCGCCACCGACCAGACCGCCACCTGCTGGGGCACCAACAGCTCAGGGCAGAGCAGCCCGCCAGCCGGCGCTGTCACCCACATCGCCGCCGGCTACACCCACACCTGCACCATCGCTGCTGACGCCACCCCCGCCTGCTTCGGCAACCCCAGCGACGGTCGCACCGACGTGCCGCCGAACCTCGCACACGAAGTGGTCCACCTCACCGTCGACCCGCTGGCCCCGCTCGATGCCCCGCCATCGGAGATGATCATGCGGCACGGGGTGCCCTTCAACTACTCGTTCGCACCGCAGCTCGCCGAACGGCCAGACGCCACGCTCACCATCGACGAAACCGCACTCCCCGACGGCGTCACCTTCGACGGCACCACCCTCACCGGAACCCCCAGCGATGCCGCCTCCTTCATCGCTCCCCTCGACCCGACCCTCACCTACGAGGCCCCGCTGGGCATGGTGTCGGCCAGCTTCCCTGCCACCTGTGCTCTGCAAGCCGTCGGTGACGTCGCCTGCGTCGGCGTCACCGACGGGTCGGAGTTCCAAGCACCGGGACCGTATCGCCTCTTCGAGATCGATGAGAACGTCGCCTGCGGCATCCGAGCCAGCGACGACAGCGCCGTCTGTTACTGGTTCTTTCCGTCGAGCACCGAAGTCCACCCCGGACCGTTTGTCGATCTCGATGTGGGGCCCACCCATGCGTGCGCCGTCCGCGCTGACAACGGTCACGTCGACTGCTGGGGCGACGACGACTTCGGCAAGGCCAGCCCACCGGAGGACGTGGCGTTCGTTTCGGTGAACGTCGGCAACGGACACTCGTGCGGTGTACGCGCCGACGGCGACGTGCAGTGCTGGGGTCGTAGTGACTTCGGCGAGGCCAACCCCCAGACCGGGCCGTTCACCGCGGTCGCTGTCGGTGGGTTTCACACCTGCGCGCTGCGTGCCGACAACTCGGCGCAGTGCTGGGGGGCCGACAACGTCGGACAGTCGACCGACCAGGCCGGGCCGTTCCTCGAGCTGCGGTCGGGGTTCAACGGCTCGTGCGGCCTGTTGGCCACCGACCGCTCAGTCGAGTGCTGGGGCGACACCGCCGGCAGCGGCCAACCGCTCGCCGGCCCGTTCAGCACCTTCTCCGAGGACGCCGGCCACGGGTGCGGGATTCGTGTCGACACCGGTGGGACCGAGTGCTGGGGCTCCAACCCCAGTGGTGCGGACACCAGCATGCCCGGGATCACCGAAGAGACACTCGAGGTCGATGTCGTCGTCACCGGCGGCCCGACCATTACGGCCCTTCCCGACCAGACCCTGGCCGACAACGACTTCGTGCCCCAAACGGTGTTCGCCTGGAGTGACCTCGCCGGCACCGATGTGGCGTTGACCGCCACCTCGTCGAACCAGGCGCTGCTCCCCGATGGCAACATCTCGCTCAGCGACAGCGGGCTTTTCTCCACCCTGTCCGTCACCCCAGCACCTGGTGAGTTCGGGTCGACGACGGTGACGGCCACCACCACTGACCCGTGGGGCTTCACGGCCAGTTCCAGCTTCCAACTCCACGTGGTGGCTCCCGGTGGCACCGTCGCTGGGTCGATCACCGACACGGCCGGCGATCCCCTGGCCGACGCGTTGGTGGCGGTGTGGTCCGACAGCGACGGATGGTCACCCACTGCCTACACGAGCACCGGACCCGACGGCAGCTACCTGTTGGGCGGTCTGCCCGACGGCACCTACCGCCTGGCCGCCATCGCCACCTCCACCAACGGCCTGCAGGTGCGCTGGTGGGACGGCGCCATCCTGCGCAGCACCGCCACACCGCTCGTCATCGTTGACGCCGACACCGCACTGGCCGACATCGACCTCGAGCTCCCCGCCGTCACCACGGTCACCGGCACGGTCACCGGCCCCGACACCACCCCCGTCGACGGTGCCACCGTCCGCGCCTGGCCCACCGGCGCCCTCTGGTTCCCCGCCGCCACCGCCACCACCGGCCCCGACGGCACCTACACCCTGACCAACCTCCCCAGCGGCGAACTCACCATCCAGGTCCTCCCACCCCCCGGCAGCGGCCTCGCCCCCCAATGGTGGGACGGCGCCGCCACCCGCACCACCGCCACCCCCCTCACCCTCACCGCCGGCGACGCCATCTCTGACATCGACGCCCAACTCGTCGGCGCCAACACGGCCAGCGGCACCGTCACCGGACCCGACACCACACCCGTCGAAGGCACGACCGTCGCCCTCTACCGGACCGGCCAACTCGTCCCCGTCGCCCTCACCAGCACCGCAGCCGACGGCACCTGGACCCTCGAAGGCTTCCCCGACGACACCTACCGCCTCCGTTTCATCCCACCAGCAGGCAGCGGCCTCACCAACCAATGGTGGAACGGCGCCACCACCGCCGCCCTGGCCACACCACTCACCTTCACCGACAGCACCACCATCGGTGACCTCGACACACAACTCACCGGCGCCTGACCGGCGACGCAGCGACGGTGATCGCCAACCGCTGCTCAGAAGCGGGTGACGCAGAATGGCTCGGGGTCGGAGCAGAACGCCTCGGCGGCGACCAACGCGCCGGGGCGCAGCTCGACCAGCGTGCCCGCCGCGGCCAACCATGACGGCCGCACCCCGCCCAGCAGCAGCGAGCCGAGTGCGGTGACGTCGAGGCGGAGGTCGGGAGCGACCTCGTCGCCGACGGCCTGGCACTCGGCACCGTCGGGCGCTCCGCCGAGTCGGAAGCGCCCGGCGGCCGCACCCGTCGGGCGGGACCGGTCCTCGACGTCGAGGACCAACTCGACCGGCCGAGCGTACCGCCGGGCGGCAAGAGCAGCGGGGGCGTCGAGCACCCGGACGAACAGAAAGTCGCGCAACTCCCTGGTGCGGATGCGGCGCGGGTCAGGCACCTGCCAGTAGAGCGGCTCGTCGACCGCTACCTCGGCGTCGACGGCCCCGACGAGATCCACCTCGCACAGGTAGCACCACAGCGCTCGGGCAGCGTCGGCGTTGGTGGCCACCAGCTCGCGCACCACCAAGCGGAACCAGCCGTTCGGCCCGTCGTGGTGCAGGCGGTAGAGGGCGTAGCCGTCGGGGGCTCGGCTACCGGCCGTGGCATCGCCGCCATCGCCGGCATCGCCGGCATCGAGCGGATGGCTCACCACCACGGTGTGCTCGCCACCGCCCTTCCACATCTCGGCGTCCCCGAGGAGCATGGTCCACCACTCATCGGTCCGTGCCACGGTGCCGGGCCGCCGCAGGCGTGCCCGTTCGTAGATGTCGGCCAGCGGTTCCGCTGCCACCGAACGGTCGACCAGCCGCAGCCGGTGCGTGTCAGCACCGGCGCGCAACGCTGCCCCGACGGCCCGGTTGTCGAGACGCCACACGGCGTAGCGGGTGGCCAGCCCGTAGCCGAACCGGCCGTAGATGGGCGCTTCGGAGGCATTCAGCATGGCCAACGGTTCGCCTCGTGCGGCGATGTCGTCGAGCTGGCGGTCCATGAGCGAGCGCAGGATGCCGCGGCGGCGATGTGTGGGCAGCACACCCACGTTGGTCACTCCGGCCGCCGACGCCGCCACCCCTCCCGGGAGAGTGAGTTCGAACGGATAGTCCCCGGCGGTGCCCACGATCCCGTCGTGCGGATCCTCGGCCACGAGCACCCGCTCGATGGGCAGCACCCGTTGTTCGGCATCGCTGTGTGCCGGGTCGGAGGACCCGCCGAACACGGTACGGTCGATGCGCCAGACCTCGTCCCAGTCGGCGTCGGTGGCGGTACGGACGGGAAACGTCATGAGCCGTGTCTACCGCTGCACCAGCCGGTGCGCCACCGACTTGCGGCTCGGGCTCGGTGGAGCCACCGCCACCGTGCAATGGCTGATCAGCCCGGTGCGGTCAGCTGCACTCGGCGTCGATGTACTGCGTGATCCGCTCGAGTGCCGCTTGCACCTCGGCATCGTCGATCCCTGCCGAGGCCTCCTCCATGATCTGGGCTGTGGCCGGATCGAAGAGCGCCGCAGGGTTGTTCTCGAGGTCGAGTTCGAGCAGCGCCTCGAAGAACTCGGTGTAGGCATCCTGCACGAGTTGGTAGTCGTCACGCAGGTCGTTCGGGAGGAGGGCCTCCGACGCGCTGATCTGCTCCCGCAACTCGGCGAGTTCCTCGGGATCACCCCCGCCGGCGATCATCATGGGCACGAAGGCCAGGCCGCCGAGCAGCCCGCTCAGCTCGAGGCAGCGCTCGAGGTCGCTGAGCGAACCGATGCCCGGACCCGAGCCGCTGCCCGATCCGCCGTTGCTCCCCGACTCGCCGACGTCGTTGCCGCTGTCGTCCCCATCCACGTCGTCGACGCGCTCGACGGGCACGCCACCCTGGGCGCTCCGGTCGCGGTCGGCGCCGGTCTCTGTGGTGCCACCCCCATCGTCACCGCCACAGGCGGCGAGCGCACCGACGAGAGCGAACGTGAGGAAGAACGCCAGGACACGGCGAGTGGAGGTCATCAGAATCCTTTCCGACGACACCGCGGCGGGAGGGGTGGACCGCCCGCAGCGTAGCTGAGGGTTCGTCGAGCCGACAGGTCAGCCACCACTGGCGGCGCGCCGGGCAGCCAGTGCCTGGTTGACTGCCTTGCCATCGGCTTGGCCGGCGGTGGCCTTCATCACCTTGCCGACGAAGAACCCGGCCAGCTTCTTGGCCTTCTTGGGATCGTCGGCTGCCACGTAGGCCGCCCAGTCGTCGGGGTGCTCGGCGATCACCTCGTCGAGGGCCACGTCGAGCGCCGCGGTGTCCATGGCCTCGTAGCCGCGCTCGGCGGCGATCTCCGCCGGTGCCCGGCCACTGGTCACCATCTCGGCCAGCACCGCCTTGGCCTGGGTGGCGGTCAGCTCGCCCGACACCTCCATGGTGACCAACGCGGCGAAGTAGCCCGGGTCGAGCGCCTCTGCGCCGTCGACGGCCAGGTTGTGCTCCACGTGGTTCACCACCCGCGCCGGATCGCCGCCTCGCTCGATTGCAGCCAGCGCCAGGTGATCGAGGTCCCGCTCGACGTGCAACGCCACCTGAGCGGGCAAGACCCCGGCCGCCTCGGCCAACCGACGCCGCCGCTCGGCCGGCAGCGGGGGCAGACCCTCGGCCACCTTGGCGATCCAGTCGGGATCGGGCACCAACGGCACCAGGTCCGGTTCGGGGAAGTAGCGGTAGTCCTCCGCCTCTTCCTTGGAACGCCCGGGTCGGGTACGGCCCGCTTCCTCGTCCCAGTGGCGAGTTTCCTGACGTACCCGCTCGCCGCCCTCGATGACGTCCACCTGCCGACGGGCCTCGTACTCGATGGCCCGACCCAGCGACCGCAACGAGTTGACGTTCTTGATCTCGCACCGCAGCCCCAGCTCGTCGGAGCCGACGGGTCGCACCGACACGTTGGCGTCGATGCGCAGCGAACCCTCTTCCATCTTGCCGTCGGAGGCACCGATGGCCACCAGCACGGCGCGCAGCTCGCTCACGTATGCCCGGGCGTCGTCGGCCGAGCGCAGGTCCGGTCGGCCCACGATCTCGATGAGGGGCACGCCGGCGCGGTTGTAGTCGATGAGCGAGTGCTCGGCGCCGTGGATACGGCCGTCACCACCGACGTGGCTGTTCTTGCCGGTGTCCTCCTCGACATGAGCCCGTTCGATGCCAATCCGTCGACCGTCAGGCAGTTCGAGGTAGCCGTCCACGTTCAGCGGCTGGTCGAACTGGGAGATCTGGTAGTTCTTCGGCATGTCCGGGTAGAAGTAGTTCTTCCTAGCGAACACGCACGGGCGAACGTCGCAGTTGAGCGCCAACCCAACGGCCATGGCCAACTCCACCGCCCGGCGGTTCAGCACGGGGAGCGAACCGGGCAGACCCAAGCTGGTGGGGTCGATGTTGGTGTTGGGCTCGTCCCCGAAGGCGTTGGGGGCCGACGAGAACAGCTTGGTGGCGGTGGCCAACTCGGCGTGCACTTCGAGGCCCACCACCGTCTCCCAGCGATCGCCGGTGGTGTCCGACACGACGATGCCGGCGCCGTCGGCGCCGTTGCCGGCCGTCTGCTCGGCGCTCATCGGACCCCCTCCGCGCTGGTGTCGGTGCCCGAGGTGGTTGCGTCCGCTGGTCGGCTCCCCAGCGTGGGTGGCGGGGTGGTGGGCGCCGAGCGTTCGAGGGCGGCGGCCACCCGACCCATGACCGCTTCACCGAGCGCCGGCGCCAGCACCTGCACGCCGATGGGCAGGCCGTCGTCGCCGACGCCGTAGGGCACCGACACCGCGGCGTGGCCGGCCAGGTTGGTGGGGATGGTGCACACGTCGTTGAGGTACATGGCCATGGGGTCATCGGTCTTGGCGCCGAAGGCGAACGCCGTGGTGGGCGAGGTCGGTGACAACAGGACGTCGTGGTCGGCGTAGGTCTCGGCGAACGCCCGGGCGATGAGGGTGCGCACCCGCTGCGCCTTGCCGTAGTAGGCGTCGTAGTAGCCGGCCGACAAGGCGTAGGTGCCCAACATGATGCGGCGCTTCACCTCCTCGCCGAACCCTTCGGTGCGGGTGCGTTCCATCATCTCGCCGGTGGTGGGCGCATCCACCCGCAGACCGAACCGCACGCCGTCGTAGCGGGACAGGTTGCTCGAGGCCTCGGCCGGGGCAATGAGGTAGTACGCCGACAGTCCCAGCCGGGTGGCCGGCACCGAGACCTCCTCGACGGTGGCGCCCGCCGCGGCCAGGGCCTCGGCCGCCTGGCGGGTGCGGGTGGCCACCTCGGGTGCGACCCCCTCACCGAGGAGCTCGCTCACCACACCGACCCGTAGTCCGTCAACGCCGTCGGCGAGAACTCCCTGCAGTGCCGGCGAGGCCTCGGGGATGGAGGTCGAGTCCAGCGGGTCGTGACCGGCCATCACCTCGAGGCACGCCACGGCATCCGCAACGGTGGTGGCGAACGGTCCGATCTGGTCGAGCGACGACGCGAAGGCGACCAGGCCGTAGCGGGACACCAGACCGTAGGTGGGCTTGAGGCCCACCACGCCGCACAGGGCGGCCGGCTGTCGGATGGACCCGCCGGTGTCGGACCCGACGGCGATCGGCACGAACCCTGCCGCCACGGCCGCCGCACTGCCTCCGGAGGAGCCGCCCGGGACCCGGCTGGGGTCGTGGGGGTTGCGGGTCGGACCGAAGGCCGAGTTCTCCGTGGAGGCCCCCCTGGCGAACTCGTCGAGGTTGGTCTTGCCCACCACCAACGCCCCGGCAGCGACCAGGCGGGTGACCACGGTGGCGTCGTAGGGCGGACGCCAGCCCTCGAGGATGCGCGACGAACACGTCGTCGGGATCCCCCGGGTGCAGAGGTTGTCCTTCAGCGCCACCGGCACACCGGCGAGCGGTCCGGGATCCTCACCACGAGCTACCGCGGCGTCCACGGCCTCGGCCTGGGCCCGAGCCAGCTCGGCGGTCACCAGGTTGAAGGCCGCCACCTCGCCGTCGAGGCGGTCGATGACGGCAAGGTGCTCCTCGAGGACGTCGGTGGCGGTGCGTGCGCCCGAACGGACCGCCGCGGCAAGGGCGAGCGCCGTCATCACGCCTCTTCCCCCAGGATGGCCGGCACCCGGAACTGGCGGTCCTCGCTGAGCGGGGCGGCGGCCAGTACCTCGTCACGGTCGCTCGTGACACCAGGTTCGTCGTCGCGCAACACGTTGACCAGCGGATAGGGGTGCACCATGGGCTCGACGTCGTCGATGTCGAGCGACGCCACGTCCTCGGCATGGTCGAGCACCGCGCCGAGCTGTGCGGTGAAGCGATCCAACTCCTCGTCGGTGCAGTGCAGCCGGGCGAGGCGAGCCACGTGGGCCACGTCGTCACGGGTGAGTGGAGAGGCCATGGCGTGCGATGCTACGTGACCGGCCGGGTTGCGCCGCCAGCGGGCGCCGCTTGACCGGACGGTCAAGCGGGGTGGGCCGACGTACGCTAGGTTCCGTTCATCGTGCCGACGTGGCACGGCACCCCGGGAGAACACCCAAGGAGTCACGGTGGCTGATCAGTACATCTTCCTCACTGACGAGTGGATCACAGAGGCCAAGAAGATCCGCGAAGGCATGCCTGAAGCAGCGAGCGGCCCGGGTCCCGAGATCCGTATGAACATGGTCATCGAGGCCTGCCCCGATCACGACGACTTCGC
Organism: Acidimicrobiia bacterium; assembly: GCA_020832495.1. Lineage (GTDB taxonomy): Bacteria > Actinomycetota > Acidimicrobiia > Acidimicrobiales > Acidimicrobilacustridaceae > JAFIEP01. The sequence goes on along the minus strand of JAFIEP010000054.1, from coordinate 23,497 downwards.
CGATGGCGTCTTCCACGGCCACATCGACACCACCGAGGGCACCATCAGCATGGACAAGGGTCACGTCGATGCACCTCAGCTCACGGTGACGGTCGACTACGACATCGCCAAGCAGATCTTCGTGGACCAGGACCCGCAGGCCGGCATGCAGGCCTTCATGTCCGGCAAGATCAAGGTCACCGGCGACATCACCAAGCTGATGGCCATGCAGAGCGCGCCGCCGGATCCCAACGCGGCAGCGATCGCCACCAAGGTGCAGGAGATCACCGCCTGATGTGGCGGCGCTGACGTCAGGGGCGGGCGCCGGCCGGTGCCACCTCGCCGTCGAGCACCTCGATCTCGTCGAGTGCCTCGCCCGGCGCCCGGGTGTGATCGACCCGGCGGGTGCGCCGCACGAACAGCGCGGCGATGATGCCGGCAATGGCGGCCAGCCCGCCCACCAGGTACGCCACCCGATACGACGTCGTGAGTTCACTGAGCTGCGCGGGGGTCGGCGGGTCGGACACCACCGGGGCCAGCGAGGCCTGGGTGGTGAGCAGCACCTGGGTGCCGATGACGGTGCCGATGTGGGCGCACATCTGTTGGAACGCCGTGGCCACGCCAAGGTCGGACTCGGACACGGCGTTGGCCACCGAGGACGCCATGGCGGGCGCGGCGGTGCCCATGCCCAGGCCTGAGGCCACCAAGGCCCCGATGATCAACAGGTCGCCGCTCGAGGTCGTCACCGACGCCAGGCCGAGCATCGACACGAACAGGAACACCCCACCGAGGGTGGCGTTGAAGCGCTCCCCCACCCGCACGGTCAGGTAGCCCGCCACCGGGCCGGCGATGGTGAACGCAATGGGTCGGAAGATGGAGATGAGGCCGGTGCGCGCCTCGCCGTAGCCGAGCACGTCCTGGAGCAGCAGCGGGGTGATGATGAATCCGCCCATGTAGGCGAAGTTCAAGAAGAACTGGTTGGCCACCGGGAAGGCGAAGTTCCGGTTCACCATGTAGCGCATCGGCAACAGCGGCTGGGTGACGCGGCGTTCCACGAGCACGAAGGCCACGAGCATGGCGACGCCCACCACGGCTGAGCCGATGACGAACGGATGCTCCCAGCCGATCTCGGGTCCACGGTTGAGCGCCAGTAGCAGCCCCGACACACCAACGGCGAGTACGGCGGATCCGGCGATGTCGAAGCGCACTCCGCGCTGGCGCGGGACGTGGGGCAGGATCAGCCAACCCAACACCAGGGCGAGGACGGTGATCGGCACCTGACCGACGAAGATCCATCGCCACGAGAAGGCCTCGACCACCGGTCCACCGACCACGACACCCAACACCGGGCCGCCGGCGGCCACCATGGCCCAGAAGCCGAGGGCCTTGGCCCGCTCCACCGGGGGGAACAAGCGGTTGATGATGGCCAACGACGCCGGTCCCACAGCCGCCCCGACCGCCGCACCAGCCACCCGGAACCCCACCAGCGCCCCGCCGGTGGCGGCCACCGCGCTGAGCGCGGCGAACACGGCCACCGCCACGAGCGACCACAGATACACGGTGCGTGCACCGAGGATGTCGGCCAACTTGCCCGACGACGGGCCGAACACGGCGTAGGCCAGGATGGGGCCGGTGACCACCCAGGTGATGAGCGAGATGGACGCATCGAGGTCGGCGGCGATCGACTTGACCGACACCGCCAGCACGGTGATCGAGAAGCCCACGGAGAAGAGCCCCACCAGACCGACGGCCAGCACGATCCACCGGTAGCGCTCGCTGCCCGACAGACGGAGCTGCAGGCGCGAACGGACGGACATGAGCCGCAGGGTACTTGACCGCGCGGTCAACTCTGTAGGGAGATCACCCCGCAGAGCTGCGTCATCGGTCACAGTGCCGAGCGCGGCGTTCTCCGGAGTGTGATGCTCGCCGGTCCCGCTGCGGGGCTCAGCCCCCGGTGACGAGGGTGACGCTGGTACCGATGCGCACCACGTCGCCGGGTGCCGGATCGGTCCAGCTCACCGGCCGGGTGGGCGACCCCTGCGTCGATGACACCACCAGCCCCACCCTTTCGAGCTCGGTGGCGGCGTCGACCACCGACATTCCCGACACGTCGGGCACGGCGACCACCGGCGGGCCGAGGGACACGGCCATGGTGACCTGCCCACCTCGTTCGACCTGGAGTCCGGCCTCAGGTGACACCCACAGGACGTTGCCTGCCGCCACCGAGTCGCTGAAGTCCTCGGCGCGCACCACCTCGAGGCCCAGCGCCTCGAGCTCGCCGCGCACTTCGTCGGCCGCCCGACCCGGCAGCCCGCCGGGGATCGTGCGCGGTTCGGGGCCGGCCGACACGACGAGGCCGACCGCCGATCCGGCCGGCACCTCGACGGGGGGCTCGGGATCCACGGCCAGCACGATCCCGGTCGGCACGTCCTCGTCGAAACGGTCGGCGGCCTCGCGAACGGACAGGCCGAGGTTCTCGAGCGCCTCGGTGGCTTCGGCCAGCGTCTGGCCCACCAGGTCGTCGGGGAGCGGCACCGGTGGTAGCCCGGCCGACACGACCGCCGAGAGCACACCGCCGGCCGCCAACTCGGCCCCGGCCGCCGGGTCGGTGGACATGACGATGCCCTCAGGGACGTCCTCGGAGTGCGCGGTGTCGGTCTCGAGCACCCAGTCGTGCTCGGCAGCGGCTGCTTCGAGCGCCGCCACGTCAGCGCCGACCAGGTCCGGAACGGTGGGCACCACGGCGATCGTGGTGGGCGGGGTGGACGGCCCGCTCCCGCTCAGCGGACCGGCGAGGAGCCAGGCGGCGCCCCCGGCGAGGAGTGCCACGAGGAGCGCGACCGGAACCCAACGCCACCGGCGACGGGCCTTGGTCGCCTGCGCCTCCGTAGCCTCGGCGCCATTGTCCCGGGCCCCGTCGTCTGTGACGGCATCGAGTGTGGCTCCATCGACCGGCGCCCCGGCCGCGGCGGCGCCGGCCTCGCCCAGGTCGACGGTCAGGGTGTCCGCCCCACCGACGCCAGCGATGGGGTCGACCACGGGCGCTGTGGCGGCTGCGGTGTCGGCCGTGGTGTCGTCCGCTGCATCGGGTCCGGTGGTTCGCAGCGCTGGGTTGTGCACCCACGCCGGGACGTCGGGTGTGTCGTCGGTGTTGCCCGGTTCGTCGGGCGCCGCATCCGACCGCGACAGGTCGGCGACCACCGGGACCCGACCGACGACGTCGGTCTGGTCGGCCGGGGGCTCCGCTCCACCCGTCGGATCGCTGCCGCCGTCACCGCCGCTGTCCTGACGCCGGCCGGCATCGTTCGACGTCGTGGACAGCCCGGCAACGGCGGTGGGATCCCGGTCGTCGGCGCCGTCGAGACTCCGGGTGCCCACCAGCGGCAGGGGTGCCGGCCGCGGCAGGTCGTTGGCCACGTCGACCAACGCCACCCCGAACGTCGCCGCGTCCGGTCGGGCCGCAGGGTCGGGGTTACCCGCCGCTTCGAGCGCCGGCACGAGGGGACCCAACTCATCGGGCACCACCAGGGGCTTGTCGACGCGGGCCATGAGCGTGCCGAGTGCTGTGTCGGCAGCGAAGGGCACATCGCCGGTGACGGCCTCGACGAGCACGAGGGCCAGCGAGTAGACGTCGCTGCGGCCGTCGAGTTGTTCGCCGCGAGCCTGCTCGGGTGAGGCATAGCGGGCAGTCCCGAGGACCGCCCCCATCGGTTCGGTCCAGGCAGCTTCGGCCAACGCTCGGGCCAGGCCGAAGTCGGCGATGCGCAGCCGCGCCTCCTCGTCGAAGATCAGGTTCGCCGGCTTGACGTCACGGTGGACGAACCCCCGCCGGTGGGCGTACTCGAGGCCGCGAGCCGCCTCGAGGCCGACCAACAAGGCCTGCGACGGGCTGAGACGGCGATCGGCGTCGAGCAGGGCACGCAGGCTGCCACCCCCGAGGAACTCGCTCACCAGGTACGGGATGTCGCCATCCTCACCCCAGTCGTGGACGGCCAACACGTGAGGGTGGTTGAGCGCGGCAGCCGCCTGCGCCTCGGCTCGGAAGCGACGCAGGAAGGCTTCGTCGTCAGCCAGGGCGGCATGGAGGACCTTCACGGCGACCCGTCGGCGGAGGACGACGTCGTCGGACAGGTAGACCGACGCCGACGCCCCGGTACCGATGGGTGCGATCAACCGGTAGCGCCCTCCCAGCACCTGACCGACCTGATCGATCGTGCGGGATGTGGCCATCGATTGGAGGCTACAGCTTGCACCGGTGTGATTCGCGGACGGCATCGGTCGGCCGACACGGCACACTGTGAGGGTGCCCAAGAAGGTGAAGTACGTCCTCATCCCCGTTTTGTTGTCAGTGGCCACGGTGGCAGCGGTCATGGCCTCCGGGCTCGGTTCCGGCGGTGGCTCGCCCGAGAGCCAAGTGATCGTCGAACTGCAACCCGAGGAGGAGAGCAACGTGCTCCGCCAGTCACGCCTGGGCATCGTGCTCATCCCGGGCTGGGACGCCGATCTTCGGGTCAACGGCGTCGACATCCCCCGGGACCAGCTCAACCGGAACCTCGACCTGGGTGAGATCATGTTCCAGCCCGGCGAGGGCCGAGCGGTGGAGGCATTGCCCCCGGGCAACAACTGCATCAGCGCCACCTACTGGCAGTTGGCCACCGGGCCGGAACAGTCGTTCGTGCGCTCGTGGTGCTTCAACGCCAACTGAGCGAGCCGCGCAGCTCGGGCGAGGCAGGCAGCTCAGACGGCAGGCAGCTCAGAAGGCAGGCAGCTCAGACGGCGAAGGCAGCTCGGATGTCGGTCACCCTGCTGCGAGCCGCCTCAGCGGGTCCAACCCAAGAGGGTGTCGAGCCGTTCGGCTGCGACGGTCCACGGATCGTCGATGACCACTCCGGCCATCCCCAGGGCCTGCGCGGCGGCCACGTTCGACGGGTGGTCATCCACGAAGACCGCCCGGCTGAGGTCGTCGACCGCCAGCCGTTCGGCAGCCAACCGGTAGATGGCCGGATCCGGCTTGCGCAGCCCCACCTCGGAGGAGTCGACGACGTCGTCGAAGATCTCGTCGAGGGGCAGCAGCGGCCGCCACACCTCGCGGAACTCGGCCACGTTGTTGGTCAACAACCCGGTGCGCAGTCCGTCCGCCCGGGCGCGCCTGACCCGCGCCACCATGTCCTCGCGCACCCCTCGCTCCACTTGGCCCATGTACCGCAGCAGGTCGAAGAGATCGAGCTCGGTGCCTTCGGCTGCGGACAGGCGGCGAATCTCCTCTCGGCAAGTGGTGATGTCGAGCTCGCCTCGCTCTGCGCGGTGCCAAGGGTGGTCGGTGTCGTGATCGTAGGCCCCGAACAGGAGCAGTACGGCGGTGTCGGCGTCGATGTCGCGCTCGGCGCCCATCAGCGCTGCAGCGGCGAACGGCGACGCAGTGAACACCCCGCCGAAGTCGAAGATGACCGCCTCGAAGGCGACGTCGGTGGTCACGGGGCGTGCTCCTGGCTACTCGGGCCGGTCGGTGGCGGGTGGCGGGTGGGTGTGGGGTCGCAGGTCGGGGTGAGGTGGCAGGTCGGTGAGGAGTCGCGGGTGGGTGTGGGGTGGCGGCGGATGGTGCACTGCAGTGGGCTGGTCACGACGCTTCCTCGCCCGACGCATCGGGGGCGACGCTGACGGGCAACTCACCAGTCTCGAGCAGCGCCTCGAAGCCGGCTTCGTCGAGGACCGGGATCGCCAGATCCTCGGCCTTGGTCAGCTTCGAGGCCCCGGCGCCGTCGCCCACCACGACCGCGAAGGTCCGCTTGGACACGCTGCCAGGGGACTTCCCCCCACGGGCTTTGATGGCAGCCTCGGCCTCGTCGCGGCTGTACCCCTCGAGTGTGCCGGTCACCACCACCGACCGGCCCTCGAGGGTGCGGGCCACGTCGGCTGTCTGCTCGGGACCTTCCAGGTTCACCCCGGCGGCACGGAGCTTGTCGAGCACGGCCAGGTTCGCCGGATCGCGGAACCAGCGGTGGACGCTCTCGGCGATGGTGGGCCCGATGCCGTCCACCGCAGCCAACGCCTCCTCGTCAGCGGCTGCCAAGCGGTCGAGGTGTCCGAAGTGTCCAGCCAGCAACTCGGCCACGGTGCCCCCGACGTGGCGGATGTTCAAGCCGACCAACACGTTGGCCAGCGGGCGATCCTTCGACGCCTCGATGGCCGACAACAGGTTGCGCACCGACACGTCCCCGAACCCCTCGAGCTCACCGAGGAGGGCCTCGTCGATGCTGTAGAGATCACCCACGTCGCTCACCCATCCGAGCGAGGTGAACAGCTCGGTGGTGCGTTCGCCGAGGCCTTCGATGTCCATGGCGCCCCGGGAGGCGAAGTGCTCGATGGTGCCGGCCACCCGGGCCGGGCAGGCCAGGTTGAGACAGCGATGATCGGCGCCGTCCTCGGGCCGCACCAACGGTTCACCGCAACGCGGGCAGGCGGTGGGAAACACCCACGGTTCGGCGTCGGGCGCGCGCTCGGCAAGCACCGGTCCCACCACCTCGGGGATGACGTCGCCGGCCTTGCGGACGATGACGGTGTCACCAACGCGCACGTCCTTGAGTGCCACCTGGTCCTGGTTGTGCAGCGTGGCCATGGACACCGTCGACCCGCCCACGAAGACAGGCTCGAGCACGGCGAAGGGAGTGGCCCGGCCGGTGCGACCGATCGACACCTGGATGTCGCGCAGGATCGTGGTGCGCTCCTCGGGCGGGAACTTGTAGGCGATGGCCCAGCGCGGTGCCCGGCTGGTCGCGCCGAGCACCGCCCGGCGGGCCAGGTCGTCCAGCTTCACCACCACCCCGTCGATCTCGTAGGCGAGGTCGTGGCGGTGCTCCTGCCAGTGGCGGCAGTAGTCCTCAACCTCGTCGAGCGTGGCGAGCACCCGGTGCTCGGGGTTGACCGGGAAACCCAGCTCGGCCAACCACGCGAGCGTCTCGTGGTGGCTGGACAGCTCCGGGCCGCCCTGGCGGATACCGAGCTGGTACGACCAGAAGGACAGGCGGCGCGAAGCGGTCACCCGGGGGTCCTTCTGGCGTAGTGACCCCGCAGCGGTGTTGCGCGGGTTGACGTACATGTGGGTGCCTGCTGCCTCGGCCTCACGGTTGATGGCGGCGAACTCGGCCAGCGACAGGTAGACCTCACCGCGCACCTCGAGCACCTCGGGCGGCGCGTCGACCGCCAGGCGCTCGGGGATGTCGGCCACCGTGCGCAGGTTCTCGGTGACGTCCTCACCCACCCGGCCATCACCCCGGGTGGCCCCCTGGGTGAACTGGCCCCGCTCGTAGCGGAGGGACACGGCGAGCCCGTCGATCTTCAGCTCGCAGACGTACCCGACGTCGGTCTCGTGGAGGTCGTGCTGCGCCAGCCGGCGACGGGTGCGCTCGCCCCAGGCGCGGAGTTCGTCGGCGTCGGCCGCATTGTCGAGCGACATCATGGGTTCGGCGTGACGCACCTCGGCGAAGGTGGTGGCCGGCCGACCGGCCACCCGTCGGGTGGGCGAATCGGGGACGATGAGGTCCGGATGCTGTTCCTCGAGCGAACGCAGCTCGCGCAGCATGTCGTCGTAGTCGGCGTCGGGGATCTCCGGCTCGGCAAGGACGTAGTAACGGTGGTCGTGATGCTCGATGGCCGAGCGCAACTCGTCCACCCGACCGGCGGGGTCAATGGACGCGTCGATCGGTGTGGTGGGTTCGGTGTCGACGGGGCCCGCTGCAGTCTCGCTCACATCAGCGAGCCTACCGAGGCGCTGTGACGGGAAAGTCCCTCCGGATGGCGCGGTCGCCGTGTCGTCGAGCGGGCCTCAGGCGCCGGCGATGAGGCGGGTCGACACCGCCTGGTCGTGCAGCCGTTCGGCCAACCGGTTGGTGAACCACAGCACCTGCTCCGCTTGGGTCACGCCGTGGTTCACCAGGCCGCACGCCGGGGTGATCATGGCCTGAGTGCGCAGCAACACCGGATCGCACCCCCCGTCGGCCACCAGGTCGCACCACAGCACCTGCAGCGCTCGCCACATCCGCTCCACGGTGGTGCCGATCGGCCGGTCGGTGGGCACCGCTCCCCACGCCACCCAACCGCCTCGCTCGAGGTAGTTGGCCAGCGCACCGGCCGCCGGTTGCAACGCGGCATCGGTCGGCAAGGACAGCACCTGCGGCCCGGCCTGCATGAGTAGACGCCAGTCGGCGTCGAGCGCGCAGCAGTGCAAGCCGGTGATCGCCCCCGGCTCCAGGGCGGCCAGGGCACCGGAGGCCAGATCCACCGCCGTCTCGGGATCGACGGGGAACTCACGGAACATCGCCGCACCCAGGGCCGGCTCGTCGATGAAGGCCACCACCTGTGACTGCGGCACCCAGGAGCGTACGTAGTCGACGAGATGGACCGCCCGCTCGTTCACCGCCGCACTGGCCAGACGGAACGCCACCGAGGGATCCACGCCCGCGGCGTGCAAGGCGATGCCGAAGGTGACCGGACCGGTGAGCGACACCTTCACCGGTCCTCGTCGGTCGGCCACCGCCGAGAGGAAGGCGCGGAGCCCGACGAAGGCATCAGAGGAGAACCCCGGGTCCTCGAGTGGTGCCTCGGGATCGAGCGCAGCGTCGTCGATGATCAGCGAACCTCCTGCGTCGACAGTGATGCCGCGCACGCCCCATGCTGCCTGGGCGATCATCCCCTCCCGTCGAGAGCGACCCGGCAGCGACGGCGCAGCGGGCAGGCGCGGACAGTTGCGCAGGACGAAGTCGACCGCCTCGCTGGGGTCGTGGTGGGGCACGCTGCCGATCGCCGTGGCCAGGCCCACCGGCAGGCGGATCCGACGGTCGCGCGCCGCAGCGTCCACCGCCGCGGGCGGACCCGAGGACCCGTCGCCGGCGACGTTCTCACCGGGCTCGTCACCCTGTCCCCCGTCACCCATCACCCCATCGGAATAGCGACGCGACCGCCACATGCGCAAATCTCCACCCGTGCGATCCCGATCCGAGCTCGCTGTGCATGCCGTGGTGGTGCTGTCGTGGGCGGTGCTCCCGATCACTGGCGGGGAGGCCGTGGCCGATGCTGTGGCTGACGCCGACCTCGCCCTGCCAGTGGCCGCGGCGGTGTTCCTGTGGGCCTGGTGGGGTGCGACGCTGTTGGCCCTGCTGGTCCCTCGAACGGTTTCGCTGACGCTGGCGCGGATCGGCGTGCCCGCCGCGCCGGTGGCCATCGCCGGGGCGGTGGCCGCCACCGGCGACGTCGGGATCCCCACCGCCGTCGGACTGACCGCCTCGGTGGTGGCCACCGCCGTGGTGCTCACCGCCCCGATCGGGCACCGGTTCGCCAACGGGTCGGCCTACGGTGCCGAGGCGCGCTATCCCCTTCGCCCACCGATCGGACTGCTCCTCGGCCCGCTGCCGCTCACCTGGCTGGTCGTCACCGCCGGCGTGGCTGCCGGGCCGCTCCTGTTGGCCGGAGGGGTGTGGTGGGCAGCAGTCGTCGCCACCGTCGTGGGCTGGCCTGCTGCCTGGTTCGCCACCCGCACCGCCCACCAGCTCGCCCGGCGATGGCTGGTGCTGGTGCCGGCGGGCCTGGTGGTCCACGATCCGCTGGCCATGGCTGATTCGCTGCTGGCCACCCGCACCAACCTCGTCCATGTGCGGCCGGCACCCGTCGACAGCGAGGCGTTCGACCTCACCATGGGAGCCACCGGCCTGGCGCTCGAGGTGACACTGGTCGAACCACAGACGATCCTCACCCAGGCCGACCGGCGCTCCGCCGGAGGTTCGTTGGCCGCCACCCGAAAGGTCGCTGCGGTGCTGGTCATGCCCAGCCGGCCAGGGGCCGTCCTGCGAAGCGTCGCCGAACGTCGCCTCCCCATCGCCTAGCGCAGCGAGTCGCCTACCTCGCCCAGTGAACCGGGTCGAGCGCCACCCGTTGGGCCGCTCAAAAGAGGCCGAGTTCGAACACCAGCGTGAAGATCTGCGGAATGGTGCTGGCCGGCAACGGCAGCCCGCCGGGGTACCCACAGCCCACACCGAGCTCGAAGGCCAGCGTCTCGGCGTTGGCGGTGAAGTCACCAGCCAGCGGTGCGACGCTTGTCCCGTTCTCGATGGCCGAGACCAACTGGGCCGTGTACGCCACCTCGGCGGCGGCGACCCCGGTCGGCAGACTCGCCGACGCCTCCAGGAACAGCAGCGCCACGCCGACAATGTCGTTCGACGTCCCTTGGTCGACAGCAGAGGCGGCGGCCAGCAGCCGCTCCGCTGCGGCGCAGCTCGCAACCCAGGCCGAGGGCGGCACCGTCGTCGGCGGCACCGTCGTCGGCGGCGCGGTGGTGGGAGGCACGGTGGTGGGAGGCACGGTGGTGGGCGGCACGGTGGGAGGCGGCACGGTGGTAGGCGGCACGGTGGTGGGAGGGGACGGCTCGCCAGGCGTGCTGCCCGGGGGCGCGGTGGTGGGCGGCGACGACGAGTCACCGGGCGTGGTGCCCGGGGAGGTGGACAGCGACGAGTCCGACGCAGGTGCGGTCGAAGTCGGCGAGCCGGATCGGAGCGTGGTCGACGGCACCGATCGGCCGTCCACAGTGCGACCCGGCGTCGTCGCCGACGAGCCACCTTCGGCAACGGGCGTCGTCGTTCCCTGCGGTCGGTCACCACCACCGCCATTGCCGACAGCATCACGTCCGCTGTCCCCGCCATCGGGGGAGGCAACGTCGCCGGGTTGAGGGTCGACCTCCGGTGCGTCGGCCAGACCGGCGTCGAGCTCGGGGGTGCCGACGTCGAGTGCCTGTCCCGAACTGTCGGGCTGCGCCAGGACCACGGCCCCCGCAGCCATCAGCACCACGACCACGCCGACAGCGGTGAGACGCTGTGCGCTACGGCGGCGGCGGTCGGCCAGCTGGCCGAGCGGGGGTCCTGCAGTGTGATCCGCCGCACGGCGCAGATCCGCACCTGCTCGTCGTCCACGGTCGTCAATCGACGTCATCGGTCCTCGTCCTCTTGATCGCTGTCGGGTCGGGTGCTGTCAGGTCGGTCGCCGTCTCCCTCGAGTGCCAACTCCTCGGCGAGACGTTGCCGTGCCGCGTGCAGTTGCGCTCTCACCGTCCCAGGAGCCCGGTCGAGGATCTGAGCGATGCTGGCCGTGTCGAGGTCGTCGGCGTAGTACAGCGCGGCCACCACCCGTTGCTGGGTCGGTAGCCGCCGCAGGAGGCGCCAGAACTCCACGGTGTTGGCGTCGAGCGGCGGTTCCGGCGACGACCGCATACCGGCCAGGTACCGTGCCTCCACCACGAGTCGACGCGCCCGGGAGGTGGCCAGGTTCACCAGCACCCGGCGGATCCACGCCGATGGCTGGTCCATCGCTGCGACCTCGTCCCAGCGCTGGTGTGCCCGCACGAACGCCTCTTGGACGAGTTCCTCGGCCACTGCCCGGCGGCCGGTGAGGCCGTGGGCCAGTGCCACCAGCTTCGGGTACTCGCGTCGGTAGACGACGTCGAGGTCGGGCGCTGCCACCACCTCGGCATCGATGGTGGGAGAGTTGGGAACCGGGTCGGGAACGAACCAGGTCTCGGAGGCGGTCATCACTGGTACTACACGCACAACCCCACCCACTTCGCTTAGCCGCGCCCGAAGTTTCGCGAAACCGGTTCCACTCCGACGGTGAACCGGCCGACCCGCCCGCGAAGCGTCAGCGCGCCACCACTGCGCCGCCGAGCACCTCTGCTGGGGCCGCGGGGTCGTAGAACACGACGCTCTGGCCAGGAGCCACCCGGCGCTGCGGTTCGCGCCAGCGGACGACTGCTGACGGCGACGCGTCCCCAACCCCCGTGGCCGCCTCGTCCGCAGCGACCACGCCGACGAGCACCTCGGCGGGGTGCACCGGACCGTGGGCGCTGGCCTGGACCAGCACCGGCAACGACGCCGCAGGGGGTGTGCCGTCGGTCCACACACAGTCCGCCACGTCGGTGTGCGCGACGAGCAGTTCCTCCGCCGTGCCGACCCGCACCCGCCGGGCGGGCACGTCGACCTCGACGGCGTACCGATGGGTACCCCCACCCGCCAGGCCGAGGCCCCGGCGCTGACCGGGCGTGACCAACTCAACCGCCGGGACGCTGCCGACCTCGTCCCCGGCGGCGTCGACGAGCACGCCGGGGTGCAGTTCCGCACGCGCCGACAGGAAGCCTCGCCGTCCCTCGTCGGAGCGGATGAAGCAGACGTCCTGGCTGTCAGGCTTGGCTGCGGTCCGCAGCCCCAGCTCGGCGGCCAACGCCCGCACGTCGTCCTTGTCGAGCGACCCGACCGGCAACATCAGGCCGGCGAGCACCTCGGCACCCACCATGTACAGCACATAGGACTGGTCCTTCGCTGCGTCGGCCCCGCGGGCGATGCGACGGCGGCCGTCGGGGCGGGTCACCACCCGGGCGTGGTGACCGGTGGCCAACCGGTCGAAGCCCAACAACCGGGCACGGCGGAGCAGGTGGTCGAACTTCAGATGGCGGTTGCACTCGATGCAGGGGTTGGGCACCTTGCCGGCGAGATGAGCCTCCACGTAGGGGTCCACCACCTGGCGGTCGAACTCCTCGGCGAAGTTGAACACGTGGTGGGCGATGTCGAGCTGCTGGGCCACCCGACGGGCGTCGTCGACGTCGGACACCGAGCAACAGCCCGAGTCGCTCTCCCCTCCCCACAGGCGCAAGGTGACCCCCACCACCTCGTAGCCGGCACGCACCAGCAAGGCGGCAGCCACCGACGAGTCGACACCACCGGACATGGCCACCAACACCCGGCCGCCGGCAGGAGCGCCCGAACCAACAGCAGCGGCTGCCGTCGCCTCCTCGACGCTCACGATGCTGCGGCGCCGAACGCCGCGGTGCGTTCCACTGCAGCGCGGAGCACGGTGGCTGCGTGGTCCACCTCGGCCTCGGTGCTCGGCCAACCCAGCGACAGGCGAAGCGCCCCCGCTGCTCGTTCCGGGGCGACGCCCATGGCGGCCAACACGTGGGAGCCGGCGAGCGCACCGCTCGAGCACGATGACGCCGCCGAGGCGGCCACACCGGCGTCGTCGAGCAGGAAGAGCAGCACCTCGCTGTCGGCACCCTCGATGCACAGGTGGAGAATCGACGGGAGCTGCGGCACCTCCGCGGGCACCGTCACCGTCGCTGCTGGCACCGTGGCCGTCACCGCCGCCGCCAACCGCTCGCGCAGCGCCGCCACCCGCGCCGCCGTGTCGGCACGCGCCGCCAGCGTCGCCTGGGCCGCGGCACCGAACCCGGCGATGCCGGCCACGTTGTGGGTACCGCTGCGCCGGCCACGCTCCTGGCCGCCGCCACGCAGCCTCGGCGCCACCGCAACGCCGCTCCCCACGATCAGCGCCCCGGCTCCCTTCGGCCCACCGATCTTGTGAGCACTCACCGACAGCAGGTCGACCGACGCCACGATCGGCGCCAGGTCCACCCAGGCCGCGGCCTGGACGGCGTCGGTGTGCAACACGGCATCGGGCGCCCGACGGCGCACGATCCGAGCCACGTCCTCGAGGGGCTGCACCACGCCGACCTCGTTGTTGGCGGCCATGACCGAGACCACCGCCACGCGGTCGCCATGTTCGATCAATACGGCATCGAGGTGGTCGAGGTCGACGCGTCCGTTGTGGTCGACCCTGACGGTGTGCCCACCGCGGTGGAGCACCGGCTCGAGGACGGCGGGATGCTCGACGGCGCTGCACACCGCCACGTGGTCGTGGCCGCCGGTCCGTTCGGCCACTGCGTCGAGCACACCGTTGACGGCCAGGTCGTCGGCCTCGGTGCCACCCGAGGTGAAGACCACCGCCCCGGCTTCCACCCCACAGAGGGCAGCCACGGCATCGCGCGCCTCGTCGACCACACGGCGGGCCCGGCGGGCCGGACCGTGGGCACCGGTCGGGTTGCCACAGACTTCGGCGGACACCGATGTGACCGCGGCAAGGGCTTCGGGGCGAAGCGGTGTGGACGCGGCGTGGTCCAGATAGGCGTCCATGCCCCCGAGGCTACCGGCCGGCGCCCGTCCAACCATCGCCCTGCGGACCCGGCGGGGGTGGTGCAGCCGGGCCCCCCGGAGGCGTCCCCTCGGGCGGCGGAGGACCCCACGTCGGCGGTGGACCCCACGTGGACGGTGGCGGACCCCATGTCGGCGACGGTGGCGGCGAGGGCGCGACCCCGCCTGGACGCTGGCCTGCACCCGGCGGCGGCGGCAGGCCGGTGCCGTCCGGACCACCGCCCGGACCGCCACCTGCCATCGACTGCCACCAGTCAGGGACGACGGTGGGTCCGCCGTAGCGACGCTGGTAGGCCGTGGCCACGCAGGCGAGGAACAACTCTGGGTGGAGCTCCGGCGGTGGCGTGTGGTGCAGTCGGGCGGCCAACGGGTTGGCCAGCCGGACCGCCACGGCGTAACGAGCGGATGGTGTCAGCTCCGCCACCCGCAGGAGGAACGACCGCACCAGCGTGTACTGGTGGGGATCCACCGCCGAGACGTCGAGCGACGCCGCATAGGCCTCCCACCCGTGGGGAGTGCGGAACGCCACAGCCCGCGCCGGGCGGACCGCACCGCGATCGCGCACGACGATGGTGCCTGCAGCGAGGTCACCGAAGCGTTGGCTCCGCCGGGTCGACAGCACGGCCACCGATGCCACTGCGCCAAGGGTGGCGAACACCTCCACGATGCCGAGCAGTGCCCGGATGGCGGCATGACGAACCGTGATCGGAGCACCCTGGTCGGTCACCACCCGCAGGCCCAGCGACGTCTTGCCCACCGTGCGTCCGCCGAAGAAACCCTCGCACACCAGCGGATACCCCACGAGCGCCCCGACGACCAGCAGCAGTCCGGTCACCACCACCGCCTGGGGCAAGGCGATCCACAGGAAGCCGGCGGCGATGCTCACCACGTACAGGAGCGCGAACACCAACAGCAGGTCGATGATCCGGGCCAGCATCCGCGACCCGAGCCCGGCGAGCTCCAACTCGAGCAGCGCCGCCTCGGGGGTGACGATCCCTCGCTGTGCCACCGAAGTGCGTGAGGTGATCGGCTGTCCCGAACCCGGCACGACCGAGCCGCCGCCGGTGGTTCGCGGCCGGGGCGCGCCCGATGTGGCCTCGGCGCCCTGCTGTGCTCCTCCGTTCGACACCGTGGCGGTCAACGTCGTCGTCCTGTCCCGTCGCTCGTGGGGTCCGCTGCCGCTACGGTACCGTCGCAGGTGGACATCGACCGCTACATCGCCGAACACACCCTCGAATGGCAGCGTCTCGAGGACCTGGCCACACGCCTGGGTCGTCGACGGGCCCGACCTGCACCGGGGGAACTCGACGAGTTGGTGCGGCTCTACCAACGAGCCACCAGCCAGCTGTCCCATGTTCGCTGGCACTACCGTGACCCAGCCCTCACCCAGCAACTCTCGGTGCTCGTGGCCCAGGCCAACGCCGCCATCTACGGCCGCAAACAGGCCAGCATGGCCACCTTCGTGCGCTTCTTCACCCACACGTTCCCCGCCGCGGTGTGGCACTGTCGCACGGCGGTGGCGGTCAGCGCCGCCGTCTTCTTCATCCCGGCGCTGGTCATGTGCCTGTGGCTGCTCAACAGCCCCGAGGCGCTCGAGATGAGCGGCTCGCCCGCCGACCGGCGCCTGTACACCGAGGAACTGTTCGAGCAGTACTACTCCGACCGGTCCCCGCTGCAGTTCTTCGCCGAGGTCACGGTCAACAACATCTGGGTGTCGTTCCTGACCTTCGCCGGGGCAGCCACCGGTGGAATCCTGACCATCGTCGTGTTGGGGGTCAACGGGCTGTTCATCGGTCAGGCAGCGGCGTGGATGATCTCCGAGGGCGAGACCGCTCGATTCTGGGGCTTCATCCTTCCGCACGGGCTGCTGGAGTTGAGCGCCATCGTGATCGCCGGAGCTGCCGCGCTGCGCCTGGGGTGGACCCTCGTCGCGCCTGGCGATCGCACCCGGGCTGACGCGCTGCGCGAAGAAGGGGGTCGGACCGGGGCGATCATCATCGGGCTCATGGCCATGTTCTTCGTGGCGGGGGTGGTGGAGGGCTTCATCACCGGGCGAGGCTTCCCGGTGGGGGTGCGCGTGGGGATCGGGGCGGTCGGCTGGGTGGCAGCCATCGCCTACTTCGTGGGCCGAGGGAGGGCGGCACAGGCCGAGGGTTGCACCGGCCGGCTGGGGGAGCCGCCCCCGGTCACCGCCGACCGTGCACGCGGTGTGGACACCGCCACGCGTCCGCCGGTACCGGTCACAGACCTCCCACCGCCTTGAGCTGCAGGTACGCGTCCGAGAGGCGAGCCGCCATGGTGGCCGGCGGGGCGTCCACCACCGTCGCCCCCAACGCCCGCAGTCGTGCCGTGGCCCGGCGACGTTCGTCGATCGCCGCAATGGCGGCGGCCCGGCGGTAGGCGGACTCCCGGTCGGTGACCTCGGCGCCGGCCCACCGCACCACATCGGGGTCGACCGTGCTCGACACCAGCACCAGATGGCTCCGCGCCACCACCGACAGTGCGGGTACCAGCAGTTCGCTCACCGCCTGTTCCACGAGGTCGGTGTGGATGACGAGCAGCGCCCGCCGACGGAACCGGGCCAGGGTGGTGGTGAAGGCGCTGCGGTAGTCGCTCTCGGCCAGCGACGGCTCGAGTTCCACCATGGCGTCGGTGACCCGGGCCAGCTGACCGGTGCCGTGCCCGGGCGTCACCACCGCCCTGATCTCGTGATCGAAGGCCACCAACCCGGCTCGGTCCCCCAGCCGGGTGGCCACCGTGGTCAGCATCATCACCGCGTCCATGGCGTGCTCCACCCGCGGTGCACCCCCGACGGTGGATGCCATGACCCGGCCGTTGTCGAGCAGATTGATGACCGTCTGGTTCCGCTCGGCCCGGTAGGTGCGGACGATGGTGGACGTCGAGCGGGCCGTGGCCGCCCAGTCGATGCGCCGGAACTCGTCGTCGGGGGTGTACTCGCGGAGCTGGTCGAACTCGGTGCCGCCGCCGCGTCCCTTCGCCGACCGCAACCCCACATCGAGGATGCGAGCCCGGTCGATGCGCAGCTCCGCCTCCTGGCGTGAGCGGAACGACGGATAGACCCGCAGGGTGTTCGGCAGCTCGAAGGTCTGTTGGCGGGCCAACAGGCCCCACGGGCTGGTGGTGCGCACCACCACCTCGGCGGGATCGAAACGCCCTCGGCGCGTGGGTCGCAGCGTGGCCTCCCGCCGGGCCGAGGTGGCAGCTGCAAGATCGAAGCTGGCCCGGCGGGTGGACGCGCCCAGCGAGGGTGCCAGCTCGTCGGCGATGTCGACCCGCACCGAGTGCCCGGTGGGGTTGGTGACCTCCCAGGCAACGGTGGCCGTGCCACCCAGCGGCACCACTTCGGCCACGTGGCGTCGCACGCCGAGCCGACCCGGTGGGACGGTCCTGACCCACTCGACCATCACCGCGGCCACCAAGAGCGAGTTCACCAGCAGCAGGCCGACCGGCGAGTCGGCCAAGAACACCACCACCGCGGCCACGGCAGCCACCACGGCCAGTCGAGCGGTGGGAACGGGCACGACGATGACTCAGCGCGGCACGGGAACGGTGGCGAGCAACGTGTCGAGCACCCCGTCGGTGGTGGCGCCCTCCAACTCCAACTCGGGGCGCAGGGCGATGCGGTGACGCAGCGTCGGTCGGGCCACAGCTTTCACCTCGTCGGGGGTGACGAACGCCCGACCCGCCAGCCACGCCCACGCCTTGCTGGCGTGCAGCAGCGCGGCGGCGCCACGGGGTGACACGCCGAGTGCCACCGACGGTGCCTCTCGGGTGGCCCGCACCAGTGCCACCATGTAGGCCAGGACACGTGGTTCCACACCGATGGCGTCGACCTGTCGTCGGGCCGCTGCGAGTTCGGCGGGCGATGCCACCGGACGAACCCCCGCACCGCTCACGTCGTGGGGGTTGAGACCGGCATGGTGACGGGCCAGGACCTCTTGTTCCTGCTCGGCGGTCGGGTACCCGACGTGGAGCTTGAAAAGGAAGCGGTCGAGCTGCGCCTCGGGCAGCGGGTAGGTGCCCTCGTACTCCACCGGGTTCTGGGTGGCCACCACGATGAACGGATCCGGCAGCGGATGGGTGATCCCTTCGACGGAGACCTGCCGCTCCTCCATCGACTCGAGCAGGGCTGCCTGGGTCTTGGGTGGGGTGCGATTGATCTCATCGGCGAGCAGGAGGTTGGTGAAGACCGGTCCTTCGCGGAAGCGGAAGGACCCTTCCTGGCTCTCGAAGATCACCTGACCCACCACGTCGGAGGGCATGAGGTCAGGGGTGAACTGCACCCGGGCGAAGTCGAGGTCCAACGCAGCGGCGATGGCCTTCACGAGCAGCGTCTTGGCCGTGCCCGGCACCCCTTCGAGCAGCACGTGCCCTCGGACCAGCAACGCAGCCACCAGGCCGCTCAACGTGCCGTCCTGGCCGACGACCACCTTGCCGACCTCGTCGCGCAGTTCGAGGATCGGCCCGCGCACGTCGTCGCGCCCGTCATCGGCCGCCGGCGCAGGGGGCGGGAGCGGGCCGGCGGCTGGCGCTGCGCCCGGGACGGCACCACCCGGCGCGGCACCGCCCGGCAAGGCCGAGCCGTGCGGCGGCGGAGGCGGCGGCGGGGCAGCCGGATCCGAACCCCCCCACGGTGGGCTCCCATCGGGCACGGCTGGGTCAGGGGGCAACGCCATCGAGCACCTCC
The DNA here is from genome assembly GCA_020832495.1 of Acidimicrobiia bacterium. GTDB lineage: Bacteria > Actinomycetota > Acidimicrobiia > Acidimicrobiales > Acidimicrobilacustridaceae > JAFIEP01. The sequence goes on along the minus strand of JAFIEP010000054.1, from coordinate 4,792 downwards.
GAGCGGATCGAGTCGAGCTCTCGGGCCAGACGGACCAGCCCCTCGTCGTCGGACACGCTAGGCGAGCCGAGCAGCATTCCCAGTTCTTCGGCGGTGCGCACCGATCGGCGGGCGGCGGCCTCGGCCACCACCGACGCCGGGGCATCGGCCCCCAGGTCGAGTGCGGTCGACAACTCGGCCCGTGTCGCACCCACCAGCAGTTCGGCTGCTCGATCGACCGAACCGGTGCGTTGCAGCAGACCGGCCACTGCGCCGACGAGTTCGGACCCTTCGATCTCCACCGCTGGTGGGTCCTCGACCGGAGCGCCGAACCGACGGGCCTTCCACCACACGTAGAGCACGGCGGCGATCAGCAGCTGCACCACCGCCAAGCGGGCACCGACGGGGATCAGGTCACCGAGGGAGGGTTCGTCCTCCCGGTCGACTTCCTCGAACGACGGCGGGGTCGCCGGTGACCCACTCCCGTCGGGGGCGTCGGATTGCACCACCCCGTCGACCACTCGGGGAAGGCCGGTCAACCGGGTCTCGAGCAGCACCACCCGCCGCCCCGGCACCGGGGCGAACAGCGTCGTGGCCAACACTGCGTTGTCCGCCTCGGCCAGTAGGCCGTTGGTGAACGGGCTCACCCCACCCAGCCACACCTGCGGGCCGACCACGTCCGAGGTGGGGTCCACCGCAGGGACCACCACGAACCCACGGGCGTCGTCGCCGAAGCACACTTCGGCCGGCTGTCCACCTCTCGGGCCGATGGCCGGATCGGACGGGCGTACCACGAGGTCGGCCACGTCACCGAAGGCCCGCACGCCACACGGCCCACGATCCAGCTCGACGCCGGTACGTCCGTCGGGCAGCGTGACCCGGTCCCCCAAGGGTCCGACGTCGGCTCGGGCGCTCGAGCCGATGAGTTGTGATCCAGTCCCCACCACCAGTCGATCCGGGCTCGCGGCCTGCCACTCGTCGAGGAGGGTGACTTCCTCCTCGTCGAGATGGATGCTGGGCAGCAGCAGGACGGCATCGACGTCGTCGTCGAGGGGCAGCGTGTCACGCTCGACGCCGGCACCGAACGCCGACAGCAGGGCCACGAAGGCAGCCAGTCCTTCGGGCTCGGTGGCCTCGTCGAGCGTCACCGGGGCGCGTCGGGCGCCGTCCTCACTGAACACCACCAGCAAGGTCACGACACCGCCGACGACGGCGGCCACAGCCACCACGATGGCCACCACGACCAGCCAACGCCGTCGGCGAGGGGCCTCCGGCGCGCCCGGGGGCACCAGCGGCGGCGACGTCACCGCGGTCACGACGGCTCCGACGGGTCGGATACATCGGTCGACGGTCGACGCTCGACGAGCACCATCACCTGCTGTGCGGCAGCCGCCACGTCGGTGCAGTCCGCTTCGGTGGTGGGGGCAGCGCCGTACCAGGCGGCATCGAAACGCTCGGCGACGTCGCCGAACGACCGGGTCACGTCGGGCGCCCGCCCGGCGAGTTCGCGCCGGAGTTCGCCGCTGGTGCGGGTGGCATCACCGGCCAGCACGCCGACGTCCTCGAGCGTGGCCACCAGTGCCCGGAATCGGCACCGCACGGCGTGGCGGTACCGACCGGCCCGTTCGTGCTCCTCGGCCCGTCGCAGCCAGGTCTCGGCATCACCGTCGGGCTCCACGTCGTCCACTGTGACGGGACGGAGCTCCACGTCGTCATCGATCGTGTCGGCCTTGGTCGAGGTGCGGCGCCGCCATCCGGCGATCACCCGCAGCAGCAACCAGACCGCCGCCCCGGCGAGCAGTGCGGCCACCACCCACACGATGGCCTGCCCGAGCGCTCCCAATCCTTCGAACACCGGCGGCTGGAACGACGGTGGTTGCGGATCCGAACCCGGCGTCCCCTCGCGCTGGCCCTGCCGAGGATCCACTCCCGTGGTCTCGTCGACGTCGAGATCGACGAACGGGGGTTCAGCCAGGATGCGACGGGCGGTGTCCCGCACGTCGTCCGCCGGCGCCGTGGGATCGACCAGGGCATCGCCGCCGTCCTGTTGGAGGTTCAGCGCTCCGGCACCGGTGCCTGTGACGAGGGTTGCGGCCACCACGGCAACCAGCACCATGGCGAACCGGGCGGCGGCCACCGCCAGCGGCTCCTGCCACGGCGGCTGACGTCGCCGGCGGTCAGGGTGCATCGACGGGGAGCACGTCGGTGGCTTCCAGCTCGAGGTCGAGGCCTTCGCTCCGCACGCGCAACTCGAGATAGGTCACCGTGGCCACAGCTGCAGCGTAGGCGGTGAGCAGGGCGGTCACCCCCCACACGAGGAGGAACTGACTGACCTGTCGGGCGCCGTCGGGCATGCCGCTGAGCAGGCCGAAGGGCAGCAGGACCAACGAGGCGCGGAGGAGTTCGGCCACCAGGCTGGCGCCGAGGACCGTGCCCAGCACGTGGACGAAGTGCCGGGCCGACAGTGTGGCCGCCCGGCGGGTCGCCGCCACCGGACCCAGCTGTTCGACTGCCATCGCCGGTGCCGTGACCAGGAACCAGGCCATGGGGAGGATCACCCCGATGCCACACACCAGCAGCCCGACGCCCCGCAGCGCCGCGCCGATGGCCACAGCGGCGAGGATGGCCAAGGTGCGCGCCCCGGTGCGGCGGAGGGCTTCGGTCCAGCGCAGCTCGACACCGGCGTACCAGTTCGACACCACGGTGGCCACGACCACACCCGTTGCGAAGGTGGCCACCACCTGTGCGACGAAGGAGAACAACGCCAGGGCAACCCGTTCGTCCTCGCCGGGGTCGACCACGAACGGGTCGAGTCGTTCGAGCTCGTCGGCGACGACGTCCCACCACACGAGACCCGACCCGTCGAACATGCCGGCGGCACCGAGCGCCACGGCGGGAAGCGTGAGCAACGCCGCCATGCCCACCAGCGCCCCGAAGCGGTGCCGCACGACGGTGAAGGCAGCGTCGAGGATGGCCGATGGCGACAGGGGCTGGAGCACGAGCGGCGGCGCACCGGCCCCCGACCGCACCCGACGGGCCCGCACCGGTCGCAGCGCGGTCGGCTGGTCCGCCACTGCACCGGGATCAGGCGGCAGGTCGGGCACCTCCCAGGGCTGCGGGCCCGCACCCTCGCCACCACGCGCACGAGGGGACTCGCCGCCGCTCGGGGGTGTCGCCCCCTGTGGGGGTCCACTCGGGTCCACGATGCTCCTCGAATCGGTGTACGGCGGGCCAGGCGATGGAACGGTGCCGATCGATCCGCTCGACGGGTGGCCGTCGGGCGGTCGGCGGGCACCGATCGAGTCGGCGGCACCTGGGGTTGGCAGACTCGTCGGATGGAAGGCTACGACCACCGAACCTACGGCGACAGCTTCGCCGACGTCTACGACGAGTGGTACGCGCAGGTGACCGACGCCGCGGGGTGCGCGCGCACGGTGGTCGACCTGGTCGAGCACACCCCGGGCGTCGACCCCGCAGCCGACCCGCCCGCCGACCCGCCCGCCGACCCGCCCACCGACCCGCCCATCAAGAGGCCACCGGTCGTCGTCGAGTTGGGGGTCGGCACCGGTCGGATCGCCCGCCACCTGGTGGCGGCAGGTCTCGACGTGCGAGGCATCGACGGCTCGGCCGCCATGCTGGAGCGCTTGGCCGCCACCGTGGGCGAGGCGGTGGCCGTGCACTGCGGCGACTTCTCGGAGGTGGTGGTGCCCCTTCGTTCGACCGACGACGGACCGCCGCCCGTGGACTGCGTGCTGTGCACCTACAACACGTTCTTCGGCCTCACCGACGAGGCCGCACAGCGGCGGTGCATGGCCCGCATCGCCGAGGTGCTGCCCGCCGGGGGATGGTTCGTGGTCGAGGCGTTCGTCCCACCGCGGCTGGACGAACTCGGTGACCGGGCGGGCCACGACGATTCCCTGGTCCGTGTCCACCACCTCACCGCAGAATCGCTGGTGCTGACCGCGTCGGTGCGCGACCTGGGTCGCCAGACCATGAGCGGACACTTCGTGGAGTTGACCGAGGCCGGAGTGCGCCTGCGGCCGTGGCATCTGCGCTACCTCTACCCCGAGCAACTCGACGCCATGGCCACCGATGTCGGACTGGTGCTCGAACACCGCTGGTCGGACTGGGACTGCTCACCGGCGACCGAGGAGGCCACCACGCTGATCCACGTCTATCGACGAACCTGACGCCTTTGATCAGAGGTTCGTCGGTCAGAAGTTCGCTGGCGGCGCCTCGGGGAGGTGGGCCGTGAGATGTTCGAGGAACGCCTCGGCCGGTTCTCCCTGATGGGCCTCGAGGTCGACCAACGCACCGGAGTACAGACGCAGGCGAATGACCCCACCGAAGCGCACCTCGTCCTTGGACGCCTCGACGATCGCTCGCAGCGGCACCTCACCGATGAACTGCTTCGGCTTGCCGGTGAAGCCCAGCGACCACACCAGCAAGCGGGTGCTGGTCAGCAGGATGGCCATCTGGCGCGCCGAGGGAAACGTGACTGCCGCGTCCGGGTCGGGCGCAGCCTGGAAGCCGCCGACCGAACTCGGCGCCTGGAGGTTGGCGGGCGGGACGGTGCCGTTGTAGTTGACCACGACGGTCTCGTAGACCTGTTCGCCGTCGGCCAGCACCGATTCAGCCAGTTTCTCGAGCGTCTCGGCGTGCTTGCTCACTGGTGGCTCCAGTCCATCGTCAGAGTGCACGGCGTGCACAACTTGCTACTTCCCCCCACCACCGGTGCCACCGCTCACCGCTCGCATGCTACCCCGTCCGGCCGGGCGCCCCCCCGGGGCGGGGCCCCCCCCCCGCCGCGGCG
>JAFIEP010000052.1 GCA_020832495.1 Acidimicrobiia bacterium | reverse complement strand
CGCGTGCCGCTGCAAGTGGGCGCCACCGATGAAAACCGCGCCTATCTGGCGACCAAGGCCGCGAAATCGGGGCATCTGCTGTGATCCGCCCCGCCGCCGCGCCCCGCCGCGGCCGGGGGCGCCCCCCCCCCCCCGGGGGGGGGGGGGGGGGGGGGGGGGGGGGGGGGGGGCCGCCGGGGCCCCCCGACGCAGCACCAGCCGACGCCAACCCCGGGGTTGGTCGGACCGGTGCCCCACCGGAGCCGACCGGCACCCGGGGTCGGCGTCAGTCGGCGTTGTGGCGGCTGCGAGGTGACATCCCCCACGGGCTACGGCTGGCTCTCAGCGCAGTGGGCCTGGCCACCCCCATTGCCGTGTGGTGGGTGGTGGCCACCGTCTCGGCCTCCGCCCTCATCCCCACCCCGGTCGACACCTGGGCCGCGGTGGTGGAACTGCAACGCGGCGGCGACCTGTGGAGCGACTTCCTGGCCAGCAGCCGCCGCATCGCTCTCGGCTACGGCATCAGCGTGTCCATCGGCGTGGTGGCCGGGGTGCTCATCGGCAGCTACCGCTCGCTGGAGGCGTTCGCCGAACCACAGATCGGTTTCCTGCGCTACATCCCCGCCACCGCGCTGCTGCCGCTGTTCCTGTTCTGGCTGGGCATCGACGAAGCCCCCAAGATCGCCCTCATCGTGGTGGGCACCGTGTTCTTCAACACACTGATGATCGCCGATGTGGCCCGGGGCACGCCCCGCGAACTCATCAGCGCCGCCTACACACTCGGCGCCGGCCGGCTGAAGGTGCTGCGCCGGGTCATCCTCCCCCACTCGCTGCCCGGCATGATCGACGTGGCCCGCATCAACCTGGCCGCCGCGTGGCTCATGTTGGTGGTGGCCGAACTGCTCGCCGCCCAGGACGGCTTGGCCTTCCGCATCGTGCGAGCGCAACGGTTCCGCCAGGTGGACCGCATGTTCGCCCTGCTGCTCATCCTCGGGCTCATCGGTGTGCTCTCCGACATGGCCCTGCGCTGGCTCCGCAACCGCTCCTCACCGTGGGCCCGACCATGACCCTCACCCCACCCGCATCGAGCCCGTCACCGGGCACCGCCCCGACCGTCGCCGCCCCGCCGGCCAAGCTGGTGGTCGACGGGCTGGTGAAGCGCTACCCGGTGCGGCGCCGAGATGACGTGGTGGCCATCGACAGCATCGACCTCACCGTGGAGGCGGGCGCCTTCACCTGCATCGTGGGGGCCTCGGGCTGCGGAAAGTCGACGCTGCTGAACATCGTGGGCGGGCTCGAGGCACCCACTGCGGGTCGGGTGCTCGTCGAAGGCGAGTTGGTGGTGGGACCCGGCCCCGACCGCGGGATGGTGTTCCAGGCCTACTCGCTGTTCCCCTGGTTGAGCGTGGCCGACAACATCGCCTTCGGGCTGTCGTGCGCCGGGGTGGACCGGTCCCGCCGAGCCGAGCGCGTCGACGAACTGCTCGGCATCGTCGGGTTGGAACAGTGGCGCGACCGGCTCCCCAAGGAACTGTCGGGCGGCATGCGCCAGCGGGTGGCCATCGCCCGCGCCCTCGCCCCCGAACCCGACCTGCTGCTGCTCGACGAACCCTTCGGAGCGCTCGACGCCCAGACCCGCCTGGCCCTACACGAGTTCACCCGCACCGTGTGGCAGCGCACCGGTGCCACCATCGTCATGGTCACCCACGACGTGGACGAAGCCGTCTACCTGGCCCAGCAGGTGGTGGTGCTGCGATCGCACCCCGGGCGGGTGATGACCACCATCGACGTGCCCTTCGGCAACTCGCGCGGCCCCGACGTGAAGCGCGACCCCCGCTTCTGGGACCTGCGCGACGAGGTGCAGGAACTGCTCTTCACCCAACACACCGATGGGTGAACGGAGTCGGCGGCCCGATCGGCGTTGTCGTTCGCCCTCGTCGTGGCCTGGCGCTCGTCCCCTTCTTCATCACCTATGCCTCGACGGCACGCCGTGCGTGGCCCAGCAGACGCTTCGCCCAGCCGACCATGCGGCTCGCCTCGCCGGCGGAGACGAACACCAAGCCGTACTGCGAGTCGTCCTTTCGGTTCAGGAGGCGCTGGAGGTCCTTGGCCATGCCAGCGCCACCGGGCTCGACCGTGCCGAGGAGCGCCGCCGCCTCCGTGTGGGATTGCCCACGTGCTCGGACACCAAGCCGCGCGCAACAGGCCGCATCAGATGCGGCGATGCCGGCGAGCACCGCCAGCGATGCGGCGACGCTGGGAGTCGAGACATCGCTGTCGTCGTCGACGACCAGCTCGGCGGCGTCGAGGAACGCCTCCGCCTGTGCGAGGCGCGTGAGCGCGCCACTGCGGTCACACGACTGCGTTCGCGTGGTGGACCTGGCCATCACGCCGCCTTCCCGAGCTCGGAGCGTTCGCCGGCGATCACGACCAGATCCCGACGCCATTCGGCGAGGATCGGTTCCTCGGCGCGCCGGAGTCGGATGATCTCGGTCGGCGTCCGGCCGACGACCTGCGCCCGGTTGCCCGTCCATCGGCGGATCCGCGCGGCCAACTCGTCGACACGATCATCGAGATCGGGGTCGTCGGACACCACCAGCACGTCGATGTCGCTGTTGGCGTCACCGTCGCGTCGGGCAGCCGAACCGAACAGACCGACCAACGAAGGAGGAATGGACCATTCCTCGACCGCACCGCGGATGCGGCTGACCAGCTCACCGTGCAGGGAGGCGAGGAGCTCCACCGCCGGCGCCGCCACGTGGTCCCGGTTGAGCAGGTAGCCCCCAGGTACCTCGAGCACGAGGCCCTCGTCGACCAGTCTCAGCAGCACCGACCGGACCCCCGACTTCGACCCCCGCCCGGCGCGTGCGTGAACACCGGCGAGCCCCATGGGAGCCGACGTCGCCGCAAGAGCAGCAAGAACGGGTCCGTCGAGACTCGGGACGACGGTCGTGATGGGCATCGAGACATCCATGACTGCTCCCAGGTTGCGAGCGATTTATCGCACAGGGTGCAGTTTATCGGACACCGTGCGATGGATCGCCCACGTAGGGAAGCGCGTCGCACTGCTTCCTCGATCACCGATCGGACCTCGGGCCGCCGCTGCTCGACCCAGCGACTTCGCGGTGAACCTGGCCGTCGTTCGCACCACGAGCCTCGAGATCTGAGCTCCGTGAACCGACACCTCGACCGGTAGCGTGCCGGCCGTGGACGACACCGACCGGCGGCGCCGGCTGCACGACGACGCCGGTCGGTTGCTGACCCCCGACCCGGACGAGGTCGGCGTGTACCTGTTCTGGATCCCCCTGGGAGCGGGGGCCACCGTGGTGCGCACCAGTGGTCGGCTCTACGAGGGACTCGTCGCCCGTCTGGCCCACCGCCCGCCCCAGGCCCTCTACCACTCGGCATTGGTGGTCACCATCGACGGGCAGTCGGTCGGCGTGGAGATGGCCCCCGTCCCCGATGCCGACGGTGCGCAGCGCGGCGTGGTGGCCGAGGGTCCGGTGGGTTCCAAGCTGATCGGGCGCGTCCGTCTGTTCCGCTACGAGATCCGCCGGTGGCCGAGCGGCGTGATCCCCGATCTCCCCTTCGCCGAGGCCAGCCCGATCCGCCTCACCGACGAGCGCGCTCGAGCGCAGAACGTGCTCGACCTGGTGGCGTCGGTGCCCACGCCGGTGTGGGGTCGCGACGAACTCGACACCGGCGAGATGTGGAACTCCAACTCGGTGGTGTCGTGGGTGGCCGTACGGGCCGGGCTGATCGATGCGGCCGGCACGCCACCGGCGGACGGTCGAGCGCCGGGGTGGGATGCCGGTGTCACCGTGGCCCGGCGACACACGTAGGCGCTACCCCGCGGTAACCGCTGTGCAGCGCCGTTCGGTACGGTGCCGACATGCTCCATGGATCGTCCTCCCGCTTCTCGACGTGGTTTGCCCTGGCGGCTGTGCTCGCCCTCGTGCTCGCCGGGTGCGCCGGGGACGACGGGTCCGATGGCGACGAATCGAACGGCGCGTCAACGGGCAACGACACCGCCGTGGACGAGTCGACCATCGATGACAACCTCGAATCGCTCGGTGCGACCGTCGACGAGGTCATCGACGACACCCTCGAGGAGTTCGGTGCTCCCGGCGCCGTGGTGCTCATCACCCGAGGTGACGACGAGCTCGTCCGAGCCGTGGGGGTGGGCGACCTCGATACCGACGAGCCCCTGACGGCAGACGGCGAATGGCCGCTGCGCAGCATCACCAAGACGTTCACCGTGACGTTGGTGCTGCAACTGGTGGACGAAGGCCTGGTCGACCTCGACGACCCCATCGGGGACTACCTCGACGACGTCCCCGGCGATCCGAGCGTCACCGTCCGCCAACTGGCCGACATGTCGAGTGGGCTCCCCGACTACACCAACGAGGTGTTCGTCGAGGCCTTCGTCGAGGACCCGACCCGGTGGTTCACCATCGACGAGCTGATCGCCTTCGTCGACGACGAGCCCATGCAGTTCGAACCCGGGAGCGAGCGTGTCTACACGAACCTGAACACGGTGCTCCTCGGCGAACTGGTCGAGGCCGTCACCGAACAGGCCTTCGCCGACGTGCTCGACGAGCGGCTCCTCGTCCCGCTGGGTCTCGACGCCACCGTCTACCCGAGCGGACCCGACGACGTGGACGTCGATGTCATCGGCTACGCGCCGGGCGACGACGGTGACCTCGAGGACCAGCCGGTGAACTTCTCGGTGTTCGGTCCCGCCGGGGCCATGGTGGCCACGGTTGCCGACCTGGCGGCGTGGGGTCGGGTGTTGGCCGACGGCTCGCTGCTCGACGAGGCCACCCAGGCCGCCCGGCTCGAGGGTGCACCGCTCGACGAGGGTCCGGTGTACGACGAGTACGCCCTGGGCATCGGCGAGGTGGCCGGCTGGTGGGGCCACACCGGAGAAGGATTCGGCTTCACCTCGCTCGTCATGCACGACGTCGACACCGACACCACCGTCGTGATCGTGATGAACGTCTCCCAGCTCTCCGAGCACGTCCCGACCACACTGTTCCGCCGACTGGTCGAGGTGCTCGACACCACCACCTGACGCACTCGAGGGTCCACCATCGCCCGCGGCTCATCGGTCACCTTTCGTTCATCGAGGGGCACCCAAGGTTCGACCGGAGTTCGGTTGTCATGACAACGCGGTCGTGGTCCCGTTGGTGGTGTGACCACCTACCTGGCGCTCGCCGACTCGCTCGAGGTCGACGTACGGAAGGCCGTACCCGGTAGCCGGGTGCCGTCGGAACACGAACTGGTCGACCTCCACGGCATCAGCCGGCTCACGGCCCGCGCAGCGTTGCAAGAGCTCGAGCGCCGCCACCTCGTGCGGCGGGTTCGTGGCGCCGGCACGTTCGTGGCCCGTCGCATCGAGTACCGCATCGCCGCCGACACACCCCCGTCGTGGAGCGAGACCGTCCGCCGCGCCGGCGGCGTGCCCCGCAACGAACTGCTGGCCACCGAGGTCGTCGCCGCCGACGGGGAGGTGGCGGACGCCCTCGGCCTGGCCCCGGGCGCTCCCGTGGTGCGCGTCGACCGGCGAGGCTGGGTCGACGGCGAACAGGCCGGCATCAGCTCCTCGCACTTCCCAGCCGACCGATTCACAGACCTGCCGGCACAGCTGGTCGCCGGGGACGGCTGCGCCGATGGCACCACGTGCGACACCAGCAACGGCATCGAGACCAGCAGCAGGCACGCCGACAGTGCGTCGCTCTACACCACGTTGGTCGAGCACTATCGCGTCTCGCCTCGGCGTGCGTGGAGCACTGCCGAACTCGATGTGCTCGCACCCGAGGCCGCAAGCCTGTTGGGGCTCTCCGGCCGTCCACTCGCCTGGTGGTTGCTGTCGTGCAACCACGACGGCGAGGGACGGCCCATCGAGTTCGCCCGCTCGTGGCTCCGCACCGACGTCTTCAAGGTCGTGTTCCGGTTGGAGGCCGCCTCGTGAGCACCATCGATCCCCCCGCCCGCACCGAGCGCGAGCAGCAGGCGCGCCGCCGACCGACCGACGATGGACGCCGCAACGGCGGCGGGTGGACCCGCGAGCAACGCTGCGAGCTGCTCGCCGCCGCGCCGCCCGACGACGTCATCGGGCTGGCCGAGCGGGCGGTGGCCGAAGGTTCGCCACCGCAGCTGATCGTCGGCCCGGAGGTCGGCACGGTGGTGGTGCAGGTGCGCGAGCCCGTGGTCGGCGACCGGTTCCACCTCACCGAGGTGCTGGCCACCCGAGCCGAGATCGACCTCGACGGCACCCGGGGGTGGGCCATGCGCCTGGGCGACGAACCCATCCCGACCCTGGCCGCTGCGGTGCTGGACGCCGAGGCCACCGCTCGCCGGCCGCTGGCCGATGAGGTGATGGCGCTCTGCGACCGGGTGGCCGACGAGCGAGCCGCAGCAGAGCACCAAGAGTGGTCCGTCCTGGCCGCCACCACCGTGCAGTTCGAGGAGCTGGACCGGTGACGATCGCGCCACCCGATGCCAACCGTGCCGCGACGGTCGCACCTGCGGCGGCGTGGCGGACCACGTGGTCCGACGCTCGCCGCTCCCAGGCGCTCTTCGACGTGCTCCTCCGCACCCTCAGCCGACCTGGCACCGTGGCGACCACTCCGGGTGATCTCCTGCCCGACGGTGCACCCACCGCCCTGCTCCTCCCGCTGGCATTGGGCGACCCCAGCCAGTCCGTGGCGGTCATCACCGGCGACGCCGACGGCCGATGGACCCGTTCCGTGTGCGACGCCACCGGCGCGCGTCCGTCGGTACTCGAGGCGGCCCACGTCGCTGTGGCTCTCACCGAGCCCACTCCCGGCCAGATCCTTGCACTCCGTCGTGGCCGACCAGACGCCCCCGAAGCCGCAGCCAGGCTGGCCATCCGCTGCGACGCCCTCGTCCCGCTGCCCTCCAGCGGGCCGGTACCCCCGCGGCCCAGGCCGCCAGCAGCCACCATGGTCGAGGTCGCCGGGCCAGGTGTGCCGGGTCGCCGCCGGGTGGAGGTCGACGGGCTGTCCCCCGATGTGCTGGCCGCCATCGCCGAGGCCAACCGCGCGTTCCCCTGTGGCATCGACGTGTGGCTGACCGCCGATGACGGCACCGTGGCTGCGCTGGCCCGCTCGTCGAACCTGCGGGTCACCGCGCTGCACAGCGAGGAGCGCTGATGGGCTACGCCGCCGCCCGCGGCGGGCTGGCGGCGGTCGCCGCCGCCGAGCACCTGGTGCGCAACGCTCGCCGGCACAGCGATGCCGCCCCGCTGCAGGTCGACCAGCTCACCGAACGCCAGCGCCTGGCGGTCGACCGGGTGATGAGCGAAGGGAGCCTGTGGGCGCCGGCGCTGGCCGCCGCTGCGCTCATCCAGGCAGAAGGCGACATCATCGAAGCTGCGCAGCTCCTGCGGTCGCACCGGTCGACCCTGCCCCGGCTGGGCACCACCGAGCCGATCGACCCCACCGGCGCGCCACTGCTCCGCAGGGTCGTCCCCGCCTACCAGAACCCACCGGGCCCGCAGCTGCTCGGTCGAACGGTGGACTACTCCGGACGCCTCCTCGAGTGCCGTCCACCAGCCAGCGGCGCGATGGACGACACGGCGGACGAGACGGTGGTCGACGTCGATGTCGACATCACCGACCGCTCAGCCGGTCACGGCGAGCTCGCCGGCAACGGCCACCGCGCGCAGGAACCCGGTGCCGACGATGCCGGAGCCGCCGAGCCGGTGATCGCGGCCGATGGCCTGCCCCGATGTGGCCGCCTGCTCGACCTGCTGCGCGACCTCGACCTGCTCGTCGATCGGCGACGGCGCGACGATCCGTCGCCCTACGACATCACCCGTGATCCGGTCCGCCCGGGCGTGCCTCGCTCGGCCCGCCTGGCCACCATGGCCCGCGCCGAGACCGGCGCGCTGGTCAACCTGTGGTACCGCAACATCCTCGGCCCCGACGACCACCTCCACGAGGTGACGCTCGGCGAGGTGCGCCACGCCCGCCTCCCGTTGCCCGTCACCCATCCCCACAGCGGGCGCCCGGTGGTGGTCGGACACATTCGGGTGACCGAGGTGGAGGCCATCGAGGATCTCGACGGACCCGAGGAGGACCGCACCCGTTTCGATGCCGGCTACGGCCTCTGTGCGGGACACAACGAGCGCAAGGCCATCGCCATGGCCAACCTCGACATCGCCGTGCATCGCGACGGTGGACGCAGCGGTCTCGAGCAGTCGGTGCTGGTCACCACCGACGGACTCGATGCCTCGGGCTTCCTCGAGCACCTCAAGCTGCCGCACTACGTGACGTTCCGCTCGATGGTGGAACGCAAGGTGGCCATGGCCGCCCGCCAACGACACCGGCGAACAGCCTACGACGATGGGCGGCCCACCATCGGCGAACGCAATGCTCCCGCCGACGAGACGAGCAGCGCCCGATGAGCGACCAGCCAAGCGACCCCCTGCACGGGCCGACCACCGCACATGCGAGCGTCGGCGGTGCGGGCGTCGGCCTGCTCGACCGACTGCTCGAGCAGCACCGTGGCAGCGATGAGGGATCCTTCGGCTTTCTCGACGAAGGATCCACACGCGAGATCCGCCGGGCGACGCTTACGGCGGTGGCCGTCCCCGGCTACCAGGTGCCATTCGGATCCCGGGAGATGCCGGTGGCCCGGGGCTGGGGCTCCGGAGGGCTGCAGGTCACCCTGGCCATCGTCGGCCCCGACGACGTGGTGAAGGTCATCGACCAAGGTGACGACGACGGCGTGAACGCCACCAACCTGCGCCGACTCGTGGCCGCCACCACCGGGGTGTCGACCACCGACGACGCCCGGGCCGCCACGGTGGTGCAGACGCGCCACCGCATCCCCGAGGATCCGCTGCGCAGCGGGCAGACCCTCGTGCTGCAAGTGCCGGTGCCCGAGCCGCTGCGCGGCGTCGAGCGCGACATGAGTGAACAACGCCGGCTGCACGCCGAGGCCGACTACGCCCGCATGTGGGTGAGCCTCTACGAGGACAAGGTGCGCAACGGCGTGATCAGTCGGACCACCGGCTACCCCTGCGCCGTGGCCGGCCGCTACGTCATCGCCACCACGCCGATCCCTCGGTGGGACGTGCCGGCGCTGCACCAGGCCGACCACCTGTCCCTGTTCGGCGCCGGCCGCGAGAAGCGCATCTACGCCGTCCCACCCCACACCGACGTGGTCCCACTGACCTTCGACGATGTCCCCTTCGAGGTGGAGCGTGCGCCCGACAGCCGCTGCGGACACTGCGGATCGACGTCGTCGTTCCTCGTGGAGGTGCCGAGCAGCGACGGTGAGCACACCGTGTGGGTATGCAGCGACACCGACTGGTGTCGACGACATCGGGAGGGCGCGGTGGACACAGCCGCAGCGCTGTGCCGGGCCGACCCGGCGCAACACCCCGCCGGCAGACTGGCTCGCGCCGCCGGCGACGTGAGCGACCGACCCGGCGACGACGGGTCGATCGCCCGGCCTCGACAACCGCCGATCGACGTGCTCGTCCACCCCGGGTCCACCCTCGCACCGCCGACGACATCACCGTCGAACGCACCCGATGGGCTGGCCTCACGCATCCCCTGCACGGGCCTCCCGGCTGAAGGCTCGCTGCCCGCCGACCCCGACAGCCCGCCGTGGACGCTGTGGGTGGAGGAGCTGGGGCGGATCTACGGCCGCGGCTCCCCGGCCGATGTGGAGGGCACCGGGCCCGAGTTCGGCACCGTCGTCAGCCCCACGTCGGGCGCGGTGGTGGGCGCCTGGAATGTCTCGTTGCAGGTGTCACCCGGTGAGGCGCTCGGCATCATCGGTGAATCGGGGTCGGGCAAGTCCACCGTGCTGCGGTGCCTGGCCGGCGAACAGAAGGCCACCGTCGGCCGCGCCCACCTGGCCAGCGTCGACGACGGCCACACCGACATCCTCTCGCTCGACGACGCCCGCATCCGAGCGTTGCGGGTGTCACACCTCTCGGTCGTCCACCAGGATCCCGCCGAGGGATTGGACCTCTCGGTCAGCGCCGGCGGCAACATCGCCGACCGGCTGACCGCGGCGGGCATGCGCAGCTTCGCCGAGATCCGCCACCGAGCCGCCGAGTTGCTCGAACGGGTCGAGGTGCCCCTCGAGCGCATGGACGACCCGGTACGAGAGTTCTCCGGCGGCATGCGCCAGCGCGTGCAATTGGCCAAGGCACTGGCCAACGAGCCTCCGCTGCTCCTGCTCGACGAACCCACCACCGGCCTCGACGCCTCGGTGGCCGCTGGGGTGCTGGACCTGCTGCGCACCCTGCTCGACGAGCTCGGCGTGGCCGCCGTGGTGGTCTCCCACGACATCGGCGTCATCGAGCTCCTCACCCGGCGGGTGCTGGTCATGCACCAGGGGCGCGTGGTCGAACAGGGGCTCACCGATCAGCTCCTCGCCGACCCACAGCACCCCTACAGCCAACGTCTTGTGAGTGCCGCCCGTGGCTGAGATCGCACCCGAGACGACGCTCGTCGATGCCGCGCCGGCGCCCGACGCCACAGCGCACGCAGCGGACGGCCCCCCGGGGAGGGACACCGCGACTGCGCCGGTGCTCGAGGTTCGCTCGCTGCACAAGGTGTTCCGCATCCATGCCCTCGACGGCCATGCTGTGGACGCCCTCCACGGCGTGGACCTGACCGTCGATCCCGGCGAACACGTCGCCCTCGCCGGACCGAGCGGCGCAGGCAAGTCGTCGCTGCTGCGCTGCATCTACCGCACCTACCTCCCGACCTCCGGCGAGGTGTGGCTCCGCTCCCCTGGACGGCCCCCGGTCGATCTGGCCTCGGTGGACGACCGCACGCTGGCCGACCTGCGGGTCAGGCGCATCGGCTACGTCTCGCAGTTCCTACGGGTCGAGCCCCGGCGCAGCGCCCTCGAGATCGTGGCCGCCGCCGGCCGGCGACGTGGTCTGGGGCGACCGGAGGCCACTGCGGTGGCCGAGGAGATGCTGGCTCGCCTCGGCCTGACGCCGGCGATCTGGTCGATCGGAGCGCACCTCCTGTCCGGCGGCGAGCAGCAGCGGGTCAACCTGGCGGCCGGCACCCTGCGGTGCCCGCCGCTGCTACTGCTCGACGAGCCGTTCTCCGCCCTCGACCCGGCCAACCGCGACGCGGTCGTCGACCTGCTCGACGACCTGCGGTCCGCTGGGGTGTCGATGGTGTCGGTGTTCCACGACCACGAGGCCATGGCGCGCCTCGCCGATCGGGTGGTGGTGCTGCGCAACGGCCGGGTGGCCCGGCAGGGACC
The DNA here is from genome assembly GCA_020832495.1 of Acidimicrobiia bacterium. Taxonomy (GTDB): domain Bacteria; phylum Actinomycetota; class Acidimicrobiia; order Acidimicrobiales; family Acidimicrobilacustridaceae; genus JAFIEP01. Next base: position 118,048 of record JAFIEP010000052.1, on the reverse strand, counting down.
GCCCACCGAGCTGCGTCGCTCCCCTGCGGCGCCCGCGCAGCTCACGAGCCCTCTCGGGGACCCCGCCCCCGCGGACCGCTGGGCAGTGCACAGCGTGCGGGCTGTCACGCCCGGTGGCGTGATCGATGACGCCACCGTGGTGTGCGAGGACGGGATCATCGTCGAGGTGAGTGACCGCTGCACCCCGCCAGCCGGTGCCGTCGACGGGCGGGGGCGCTGGTGTCTTCCCGGCCTGGTCGACGTGCACAGCGACGGGCTCGAACGTGAGGTGTCGCCCCGCGCCACTGCCCGCTTCGTCCCCGAGTTCGCCCTCCGCTCCTTCGAGGGCCGCCTGGCTGCGGCGGGGGTCACCACGGTGGCGCACGGCGTCGGCTTCGAGCACAAGCCCAGCTACGGACGCAGCATCGACGGCGCCGACGAGCTGTGCCGCACCATCGACGAGCGGGCCCGCCGTCTCGCCGGCCCGGTGGAGCACCGCCGACTCCATCGCCTCGAGGTGCGCAGCCCCGACGGGCTCGCCGCCGTCCTCCCGTGGCTCGAGACCCCACCGCCCCTGCACCCCCGGCCCCCACCGCTGCTGTCGGTGGAGGACCACACCCCTGGGCAGGGCCAGTACCGCGACGTCGCCACCTTCCGGGCGGCCATCCGGCCACAGGATCTGCCCGACGGGATGGACCTCGACGACTTCGTGGCCGCCGCCATCGCCGAGGGCGATGCGCGCGAAGCCATCCGAGTGGCCAACCTCGAACAGCTGACGGCGTTGGCCGATGCCGGCTTGGTCCGACTCCTGGCCCACGACTGCGAGGACGCCGCGGACGTGCAGTTGGCCCACGGGCGTGGCGCACGCGTGGCAGAGTTCCCCCTCAGCGTCGATGCCGCGCAGGCGGCGAGGGAGCTCGACATGCCGACCGTCATGGGTGCGCCGAACGTGCTGCTCGGTGGGTCGCACTCGGGCAACGTGGCGGCCGAGCACCTGGTGGCCGAGGGGCTGTGCAGCGCCCTGGCATCGGACTACCAGCCCTCCACGCTGCTCGCCGCGGTGTTCCGTCTGGTGGAGCACGGCGCCACCGACCTCGTGGGGGCGGTGCGGCTGGTGACCGTCGGGCCGGCCGAGGTGCTGGGCCGCCACGACCGTGGACGAATGGAGGCGGGCGCCCGAGCCGACGTGGTCGTGCTCGACCTCGACGGCCGCTGGCCTCGGGTGGACCTGCGGCACCGAGCACCGACGACACCGGCCACGACCGCCCGACCGGACCTGCCACCGCCGGGCACGACCGCCCCCATCGACATGTGCACCCCAGCAGCCGGCACCACCGCAGGACCCGCCGGCGAGCGGGCACCGGGCGACACGGGCGATCGATCGTGAGCGCCGCAGCGTCACCAGACTCGCCGGACCGGAGGCCCCCCGATGGTGGCGCGGCGACCTCGGGCGCCCCGACACCGCCGTTCGCGTTCGCCGACGTCGAGACGCTCCTCGCCCTGGTGTCCACCTCGGACACCGTGGCCGACGGAGTGGTGGGCGGCGACGTGATCGACGTGCTGTCCCACAGCCTCCAATGCGCCGACATCCTCGAGACCTGGCATCCCCACGACGAGGAGCTGGTGGTTGCCGGTCTCGTCCATGACGTCGGGCATCTGCTGGTGCCGGGCGACGCCGACGGACACGGCCGTCACGGGGCCGACGCCGTGCGGCCACTGCTGGGCGAGCGGGTGGCGGCGCTGGTGGAGCTGCACGTGGCCGCCAAGCGCTACCTCGTCGCCACCGATGCTGGCTACCGGCGACGGCTCAGCCACGGCAGCATCCGCACCCTCGAACTGCAGGGCGGACCGCTCCACGAGGCCGAGGTGGCAGCCTTCGAGGCCTCACCGCACGCAGCAGATGCCGTGGCACTCCGACACGCCGACGAGGCCGCCAAGGTGCCCGGGCGCCGGGTGGCGCCGCTCGAGGACTGGGCCCCGCTGGTGGTCGACCTCGCCAACCGTTCGGCTGGCTGAGGTCCTCGGCAGGCCAGCGTCCGGTACCTCGGGGTCCGCCGATTCGGGCGCGGGGGGTTCCGGTACAGCCATCCCGACCGCTGATCCCGCTTTCGGGGACGGTTCAGGTCGCATACCGTTCCGACAACCAGAACGGTATGCTCGCTGCCATGGCAACCGAGCAGATCGCTGTGCGCCTCCCGACGCAGCAGCTCAAGGTCCTCGATGACCTCGTGGACCGCGGTGTGTACGAGTCTCGAGCAGCCGCTGTGCGTGCTGGCATCGAGGCGGTCGTGGAGCTTGATCGCCGGCGCCGGGATGACCGCTCGATCGTGGAGGGCTACCGTCGTACTCCTCCGACGGACGCCGAGAGGGCGGCCGCAATAGCGTCGATGCGCAACGCCATCGCAGAGGAGCCATGGTGACCGAGCCGAGGCGAGGTGAGGTCTGGTGGGGGGAGATCGAAGGCGTCGGCCGTCGGCCGTTCCTCGTGATGACTCGGACAGCTGCGATCCCCGTCCTACACAGCGTGCTCGCGGCGCCCGTGACACGGACGATCCGCGGCATCCCGACCGAACTCCGACTGGGCACGAGTGATGGCATGCCGGCTGAGTGCGCGGCGAGCTTCGACAACCTACGTGTGGTGGCCAAGGCTTACCTCGTCGAGCGGCAGTGCACGCTCGACCCGATGCGGTTCACCGAGGCCTGCGAGGCGTTACGGGCGACTGTTGACTGCTGAGCCGGCGGTAGGGGCACCCACGCGTACAGTCTCGTCACCTGGGGTGCACGTTCGAGCGGCGCCTTGGCTGCGACCCGACATCGGTGACGTGCCGCTGGAGGTACACGGAGCGTTCCTTCGGCGCGCCGCGTCGGCAGGGCAGTTGCTGCAGCAGTTCCCCGCCGGGCAGCTCGCCGCCATCGCCGCGACGCCGACGGTCGAAGGGGTCCTCGATCGCATCGAGCGACGCCCCAAGGGAGAACTCTCGGCGAGCGACGCCATTGCAGCGTTCGACGCCGCGTGCTTGTTGTTGACGCAGCGGTGGCCGACCCCGACTCGGGTGGGTCCGGCGAGCCCTGGACCGGACCCACCCGAGTGGCCGGGGACGGCGTGGTGCGCTGCGGACGCACCTCCACCGTGGGTGGCTGTGGACGGCGGTCAGATGAGCTGCTTTCGGACCCAGCCGGCCAACCGCTCGATGGCGTAGACCAGGACGAAGACGATGATGAGGATGCCGCCCACCCGCTCCCAGTCGAGGGTGCGGGTGGCCTGGATCAGGTAGAAGCCGATGCCGCCGGCGCCCACCAGTCCAAGGATGGTGGCGGCTCGGATGTTGATGTCGAACACGTAGAGGCTGGTACCCACGAACGAGGGCATGGCCTGCGGCGTCACGCTGGTGGCCGCCTCCTGCATGCGGGTGGCACCCACCGACCACACGCCTTCGCGGGGGCCGGGCCGCACCTCCTCGATGGCATCGGCCAGCAGTTTGGTGGCGAACCCGACGGTGCCGATGGCCAGCGCCATGGCGCCGGGGAACGGCCCGAGGCCCACGGCGGCCACGAACAGCACGGCGACGATGAGTTCGGGGACAGCTCGCACCATCACCACCACCGACCGGGCGGCGTAGAACACCCACCTGGCGGGCGCCACGTTGCGCGCCGCCAGGTAGGCGAGCGGGAAGGCCACCGCCAGACCCAAACAGGTGGCCACCACCGCAATGGCGATGGTCTCGACGATGCCCTCGAGGATGAACGAGTCGTACCAGTCCATGTTGGTGGGCACGAGCTGAACGGCGACGCTGGCGATGTCACCGACGGAGGTGAGCAGCGCCCACGGGCTCACCTGCGTCGACACGAGGCTGAGGACCAACAGCGCGAGGCTGCCCCAGCCGAAGGCGGCCATGCGGACGCGCTGGGTCGTCCAGGGTGGCTTCAGGGGTCGTTCGGCCAACGGAACGGCGGACAGACCACCGAGCGAGCTGGGCGACGCGCCGCCGTCCACACCACCACCGCCCACGTCGGCCAGCACCGATGCCGCCCGACTGTCGACCACGCTGGCGATCGGCGCGCCGTCCCGAGCGACCACTTCGACGCCGGCCGGCCCGGTCCCGTTCGACGACGAGACGTGAACGCCGCTCGCAGAACCGTTCCCAGCACTGGCGCGACCTCGCCGGAGCGCTGCGTGTGCCCGGCGGCTGAGGCGCTTCGCCTCGAAGTCGTCGCTGCCCAGGATGCTGCGGCGGATCCAGGCCGAGACGAACTCGATGACCAGCACCAGCACGACGATCACGAGCGTCACCCCGAGCGCCCGCTTGTACTGGAGGCTGCCCAGGTACAGCTGAAGGAGCGAGCCGATGCCACCGGCGCCCACGTAACCCAAGATGGTGGAGGTCCGGAAGTTGATGTCCAACCGGTAGAGCGTGGTGCCGATGAAGGAGGGCAACACCTGGGGCAGGACCCCGGTGATGATGGCCTGGCGGCGGGTGCCCCCGGCGGCCAGCACCGCTTCGCGTGGTCCTTCGTCGATCTGCTCGATGGCGTCGGCGAAGAGCTTGCCGATCATGCCGATGGCGTTGAGGGCGATGGCCAAGATACCGGCGGTCACGCCGATGCCGATGGCCCGCACGAAGATGAGGGCGAAGATGAGATCGGGGATCGCCCGCATGGCCACGATGAAGCCCCGCGACAGCGAGTAGGCCACACGGTTGGGTGTGGTGTTGCGGGCCGCCATGAATGCCAGCGGCAGCGACAGCGCCACGGCGATGGCCGTGCCGATGAAGGCGATGTAGAAGGTCTGGATGGCCAGCGAGACGATCTCGTCGGGGTTGCGGAACTCCGGCGGCAGCATGCGCTCGAGGAGGCGCATGAAGTCGCCGTAGCCCTCGGCCAGCGCAGCGGGTGACAAGCCGACCCGCCGTGAGCCCCACAGGAAGGCGGCAACGGTGGTGATCCCGATGCCGGCGAGCAGCTTCTTGCGCCACGGCCACGGCGGGCGAAGCGGCAGGCGATCGAGGATCGTCGTCCGCTCGGCGGTGGCAGACTCGGGCTCGACGCGGGTCGCAGTCATGCGGAAGGTCCGCTCACCACCAGTTCGCGGTACTCCGCCGCCTTCTCGCCCGCTGGATCGAGACGCTTGTAGACCGCCATGGCGTCCTCGGTGGTGAGACCCTCGGCCGGCTTGTCGAGCACCAGCTTCCCGTCGCGCAGACCCACCAGCCGGGTGGCCCAGCCGAGCGCCAGGTCCACCTGGTGGAGGCTGCACAGCACCGACAGGTTTTCCTCCGAGCACACCCGGAACAGCACGTCCATCACCTGACCGGAGATCTCCGGGTCGAGCGAGGCCACCGGCTCGTCGGCCAGGACCAGCTTCGGGTGCTGCATGAGGGTGCGGGCGATGGCCACCCGCTGCTGTTGACCACCCGACAGCGTGTCGGTGCGCTGGAAGGCTTGGTCGACGAGCCCGACACGATCGAGGAGCTCGAGCGCCTCGCGTCGCAGCGCCTTCGAATAGCTGACAACGCCGTAGCGGGGACCTCGCAGGCGGCCGAGGGCACCGGAGAGCACGTTCTCCATGCACGACAACCTGCCGACGATGTTGAACTGCTGGAAGATGAACCCGACGTCGCGGCGGAGTTGGCGGAGCTCCCGACGGCGTGCCGCCACCACGTCGACGCCGAGCACCTCCACCGAGCCCGACGTGGGAGCGGTGAGGCCGTTCAGGTGGCGCAGCAGGGTCGACTTTCCCGATCCGGACAGGCCGATGATGACGGTCAGCTCACCGGGGCTGACGTCGAGGGTGAGCTCGTCGAGCGCCACCACGTCACCGCCGTCGAACTCCTTGCGCACGTCGCGCAGCGAGACGACCGGAGCCTCGGGGGACGCACCGGGACCCGGTCCGGCCGGCCCGGCCCCATCGAAGGGTCCGGACCGGCGGAACGGGGTGGCTGCCATCAGCTGATCCCGTCGCACTGCGGTGCGCCGGTCTCGCGGCAGACCACGCGGACCCCGTCGTAGAACGAGTCGTCCCGAGGAACGTAGCCCCAGATGGCCTCGTCGGAGAAGGAGCACTCGGCGGGGTCGTTGCTCTCGCAGTAGCCGTTGTCGAAGGCCCAGTCGACGTTGATCTTGTTCTCGAAGATGTCAGCGATGGCGTCCTTCAGGCTCTCGGGGAGGTCGTTGCGCATGGTCATCGGAGACCCGGCGATGACCTCCGACTCCCACACCACCTTCAGGTCGCCCTCTTCGATCTCGCCGCGGCTGGGGAGCAGCACTTCGACCATCGAGTCGAAGGCATAGCCGGCATCACAGTCACCGTTCACCACCGAGATGGCGGAGGCATCGTGGCCCCCGGCGAAGATCGGATCGACGTCGCTCTCGGGGTCGATGTCGATGGCCAGCAGGCCGGCGATCGGGTAGAGGTAGCCGGAGGTGGAGCTCGGATCCACGAAGCACACCCGCTGACCTTCGACGTCGGCCAGTTCGTTGATGTCGTCGTTGTCCGAGCGGGCCACCAGGTACGACTGGTAGCCGGGTTCGCCACCCTCTTCCTCGACCATGACGCCCACCGGTGCGGCATCGGCGCCGTTGGCCACGGCAATGACGTAGGAGAACGGACCGAACTGAGCCAGGTCGACCCGGCTGGCGATCAGGGCCTCGACCACGCCGGCGTAGTCGGCCGCCTGGAAGAACTCGACCTCGATGCCGAGCTCGTCCTCGAGGATCTCTCGCGTCACGCGGTAGCTCTCCTGCAGCTGGGCGTCCTGCTCGGCAGGCACTGCGGCCAGGACGAGTGTGTCGGGCCAGTCGCTGCGATCCCCGTCGGTCGACGCTGCCGCGCCCTCGGCCTCGTCGCCGCCATCGTCACCGCCGTCATCGCCAGCGGCGGTGGTGGTCGTCGTCTCGCCATCGGTGCTGGTGTCGCCGTCGTCGTCCGAGCACGCGGCGGCAGCGAGGGAGAACACCCCCAGCACAGCCAACAACGCGAGGAACGGGGATCTGCGGGACCTGGTCATGCAACGCCTCCTGTCACGGGATGTCGAACACGGCGACCGTACGGAACCAGGGTGAATGGCAGGTGACCGATGGATGAGAACTGGCAGTGCAGTCGGTGAAGCCTCGACCGGCGACAGGACCGCGGCGTGGACCACCCTCCACGACACGGGGGTCGTACAGTTCGTTCGGTGAACGTCCGGTTGCTCGGTCCCGTCGAGGTGCTCGACGACGACGGCGCACGCGTCGAGCTGCGGCACCGCAAGGTGCTGCTCCTGTGCTGCCTGCTGGCCGTGCGCTCGCCGGGCTCGGTCTCGGTCGACGAGCTCATCGAGGCGCTCTGGCCCGATGCGCTGCCGGCCCGACCCAGCGCCGCGGTGCAGACCTACGTCTCACGCCTCCGCCGAGCGCTCGGCGACCCCACACGAGTGCAGCGTCACGGCAGCGCCTACGCCCTCGTGCTGCGTCCCGACGAGAGCGACCTCGGCAGCTTCGAGCACCTCGTCGCTGCAGGCCGCGCCGCATCGACCAGCGGCGACCCGCACACCGCATCCGTTCGGCTGAGCGAAGCCCTGCGCCTGTTCCGAGGCCCTGTGCTGGCCGAGGTCACCTATGAGGAGTGTGTGCAATCCGACCTGCGCCGCATCGAGCGTGAACGCCTCGACGTGCTTGCCGACCGGATCGATGCGGACCTGCGGCTCGGCCGCCACGACACCTGTCGCCCCGAGCTCGAGGCGTTGGCGGTGGCGCACCCGACGGCCAGCCGTTTCCCTGCCTTGCTCGGGCGATGTCGACCGAGGCGATCAGAGGGGACCGTCGCGACCCTGGTGCGGTCGCCGATCGAGCGCACCCAATCGACCGAGGAGGCGCCAGGCGGCGAGCACGAGGCCGACGCCGCACTCCCCTCGTTTCCCGCCGCCCTGGCCGCCGAACGTGGACGACCGCTGGTCGGCCGCCACCACGCCCTCAGCGAGCTCAGCCTGCACCGCAGCGGCGTGGCGGTGGTCACCGGCGAACCGGGCATCGGCAAGACCCGGCTGGTCGCCGAAGCCGGGTGGGAACGCGCGCTGAGCGGTGACCACGTCTGGTTCGGACGCTGCCACGAACGACCCTTGTGGTTGTTCGAGCCCTTCGTCGAGATGCTCAACGACGCCGTGACCAGGCTCGGGCCGGCAGGAGCCGATCTCTTGGTGGAGATGCCTGACCTGGGGCGGCTGGTACCGGACCTGGCGTCGGCCGCCGGAGCGCCGGCACCGATGGCCGTCGACGACGCCACTGCCAGGCGGCGAGCAGTGGCGGCAGTGGCGGAACTCGCCCGACACGTGGCGACGAGCGGTGGACTCACGCTGATCCTCGACGACCTCCACTGGGCGGACGAGGGCACCACACACCTGGTGTCGATGCTGGCCCACCGGCACGACGACCTGTCGATCATCGCCACCGAGCGACGACCGTGGGGCGCGCCCTCTGCCTCGCCGTTCGGCGACCGCGACGTCGCCTGCACAGTCCACCTCGAGGGCTTGTCGGTGGCCGAGGTGGGCGAGCTCGCACGCTCGATCGGCCCGGGAGGCACAACCTGCGACGACACGGCGTTGCACGAGCACACCGGCGGGAACCCGCTCTTCGTCGGCGCGGTGGTGAGCGAACGCCTCGAACGAGAGGCAGCAGGACCCGTCGGTGCTGTCGCCGGGTGGGACACCACCGCCACGGTGCGCACGGTCATTGCGCGTCGGGTGGTGATGCTCGGTCGCCACGGCACCGCCGCAGTGGCGGTGGCCGCAGTGGTCGGTGGCGACGTACCGGTGGCAGTGGTGACCTCGATCGAAGGCGACGGGGCCGAAGCGGGCGTCGACGAAGCGTGCGTCGCCGGGCTGCTGCGGGAAGGGGCGAGCCCGGGTACGTGTGCCTTCGTCCACGGGTTGGCGCGCGACATCGTCTACGACGGGCTGGGTCCGGCGCAGCGGGCGCGGCTGCACCGACAGGTGGGAGAGATCCTCGAAGCCGACCTGGCCGAGGGCAGCGACAGCACGGCGGTGGTGGTGGCATCCCATCTCGGCGCCTCGGGCGAACGGGCCGCTCGCACCCGCGCCGTGCGGCACGCTGCATCCGCAGCTCGCCGCGCACTGGCCGACAACCGCTTCGAGGAGTCGGCCTGGCGGTTCGATCTCGCCCTCGACCTGGTCGACGACGACACCGATCCGGTGGAGCTGGGACGACTGCTGGTCGGGCGAGCCACGGCGTTGCGTCTCGCAGGAAACGGTGCCGCCTATGGCGCCATCGGTCGTGCGGTGGAGGCGACCGCCGCTGCGGGCGATGCCCGTCTGGCCGCCGACGCCGTGCTCCTGCTGGGCGACCAGCGTCCCGACGCCGACCTCGTGGTACACCACAACGCGGCGTTGGATGCGCTCGCCTCCGACACCGGACCCGACATCGCTGCCCTGCAGGCCAGGTTGCTGGTTGCCCGCGGATGGCACGCAGCGGAGGAGACACCGGCGGCCGCCCGGGCATCGGTGGACGAGGGCCGACGGCTGGCCGAAGTCCACGACGTGGTCCCCGCCCTGGCGTTGGCGCAGATCTTCGACTGGGAGCGGGCACCGCTCGAACGCCCGGCGGGACGTCGCCTGGCCGACGCCGAGGCGCTGGTGGCAACTGCCGAGGCTCACGGGGATCACCAGAGCCAGCTCACCGCCCACAACCTGCGCGCCAACGCCCTGCTCGAGCTGGGTGATCTGCCCGGCGCGGTGGGTGCCATGACCGACGCCGACCGACTGGCCGGCATGTCCCAGTTGCCTGCCCAGTTGGCCCTCGGTGCACAGCGCCGGGCGATGCTCGCCATCCTCCGCGGCGAGTTGGAGGCCGCCGAACGGCACGCCGCTGATGCCCTCACGCTCATGGGGGCCGACCCTTCGTACACACCCATCCACGTCGGGCAGCTCAGTGCCATCCGAACGTTGCAGGGCCGCACCGAGGGGTTGGCCGAACTCATCGAGGCGGACGAGATCAACCGGGATCGGCCCGTGGCGGTGGCGGCGCGCGCCGCGCTGCGCGCTCGCAGCGGCGACACCCCCGGCGCACGACACCTGCTCGACGCCACGGCGGAACGAGGCCTCGACGCCGTGCCTTGCGATTTCATGTGGACGGCCACCATGGCGTTGGCTGCCGACGCCGCGGTGCTCACCGCACACCTCGAGGTGGCCACCATCGTCCGGCCACTGTTGACGATGCGGGCCGGCCACTTGGTGGTGTTCGGCTACGGGGCCGTGTGCTGGGGAGCAGTGGAGCGCTTCACCGCCGGATTGGCCGCGCTGGCGGGCGATCTGGACAGCGCACGCCGCCAGTACGAGGAGTCCCTGGCCACCCACGAGCGGATCGGGGCACGCCCCTTCGCCGCCCTCGACCAACTCCGCCTGGCGGACGTGCTCGAGCGCCTGGGAGTGGAGCAGGCTCGGGCTGCGGCGCTGCGAGCCGAAGGACGGCAGGCGGCGGCCTTGGGTATCGACGTGCCGCCGCTGCCCTGAGGCGCCGCCGACGGTGCCGCCCCGTCGTCAGGCCGCAGCGATGAGCGAGAAGCGGAAGACGAACGCCGACATGGCCTGGCGGCTGATGGGGTTGCCGCCACGGAACGTACCGTCGGCGAACCCGTTGGCCAACCCAGCGGCCACCAACCAGCCGATCTCGGCGCAGAACGGATGGCTGAGCGGGACGTCGGTGAACTCGGCACTGGTGCACACCGGGTCGGCACCCTGGGGTGAGCCGGCGCTGCGGTAGAGGAAGGCAGCCAACGCCTGCCGGGACACCGGCACGCCGGGACGGAAGGTGCCGTCCCCGTAGCCCGAGACGATGCCGGTGTCGCGGGCCCAGGTGATGTGGCCGCAGAAGCTGTGGTCGGCCGGCACGTCGGGGAAGGCCGCCTCGGTGCAGGTGGGATCAGCACCCAGCGACTCCCCGTCGAGGCGGTAGAGGAAGGCCACCATGGCCTGGCGGGTGACATCGGCAGTGGGCCGGAAGGTGCCGTCGGCATAGCCCCGGGTGATGTCTTCCTCGGCCATCCAGGTGATCTCCGGGCAGAAGGGGTGACCGAGGGGCACGTCGGAGAAGGGCACGGTGCCACACGGGGTGCGCTCGACGGCACCGACGTCGCAGACCGCCTCGCCGCCGGCGACGCCGATCTGGGGTCGGGCCACACCTCGCTGGTCGGTGGCCAGGCAGGGGTCGTTGTCGGCGCTGTCGATGGCGGGGCTGCCGGCGAGCGGCAGATGGGTGCGGGTGGACCCGCCGTTGGCGGCCAGCGGTCCGAGCACCGGATCGGTGGCGTTGAAGTGCCCGGCGCCGAGCTCACAGCTGCCGTCGCCGTCGAGGTTCACCCCGTTCGCCTCGACCACCGCTCCCACGCAGTCGCCCCCGGTGTTGTTCGCCACGATCGAGTTGGTGAGCGCCAACGAGGCGCCGTCGATGCCCCCGGCGCTGGTGGTGTCCTTCGTCTCGTTGTCGACGACGGTGGCGTGGAGTGCCTCGAGGGTCGCACCGGAACCGAGGAGCACCGCGCCGCCACGCTCGTCGGCGGTGTTGGTCGACACGGTGGTGTTGGCCATGGCCACCGTGGATTCGCTACCCGCCCTGACCGCACCGCCGTCGCGGGTCGAGCGATTGTTCGACAGGGTGCTCGAAATGACGGTGACCACGTTGGTGCCCGAGGTGGCGAGGGCGCCGCCGTGACGACCGGCGTCGTTGGCGTCGAAGGTGGTGGCGCCCACCGAGAGCGTCGTGTCGCCACCGGTCTCCATGGCGCCGCCGTCGTCCCCGGCCACGTTGTCGGCGAACGTGCTGTCGGTGATGGTGATCGTGGCCCCGCTGTTGAGCGACACGGCGCCGCCGCTGTCCCCAGCGGTGTTGTGCGAGAACGTGCTGCCGCTGATGCCCAGCACAGCACCGCTGTTGAGCTGGATGGCGCCGCCGTCCGCACCAGCGGTGTTGCGCGAGAACCCCGACGAGGCGATCGTCACCTCACTGCTGCTGTTCAGGGCCATCATCCCGCCGTCGCCCGCTGCCGAGTTGTCGGTGAAGGTGCTGCCGGCGATCTGGACGAGCGAGCCACTTCCCATGTCGAGCACACCGCCGTCGTCGGCCGAAGAGTTCCGATCAAAGGTGGTACCGGCGATGGTGACGGTGGACGAGCTGCCGACCCTGATGGCGCCGCCGTCACCGCTGGCGGAGTTGTGCGAGATGGTCGAGTTCGTCACGTTGACCGTGCCCGTGGCCGACTGGATGGCGCCGCCACGCCCACCGCCGCCCTGGGACCCCCTGGTGAGCTGCACACCCTCGATGCTGAACGACACCGGGCCGTGGCTGGCGTGCAGGTCGAAGATGCGGTCGCCGAGGTCGTCGGCGGTGATGACGGTGGCCTCGGGGCCGGCGCCGATGATCTCGAGGGGCACGTGCACGTCCAGATCGCCGGTGGCGTTGTCGTCCTCGCTGGCACCGCTGAGCGACAACAGGTGGGTGCCCGCCCCGAGCGTGATGGTGTGCGGCCCGCCACCGGCGTCGTTGGCTGCCTGTACGGCACCACGCAACGTGCAGGGCGACCCGGGACAGTTCACCTCGTCGAGCGGGAGATCAGCGGTGCTGTTGACAACGAAGTCGGCGCTGCCCGCAGGAGCGGCACCGAGGCCGACGAGCACGCTGGCGGCCAACGCCATGGTGACGACGACGGTGCCCGCCCGTCGGGGGGCAGGACTGATGGGGGTTCGCATGGCTTGCTCCTGTCGAGGGTGACGCCGACGACAGGGTTGACCACTGCGCTTTCACCGTTCATTCACGAACAATGAGCGCAGCTCACCGATCGGGTGAGCGAACCAGAGGATCGGTCCCGTGTGATGCACCGGTGACGGACCGATCCGCAGCCGGCCGCCGATGTGCTTCGGCGGCCAACCGAGTGCAGAGCCGACCGAAGATCATGGCGTGGAAGGGCAGCATGGCCCACCAGTAGGCCCGACCGAACAGGCCCTTTGGAGCGAACAGCGCCCGCTGTCGAAGGGTCGCACCCCCACCGGGGCGGGGTTCGATCTGCCAGTCCAACCAGGCCGAGCCCGGAAGGCGCATCTCGGCGTGCAGGCGGATCTCGTGGGGCGGATCCACCACCTCCACCCGCCAGAAGTCGAGGGCGTCGCCGGGACGGAGCTGGTCGGGGTGGCGGCGCCCACGTCGCATACCGACGCCTCCGGCCAGCTTGTCGGCCACCCCGCGCAGTCGCCACAGCACGTCGGCCACGTACCAGCCGCGGTCACCGCCGATGCCCTCTACCACCGAGAACACCGCCTCGGGCGACGCGTCGGTCTCGGCTGTCTGGGTGTCCGACAGCAGCGTGCCACCCGACCACCCGGGGTCCGACGGGAACGGCTCAGCCGGTTGCGTGGGTCGGGCGGCGCCCGACCACGAGGTGAGTACGTCGAGTTCACGCACCCGCACCAGTGCCAGTTCGATGGCCCCGGCGAGGTCCACCGGCTCGTGGGGGATGACGTCGCGGATGTCGTGGTCGGGCCGGACCACCACGTCAGTGGTGAGACTGTCGACCAGGGGTCGTGCCAGTCCGATGGGGAGCGGGGTGACCAGGTTGATCCAGTGGGAGCTGAGTCCGGGGCTGAGCACCGGTACCCCGATGATCACCCGTCGAGGCAGGTCGGCCACTCGGGCGTAGACCTGCATCATCTCCTGATAGGTGACCACCGAGGGCCCACCGATGTCGAGCACCTTGCCCATGGCCTCGGGCCGGTCCAACACCGCCACCAGGTAGTGCAGGACGTCGCGGATGGCGATCGGCTGACAACGGGTGTGCGACACCCAGCGGGGCACCACCATCACCGGCAGCACCTCGACCAGGCTGCGCAGCATCTCGAAGCTGGCGCTGCCCGAGCCGATGACCACTGCGGCCCGCAGCTCGGTGACCGGCACCGGCCCGTCGGCCAGCACCTCGCCCACCTCGTGACGGCTGGCCAGGTGGCGCGACAGTTTGCCCGGCCGGCGCAACGCCCCTCCACCGGCGCTGGCGCCAGGTTCGTCGTCGTCCTCGGGGCCGAGGCCGCCCAGGTAGACGATCTGGCGGGCACCACCGGCGGCTGCTGCCTCCCGCACGTTCACGGCGCCCCGGCGGTCGGCGTCGGCGAAGTCGTCGGTGTCGCCCATGGCGTGCACCAGGTGCACCACCGCCTCCTGCCCGGCGAAGGCCTCGGCCAACGAGTCGCCGTCGAGGACGTCGCCGGCGGCCACCTCCACCTGGTGGCGCCAGGGCAGGGCGTCGAGGTTCTCGGGTCGGCGGGCCATGCACCGCACCTCGTGGCCGGCGCGCAACAGCGCGGGCACCAATCGTCCGCCGATGTAGCCCGATGCGCCAATGACGAGAACCTTCACGTTCGGGTCAACACCGGCGGGCTGTAGATCCTTCCCGGGTGGTCGCCGCACGTCACGCCGCCGAGACCGGCCCTCGGTCAGTAGCGGATGTCGAGGGCGTAGCGGAGCGCCTCGTCAGGCGCAGCCCTGGTGGCCGGATCGAGGTGCCCGATCGGCTCGGCGTCCAGCGCCACGACGGGCACGGTGAGCACGTTGTCGCAGGAGATCGCCGACGTCTCGGGGAGGCCGTGCTCGGGACCCACCTCCACCTCCGATCGGATGCCGCGGATGGTGCGGGTGATGGGCGCGCACGTGACGACCGTCAGGACCTCGACCGCAGCATCCCGGGTGAGCACGCAGACTGGGCGACGTCCCGCCGGTGGGCCGAGATCGGGCCCCTACGTCGGGGCAGTGGGGTCGACAGCGACCACACCGTCGAGTCGGGCATCAGGCGGGGGCTCCCCACCCGGGCCGTAGCATCGTCGGGTGCCCGACGAGGAGGATCCCGAGGCGGCCGAGGCCAGCGCCACGGCGGAGCCGGGCACGTCGGGCACGTCGGGCACGTCGTCCGTCGGCCGGGCGGCCCGGCGACCAGGGTGGCGGCGGTCGACACCGTCAGCTCGGCGGCCACCGGCCGACGGCTGGGCGCCGTTCGCTGCGCTGGCCGCCGCTTTCGTGGCCAGTCGGGCGGCCTACGCAGCCGCCGGGGTGCGCTTCGACGCCGAACCGCTCTTCTACCTGGTGCAGTTGGTGGAACCGACGTTGCTCACCGACCGCATGGCCGAGAGCTTGTGGTACTTCCACAGCCAGCCGCCGGGGTTCAACCTCCTCGTGGGGGTCACGCTCCGTTGGTCGCCGTTCCCCGAGGCCGTGAGCCTCCAGGTCGTCTACCTCGCCTTCGGGGCACTGTTGCTGTGGGCTCTCTATGACGTGGCCCGCACCCTGGGCGTCCCCCGGTGGGGCGCGGTGACCGCGGCGGTGGTCATCGGTTGTGCCCCGGTCGTGGTGCTCTACGAGAACTGGCTGTCGTACGAGTATCCGGTGGCCGCCATGCTCGTGGCGCTCGTCGCTGCGGTGGCCCGCTGGGTGCGCACCGCACACCTCCGTTGGCTGGTGGCCGTGGTGGCGCTGGCATGCGCCTGTGTGCTCTTCCGTTCGCTGCTCCACCCGCTGTGGTTGGCGGGCGTGGTCGGCGTGGCCGTCCTCGCACGCCGTCCCCCACGGTGGTCCCCCGCAGTGGTGCTGACCCTGGTGCTCCCGGTGCTGGTGGTCGGGGGGCTGATGGTGAAGAACCAGGTGCTGTTCGGCACCCCACAGCTCAGCTCCTGGTTCCCCTACAACGTGCACCAGGTGGCAGTGGGTGGTCTGTCCGAGACAGAACGGGAGCGCTTGCGCGACGAGGGGATACTGGTCGCCCCGATCTGGCCCGAGGACTGCGCACGCGACCGGCCCGACGTGGAGGTGTTGGCCCGCACCTGGCAACGCGGCGAGCGTGGCGCCGAGCAGATCGAGAACCCCAACGACGAGTGCCGCCTGTTGTGGTATTCGCAGCTCGGCGACGACGCCCGAGCCACCCTCGACGCCGAACCGCGGGCGGTGGCCCGCAACGTGGCCGGCAGCGCCGTCATCTGGGTCACCCCCGGATCGCTGTACTTCTCGCTGCTACCCAACCGGGCTCACATCGAGGGTGCCGACACCCTCTATCGTCACACCGTCCTCGGCGACGTGCCGTGGTCACCGCCGATCGAGATCCCGAGTGCCTGGGCGGTACTGCTCTCGGCACCCGACGAACGTCACCACCTGTCGCTCACGCTGGTGGCGGCCACGATGGTGGTGCTGGCTGGCGGCGCAGCAGCAGCGCTGCGGTGGCGACGGGAGGGGCTCAGTCCGGCGCGCACCGTCGTGGTGGTGGCAGCCGGCACCGTCGGGTTCGTGGCGGTGTCGTCCATCCTCTTCGAACACGGCGAGAACAACCGCATCCGCTGGTTGACCGAACCACTCACCCTGGTGGTGGCGCTGGGCGTGGCGGTGTGGGCAGTGCGCTGGGTGCTGGCGCGACGCCGGTCGTCGGGCTGAGGCGACCCAGACCTCGCCGACGCACGACCGTGGAGGTTTCCGGCGCCGTATACTCATGGCGTGACACGCATCGGTCGACCCCCAGTCGGAGATCGGATCTCGGTACGTCTCCCCGAGGAGATGCTCGTCGAGGTGGACCGGCGGGCAGCGGCTGCCGGGGTCTCGCGCGCTGAGGCGATCCGGCTGTTGCTCGGTCGCGCCCTGGCCACTGGAAGGGACGACGGCGTGGATCGGACGCAGATCGCTCGGCGCTTGGCGATGCCTCCGGCCCAGCGCATCGCGACCATGGCCGAGGAGACGCGCCGGCTCCTCGCGTTGGCCCGGCGAGCGACGTGACGGCGTCGTTCGACCCGGAGCGACTGCTCCTCACCCTGCACCGGCATGGCGTCGAGTTCATCTTGATCGGTGGCCTCGCCGCCGTCGCGCACGGCTCCCCGCTGCCCACGACCGACGTCGACGTCACCCCGGATCGAAGCGTCGAGAACCTCGATCGGCTGGCGGCGGCGCTCCGCGAGCTCGACGCCCGGATCCGAACAGCCGAGCCTGATGGCGTGGTGTTCCCGATCGACGGCGCGTTCCTCGCAGCACAGCCGCGCATGCTGAACCTGGTCACGAATGCGGGCGACCTCGACCTCACGTTCGCACCAGCTGGCTTCGAAGGTGGCTTCGAACCGCTCTTCTCGGAGTCGGAGGAGGTCGAACTGGTCGACGGATCGTTGACCCTCGTCGCCGGCTTGGAGGCGATCATCAGGTCGAAGGAGGCCGCCGACCGCGAGAAGGACCGTCGCGCCTTGCCGTATCTGCGAGCGCTGCTCGAGGAGACCGGCGGCGTGTGAACCTTCCACCTTGATGGCGGTTGCGTTGCGCCGATCGCTCAGCTCGCGCCGGTCGATCAGCTCGCGCCGGGCGCCTGACGGAGCTGGGGGAACAGCACGACGTCGCGGAGCGTCGTGGCGCCGGTGGCCAGCGCCACCAAGCGGTCGATGCCCAGGCCCAGGCCCGACATGGGCGGCATACCGTGACGCATGGCCTCGATGAAGTCGTCCTCCATCATCATGGTCTCGTCGTCGCCCGCTTCGCGCAGGCGCACCTGCTCGAGCAGCCGCTCCTCCTGCTCGACGGGGTCGACCAGCTCGGAGTAGGCCTTCACGATCTCCCAGCCGTTCACCACCACCTGGAACATGTCGAGCACCGTGGGGTCGTCGTCGTTGCGCCGGGCCAACGGCACCAACTCGGCGGGGTGGTGCACCAGGTAGCAGGGAGCCACCAGCGACGGCCGCACCGTGCGCTTGTAGAGCAGGTCCACCAGCGATGCGTACGACGGCGCCTCGGCCAGGTCCTCGGCGATGCCCCGCTCCGAAATGGCCGCCTTCAACGCCTCGACCGTGCGCACCTCCGACAGGTCGATGCCGGTGTGCTCGGCCACCAGCGTGCGGTAGTCGTACTCGGGCCACTGCGCGGCGAAGTCCACCTGCTGCCCGTCGATGTCGACCACCGTGGTGCCGAGCACCGTGCCCAGCACGTCCACGATGAGCTCGCGCACCGCCACCATGTTGTCGCGGTAGTCCCAGTAGGCGGCATACCACTCGAGCATGGTGAACTCCTGCAGGTGCGAGGAGTCGATGCCTTCGTTGCGGAAGTTCCGTCCGAGCTCGTAGACACGGTCGAGACCGCCGGCCACCGCCCGCTTCAGGTAGGTCTCCGGCGAGATGCGCAGGTAGAAGTCACGGTCGAGGGCGTCGTGATGGGTGGAGAACGGGGTGGCCGCCGCTCCCGACGCCGCCGCCTGCAGCATGGGGGTCTCCACCTCGATGAACTCGCGGTCGTCGAGCCAGCGACGGATCCCGCTGATGAGGGCGGAACGCACCAGGAAGCGCTGGCGGCTGTCGGGGTTGGCCAGCAGGTCGAGGTAGCGCTTGCGGTAGCGCAGGTCGGTGTCGACCAGCCCGGCGTGCTTGTCGGGCAGGGGTTCGTGCGCCCGGTTCAACACGGTGGCGTCGAGGCCGCCGAGCGTGGGTTCGCCCTTGTCAGTGACGAACAGCACGCCCTCCACGCCGAGGAAGTCACCCAGGCGGACGCCCTTGGCCAAACGCCGGTACTCCTCGGGGTCGGCGAAGTCGTCGCGGAAGAGCGCCACCTGCACGGTGCCGCTGCGGTCGAGCAACTGGCCGAACAGGCGCTTTCCCATGTGGCGCCACAACATGACGCGGCCGGCCAGGCGCACCCGCTCGTCCGTCTCGACGGCGGCGTCGTGCTGCGCGCCCGCCGCCAGCGCTGACTCCCGGGCGGCGGCAGCGGTGATCGTGACGTCGTAGCGCCCCGGCGGGGCGAAGGCGGCCTGCCCTTCGGCGGCCGGCGTCTCGGTGGGCGCGGTCTCGGTGGGCGGTCGGTGGTCGGACACGGCTGCCGACGTTACTGCCTCGCTGCGGCCGGACCCCACCGTGTTCTACCCTGCGGTGTGCGGCCACCCAGCGCCTCGAGGGCGACACGCTGGCCGCCAACCGCACCATCGGCCCGCGTGTGCTGACCGAGATCTGGGGGCAGGGGCGGCTCGAGTTGGTCGAGGAACTCTACGCGCCCGACGACATCGACCACGTAGCCGCCGGACCCGAACCCCAACAGGTCGGACTCCTGCGCCAGCTCGGCGTGGTGCCACCCGACGTCTGAACTCAGCGGATCGGGTGCAGCGGCTCATGTCGAGCCGGCGCGGTGCAGCACCAGCGGCGCCTCGAGCACCCCGGCCACCACACCGGCAGTCGCGAGCCGGTGCACCGGCCCGGCCGACTCGAGGGCCCGCACCCGAGGGGCCAGCTCCTCGAGCAGCACCCGGGCCTCCATGCGGGCCAGCGCCGCGCCGAGACAGTGGTGGTGGCCGAACCCGAAGGCCAGGTGCGGGTTCGGCTGGCGCCGCACGTCGAGAGATCCGGCCGTGGGACCGAACACGGCCTCGTCCCGGTTCGCCGAGCTGTACAACAACAGGAGGTGCTCCCCCGCCGCAATGGGCTGGCCCCCCACCTCGGTTGCTCGGGTGGCGGTGCGCAGGAAGCTGATGACCGGCGTCGTCCACCGCAGCAGCTCCTCGACGGCCACCCCGACCGCCTCGACGTCGTCCACTGTCTCGAGCACGCGCTGCCACTCGGCGGGGTGCTCGGCCAGGGCGACCAGCCCGCCAGCCACCAGGTTGCGAGTGGTGTCGTTGCCGGCCACCAACAGCTGCACACAGAACATCATGAGTTCGTCGTCGGTGAGCTGTTCCTCCTCGCCCGTGTCGGGGTCGGCCACCGACACCGTGACCAACGTCGAGATGAGGTCGTCAGCGGGGTCGTCCCGCTTGGCGGCGATGACCTCGCTCAACTCGGCAGCCATGTCCCCCAGTAGTGCCATGTTCTCGTCGGTGGGTGCGGTGCCGGCTTCGATGGCGGCGTCCGACCAGCGGCCGTAGGTGCGCCAGCGGTCCGCCGGCAAGCCGAGCAGGTCGGCGATCACCGCCAACGGATAGGGCAACGCCAGGGCGTCGACGATGTCCACCGGTTCGTCGAGGGGGACCTCGTCGAGCAGGGCTCGCACCCGCTGACGCATGGGGCCTTCCAGTGCTCGAACCCGCGACGGGGCGAACGCCGGTTGCACCAATCGCCGGTAACGGGTGTGCTCGGGCGGATCGACGTACAGCAACGCCCCCGGGGTCTCGGGCAGGTCGCGCCCGATGTCACCCAACAAGATGCCCTGCGACGAGCAGAACAGCTCGGCCTGGCGGGACACGGCCTGCACCTCTGCGTGGCGGGACAGCGCCCAGAACCCCAGGTCGTCGTTCCACGCCACCGGGGCTTCGCGGCGCAGCCGGGCGTAGAGCGGGAACGGGTCGCCGGCGTAGAACTCCGGGTCGGACAAGGGGCCGGCCAACTCGACACCGGGACGCGGGGTGGCAGCCACCGCTCGTGGCGTCGACTGATCGCTCACAGGTCCGGGATCCCCAGGTCGAGGTTCGGCTCCTCGAGTCCCCCGTCCACCTCGAGCACCTTGCCGGTCACCCAGCCGCCGGCCGGCGAGGCCAGGTACAGCACGGCCGCCGCGATGTCGTCGGGGTCCCCCAGCCGCCGCAGCGGGGTGCGACGCACCATCTCGTCGTGCAGTTCGTCGCTCTCGAGCACCACTTCGAGCGCCGAGGTGGCAGTGGAGCCCACGGCCACGGCGTTCACCCGAACCTTCGGGGCCAGATCCGCCGCCAGCAGCTTCGTCATGTGGGCCAGCGCCGCCTTGGCCGTGCCGTAGGCCACCATGCCGCGATCGCGCAGCCGCCCGATGGCCGAGGAGATGTTGACCACCGATCCACCGTGTTCGAGCAACGACGGTGCCGCTGCCTTGGTGAGGGCGAAGGCGGTGGTGACGTTGAAGTGGAAGGCCCGCTCGAGGTAGCCGGGCGAGGTGTCGAGGAACGGGCGAGGCATCGTGCCACCGGCGTTGTTGACCACCACGTCGATGCGGCCGAACCCCTCGATCGCCGCCGCAGCCACCGCAGCGAGATGATCGAGGTCGTTGACGTCGCCCGGCAGGACCAGGGCTCGCCGCCCGGCGGCCCGCACGTCGGCGGCCACCTCGTCGAGTTGCTCGGCGGTGCGCGCCGTGAGCACCACGTCGGCCCCGGCGTCGGCCAACCCACGGGCGCAGGCGGCCCCGATGCCGCGACCGGCCCCGGTGACGAGGGCAACGCGGTCGTCGAGACGGAAGCGGTCGAGCAGCACGACGACATGGTAGGTCGGCCAGCCGCAGAAAGCTGACGGACCGTCAGATAGCTGACTTGATCAGACCGTCGTCGGGGACCTGCGGTCCACCAAGCTCATCGACGGTCGCCGCCGCCCCGAGCACCACTGAGGGCCTCGAGCATGCTGCGGCACTCCGGGCAGACCGGGAACTTCTCGGGGTCGCGGCTCGGCACCCACTTCTTGCCGCACAGCGCCACGACTTCCTCACCCATCACGTAGGCCTTCATGTGGTCGGACTTGCGGATGATGTGGGCCAGGCGCTCGTGGTCGCCGGGCTCCAACCGCTCGTCGGTGCGCTGGTCGAGACGTTCGTCGACGCCGAGATCGGTCACGGGACCATCGTAGGGCGACCGGCGCGCTGGCGCCGAGACGACCCGGTGGGGAACGCTGCTCCGATGGACCCTGCCGACGACGACGCAGACCCCGACGAAGGGGTCGACCACCAGGTCGGGGTCGGTCCCCACCCCCTCCCGTGGCCAGACGACCCTCGGCTGGACCCCGAGTTGCTGGCCGGCGGCGACCGGCGCAACGTGGTCGACCACTACCGCTACTGGCGGGTCGACGCCATCGTGGCCGACCTCGACCAACGACGGCACTCGTTCCACGTGGCCATCGAGAACTACCAACACGACCGCAACATCGGCACCATCGTCCGCACCGCAAACGCCTTCGGGGCGGCGGGGGTCCACATCGTCGGGCGGCGACGGTGGAATCGGCGAGGGGCCATGGTGACCGAGCGGTATCTGCAGGTCCACCATCACGACAGCATCGAGGCGTTGGCCAGCTGGGCGGAGCGGGACGGTCTACCCCTCATCGGTGTGGACAACGTGGCGGCAGCCGATCCGGTCGAGACCGTGTCTCTGCCCGAGGTCTGCATGCTGGTGTTCGGCCAGGAGGGACCGGGGCTGTCCCCCGACGCCGTGGCGGCGACGTCTCAGATCGTGGCCATCACCCAGTTCGGCTCCACTCGATCGCTGAACGTCGGTGTGGCCGCCGGCATCGTCATGCACAGCTGGATCCGCCAGCACGCCGACCTGGACGGCAGTGACCACCCCCACCGGTAGCCTGCGATCACCTGGACGCCGGCGCAACGAGGATCGCGACGTGACCACCAGCAGCTTCGAACGAGCCGTCCGCCGCGTCGTCCCCGTCGACGAATCGGCTCGACAGGCAGCCGACGAGCGGCAGCTCCAGCTCACCAAGCCGCCCGGCGCGCTCGGTCGCCTCGAGTCGCTCGGCGCACAGCTCAGCGCCATCGCCGGCGAGGCTCCACCGCCGCCACCCACTCCCGCCGCGCTGGTGGTGTTCGCCGCCGACCACGGGGTGCACGCGCAGGGGGTGACGCCCTGGCCGCAGGACGTGACCGCCCAGATGGTGGCCAACATCGCTGCCGGCGGCGCGGCGGTGAGCGTGCTGGCCCGCCAACACGGAGTGACCGTGCGAGTAGTCGACGTCGGTGTGGCCACCGACCTCGACGGAATCGATGGTGTGACGCACCGGCGGGTCCGCCCGGGCACCGACGACCTGGCCACCGGGCCGGCCATGTCGCTCGACGATGCGCGGCGTGCGCTCGACGTCGGCGCCGAGGTGGCCACCGAGGCCATCGCTGCAGGGCACCGCAGCCTGCTCACCGGCGAGATGGGCATCGCCAACACCACCTCGGCGGCGGCGCTGATCAGCGTGTTGTGCGGCACCGATGCCACCGTCGTCACCGGTCGAGGCACCGGGATCGACGACGCCACCTTGGCCCGCAAGGTGGCGGTGGTGCGTGCCGCCGCGCAGCGGGCCGGCGGCGGCACGCCGCTCGAGGTGCTGGCCGACGTGGGCGGCCTCGAGATCGCCGCGCTGGCGGGCGCCATCGTGGGTGCTGCTGCACACCAGGTGCCGGTACTCGTCGACGGCGTCATCGCCTGCGCCGCAGCGCTGGTGGCGACATCGCTGGCTCCCGAGTCCGGTGGCTACCTCATCGCCGGCCACCGTTCGACCGAGCCCGGTGCCACCGCAGCGCTGGAGGCGCTGGACCTCGAGCCGGTGCTGGACCTCGCGATGCGCCTCGGGGAAGGCACTGGTGCGGTGTCGGCGTTGCCGATCGTGACCAGCGCTGCGCTGCTACTGGCCGAGATGGCCACCTTCGACAGCGCAGGAGTCACCCGAAAGGACGCTGGCACGGCACGACCGCCTCGGTGATCACTCGTTGGCGTCGCTGCGGTCGTCGGCCTTGCGACGCGCTCGCCGGCGCACTGACACGGCGATCCCGACGACCGCGACCACGGCGAGGACGGCAACGCCCACCTTGAGCTTGCTCCTGGAACGCTGGACGACCTGCTCGACCTTCTCGACGGCGTCCATGACGTGCTGAGCGTGGTCCAAGGCCGCCTGGGCCCGGTCCAGTTGCGCCTGTGTCTGCGCCAGACGGCTTTCCTCGGCTACCGCGTGCTCGCTCATGGGGACCTCCGGGTCGTGGGTGCCTGCCGATCGTTGAGGTGTCCTACCCGGTCAGGGCCGCCACGATGTGCAGCCAACCCGTTGGGCCGAGGACGCCAGCGCGACCTGCCGATGGTCGGTAGCCTGCCACGTCCATGTCGTCACCGCTCCGATCGGGATCCCGACCAGCCGGGAGCGGGTCGCCTGCCGGCTCGTCCGAGGGTGGACCTGCAGCCGGACAGCGTCGTGCACCGGCCCGCCGATCCGACGTACCGCCGTTCCACGTCATGGCGGTGATGCGTGCCGCCGGCGAACGGGAAGCCGCCGGGCACGGGGTGCTGCACCTCGAGGTCGGCCAACCATCCACCCCCGCCCCGGCGGTCGCCCGCCGAGCAGCGGCTGCTGTACTGGAGCACACCCCGCTGCACTACACGGACGCCGAGGGCACGGTGTCGCTGCGGGAGCGGATCGCTCGCTGGTACGCCGAGCGGCACGGCCTCGCCGTCGACCCCGAGCGGGTGGTGGTCACCACCGGGGCGTCGGGGGCGTGTGTCCTGGCCTTCCTGGTCGCGTTCGACGTCGGTGCCCGGGTGGGTGTGGCCCAGCCGGGCTACCCCTGCTACCCCACCATGCTGACGTCACTCGGCTGTGAGCCAGTGCCGCTGGAGGTCGACGAACGCACCCGCTTCCAACCCCACCCGACCCACCTGGCCGCTGCCGGTCACCTCGACGGGCTGGTGGTGGCCAGCCCCTCCAACCCCACCGGTACGGTGCTCGACACCGACGCCCTCACCGCGCTGGCGCAGTGGTGCAACGACGCGGGCGCGTGGCTCGTCGTCGACGAGATCTACCACGGCATCACCTACGGGACGTCCGCACCCAGCGTGCTCGAGGTCGACGAATCGGCCATCGTCGTCAACTCGTTCTCCAAGTACTTCTCCATGCCCGGGTGGCGGCTGGGCTGGTTGGTGGTGCCCGATGCGCTCGTCGACCCGGTACGTCGCCTCGCCCAGAACCTCACCGTGGCGCCACCGACGTTGGCCCAGGTGGCCGGACTGGCGGCCATGGACGCC
Source organism: Acidimicrobiia bacterium (assembly GCA_020832495.1). Classification (GTDB taxonomy): domain Bacteria; phylum Actinomycetota; class Acidimicrobiia; order Acidimicrobiales; family Acidimicrobilacustridaceae; genus JAFIEP01. Next base: position 93,372 of record JAFIEP010000052.1, on the reverse strand, counting down.
ACCGACGAGCTCGACGCCCACGTTGCCCGCTACGCCACCAACCGCTCGCTGGTACTCGACGGCCTACGTCGCTGCGGGGCAACCCGTGTCGCCCCCTCCGACGGCGCCTTCTATGCCTGGGCCGAGGTGTCGCATCTCACCGACGATGCGCAGGCCTTGTGTGCACGGTGGTTGGACGAGCTCGGCGTGGCCGTCACGCCCGGCATCGACTTCGATCCCGACGGCGGTCACCGCTGGGTGCGACTCTCCTACGCCGGCGCCACCGAGGACGTCACCGAGGCCATGGAGCGTCTGGTGCACTGGTGCACCACTGAGCGCTGACCGTCGCGCCGCGTTCAGGAGCGCTCGACGAGAGTGGTGAGCACTTCCTCGGTGCGCACAAAGCCGGCAAAGTGGCCGCCGCCGGGGCAGCAGCGGAGCTCACCGTTCGGTACCAGGTCGGCCTGGTGGGCACCGTGGTCGAACGGCACGATGGCGTCGGCATCGCCGTGCCAGAACGTGACCGGGACCTCGATCTCGGCCAGCGAGAACCCCCAGTCCCGCCCGAACACCACCAGGTCGCACAACGGTGCCCGCAAGCCGCCTTCGAGCGAGCTGGCCAGGTCGGCCAGCAGCGCTGTCTTCAGTGAGGCGTCACGCAGCAGGGGGCGGTCGGCGCCCGGCCCGAGCGTGGCGTACACGTCGAAAATGGGGCTCATCCAGCGGCGCAGCGGACGCGCCGCCATGGTCACCACCTCGCCCGCCGGTACGGCCAATGCGCCGAACAGTGCACCGCCCGGCACCAACAGTCGGGCGATCCCCTCTGCGCGCTCGGGGCCGCAGGTCGGCGCCACCCCGCCGAGCACCGCAGCAGCGCTGATCCGGTCGGCCATGGCGTGGCTGACCGCCAAGGCGTAGGGACCGCCGCCCGACAGTCCCGCCACCGCACATCGCGCGACCTCGAGGTGGTCGAGCACCGCCGCGGCGTCGTCCACCACGTCCACCACCCGGTCGTAGCGGTGTGTGGTTGACAACCCGGTGCCCGGACGGTCCATGCCGATGAGCCGCACCCCCAGGCGCTCGGCCAGCAGCGGTGCCGAGGGCGGAAGCTGTCGCCGCCCTCCAGGTGTGCCGTGAAACCACAGCACCGGCTGACCGTCGGGATCGCCGTACTCCGCCCACCCCAGCCGACGGCGTCCGTGCAGGCGCACCCGGCCCTCGGATCGGGGTTCGAGGTCGACCGCGCCGGCCAGCGCGCTGACCGCCTCGTCGCCCGTCACGGTGTCACCGCGCTCCTGGCGACCAGCGTCGGGTTTGCCCGCCACGGGCTCGGGCCAGGTCGGCACGTCGCTCACTGGCCCCCTCCCCCACCTTGCACCCTCCGCAGGAAGGCGGCCATGGCCTGGCGCGACACCGGGTCTGCTGGCCGGAAGTCCTCACTCGACACAACCCGGGTAATGCCTGCCGCTCCCAGCCAGGCGATCTCACCGCAGAACGGCGAGGTGCCGTCCACGTCACGGTGCGCGGGCACCTCACACGTCGGCGCCACCCCCTGGCCGGTCACCGCCCGATGGAGGAAGGCCGCCATGGCCTGGCGCGACACCGGCCTGGTGGGACGGAACGTCCCGTCGTCGTAGCCGTCGGCGATGCCTTCCTCGACCAGCCAGGCGATCGCCCCGCAGAACGGATGGCCGACCGGCACGTCATCGAAGGGGGCCGTTGTACACGTCGGCGCGGCGCCGCCACCGAGCAGCCGCTGCAGGAAGGCCGCCATGGCCTGGCGCGACACCGGCGCCACCGCGCCGTAGGTGTCGGGCGAGTAGCCGTCGGCCACGCCCGCCTTCACCAACCAGAACACGTCGTCGAAGAAAGCGTTCCCCGGCACCATGTCGGTGAACTCGACCGGGGTGCCAGTCTCCACCGGCCCGCTGGACCAGGTGGTGGTGGCCACGCCGTTCGGGCGGGTCAGGGTGAGGCGCACCCAGAACAGGTGCTGGAACGGCAGCGTGGCGCTGTCGAGCAGCACCGCGTTCTCACCCGGGCTGACCGGGACGCCCGAGGCCACGATGTGCTCGGGGTCACCGCCGCGGGTCGTGGCCAACGCCACGGTGGCGGTGGTGCCCGCCTGGTGGGCATCGTCTCGGAAACGGACGTCGAACGTGGGATCGGCCAGGTGGTTGCGTCGCAAGCGGAGCTCGGAGATCCACCAGTCCCGCACCCCACGGTCCTCGTGCGGGTGGAACTCGGGGTGGTCCACCACCGGCGAGGCACCGCCACCCCAGCCCAGCCGGAACGGGATCTCGTCGTCGGTGACCAGCCCGGCCGGGTGGGTGTGCAGGTCGACCAGGATCCGGTTGGCGCCGGGCAACATGACGATGTCGTTCGTCTCCTGGAATCCCACGTCGTTCGACCCGCTGATGGCGTTGGGGTTGCGCCACACGAACCGGGCCATGGTCCCGCCACCCTCGTAGTCCTCGAGGTCGAAGCGTCCCTCCAGTCCGGCCACGAACTCGAGGCGGTGCCAGCGGCGGGCGTTGATCGGGCCCGGGTTCCTGAAGCGGATGACCGGGTCGTTGAACGTCGGGCCGGCGGTGGTGCCCTCGATGCGCCCCAGTTCGGGATTGACCCACACCGTTGTGTTGATCGAACCGAACAGGTCGTCGAGGGTGTCCATGTCCCAGCCCTTGCCACGCACGACGGTGGCGTAGTCCTCGTCACCACGCACGTCGGGCGCAACGATGACCGGCCGGGGCCGTGGCAGCACCCCCAGCCCGTCCACGATCGCACCGGGCGGGTGCGGATCGGTGGTCGGGCGGCCTTGGGGGGCGTAGAGCCGCACCCAGTCCAAGGTGATGGAAGCCGGCTGCAGCGACGGGTCGGCATCGCCGTCGACGGGCGCCCCGCCGTTGGTGGTGACCAGGAGCGTGCTGACGAGCCCCGACCAGTCGGCCGGGCCGAAGGCCTCGGTACGGGTGAGGGGAATGTCCACCACCTGTGTGCCCGGCTGGAGGGTGAACGGGGTGCCGCCGAAGCGTTCCCTGGTCTGCTCGGCACAGGCCGCAGGCGTGTCGGTGACCCCTGGCGGGGTGGCCACCCCCAACAGGTCCGGGTCGCACCCCCACCAGAACGCCCCCGCACCGACGGGCCTGGTGCCGCTCACGGTGACACTCATCGACAGCCGTCGGTAGCGATCGGCGTCGATGGGCAGGACGGGGCCGTCCCGGTTCGTGGCCAACGCCCCGGCCCCCCAGTTGCGCACCAACCAGAGCTGGGTGCCGTTCGGGCTCTCGTAGGTCACCGAGCCACCCGAGGGCTCGGGCATCAGGTACTCGGGGCCATCGGGGAGGTTCTGGATGACGACGGGGGTGTCCTCGGGGTTGGCGAAGTCCCACGGATCGCCATAGGTCTCGGTGGCGAAGTCCGGGGCCTCGATCACCGACTCCCAGCTTCGGGACCCGTCAGCCACGGTGTCAGGCTGCGCGCCGGCGGGCAGGACGGACACCACGAGGAGGCCGGCGGTCACCACGGCCATCCCGAGCTTCAGCGCTCGTGCTCTCGTCACCTGGTCCCCGGTCCCCTCAGTGGCTGTTCGACCCCGCCGAGGTGGGCATCGTAGGCGAGCCCGACCGGTGAGGGAGCGCACGGCAGTGGCGGTGGCGCCACCCGACGGCCGAGGGCACTGCGGCGACGTCAGCTCCGCAGCAGTCGCGCCACCGCAGCCACCGCCTCTTCCACCTTGGCGTCGCCTGCCTCGGGACTCTCCTCGGCGGCGTCGCGCACGCAGTGACGCACGTGCTCGTCGAGCAATCCCAGCCCCACCGCCTGGAGCGCCTTGGTCACCGACGAGATCTGGGTGAGGACGTCGATGCAGTAGGTGTCGTCCTCGACCATCTGCTGCAGACCGCGCACCTGGCCCTCGATACGTCGGAGGCGTCGGAGATAGTCGTCACGGGAGATCGCATAACCAGCCATAGGGTTGGGGGGTATCCTACTCGCTGGACGAGCGTTCCAACACCACGGCCTCGTCACCCTCCTTCACCACTGCGAACCCATGGGCCTCGAAGTCCTCGACGCGAGCGAAGTGAGGTCCGAAGAGCGTGGCCGTCCGGTAGAGCACGACGGCCCCCGCACGCTCCTCGAGCAACGCCGCCGCCTCGGCGAGATGCACGTCGAAGGCGTCGTTCGCCACTCCCGTCGGGGCGTCGCTGCGGCGCGGCACCGGGATGGCCTCCTGACCGCTGGTGAACCACACGAGCGCCGGGTCGTTCGACACCACGAGCGCGTCGGTGTCGAGCGAGCGGAGGTAGTCAGCCGTCGCCGTCTGTTCCGCCGGTGGACGGACGGTGTCGCGGCCGGTCACGTCCCACACGCCGCTGCCCACCGGAAGGATCACCGCTGCGGCCACCACCACCAGTGCACCGGTCACCCACTGCTGGTGCCGAGGTGCCGCCGCTTCGACGAGACGGACGACACCGACGGCGATCACCGGCAACAGCCAGGGCAGCAGCGGCACCATGAGCCGACCGCCGATGGGCACCCCTCGGTCGAAGAGCACATGGGTGGCCACCACGCCGGCGACGTACGCCGGGGCGACCACCGCAACCACCCGCAGCCACGCAGTGGCCTCGTCGACAGCGTCGGCGCTCGGCGGATCCTCGCCTCCTGCGAGCGTGCTGCGACGGTTCCCGGCGGCAACCAGCGCCACCGCGGCGCCGATCAGTGTCACCACCACCGCGCCGACCACCACCGCTCGGGCTGCGGTGACGGCATCGGGGGGCGACACCCAGCGCAGTACGTTCTCGACCACGAACCGCCACTGGGCGTCGTCGGGCGCCTGGACCACCAGGCGTCGGTTCGACACGCCGGCGGCGTTCGACGTCCACCACGACCAGGCCAGCGTGGGGAGTGCGGCCGCCAGCCCACCGGTGGCGCGCAGCACCCGCTGGCGCGCCGACCCTCGATCCCAGAGCGCAATCGCCGCGGCGAAGGCCACCACCACCGGCAGCCCCGCATAGCGGGTGAGGGCCGCCGATCCGGCCAGCGCGAAGGCCGCCACCAACCAACGGCCCGAGGCGCCCGACAACCGGCGCGCCAGGCACCAGGTGCCGGCGAGGAGCAACACCAAGAAGAGCGGCTCGGCCGCCACCAGCAGGTGTAGGAGGAGCACGTCGGGTTGCGCGACGAGCAGCAGTCCGGCGACGGCACCGGCGAGCACTGAGCCGCTGAGTCGGGTACTGATGCCTGCCACCCCACCGACGAGCAGGCCGAAGGCCAGTGCGTTGAACAGGCCGGCGGCGATTCGCGGGTCGACGTCGCCGGGACTGACGAGGGCGAGCACGGCGGGGTAGAGCGGCGGCCACTGGATGAACGGCACGGCGCCGTCGAACGCCGCGGCCTCGGCCGGGCCGAACGGGTCGATCGACGTGGCGAACGGTCCGGTGATGCCGCGACCGTCCTGGAGGTTCGACGCCGCCCCCAGGTAACTCATCCCGTCAGGCGCGGCGCCGGCCTGCCAGGCCGTCATCCTGCTCAGAGAGAAGAGGGCGATGAGCAGCGCCACCAGGGCCAACGCCCCAGCGCACAGCCACGGTGCTGCTCGCCTGTGCGGATCACCAGCCACCAACTGCGCAGCGTACCGTGGCAGACCGACCAACGATCGGCGACCTCGTCCCCGCCTCCCCCGAGGCCGCTCGGTTGGCGTCGATAGGATGGGGGGGTATCCTTTCAGACATGGCCGTCGAACCCTCCGCTCCGCAGGCCGCCGGGCGTTCCGCCCACGAGAGCGGCGAGCAGACCACCCAGCGGCTGGATCTCCCCGTCGAGGGCATGACCTGCGCAGCTTGCGCCACCCGCATCAGCCGCAAGCTCTCCCGCCTCGACGGAGTGGTCGACGCCGACGTGAATCTGGCGGCGGCCCGGGCCAGCGTGGTGTTCGATCCGACCGCCACCGACGGCGACCAGGTGCGCACCACCATCGTCGAGTTGGGCTACAGCGTCCCCGACGAGGACGACGCCGAGGCCATGGCCGACCGCCGCCTGGCCAACCTCAAGCGTCGCCTGCTCATCGCCGCCGCCCTGACCGTGCCGGTGGTCATCATCTCGATGGTGCCCGCCGCCATGTTCGAGGGCTGGCAGTGGGCGGCGTTCGTCCTCACCACCCCCGTGGTGTTCTACGCCGGCGCCGGGTTCCACCGGGCGGCGCTCGTCAACCTCCGCCACCGCACCGCCACCATGGACACACTCGTGTCCATGGGGACCGTGGCGGCGTGGACGTGGTCCACCGTGGCGCTCTTCTTCCTCGGCGCCGCCGACCCCACCCACCACGACGGTCTGGCCCACATGGCAGCCGACGACGTGGCCCACGTCTACTACGAGACCGCAGCCGTCATCATCACCCTCATCCTGTTGGGCAAGTGGTTCGAGGCCCGGGCCACCCGCCGCTCGGGTGACGCCATCCGGGCCCTGGCCGGGCTGGGCGCCCACACCGTGCGTCTGGTCGACGGCAGCGAGGTGCCGGTGGCGTCGCTCGAAGTCGGCGACCGTTTCGTGGTCCGCCCCGGCGAACGCATCGCCACCGACGGGGTCATCGTCGAAGGACACAGCGCCGTCGACACGTCGATGGTCACCGGAGAGCCGGTGCCCGTCGAGGTCGCGCCCGGTGACGAGGTCATCGGCGCCACCATCAACGGCAACGGCCACCTGACCGTCGACGCACAGCGCGTGGGGGCCGACACCGCCCTCGCCCAGATCGTTCGGTTGGTCGAGGAAGCCCAGGGATCACGAGCCAAGGTCCAGCGGCTCGTCGACCGGGTGTCGGCGGTGTTCGTCCCCACCGTGCTCGTCATCGCCGCGCTCACGCTCGGCGGGTGGCTGGTCACCGGCCACAGCGCCGAGGAGGCGTTCACCGCCGCGGTGGCGGTGCTCATCATCGCCTGCCCCTGTGCGCTGGGGCTGGCCACGCCCACCGCCATCATGGTGGGCACCGGTCGGGCCGCCCAGCTCGGGATCATCATCCGCGGTGGTGCCGTGCTGGAACAGACCCGGGCCGTCGAGGTGGCCGTGCTCGACAAGACCGGCACCCTCACCGAGGGCCAGATGTCGCTGGTGGGCGTGCGCATCGACCCGACGCCGACGAGCGATGCCGATTCGGCGTCCCTCGAGGCGCTCGCCCGAGCGGCCGCGCTGGAGGACCGTTCCGAGCATCCCATCGCCCGCGCCATCGCCGACGCCGCCCGGGACCGTGGACTCGCACTCCCGACGGTGGACGGGTTCCAGAACCTGCCCGGGGCCGGCGTGCGGGGCCTCGTCGACGGCGTGTCCACCGCCGTCGGTCAGCGACGCCTGTTCGACGAGGTGCCGGCGCCGGTCGAAGCAGCGGCCAGCGCGGCGGAGGCCGACGGCCATACCACCGTGTTCGTCGGCTGGGCGGCTGCCACGCCGTCGGGTGTGCCTGCCGACGGCGACCTGCCCGGCGGCGCGTTCGGCGTTTCGTCGGACACCAACACCGGGGGTGACCACCCGCTGGTGGCCCGCGCCGCGCTGGTGGTGGCCGACCGCCTGAAGCCCACCAGCACCGAGGCCGTCCGTTCCCTGGAAGCGCTCGGCCTCGACGTCCACCTGGTGAGCGGTGACAACGCCACCACCGCCGAGGCGGTGGCCCGCCAGGTCGGCATCACCACCGTGGTGGCCGGCGCCCTTCCGGAGGACAAAGTGACGCACCTGCGCCAGGTGCAGGCCAGCGGCCGCCAGGTGGCCATGATCGGCGACGGCATCAACGACGCACCGGCATTGGCAACTGCGGATCTGGGCATCGCCATCGGCACCGGCACCGACGTGGCCATGGAGGCCTCCGACCTGACGTTGGTGAGCGGCGACCTGCGAGCGGCGGCCGACGCCATCGCCTTGTCCCGACGCACGCTGGCCACCATCAAGGGCAACCTGTTCTGGGCGTTCGCCTACAACACCGCCGCCATTCCCCTGGCCGCCTTCGGCGTCCTCAATCCCATGATCGCCGCTGGTGCCATGGGCATGTCCTCGGTGTTCGTGGTGACCAACAGTCTGCGCCTCCGCCGGTTCCGCAGCGTGCGCCGAGCCGAGTCGCTCGACAGCGCCGTGGCAGACGCTCCCCATCACCAACCAGAGAGGACGCTCACATGACCACCGTGCGCACCTACGAGGTCCCGGGCATCTCGTGCGACCACTGCAAGGCAGCCATCGAAGGTGAGGTGGCCCCCGTGACCGGAGTCGAGCGCGTGACCGTCGACGTTGCCAGCCGCACGGTGACGGTCAGCGGCGACGCCAGCGACGACGCCGTCCGTGCCGCTATCGACGAGGCCGGCTACGACGTAGCTGGGATGCGCTGACGCGGACGACGCGCTGCCCGAACGGCGGTCGGTCCGTGGACATGGAACCGACCGGCATGCCACTCAGCGACGAATGTAGAGTCCCAGCGGCGGTGCGCCGCACACACTGCATCGCCCGTGGCGCGTCGGCGGGTCGTCGACCGCGGACCTGTGGAGTCGACATGGACGGTGAACGCGGCGTGGCCGCCACAACGAAACCATCTGCCTCCCGCTGGGCAACCCTCGTGGCTTGCGCGGCGTTGCTCATCGGCCTGACCACCACGCCGGGCGTCGCCGACGACGACCCCGCCCCCACCTTCACCGACGTCCCCGCCGACCACCCCTTCCACGACGACATCGCATGGCTCGCCGCCACCGGCATCACCACCGGCTACCCCGACGGCACCTTCGCACCCACCAACCCCGTCAGCCGCCAAGCCATGGCCGCCTTCCTCCACCGCCTGTGGGACCTCACCGACCTCCCCGACCCACCCCTCGACGACCCCACCCCGACCTTCACCGACGTCCCCGCCGACCACCCCTTCCACGACGACATCGCATGGCTCGCCGCCACCGGCATCACCACCGGCTTCCCCGACGGCACCTTCGCACCCACCAACCCCGTCAGCCGCCAAGCCATGGCCGCCTTCCTCCACCGCCTGTGGGACCTCACCGACGCCGCACACCACGAACCAGGGGTGCTCGTCGTCAACCATCCCGGCGACAGCGTGGCTGCCAACCCCGGTGACGGCATCTGTGCCGACGCTGCCGGCAACTGCACCCTGCGCGCCGCCGTCGACGAGGCCAACGCCACCGACGGCCACCACACCGTCCGCTTCGCCCCCCACATCACCACCGTCACCCTCGACCGGCCGGTCATCGGCGAAGACGAATGGGACCACGACGACACCAACACCTACGGCGACCTCGACATCACCGACGACCTCACCATCGACGGTACCGACGTCACCCTCGACGCCAACCGCACCGACCGCGCCCTGCACATCCACCAAGGCGACGTCACCATCTCGGGCCTCACCATCACCGGCGGCGACGCCGGCTACTACGGCGGCGGCGGTATCTCCCACCACAGCCCCGGCACCCTCGCCCTCACCCACGTCACCGTCACCGACAACCGCTACGGCGAGGTGTCTGCAGACCGAAGCTGGGAGTCCGGCGGAGCCATCGCGCTCCACGACGGCCACCTCGTGGCCGACCATCTCACGCTCACGCACAACCGGACCTCCAGCATCGACGATCAACTGGACGCCATCGGGGGCGGCCTGTCCATCTGGGGGCTCGACCCCACCGATGCGACGACCGTGCACATCACCAACAGCACCATCAGCCACAACGGGGACGGACCCAACGGCGGTGCCTACCGCACCGGCGGAGGGCTCCACTTCGGTGGCACCGTCGACGTGACCATCGAGGGCACGACGATCAGCCACAACAAGGCGACGGATGCACCCGCCATCTTCGGGATCGGCGACACGAGCCTGGTGCTCCGAGACAGCATCGTTTCCCACCACACCGGTCAGGCCACCGGTGCGACCATTGACCTCTACGGCACGACCACGCTCATCGAACGGACCAGCATCGTGGACAACGGTCCCCACGGCGGCGCGCTCATCGTCGAAAGAGAACTCGACGGGAGCGGTGCGCTCGTGGTGCGCAACTCCACCATCGCCCACAACGCCACGACCAACATCATCCTGGCCAGCTACGTCCCCACGACCATCGAGCACAGCACCATCGCCGCCAACACCGATACCACCGGCCAGGCCAGCGCCTTGTTGGCCGGGGCTCCGACCACCGTCGCCACCTCGATCCTTGGCGGCGTCGGCCCTGTCTGCCACGGCGGCCAGCACATCACCTCTGCCGGCTACAACCTGTCGTCCGACGACACCTGCGGGCTCGACCAGCCCACCGACCTGGTCGACACCGACCCCCACCTCGGCCCACTCGATGACCACGGCGGACCCACCCCCACCATGGTGCCCGCCGCCACCTCACCGGCCGTCGACGCCATCCCCGCCGGCACCCCCGAGCTGTGCGACAACACCACCCCCGCCGACCAGCGCGGCGTCGCACGGCCACAGGGCGCCGGCTGTGACATCGGCGCCGTCGAACGCGAACAGCCCGTCCTCGTCGTCGACCACCCCGGCGACAGCGTGGCCGCCAACCCCGGTGACGGCGTCTGTGCCGACACTGCCGGCAACTGCACGCTGCGCGCCGCCGTCGACGAGGCCAACGCCACCGACGGCCACCACACCGTCCGCTTCGCCCCCCACATCGACACCGTCACCCTCGACCGGCCCCACGACGGCGAAGACGAATGGGACCACGACGACACCAACGCCTACGGCGACCTCGACATCTTCGACGACCTCACCATCGACGGCCCCGACGTCACCCTCGACGCCAACCGCACCGACCGACCCCTGCACATCCACCAAGGCGACGTCACCATCTCGGGCCTCACCATCACCGGCGGCGACGCCGGCTACTACGGCGGCGGCGGCATCTACCACCACAGCCCCGGCACCCTCACCCTCACCGACGTCACCATCACCGACAACCTGTTCGGCGAAGTCGTCCACACGTCGTGGATGGAGACCTCCGGTGGCGGGCTGGCCACCCACGACGGCCACCTCGTCGCCGAACGACTCACCCTCACCCACAACCGACTCTCCGACATCGAGCTCATGAACGGCTACGGCGGTGGGCTGTCCGTCTGGGGCGAGGGGAGCGCCAGCAACACCGTGACCGTCCACATCATCGACAGCACCATCAGCCACAACGGTGAGACCACAGGCGACTCGGAGCAGACCGGCGGCGGCGTCAGCGCCCTCGGCGACGTCGAGTTGATCATCGAGGACACCGTCATCAGCCACAACGAAGCCGACGAGGAGGGAGGGGCGATCTTCCTGATCGGGGCAGCGCTCGAGCTGCGGAACAGCACCGTGGCCCACAACATCAACGGTCACGGTGCAGCAGTCGCCCTGTACGACCCGCAGGTCATCATCGACACCACCAGCGTCGTCCACAACGCCGGTGGCGGGCCCGCCATTGCAGCAGAGCGGTCGTACGGCTCCGGCTCCACAGGCGCGCTGCTGCTCCGCAACAGCACAATCGCCAGCAACGAAGGCCGGGGGGTGGGCGGCATCTTTACCGACCTGCCGACCATCATCGAGCACAGCACCATCGCCGGCAACACGACCAGTCACGACACCTGGGCCGAGCAGCTCCTGGTGTGGCAACCGACCACCATCACCGCCTCCATCATCGCCGGCACCGGCGACGGCCCCGTCTGCCACGGCGCCCAGCACATCACGTCCCTCGGCTACAACCTGTCATCCGACGACACGTGCGGGCTGGACCACCCAACCGACCTTGCCGACACGGACCCGCAGCTCGGCCCGCTCGGCGACCACGGCGGACCCACCCCCACCATGGTGCCCGCCGCCACCTCACCGGCCGTCGACGCCATCCCCGCCGACACCCCCGAGCTGTGCGACGACACCACCCGCGCCGACCAACGCGGCGTCGAACGCCCCCAAAGCACCGGTTGCGACATCGGCGCCGTCGAACGGCAACCCGGCGACCCCTGAGCTCTCGGCGCGCGGCGCGGCAGCGCTCCTGACTGCGCCGAAGCGTCCGCATCCGCACTGCGCTGGCGTTGGCGTTGGCGTTGGCGTTGGCGCTGGCGCGAGAGCTGGAGCGAGGGACCTCAGCGGTGGCGGTCGGACAGCAACCAGGCGGCCCCGGCCGACACAGCGCTGACCGACAGCACCGACGGCCACGCCCCGATCTTCTTGGCCAGCGGATGCGAACCACCGAACCCGCCGAGGGTCACGGTGGTCAGCGCGGCGGCCACCGGAGCACCCCCCGTGCGGTACCAACGGGTGGCCGACCAGCCGACGCCCGCAGCCAGCACCACCCCACCGAGAGGGCGCACGCCACTCTCACGGGCCACCAGGTAGCCGCCGATGAGGGAACCGGCCACGACCGGCGCAGTGGGGATCGACATGGATGCACCTTATCGCCGGTCCCCGAATGAGCCTGACGGCACACCATCACACCGACGACGGCGGCACACGGTGCGCACCGAGACGCCAGAGGCCCCCGGACGATCGACCGAGGCGCGGCCCGAAGCTCGGGCTCGCGGCTCGTGGCTCGTGCGGATCTCAGGCGAGACCACGCACGACGACCGGTGGCACGACGAGTGCTGCCAGCGCCCTGATGTCGTCGAGATCGTCGGTGAGCACCACCGCGCCACCCTCAGATGCGGCGACGACAACGTGGGCGTCCACCACGTCGTTCGACGACGACCTGGCCAGCAGGTCACCCACGACGTGCGCGTGGTCGCCGTGGAAGGCGATCACATCGCACCCTCGGAGGAACCGTCGCAGTTGCACCTGACGGTCGGACCGGCTGGCTTGGGCCACCACGGGCGCCGTGGTGACGGGCACCAGACCGATCTCGAGTCGGGCACGGTGCTGCGCCCACACGGTCCGGTCGTTGCCATCGGCGGCGATCAGTACGCCGGCGTCGTACAACGTCGTCACGCGTGGTCGCTGACGCCGGGAGCGCTGGCAGCGAGTTCCTCGGCCACCCGGAGACGAGCCTCGGCCAGCTCCTCGGGGGTGAAGGCGCCGTTGGCCCGCTCCCACTCGGCGACGGCTGCCAGCCCGTCGGCCACCACGAGCGCTCGACGGGCCGCTTCGGTCATCCAGGCCGAGACACTCGTGCCCTCACGAGCCGCAGCGTCGAGCACCTTGGCGTGCACGTCGGGGTCGACCGTGATGGCCATCTTCGGCGAGGGGTTCCCACGGGGCACGCCCCTAGTCTACGACCATGGTGGGAGAGTTTGGTGCCACCCACGGCGGTTCACCCTGCGGACGGTGCGGTCACGGACGACGCAGGTGGTACGCCTTCGGCCGCGTGAACGTACTGATGCCCTCGACCGAGAGCGTCGAGCCGATACCCGAGTGGCGTCGACCGGTCCACGGCAGCGTGGGGCTCACCCGGTCGCAGCAGTTCCAATAGGCGCTGCCCACGTCGAGGCGGTCGAGCACCCGGCGGGCCCGCTCCTCGTCGGTGGTGAACACCCCGGCGGTGAGCCCGTACTCGGTGTCGTCCATGGCGGCCACGGCAGCGTCGTCGTCGGGCACCGAGGCAATGCCGATCACCGGGCCGAAGCTCTCCTCACGGAAGACCACCATGATGTTGTCGACACCGGTGAGCACGGTGGGGGCGAACCAGGCGCCGGCGGGACCCCCTCGGTCGTCGAGCACGCCCCCGCCGGTGCGCACGATGGCGCCCCGGTCGACGGCGTCGGCCACCTGGGCAGCGAGCACCTCGGCCTGCTGTGGCCGGGTGAGCGGCCCGAGGTAGGTGGTCGGGTCGGTGGGGTCGCCCATGGCGAACCGCTCCACCTCGGCCACGAACGCCTCGACGAATTCGTCGTGCACGGCCTCGTGCACGTAGATCCGCTCGACCGCGCAGCACGACTGGCCGTTGTTGTAGAACGCCCCGTCGGCCAACGCTGCCGCCGCGGCGGTCACGTCGACGTCGTCGGCCACGTACACCGGGTCCTTGCCGCCGAGCTCGAGCTGTACCTTCACCATGCGACCGGCGACGGCCTCGGCGATACGCCTCCCCGTCGGATGGGAACCGGTGAAGAACACGGCGTCGATGGGTTGGTCGAGCAGCGCTGCCCCGGTGGCACCGCCGCCGGGGAGGGCAGCGAACACCGGCTCGGGCACCCCAGCGGCGTGCAACAGATCCGCAATGGCCAGCCCGGTCCGGGTGGCGTACTCCGACGGCTTGTAGAGCACGGCGTTGCCGCACAGCAGCGCCGGCACGAACACGTTGGTGCCCACGAACCACGGGTAGTTCCACGCCGAGATGTTGGCCACCACCCCGAGCGGCTCACGACGGATCACCTCGCGGAGCCCGTCGCTCTCGTGCACCACCTGGTCGGCCGTCACCCCGGTCACGTGGTCCACGAAGAACTCGATACGGGCCAACGTGGCCGTGATCTCCCCGGCGGCCTGAGCAATCGGCTTGCCGGTCTCGGCGGTGAGGATGGGAGCCAACTGGTCGCGCTGGGCCTCCACTGACGCAGCGAAGCGCCGCACGGCGTCGATGCGCTCCGGGAGCGGTCGCGCCGCCCAGGCCGGCTGTCCGGCGCGAGCGGTCTCGTAGGCGGCGGCCACCCCGTCGACGGTGGTCTCGGGCACCTCGTCGAGCACGGCTCCGGTGGCGGGGTTCACGATCTGCACGGGTGGTCTCCTCGGTCGGTCACCGGACACATCAGGCCGCTGCGGGCCATGTCAACGGGCGGCCGCAGCCGCCGCGTAGAACTCGTCGCGGAGCGGAGCGGTGTCGAGCAGTGGCACGTCGTCGACGAGGTGGAAGAACTCCGGATGCCACTGCACCCCCACGGCATAGGTGCCGGTGCCCACCCCTGATCCCTCGAGGCGGATGGCTTCCACCACGCCGTCGTCGCTGGAACGGGCCTCCACCACCACACCGGGGGCAACGTCCTTCACCCCTTGGTGGTGGATGGAATTCACCGTGGCGGTGGCCACCCCGGGATAGAGCCCGGCCAGGCCCGACCCGGCCACCAGGTCCACCTCGTGGAGGTTGCGGTGGTAGAGCTCCTGGGACCGGTGCACCCGGGTGGTGTCCACCTGCGTGCTGATGTCCTGGTACAGCGTGCCGCCGAGGGCCACGTTGAGGATCTGTTCGCCGCGACACACGCCGAGCACCGGCTTGCCCGCCTCGAGGAAGCGCTGCACCAGTTCGATCTCGTACGCGTCGCGCTCGGCTTGGCCCTCCCACTCGGGTCGGAGTGGCTCCTCGCCGTAGCTGCGGGGACACACGTCGGCACCACCGGTGACCCCCAGCCCGTCGAGGTCGGCCACGTAGTCGGCCAACCGCCGGGGATCGCTCCCGCTGGTGGGGAGCACGTAGACCACCGCTCCGCTCGAGGCGAACCAGTTCGCCATGGCCTCATCGGCGTAGAGCAGTCGACTGTGGGGGTAGATCATGCGCTGCGGGTCGGGTGGAAAGAAGTTTGCCGACACACCGATACGCAGCGGCCGGTCGGCCGAAGCGTCGCTCATGCGAAGGCCTTGGTGAAGATGGCATCGAAATCGGCTGCCGTCACCGGCCGCGGGTTGTTCGGGTGACAGGCGTCGTTGGCCGCCACCCGCACCAACTCGGGTTGCAGGTCCGGATCGATGCCCAGGTCGACGAGCGCGCGGGGAATGCCCACCGCCGCCTTCAGGTCGGCCAGCCAACCGAGGAAGCCCGCCGGGCTGACGTCGGAGATGGCGGCGGCGGTGGCCATGTGTTCGAACCGTTCGGGCACGGCCTCCACGTTGAACGGCAGCGCCAGGTCGATCATCACCCCGTTGGCCAGACCGTGGTGCACATCGGCCACGGTACCGAGGGCGTGGGCACACGAGTGCACGAGGCCCAAGCCCTTCTGGAAGGCAATGGCGCCCATCATCGAGGCCATGAGCATGCCGCCGCGGGCGTCGAGGTCGCCCGGCTCGGCCACGGCCCGCTCGAGATGCGTAGCCACCTGGCGGATGCCCTCGAGGGCGATGCCGTCGCAGATCGGGTGATAGTGGCGCGCCAGGTACGCCTCCACGTTGTGGGTCAGCGCGTCCATACCGGTGGCGGCCGTGATCGGGCCCGGCAGGTCGACGGTGAGCTGCGGATCGGCCAGCACCACCCGGGCCAACAGGGCCGGGCCGAAGATGATGCGCTTGACGTGGGTGTCGTCCTCGGAGATGACGGCAGCCCGACCGACCTCGCTGCCGGTGCCCGCCGTGGTGGGGACGGCCACGATCGGGCAGACGGCGTCGGTCACCACCGAACCACCCGGCTTCTCGTCCTCGTAGTCGAACAGCTCGCCAGGATGGGTGGCCATCAGCGCCACGGCCTTGGCCACGTCCAGCGCGGCCCCGCCGCCGAGTCCCACCACACCGTCGGCGTCGTGGGCACGGTAGGCCTCCACCCCCGCTGCCACCTGGCTGGCCACGGGGTTGCCCCACACCCCGTCGAACAGCGCGGCGTCGTTGCCACCCGATCCGGCGAGCGCCAGGATCTCGCCGCAGAACGGCAGCCCCGACACGCCCTTGTCGGTCACCACCAACGGTCGACACACCCCCGAAGCGGCCAGCTCGGCGGGCAGCAGGTCACGAGCACCCACGCCGAAGCGAATGGTGGTCGGGAAGCTGAAGGTGTCGATGCTCACGGTGTCTCCGGGGTGATGGCGGGCGAGGTAGGACGAGCGGGGCGGTCAGATGATCTCGAGGTAGCGGCGGAGCTCCCAGTCGGTGACGGAATCGACGAACTGGCGCCACTCCCATTCGCGGGTGGCGGCGAAATGGTCGACGAAGTCGTCGCCCAGCAGGCCACGGACCCGCTCGGAGTCGGCAAAAAGGCGGGTGGCTTCGATGAGCGTGCGCGGCAGCCGCGCCACCGACTCGTCGGCGTAGCCGCTCCCTTGCGTGGGCGGACGGTCGAGCTCGAGTCCCTGCTCGACACCCCACAGCCCCGCCGCCAGCCCGCCGGCCACCGCCAGGTAGGGGTTGACGTCGGCACCGGGTACCCGCAACTCGAGGCGGGTGGCCTTCGGTCCGCCGGGGATGACCCGGCAGGCCACCGTCCGGTTGTCGATGCCCCACGTGGGTCGGGTGGGGGCCCAGAACCCGTCGACCAGCCGCTTGTAGGAGTTCACCGTCGGGGCGAACAACACGAGCATTTCGGGGAGGAGCTCCAATATGCCGGCCAGGTACGACCGGAACAGGCTGCTCATGCCGTCGGAAGCCTCGGGGTCGTGGAACAGGTTGGCCTCCCCCTCGAGCGCCCGCAGGCTCTGGTGCACATGGCCCGAACAGCCCGGGAGGTCGGTGTTCCACCGGGCCATGAAGGTGGGGAGGATGCCGAAGCGGTGGCCGATCTCCTTGGCGCCCGACTTGAACAGTTCGGCCCGATCAGCGGCCTCGAGCGCCTCGCTGTAGATGAGCGCCGCCTCGTAGACCCCAGGACCGGTCTCGGTGTGGAGTCCCTCGAGCGGCACGTCGAACGCCCGCAGGTCGCTGAGCAGCGCCCCGAAGAAGTCCTGGCCGTGGGTCTGGCGCAACACCGAGTAGCCGAACATGCCGGGTGACAGCGGCTCGAGATGGCGGAAGTCCTTGTCGTGAAGGGTCTGGGGGCTCTCGCGGAAGTTGAACCACTCGAACTCCATGCCCTGGAACGAGCGGTAGCCCGCCGACGCCGCCCGATCGATGGTCCGCTGCAACAACCGCCGGGGGCACACCACCGTGGCCGGATCGGAGCCCACGTAGTCGCACAGGAAGAAGTGCCGGCCGCCCTCCCACGGCACCCGGCGGTGAGTGGTCGGATCGATCCGAACCGTGCCGTCGGGATAGCCGCTCTGCCAGCCCGTGTAGCTGCCGTTGTCGTAGCACTCGTCGGCGGAATCCCACCCGAACACCACGTCGCAGAAGCCGAACCCGTCGGCCAGCGCGCTGACGAACTTGGCCTTGTCGAGGTACTTGCCCCGGAGCACACCGTCGATGTCGACGATGGCCACCTTCACGTAGTCGGCCGGGTCGCCGTGCAGTTCGTCGACGAGGGCTCGGGTGGCATCGCTGGAGTCGCTCACGTCGAGCGAGTGTAGGCAACCGGGCCGATAGTGTCGCGAGGTCCCCGAACGGAAGGTGACGCCGTTGAGCCCCGACACTGCCGCACCTCAGCGACCTCCGGCGCCGTCCATACTCGCCGTGGACCTGGGCACGGGCGGACCCAAGGTGGCGGTGGTGACCACCGACGGCGTCGTCCTGGCCCACACCACTCGGACCTGTGACCTCGTCTTCACCCCCGACGACGGCGTGGAACAGGACCCTGCTGCGTGGTGGAAGGCCATCGTCGACGGGGCCCGAGAGGTGCTCGCCGACGACGCGGTGGCAGCCGACCGGGTGGTGGCAGTGGCCGTGACGTCGCAGTGGATGGGCACGGTGGCCGTCGACGAGCACGGTGAGCACCTCGGGAACGCCCTCATCTGGATGGACGCCCGCGGCGCCCCTCACGTCCGTCAGTTGGTGAGCGGACGTCTGGGCGGGCGGGCCAGCGTCGCCGGCTACGACCCGGTGAAGCTCCGCTCCTGGCTGCGGCTGACCGGCGGTGTTCCTTCGTTGAGCGGGAAGGACCCGGTCGGCCACATCGCCTGGATCCGCCACAACGAACCCGAGCGCTACGCCGCCACCAAGGTGTTCCTCGACGTCCCCGACTACCTGAACCTGCGGCTGTGTGGTCGGGCGTCGGCGTCGTTCGACACCGCCGTGGGCTTCTGGGCCACCGACAACCGGGACCTCGGCGCGGTCCGCTGGGACGAACAACTCGTGTCGTGGATCGACGTCGACCCCACCAAGCTGCCCGACCTGCTTCCCACGGGCAGCGTGGTGGGCACGCTCACCCCCGAGGCAGCCGAGGAACTGGGGCTCGGG
The DNA here is from genome assembly GCA_020832495.1 of Acidimicrobiia bacterium. Classification (GTDB taxonomy): domain Bacteria; phylum Actinomycetota; class Acidimicrobiia; order Acidimicrobiales; family Acidimicrobilacustridaceae; genus JAFIEP01. The sequence goes on along the minus strand of JAFIEP010000052.1, from coordinate 74,516 downwards.
ACCGACGTGTCGGTGGTGACCGCCACCGGTGACACTGCGTCGGCCGCCATCGGTGCGGGGACGGTCCGCGACCTGGACGCGCACCTCTACGTCGGCACGTCGTCGTGGCTGAGCTGTCACACGCCCACCAAGCGCACCGACCTGCGCAACAACATCACCTCGTTACCCGCCGGTGTCCCGGGTCGCTACTGGGTGGCCACGGAACAAGACACTGCCGGCAAGTGCCTGACCTGGCTGGCCGAGAACGTGCTGTACCCCGACGACGGCCTCGGCCCGCCGATGCCACCCGATGTGCTGGAACGCTGCAACGAGGTGGCGGCCCGAGTGCCGGCGGGGAGCAACGGGGTGGTGTTCACCCCGTGGCTGAACGGCGAGCGCACCCCGGTCGACGACCACACCATCCGCGCTGGCTGGCACCACCTGGGCCTCACCACCACGCGGGCCGACCTGGTACGCGCCACCTTCGAAGGAGTGGCGCTCAACGCCCGCTGGATGCTCGAGGCCGCCGAGCGCTTCAGCCGCACCCGTTTCGAGCACGTCACCTTCGTCGGCGGCGGCGCCCGGTCGGAGCTGTGGTGCCAGATCATGGCCGACGTGCTCGACCGGCCGATCCGCCAGGTGGCAGATCCGGTCCTGGCCAACGTGCGTGGCGCGGCGTTGAGCGCAGCGGTCACCCTGGGACACCTGCGCTGGCCCGACGTCGAGGGGGCCGTGACCATCAACCACACCTACCGACCCGATCGAGCGCACCGCGCGGTCTACGACGAGCACTTCGCCGCGCTGGTTGCCATCTACCGCAAGAACCGCGGCATCCATCGCCGGCTCACGACACACGCTGCCGACTCATGACCAGCGAACGGAGAGCGAACCGGCCGGATGACGACGCCGCACTCGACGGTGTGGTGGACCTGGCACCGAACGCCGAGGTGTGGGCGGCGGGGTTGCTCGCTGCAGCATTCCACGACGACCCCTTCATGTCCTGGCTGCTCCCTCAGCCCACGTCTCGAGCACACCGCGCCCGACGCCTGTTCTCCTGGGAAGTCGTCCACGCTCGCCGTTGCGGCCGTTCCCTGGTGGCCGACGACGGCGCCGGGTGCGCGCTCTGGTTCGCTCCCGGCCAGTGGCGGAGCCGAGGCCTCGACGCCGCACGGGAAATGGTGGTGGGCGCCGGTTCGGTACCACCGAATCGCTGGCGAGCTGCGGTGTCGGGCATGGGTCGCGTCGAGCGAGCCCACCCGCGAGAGCCGCACTGGTACCTGGCCACCGTCGGCACCGACCCCGCCCGCCGCGGAACCGGAGCCGGCCGCAAGCTGATCCACGCCGGGCTCGCCCTGGCCGACCGCGACGGGGTGGGCGCCTACCTTGAATCGTCCAACGTGGTGAACCTCCCCTACTACGAGCGCTTCGGCTTCGCCGTGACCGAGGAGATCACCCTTCCCGACGGTCCGACCCTGTGGGGCATGTGGCGAGATCCGACACCGGTCTGAGATCCGTTCTCCGATGTGGCTGGTTCACCTGCACCTTCGGTAAGCTCAAGGTTGCGAACGGGTGCGGGCTGCCCGACGTGCATCGACGGGGTTCCGTTCGCATGTGGCAGGACGATGATAAGGGCGACAGACAACAGCACGGCGGCGGGCCCCGGATGGGGATGTCGTGCCCGAGGGAGGGAGTTCCATGGCAGATGAACGACGAGCGCTCCACGCCTACCTGAGCGGAGACGCTCACGAAGCATGGCATGAGTTCGCCGCCGAACAAGGCGTGTCCGTGTCCGGACTGCTCGAGGCGTACGGCCTCGAACTGGTCGACGTGGTGTCGGGGAAGGCCAAGATCCGCAAGGACCAGACGGCCTTGGTGGACAGTGCCCGCAAGATCGACGCCGCCCGCCGGCGTCGGCGCCGCGCCAGCTGACGAACAGGCGAGGCCAGCGCGGGCCAGTTCGTCGACCCGGCGGGCTGGCCCTCAGCGCTTCGTTGCCATGGTGAGGCCATCGGCGATCGTGAGGAGCACTGCGTCCACACGATCGTCGCGGGCTACATGGTCGTTGAAGGCGCGCAAGGCAACGGTGTCGGCGTCATCGGCCGCATCGTCCACCACCCGGCCACTCCACAGCACGTTGTCGGCCAGGAGAACCCCACCCGGGCGGAGCCGCGGGAGCAGTTCCTCGTAGTAGTCGAGGTAGCCGCCCTTGTCGGCGTCGATGAAGGCCAGGTCGATGACCGGCTCGGTCGGTAGTCGGCGCAAGGTGTCGAGCGCCGGACCGAGTCGCAGCTCGATCCGGTCGGCCACCCCGGCATCGAGCCACGCTCGGCGAGCGATCGTGGTCCACTCGTCGGAGAGGTCACAGGCGATGAGTCGAGCCCCCTCGGCCATCCCTCGGGCGATGCAGATCGACGAGTAGCCGGTGAATGTTCCCACCTCCACCGCCAGGGTCGTCCCCAGCGCCCGGGTGAGCACGGTCAGAAAGGCGCCCTGGTCGGGCGCCACCTGCATACGCGCCACCTCGCCGAGCGCGTTCGTCTGCTCGACCAGTTCGGCCAACACCGGGTCGACTCCTCGGCTGTGTGCCGCTACGTAGTCGGCCAACTCGTTGCTCAGGAAGAAGGCCTTCGGCTCGGTGGGGGCGTCGTCGCTCATTGGGTCTCCTGCAAGGCGCTGTGACCGAACCGGGCGGAGCGGTCGTCGGTGAGGGGACGATAGCGGCGGCGGTCAGGACCGACGGTTGCGCTTGGGGTTCTCCATGACCCGCCCACTCTCGACGAAACGACGGAGGGCCCGCTGCATCTCTTGGGCGAAGATGAGCTGCACGGCCTCCACACCGGTCGGCCGGAGCGCGTCGACCGAGCGCGAGACACTCCCGGCATCGCCAGGACCGCCGAAGCCCTGGCCGATGTGGCCGGTGAACCACTCGACCAGCTCGTCGGCTGCCTTGGCCATCCGCTTGCGCACGATGGCCTCGGCCCCCATGGCCGTCTCAAGGTCGATGCCCGCCAGGTCGAGCCGAACCGCCAGCTCCAACATGCGGGGGCTGGGGACCAGGTAGGAGGGCGGATGCGTGTCCCCCTGGCGCCGAACGATGCCGAGGCGCACCGCCTCGTTGAGGAACAACGGTCGCGCCGCTGCAGTGCGGCGCTGCAGCTCATCTTCTTCGAGGACCGTGGGTCGGTCGTCGGTCCAGGCCGCCTGGAGGTGGTCCCCCACCCCCAACCATTCGTTGAGCGAGTCGCGGCCCTGTTCCATCTCGTCGATGACGTCGCGGATGGCGTCGAGGCGAAGTCCCCTGCGCTGCAGCTCAGCGATCAGTTCCAGCCGACGCTCGTGCTCGGGCCCGTACACGGCCACCCGGCCCTGCCGTTCCGGGGCGGGCAACGTGCCCTTCGACTGGTAGTAGCGGATCGTCCGGCTGGGCACGCCGGTCGTGGCAGCCAGCTCGTCGATCGTGTACGTCGGCGTCGGTTCCTCCGTTGTCGGCGGGGTCTGCCCGTCGACTGACCCTTCAGCGGTGTCGGCCGTCGAGGCAACCGATGTGGCTGGCGACATGGCTGCCGAGGAACCCTCACCGGAGGGCGCGGCGACGGCACCGTCGGCGGCACCGGTCGATCGGGAGGCCGACTGGCCCGTGCCGCCGCTGCGGCGAGGCGAGCGGGAACGACCCGGAGCGGCGGCACCGTGGCTGGTGCCTCGGCTGCGCGATGCGCCCGACCGTGACCTGGGCTTCGGGATGTCGTCCATCACCCCATTGTCACCCGCGGACCAACCCCAGCGCCTGCCAGACCGGCCGGGTCACCCCGGTGATCACCCCGGTGGTGGACAAGAAGTCGGTCAGCCGCTCGAGATCGGTGGTGACCCGCTCCCGCCAGGGGCCGAAGCGTGCGGCCCGCCACCCTCCAGCGATGTCGAGGTGGCGGTACACCGCAGGGTTCACCATGGCGTCCACGACGCCTGCCACGATGAAGGGAGCATCGGTGGATGCACGCAGGCGGTCCAGACGCCCGACGGTCGACCAGTTCTCGGTGAGCCAGGCCCGGGCGTAGGACATGTGGCGGGCCTCCTCCATGACGTGGATCTTGGCAATGGCCCGGCTGAGGGGACTCACCCGCTCGTCGGACATGGTGGCCCGGTTGCAGATGTCGAGCAGCTCTTCGGCTGCCAGGATGGCCACGTAGCCCTCGGCCCGCCCGGCCACGGCAAGCATCAGCGACCGGCCGAGCTGCAGGTGCAGGCCCGGCTGGTACGACGGTGTGCCTGCCCGGCGGATGTACTCGCCGAACATGGCCGAGTGCCGGCACTCGTCCGCCGTCTCGACCAGCAGGTACCGATGAGAGGGATCATCGGCGCCCATGACCGCCAGGTGTTCGAGGACCAACCGCATGAGGATGTTCTCGAAGTAGATGCCTGCAGCGCACAGCGCAGCGCACTCGTGACGGCTGTAGGTCCGGCGCTCGGCCTCGTCCATCGCCTCCCACTGCGACGTGCCGTACAGCGGCAGGATCTCCGGCGGCAGGTGGTACTGCTCGTCGGTGATGGGCTGCGACCAGTCGATCTCGGTGAACGGATCGAACGAGGCGCGTTCGGAAGCGGCCACCAGTCGACGTGCTCGATCAGCGAGGGGAACGGTCGGTCGGGAGCGATCAGCGGCGGTCGACCCAGGCTCAACATCCGGGATCGACGGCGCCGTGGCGGGGGACGACTCGGTGATGGTCATACCGACAGTATGAACCGTTACAGTTGGAACTGTCAACATGAGTCGAAGGAATCATCCTGCATCGCCGCGCCTGGGCCGGAGGACACCCCCCATCGACGACTTGAGCAAATCTTGAGGCACCGCAGAGGGTCCCGAGCAGCGCTTTCGCCTACATTCGCCGTGTGACCTCATCGGCGGATGTGAGATCGACCATCATCGAGCAACTCGATGCGTTGGCACTCGAATGCGAGGACATGGCCAGCCGAGCCGCAGGGGACGGAGCGGTGGAACTGGCCAGCGACCTGTGGGTGACCAGCGCCCGCCTCATCGCTGCGGCGGACGAGCTGTGGACACCCGTGCGGTCGGGAGCCGTGTTCCTCGAACCCGAGCCGTCACCGATCGACACTCGCCTGCCGAGCGGTGCGCCCCGGCCCGAGGCGCACGACGACACGGACAGCGACGCACCATAGAGCGACGCACCGTAGGTCGTCGCCGACCGGCGGCGGTGCCGACGGCCACGCTCGCAGGCGTGACGCCGGCGACACCCCCAGCCATCCCTCGATCTCCACCTCAGGACCGATGCCTCCGGTCGAGCCCGGCCATAGGATCGGGCTGATGGGCAGCCCACCGGTCAACACCACAGCGCGCGGCGGCTCTGACGCCGTGCCTGACGGAGCGACGCCGTGGAGCCGGCTGGCGGAGTGGATTCGCGCCCACCCCCAGGTGGCGGACGGCACCGTCGGGGCGGCGCTGTTCGCGGTGAGCATCCCTCTCGCCACCGACCCCGACCCCACCATCTATCCCGCCGGGTTGCGTGCCATCGATCCCCTCGGATGGCTACTCCTCGCCGGGATGGCGCTGCCCGTGACCTGGCGACGCCGGACGCCGGTGCTCGTGCTGGTCGTGACCTTCGCCTGCCTGCTGCCCACTCTCGCCCTCGGCTACCCGGAGGGGTTCGCCGCCTTCGGACCTCTGTGGGCGCTCTACTCAGTGGCCGCCCACTGTGAACGGCCCCGCTCGCTGATCGCCGGCGGCAGCGCCATCGGCATCTTCGCTCTGCTCCTCGTGGCCGGTGTCGTCGACGAAGCACTGCCCCCTGCGGTGGCCGTGGCCAACGTGTTCATGGTGGTGGGGGTGTTCGCCATCGGCGAGGCGCTGCGCAACCGCCGGGCGTACACCGCCGAGTTGCGGCGACGGGTCGACACCGCCGAGCGACTTCGCACCGAGGAAGCGGCGCTGGCGGTGGCGGCCGACCGCGCCCTGATCGCCCGCGAACTGCACGACGTGGTGGCCCACGGCATGAGCGTGATGGTGATCCAGGCCGCAGCAGCGCAGCGGGTTCTCGGACGTGACCCGGAGGCCGCCACCGAGGCGCTCGAACACATCAGACGAACGGGCAGCGAGTCGCTCGCTGAGATGCGACGCCTGCTCGCTGTGCTGCGCGAACAGGACAACGGCGCCACCACCGCACCGCAGCCAGGCGTGGCTGAGCTCCCTGCACTGGCCGACTCCTGGCGCGCCACGGGCCTGGACATCGAACTGTCGATGGAGGTCGAGTCCGACCGTCTCACCCCGGGGCTGGACCTCTGTGCCTACCGCATCTGCCAGGAGGCCCTCACCAACGTGGCCAAGCACGCCGGGCCGGCACACACCGTGGTCCGGGTCGAGTTGGCCCACGACGCGCTGGAGGTGTCGATCAGCGACGACGGTCGCGGTGCCGCATCGGCGCTGCGAACAACTGACGCGCAGCCGGGGAACGGCCTGCGCGGCATGCGCGAGCGAGTGGCCCTCTTCGACGGCACTCTCCGGGCCGGACCGGGCGACGGTGGCGGATGGGTGGTGACCGCCACCCTGCCGTTGGGGGCGAGCTCGATCGTCGGACCGACACCCGAGAGGCCCCCCGACCTCACCGTCGCCGACACCGACGCGGTGGCCGCCGCGACCAGCGTCGGCACCGACGGGACCGCACGGCCGTGAAGCAGATCCGTCTCCTGGTGGTCGACGACCAGGCGCTGGTGCGCAGCGGCTTCCGCATGATCCTCGACGCCGAGGACGATCTCACCGTGGTCGGGGAAGCGGCCGACGGCAATGAAGCAGTGGCGGCCACCTGCGAGCTCCGACCCGACGTGGTCCTCATGGACGTGCGCATGCCCAGCTGCGACGGCGTGGAAGCCACCCGCCAGATCACCGCCTCGCTGCCCGCAGATGCCTGCCGGGTCATCATCCTGACGACGTTCGACCTCGACGACTACGTGTTCTCGGCGCTGCGTGCCGGCGCCAGCGGGTTCCTGCTGAAGGACACCCCACCCGACGAGCTGTTGCGGGCCATCCGGGTGGTGGCCTCGGGTGACGCCCTCATGGCCCCGTCGGTCACCCGCCGCCTCATCGAAGCGTTCGCTGCCGGACCCGACGACGTACCCGCAAGCACCCCCATCGACCCGGCCGACGACCGTCCCACGCGACCCACCCCGATCCCTGAGCTGGCCACCCTCACCGCACGCGAACGAGAGGTGCTCGAGGTGATGGCCACCGGTCTCTCCAACGCCGAGATCGCCGCGCAGCTGTATGTCAGCGAACCCACGGTCAAGACCCACGTGGGGCACATCCTGGCCAAGCTGGGTGTGCGCGACCGGGTGCAGGCGGTGGTGGCCGCCTACGAGTCCGGACTGGTCCGACCCGGCAGCTGACCGCCCCGCCGCTGAGCTGTGACCTCGGTCATCATCCTCCAGGATGAGGAACAGTGGACCTCACCACCACAGCCACCGACGAATCAGTCCATCGGCCGATGTGCAGCCGGTGCAAGACCCGTATCGTCACCGACACTGCAACGGCCGTGCTCGGTGCGCCACCGTCGGTGGTGAGTGCCCACCCGATCGGCCAGCGCACCGCACCCCCACGATGTCCCCTCGATTCCCTGGAGCGATCCTGTGAGCCTCACCGAGACCCCCAACCCGCCGGCATCGGCACCGCCCGGCCCCCTGGCGGCCCGCGCCGAGGGAGCCACCAAGATCTACGGCTCCGGCGACACCGAGGTACGCGCGCTCGACGGGGTCACCTGCGGGTTCGAGAAAGGGCGCTTCACCGCCATCATGGGTCCGTCCGGCTCGGGCAAGTCGACGCTCATGCACTGCGTGGCCGGACTCGACGACCTGACCTCGGGGCAGGTCTTCGTGGGCGACACCGCCCTCGGGGAACTCGGCGAACGCCAGCTCACCCAGCTCCGGCGTGACCGCATCGGCTTCGTGTTCCAGGCGTTCAACCTGGTGCCCACCCTCACGGCGCTCGAGAACATCACGCTGCCCGTCGACCTGGCCGGCCGCAAGCCGGACCAGGAGCACCTCGACGAGGTGGTACGCGCCGTCGGCCTGGCCAACCGCCTCGACCACCGACCCAGCGAGCTGTCCGGTGGGCAGCAACAGCGTGTGGCGGTGGCCCGTGCCCTGGCGGCCCGACCCGAGATCATCTTCGCCGACGAGCCCACCGGCAACCTCGACTCCCGCGCCGGGGCCGAGATCCTGGCCTTCATGCGCAATGCCGTGCGTGAGCTGGGCCAGACCATCGTCATGGTCACCCACGACCCGGTGGCGGCGGCCTACTCGGACCGGGTCCTGTTCCTGGCCGACGGCAAGATCGTCGACGAGATGGCCGACCCCACTGCCGACCGCGTGCTCGACCGCCTGAAGCAGCTCGGCGACTGATCGACCACCGACCACCCCTGGGCTGCTCGACGATCCGGTCGCTGAGCACCCGCCCACCGCTTCTCATCCGAACGAGGAACCACCATGTGGAGAGCAACCTTGCGCAGCCTGGGCGCGCACAAGAGCCGCCTGGCCATGACGGCGCTGGCCATCATCCTGGGCGTCGGGCTCATGTCGGGCACGTTGGTGCTCACCGACACCGTCGGCCGCACCTTCGACGACCTGGTGTCAGACATCTACGCTGAGACCGACGCCGTCATCCGCTCCGCCGACAGTGTCGACACCGGCTTCGGCGAGACCTTGCGGGCCCCTCTCGACGAGGCACTGGTGGACGAGCTGCTCACCGTCGGTGACGTGGTGGCCGCCGAGGGCTTCGTCCAAGGTTTCGCACAGGCAGTGAGCGTCGAGGGTGAGGCCGTGGGGGGCGGGTTCGCCCCGACCTTCGGCTTCGGCTGGATCACCGTCGAGCAACTCAACCCTTTCGTGATCGTCGACGGCGCCCCGCCGTCGGGACCAGGCGAGGTGGTGCTCGATCCCTCGACCGCCGAGGAAGCCGGCGCCACGGTGGGCGACACCATCACCGTGTTGTCGAGCCAGGAACCGGCGGAGTTCGAGGTGGTCGGCCTGGCCCGGTTCGGGACCATCGACCGACCCGGTGGCGCCTCGGTGCTGCTGTTCGATCTGCCGGTGGCCCAGACCTTGTTCGACCTCGAGGGACAGGTGAGTGAGATCGGTGTCGTCGCCGTCGATGGCATGACCCAGGACGATGCCGTCGCCGCCATCGGTAAGGTGCTCCCTGACGGTGTCGAGGCCATCACGGGCGAGGCCAAGACTGCCGAGGACCAGCAATCCTTCCAACAGGCACTCGGCTTCATCAACACCTTCCTGTTGGCCTTCGCCCTGGTGGCGCTGTTCGTGGGCTGCTTCATCATCTACAACACCTTCACCATCATCGTGGCCCAGCGAAGCCGTGAGCTGGCCCTCCTGCGGGCCATCGGGGCCAGTCGCCGACAGGTCCTGGCCTCGCTACTGGGTGAATCCGTCCTGGTCGGTCTGGGGGCATCGGTCATCGGCGCGCTCTCGGGTGTGGGCATCGCCCTCGGTCTCAAGGCGATGCTCGGTGGTTTCGGGGTGGAGCTCCCCACCAACGGCGTGGTCATCCTCCCTGGCTCGCTGCTCACCGCCGTGCTCACCGGCTTCGTCATCACCGTGGTGGTGGCGGTGGCCCCGGCCGTGAAGGCGTCACGCGTGCCGCCCCTGGCCGCCCTGCGCGACGTGGCCATCGACCGGAGTTCGATGTCCGTTGCGCGGGTGGTGGGAGGTCTGCTGGTCATCGGTCTGGGCGCACTCAACCTGGTCGCCGGTCTCGCCGCCGAGGGTGGGAACGCCGCAGTCGGCGTGGGCTTCGGCGCCCTGTGCGTGTTCATCGGCGTGGCGGTGCTGGGGCCGGTCATCGCCCGCCCCACCACTCGCCTCCTGGCGTGGCCACTCCCCCGGCTACGAGGCGTCACCGGCAACCTGGCCCGTGAGAACGCCATCCGCAACCCCAAACGGACCGCCTCCACCGCCGCCGCACTCATGATCGGCGTCGGTCTGGTGGGCTTCATCACCGTGACGGCAGCCTCGGTGCAGTCGTCGATCGACAAGATCCTCGACGACGCCGTGACCGGCGACCTCATCATCAGCTCCGGCAACTTCGGGATGGGCGGGTTCAGCCCCGAACTGGCCGCCCAGGTGAGCGAGGTCGACGGCGTGGACGCGGTGAGCGGCTTCCGCTTCGCCTTCGGCTCGGTGGATGGCCAACCGGCGTTCGTGGGCTCGGCCAACGTGGACGTGTTCGAGGACATCGCCGACCCCGAGGTGGTCGAGGGCGACCTGCGTTCCCTGGGCGTGGGCGAGATCGCCATCTCGACCGGCAAGGCCGAGGCACACGACCTGGCGCTCGGCGACACGGTCGAGATGAGCTTTGCCAGTGGAGTGGCGCCGCTCACCGTGGGAGCCATCTTCGAGAACGACATCGTGGCCGGTGACTGGCTCATGGACCACAGCGGCATCGAAGCAGTGGAACCGGGCACGGTGGACCTGCAGGTGTTCGTGCGCTTCACCGATGACGCCGACGCCGACGAGGTGGTGGCCGTCATCGAGGGACTCACCGCCAGCTACGCCAACGCCGAGCTGCAAGACCTGACCGAGTACAAGGAGTCGCAGTCGGCCATGATCGACCAACTCCTCAACCTCATCTACGCCCTGTTGCTGTTGGCCATCGTCATCGCCCTGGTGGGCATCGCCAATACCCTCGCCCTGTCCATCCACGAGCGCACCCGCGAACTCGGCCTGCTCCGGGCCGTGGGCATGACCCGCAAGCAGCTCACCTCGACCATCCGCTGGGAGTCGGTGGTGATCGCCGTCTACGGCACGCTGCTGGGCCTGGTCATCGGCACGGTGTTCGGCTGGGCACTCGTGCAGGCGTTGGGCAGCGAGGGCCTCGAGGTGTTCACGCTCCCGGTGGCCCGCCTGGTCCTCATCGTGCTGATCGCCGCCGGCGCCGGCGTGCTGGCCTCCCTGCTCCCCGCCTGGCGGGCCTCGCGTCTCGACGTGCTCGACGCCATCCAGACCGAGTAGTCCGGCCCCGTCCGCTGCGTCCAGGCTCGCCCACGTTGCCTCGTGGCGGTGCCACGGCACAGAATCGCCGGGTGGGAGCACCGAGACCGGGCCGCTACGTGGTCCTCGAAGGCGGCGAGGGGACCGGCAAGACCACCCAGGCCGACCGGCTGGCCAAGCGCCTGTCGGAGACCGGTCGCCGGGTGCGGGTGGTGCGCGAACCCGGTGGGGATCCCTTCGCCGAAGCCGGCCGGGAGCTGCTGTTGGGGCCGATCCCCCGCACGCCCGAAGCCGAGGTTCTCGCCTTCAACGCCATGCGGGCTCAGTTGCTGGTCGCCGTCGTGCGACCCCTGCTGGCTGGCGGGACCTGGGTGATCGCCGACCGGGGGCGCCTGTCCACGCTGGCCTACCAGGGCCACGGGCGAGGGGTGGATCTGGAATGGGCCCGGTCGGTGTGCGACGTCACCGTGTCGTTGTGCCCGCCCGATCTCGAGGTGGTGCTGGCGGTGGATCCCGCCGTGAGCGCCGCCCGACGGTCGGCCCGGGGGGTGACCGACCGCTTCGAGGCGGCCGACGACCACTTCCACCAACGGGTGAACGAGGGTTTCGCCACCGAGGCTGCCCGGGCCGGCGTGGCCATCGTCGACGGCACCGACGCCCCGTCCACGGTCACCGAGCGTCTCTGGCACACCCTCACCCCTCGCCTGGGGTGAGGACCCCCCACCCTTCGAACTGCCGGCGATTCGCTCGATATGTGTCCCAGATCGCCGGCAGTTGGCGGGGCAACCACAGACCGTGGTGATCCACTCACTCACCGTGACCCTCCCTCGAACTGCCGGCGGTTCGCTCCATATGTGTCCCAGATCGCCGTCAGTTGGCAGGGTGGTCCTAGTCTGAACCGGTGCTGACCGTCGTGCTCCGAGGCATCCGCAGCCACGTGTTGCGGCTGGCCGCCACCGTGGTGGCCATCGTGCTGGCCGTGGGCTTCATGGTGGGCACGCAACTGCTCGGAGCCACGCTGCGGGTCAGCTTCGACGAGGCGTTCGCCGACATCAACCAGAGCCTCGACGCCGTCGTCCGGGCCAGCCGAGAGATGGCCAGCCCCTTCGGCGGGCAACGGATGCGCATCGACGCGGCGACGCTCGAGCAGGTCCGGGCGGTGCCGGGCGTGGCCGCCGCTGCGGGCGAAGTGCGCAGCTTCGTCCGCGTCGTGGACGACGAGGGCCGACCGATCGGCAACCCCGACAGCGGCCCACCGACGTTCGGCCTGAACTGGATCGACGACCCGAGACTCAACGCCTGGACCCTGGTGGAGGGCGACGCTCCCCACGCCAGCGACACCGTGGTGGTGGACCTACGCACCGCCGAGGACGCCGGGGTCGGCCCGGGTGACACCCTCGTCGTGGACCTGCCGACAGGAGCCGAGTCCTTCACCGTCAGCGGGGTGGCCCGCTTCGGCGAGCTCGACAACTTCGCCGGCGCCGACGCCGTGCTCTTCGAGGACACCGTCGCCCAGCAGGCCTTGGGCGAGCCCGACCGCTACGACTGGATCGCTGTGGCCGGCGACGCGGGCATCGACGAGACCGAACTCGTGCGTCGCCTCGCACCCACCCTGCCACCGGGCACCGAGGCAGTCACCGGGGCGACCTTCACCGAGGAGACTGCGGGGCCGTTCCGGGAGTTCATCGTGCAGTTCACCGCCTTCATCGGGGCCTTCGGTCTGATCGCCCTGTTCGTCGGCGGGTTCATCATCTACAACACCTTCGCCGTGCTCGTCGGGCAACGCACTCGCGAGCTGGCACTGCTGCGCGTGGTCGGCGCCAGCCGGTCCCAGGTGCTCGGGTCGGTCCTGGCCGAAGCCCTCCTCGTCGGCGTGGTCGCCGCTGTGGCCGGCGTTGCTGCCGGCTTCGGCTTGGCTGCCGGGCTGCGCGAGTTGCTGGCCGCCTTCGGGTTCGCTCTGCCACCACGAGCGTTCGTGATCGAACCCTGGTCGCTGGCCTGGCCTGCGCTCCTGGCGGTGGGCGTCACCGTCCTCAGCGCGCTCGTGCCCGCCCGTCGGGCAGCCGCGGTGGCCCCGGTGGCGGCGTTCGGTCAGGCGGCAGTCGACCGCTCGAGCACCTCCCGCCTGCGCCTCGTCCTCGGGCTGGTGCTGGTGGCGGTCAGCGTGGAACGGAGTCTCGCCGGGCTGCGTTCCGAGGGCGAGACTGCCTTCTGGAACGTCGGCGGCGCCCTGATCTGTGCCTTCTTGGCCACCGCCGTACTCGGGCCGCTGGTGATGGGGCCCCTGGCCACCGTCCTCGGTGCCCCGCTGCGCCGCCTGACCGGGGTCACGGGCCACTTGGCCACCGAGAACGCCCGCCGCAACCCGGCCCGCACCTCGATCACTGCGTCGGCGCTCACCATCGGCGTCGGGCTGGTGGTGGTGATCGCCATCGCAGCGGACTCGGCCAGCGCCTCGATCACCAACGCCACCGAGGCCACCTTCGACGCCGACCTGGTGGTACGCCCCGACTCCTTCCTGGGTCTGAGCCCGCAGGCGGCCGACGATCTCGAGGCACTCGAGGAGGTGGCCACCGCGGCGGGGTTCCGCTTCGCCCCGACCGAGGTGTTGGGCACCCAGACCACCCTGGTGGGGATCGACCCCTCACGGGCGCAGGAAGTGGTGGACTTCGGCGTCGTCGACGGCTCGCTCGACGACCTCGGTAGCAACTCGGTGGCCGTGTCCGCCCGGGAAGCGGAGCGGTTCGGACTCTCGGTCGGCGACCTGGTGCCCATGGCCTTCGTCGCCACCGGCGACACCGTCCTGCAGGTGACCGCCATCTTCGAGGGCAACCCGCTCTTGCAACGCAGCGCTCGCTTCGTGGTGGACCACGACACCTTCGACGCCAACCATCCGCCGAGCGCCCGCCGTGACGCCCAGATCGCCCTGCTCCTGGCCGAGGACACGTCGCCGGTACTGGCTCGCGCCGCGGTCGACGAGGTCCTCACCGCCTACCCGGGTGCCGAGAGCCAGGACCTCGGGGAGGTCACCGCCGGCCAGGCGGCCACGGTCGACCAAGCCGTGGCGTTCCTCTACGCCCTGCTGTTCCTGGCCGTGCTCATCGCGCTGATCGGCGTGGTCAACACGCTGCTCCTGGCGGTCTACGAGCGCACCCGAGAGCTGGGGCTCCTGCGCGCCGTGGGTACCAGCCGCCGGCAGGTTCGGGCCATGGTCATCCAGGAATCGGTGGTGATCGCCGTGGTCGGCACCCTCGTGGGGGTGGCCATCGGGATGACGTTCGGCCGACTGCTGTTCGAGCTGCTGGCCCGCGAGAGCCGCGCCGTCACCACGTTCTCCCTGCCCACCACCCAGCTGCTGGCCACCGTCGTGCTGGCCGCGCTCGCCGGAGTGCTGGCCGCGGTGTACCCCGCTCGACGGGCAGCCCGTCTCGACGTCCTCGACGCCATCGCCACCGAATAGGTCTGCAAGGATCGGCCCATGGCCCATGACCCGAGTGACCTCCCCCCAGAACTCACCGCGTTCCTGACCGAACGACACCTGGCCACGCTCACCACGTTCCGTCCTGACGGATCACCTCACGTGGTGGCGGTCGGGTTCACCTGGGACGCCCCGGCCCAGCTCGTGCGGGTCATCACCTTCGCCCCGTCCCGCAAGGCACGCAACGTTGCCGCAGCACCGGGCAGTCGGGCGGCGGTGTGCCAGGTGGACGGTGGCCGATGGTGCACGCTCGAGGGTGTGGCCCATCTACGTGACGACGCCGCCGCCATCGCCGAGGGCGTCGGTCGCTACGCCGAGCGCTACCGCCAGCCGAAGGAACGCGAGGACCGGGTGGTGATCGAGATCGCCGTGGATCGCGTCATGGGACGCGGTTGAGACCCCCGGTCACGCCGCCGATTGCTCGACCACCAGGTGGGCGAGGTCCCCGCGGAGCCGCCGCTGCCAGCGCACTCGCTCCAACGCTGCTTCGACCACTCCGGCCCGGCCGCTGAAGCCGGTGTGGTCCAAGCGCAGGACCGTGCCCTGGGGGTGGTCGAACAGGCGCCAGCACACGGTGGTGAGCGGTCGTTCACGCTGCAGGCGCCAGGTGAGGCGCTCGGGAGCATCAGCGAGCAAAACCTCGCCGCGCTGCACTGGCTGCGGCGCGTCGGCGCCGGGCGAGGCGTCAGGGCGACGCTGCGATCCGGGCTGACCCACGACGAACGTGCAACCGGGCTCGGCCCGGAATCCGTCGAGTTCGCCGTACCAGCAGCCGAGGGCCTCGGGGTCGGTGAGCGCCCACCAGACGACGGACCGGTCGACCGGACAGAGCTGCTCGACGTGCAGGTCCACTCGTGCTCCCGGGCTGGTTCGTGCGTGCGTGCGGACTGGGGCTGCCCAGCCCGCCGGGCACCCGCCGGCTCGGTGCTGCTGGGACACGACGAACCCTACCGGCCGTCGAGCGACGAACCGCCACGGTGCCCCGCCACCGCCGAGACGGCCACGGCGGTGCGCCGACGGCGAGGCGAGCGCAGGTAGCGTCGATCCGTGCCCGCTACCGATCCCCTGACGGATCCCGCCACCCACCCGGCCCACCTCGGGGTACTCGATGACCTCCGCCACCACATCGGGCGGGTCCTCGGCGAACTGCTCGAACCCGGCCGGCCGGTGGCCCTGGTCAACTTCCCCAACCACCGCAACGTGGGCGACGCCGCCATCTGGCTGGGGGCGGAGGCCGCGCTGGCAAGCCTCGACGTGCCCGTCCGTTACCGAGCCGCCTGGGACGCCTGCAGCGTGCGGATGCTGCGCAAACGGGTGGGCGACGGTCCGATCCTGGTGAACGGCGGCGGCAACTTCGGCGACCTCTACCGGGGCCAGCAAGGCCTGCGCGAACGCTTGCTGGCCTCGTGCCGTGACAACCGCATCGTGCAACTCCCCCAGAGCATCCACTTCGTCGATCCGACCGAGGCCGCCCGTGTGGCCCGCCTGGTGGACGACCACGGCGACGTCACCATCTTGTGTCGCGAAGACCGCAGCCTGGCACTGGCCCGGACGCTGTTCGACGCACCGGTGCGGTTCTGCCCTGACATGGCCTTCGCCCTCGGTCCCCTCGAACGACCAACCCCTCCGACGACCGACGTGGTGTGGTTGTCCCGGAGCGACGGCGAGGCCCTGCACCCACCGCCGACTGATGCACTCGGGACCGCCGAGGTGGTCGACTGGCTCGAACCGCTCCCCGGCGAGGATCCATGGCCGGCCGGCGCCCGCCGGGCGTACGAGTGCAACGCCGTGCTGCTCGCCCGCATGCGCCGTGGCGAACCGGCCACCGGGCGGTGGTGGCGTCCCGCGGCTCGCACGTTCGGTCCCCTGGCCGAGGCATGGCTGCACCGAGGGCTGCGCGTGCTCAGCCGGGGGAAGGTGGTGGTCACCGACCGCCTCCACGCCCACGTGGTGGCGCTGGCCGCCGGCATCCCCTCGGTCGTGCTCGACAACAGCTACGGCAAGGTGCACGGTGTGGTGGCGGCGTCCACGGCCGCCAGCCCCCTCACCCACCGTGCCGAGACTGCCGAGGACGCCTGGGAACAGGCCGCCGCCCTCGCCGGGGTGACCGTCGACCGCCCGGAGGCCCGACCGTGAAGATCGTCATGACCCTGCTGGTGCGCGACGAGATCGACATCGTCGCCGACATGTTGGACGCCCACTTCGCGCTCGGGGTCGACTTCGTGGTGGCCACCGACAACCTGTCGGTGGACGGCACGACCGACGTGCTGCGCCACTACGAACAGCAGGGGCGGCTCCACCTCATCGAGGAGCGGGAGGACACCTACGATCAGCCCCGCTGGGTGTCGCGCATGGCTCGGCTGGCCGCCACGGACTTCGGCGCCGACTGGGTGATCAACGCCGACGCCGACGAGTTCTGGTGGCCGACCAACGGCGACCTCCGCACCACCCTCGGATCGGTGCCCGATGGCGTGGACGTGGTGGTGGCCCAGCGCTTCAACTTCGTGGCCCGCGGAGAGCCCTCCGGTACCCCACCGGCGGCGCCGTGGCACGACCGGCTGCGCTGGCGCTACACGATGTCGGTCAACCACGAGGGGGTGGCCCTGCCCCCGAAGGTGTGCCACCGAGCCCACCCCGAGGCCCAGGTGTTCATGGGGAACCACTGGGTAGAACACCCGACCCGCGGGGAACTCGACGACGGTCGCCTCGTGGTCCTGCACTTCCCCATGCGTTCCTACGTGCAGTTCGCCACCAAGATCATCAAGGGAGGGGAAGCCCTCGAACGCAACGATGACCTGCCCGACAGCCTCGGCGTGGTGTGGCGGCGCCTCCTCGACGTGCACCGCCAGGGTCGCTTCGAGGACGAGTGGCGCTCGTGGGCCGTCGACGACGCCGAGCTGGCCGACGGCCTGGCAGCGGGCACCATGATCGAGGACCGACGAGTGGCCGACCTCGTGCAACGCCTCCGCTCAGCCGGGTGAGCTACCGCCGATCGGGTGGGGGACGGGCCGGCCGGCGGTCGAGTTGCCGGCGGTCCCGTCGCCGGGAGGGCGGGCCGGCGGGTGAGTCGGCTCGGGTCAGCCCCGTCCGGCCAGCGCCTTGAGCTTCAGGTAGACACGAAACGGGAGCCGACTGCGAATCTGGGCGATGATGCCGTTGAGTTCGGCCACCTCGGCATGCAACCGAGCCTCTCGTTCGGCGGCCTCGCTCAGTTGCCGACCGGCGTCGGCCAGGGCGCCGAGTTGCTCGTGCGCTCCCTCGACTTCCCCCTCGAGTCGGCGGCCGTGCATCACGACTCGGTGGATGTCCTCGCGCAACTCGATCATGGCCTCGTTCATCTCGACCATGAGCCGGTCCTGGTTCTCGATGTGTGTCTCGGCGTCGGCCAACCGCTGGCGGAGCCGGTCGGGTGACGCCTCCGCCCAGGCCCGCTGCATCTCGTCGTTGGCCCTCCGCAGGGCCGAGAAGGGCAGCTCCCGGGTGACCCCGAAGTCAGCGCGGCAGCTGCGGCCGATCTCGGCGTACTCGTCGGTGGTCTCCCCGGGGTCCTGACCGTTCACCAGGTGCTGCAGCTCACCCTCGGCCGTGCGCCACTCCTCGAGCACCTCGTCGTCGAGCACCACGCCGGCCAACCCGCCGAGGGTGACGGCCAACTCGTCGACGGTGACCTCCACCGACCACGGGTGATCGACGCCGGTGGTGACCAGGGTGCGGGCCAGCCCCCACAGACTGCGGGCCACCACCAGGTGGGTCGCCACCCCACCGTCCACCCGCCACTCGCTGTCAATGAAGTGGAGGGTCGGACCGCCGTCGTCGACGAAGTTGTCGAGCGCAACGTCGAGGTGGTCGTCGGGCAACACGGTGGGTGTTCCGTCCGGCCGCAGGGGCAGCGCGTCGGCATCGTCGGCGGGCGCCACTTCGAGGTCGGAAAGGTGGGCACGCCAGCGGCGCAGCACGGACGCCACCTCGTCGACCCGTCGACGACGACAGGCATCGAGGACCTGCTGCTCGAGGGTGGTCCCCCGCACGTACGGGGCCTCGGCCACCACCTCCTGACGCAACCAGCCCGAGCGCACCACCGACGGTACGTCGTCGACCAGGCGGCGCTGGTGTGCCACGAGGCGGCCGTCGGCGAAGGAAGCTCCGTCGAGCGGGCCGTCGCTCTCGGACGGGACGCGCCGAACGGTGGTGGCCCGCAACCAGCGGGCTTCGCGCTCGTCCCCGAAACGCCACACCACCACGTCCGGGTCGACCAACCGGTCGGGGACCGCGGCCGCCGACGAGGCCACCACCACGAAGGAGTTGGCCACGTCCGGTCCCAACCCAGCGTCCACCAGGCTGCGGTGAGCGGACCGTTCGTCGGCCAGCAGCAACGGTGGGTGGGAGTAGTCGCGCACCGGCAGTCGCACCAGTTGGTCGACGAGGTCGGTGGCATCGGGCTGGGCATAGGCGTCGTGGCTGACCACGGCGGAGGGCAACTTGTAGTCGGGATAGGGGTAGAGCCACCGCTGCGCGTCGAAGCCGGCACGGTCGAGCAACTCGGCCAGGCGCCTGCGGGACCAGGTGCGGATGGCCGGGTCGTCCGGGTAGCCCTCGATCCCGACCCACGGCCGTCCGAGATGATCCTCGGCGTAGCCGAGCAGGTACTTCAGCCCAAGCTGGTTCTCGATGGCCAGCACCACCGCGCCGTCGTCCCGGCACAGCCCACGGACCCGATCGAGGAAGGCGTCCGGCCCGCCGGCGCCTCCCATGGCGGCGCTCGAGTACTCGAGTACCCCGCACACCACCACCAGGTCGAAGCCGTCCTCGTCATCGAGTTCCGACAGCGGACCGCACACCACCTCGACCGATGGCAACCCGGCACAGCGCGCCGCCGCCACCCGGGCCCGGTCCAGGCTCCCTTCCAGCGCCACCACCGACGCACCTTGCTCGCCCAGGTAGCGACTGAGTGCCCCGGTGCCGGCGCCCACGTCGAGGACGCGCAGACCAGGCGACAAGGTGAGTGGGCGCAGGAGGTTGGCCCGGAGCCGGGACAGGTGATAGCGGGTGGGCCAGTCCACGATGCCGGTGGCCAGCTCGTCGGACAGGCTCGAGCGATCGGCAGCGTCCTGCATGGTGGCCAACAGGGCGTGCTCGGCGCCGTCGGCGTAGCTCAAGGGGTCGCCGATCAGCCGGACGCCGCTGCGTGCATCGGTGGTGTGGGCCGTGGTCATGGCCAGGAGATGTCCCCTCGTGAACGAGCTGGGTCGGTGAGCTGGGTCGGTGAGCTGGGTCGGTGAAATGGACCGGCGAGTCGGGTCGGCGACGCGGCAGACGATCCTACCGTCACCCTGTGACCGCCCCCAGCCTGCCCCGCCTGCCCTCCGGCGTCACTGCGAAGGACACCAGTGGCCCGCTCCACGACCACCTCGAGTGGGCGCAGGCAACTCGCCCACCGACGAGGTGCCGAGTACGTTCGCCCCATGCTCGTGTTGTTGGCAGCCCACACCCCCGATCCAGGCGGGGCCGATCCGGTGGAACGTTGCCGAGCAGCCGTGGCCATCGACCTGGCCGATGCCGGGTTCGACGTGGTGCTCTTCGCTGCCGACGAGGTGCCCGGAGCCGCTCACCGCCTGCGCTCGGCCGGCGTGCGTACCGCCACGAGTGCTGACCCGGCCGGGTGGATGGCCCGCTCAGTGGCGCTGGCACGAGCCGTCATCGCCTTCGACCTCCTACCGCCGCTGGACGTGGCCACGCGCACGGCCGCCCTGGCCGGGGAACGGCCACCCCCGGTGGTGGCCGTGCTGAGCGAGCTGGCCTCGGTCAGCCACCACGCCGCCGGGGACCGACCCGACACCACCCATCTGGTGGGCGCCGCCGAGGTCACCCACCTGTTGGCCGGCCGAGACGCCGCTGCGCTGTCGGCGTGCAGCGCCGTGGCCGTCACTGACGCCGTGCTGGCCGACGCCGTGGCGCGACTCGCCGCCGAGAGCGACACGGCCCCTGGGCTCGACGGACGCCATCCCCAGGTGGTCAGGGCCCCCGATCGGGCACGGGGCACCGATCCGCGACGCCGCCACAGCCAACGGCGCGGACCGTTGTTGGCCGTTCGCCTCTTCGGGGAGATCGGGCTCCCCGACGACGAGGCGCTGCGAGTACTCGACGAGGCCCGCACCGGCGCCGACCCCGCTGTGGTGGGCGACGCCGCCGTGCTCGGCGTCGATGGTCCCGCCCGCCTGGCGCCGCCCCTGGCCAGCTGGCTCCACGTGGCCGAACCTGCAGCGCATCGGGCCGCCCTGGCTCGGGCGCGCGTGGCGCTGCTCCCCCGGCGGTTCGGCATGCCCCAACCGCTGCTGGTCGCCTCCTGCCTCACGGCAGGTGTGCCGGTACTCGGCACCGCCGCAGTGTTCGCCGGAGGGCCGCTCGCCGACGCACCGACATGGACGGTCGACGATCCTGGCGACCTGTGGGCGGCGGCGGCCGGTCCGGTGTACGACCCGGCAACGGCGGATCGACTGCTGAGCGAGCAGCGACGTCGCTTGGCCGCCGACGATGCTCGCCTCCCCGACGCAACGACGTGGGTGCTCGACACCCTGGACCAGCTCGGTGTCCGCCCGCCCGTCGGGCTCCATTCTCCGACCCGGGCAAGCGACCGCGCCCCGGTCCGAACCTGCCCTTCCACCTCCACCTCCACCTCCATCTCCACTTCGTCGCCCGCCCGAGCACCGGGAACCGGATGGGACGGATCAGCGGCCGGTGTCCGGCCGGGCCAGGAGCATTTCGAACGCCGGCTACGTACCGGCTGGTCGGTCACCCGGGAGGCCGGGTTGCACCTGCAGTTCATCCTGGCGCAGCACTGGCCCTATCGCATCTGGCGCACGGTCCACGAGGAACACCCCCACGAACTGGCCGCCATGGCCGCCGAGGCGGCGACGTTGCCCGCCCAACCCTGCTTCAGCGTGCTGCTCCCCACCTGGAACTCCCCCGTCGATCTGCTCGAGGAGGCGATCGCTTCGGTGGAGGCGCAGGTCTGGCCGATGTGGCAGCTGTGCGTGGCCGACGACGGCTCCACCGACGAGGGCACCCTCGACTACCTGGCCACACTCTCCGAGCGCGACCCCCGCATCACGGCGGTCACCGTCGAGAACGGCTCGGGCATCGCCGCCGCCACCAACGCCGCCTTCGCCACCGCCACGGGCGACTGGGTGGCGTTGCTCGACCACGACGACGTGCTCCACCCGGCGGCGTTGTGGTGGATGGCCCGCCTGCTCGGTGACGATCCCGACCTCGACGTGATCTACACCGACGAGGACAAGCTCGACCCCGCAGGCAACCGGGTCGACCCGCTGTTCAAGCCCGACTGGAACCCGGACCTGCTGCTCGGATGCAACTACCTCAACCACCTCACAGCGCTCCGGGCCGACCTGGTCCGCCAGGTCGGCGGCTGGCGAACCACCCACGACGGCAGCCAGGACCACGACCTGCTGCTGCGCATCACCGAGCGCACCGATCGGGTGGGCCACGTCGCCCGGCCCCTCTACCACTGGCGCATGGTGGAGGGATCCGAAGCGCAGACCGCCGGGGTGAAGCCGGCTGCGGCGGACGCTGGCCGCCGGGCGGTGATCGAGGCGGTCGACCGCCGTGGCCTGCGCGCAACGGTCGAGCCAGGCCTGCTCCCCACCTGGCACCGGGTGCGGTGGCACCACGGGGAGGACCCGTTGGTGTCGGTCATCATCCCCACCCGCGACCGGGGTGAGCTTCTCCAGCGCTGCCTGGGGAGCCTCCGGCGCACCGTGGCACATCCTCACATCGAACTGGTCATCGTCGACAACGAGTCGACCGATCCGACGACGCTCGCCCTGCTCGACGGACTGGACGCCACCGTGGTGTCCTACCCGCACCGCTTCAACTACGCCCGCCAGATGAACCTCGGTGCCGCAGCGGCGTCGGGGTCGGTGCTGCTGCTGCTCAACAACGACACTGCCGCCGCTGAACCGGGCTGGTTCGACGCCCTGCTCGAGCAGGCCCTCCGACCGGAGGTGGGCGCCGTGGGCCTGCGCCTGCTCCGGCTGGGGCGCAGCGGCGCCGAGCAGGACCGGGACGACCCCGCCGCCGAAGAGCACGAGCACACCGAGAACGAGCCGGACGATGATCCAGCCGTCTCCGAGGGGACCGGCCACGACGACGACACCGGCCACGACAGCGACGACGACCGCGACGACGACGTGGAGGTCAAGGTGCAGCACGAGGGCATCGTGCTGGGGGTCGGCGGCCAGGCGTTGAACCTCACCTGCGGGCCCCACGGTGTGTACGGCGCCAACGTGCGCGACTGCGCGGCGGTCACCGCCGCGGCGTTGATGTGCCGGACGTCGAGCTACTGGAGCGTCGGGGGGTTCGACGAACAGATCCCGGTGGCCTTCAACGACGTCGACTTCTGCCTGCGGCTGGGCGCTCGGGGGCACCGTGTCGTGTACACGCCGTGGGGCGAGCTCTACCACGCCGAGAGCGCCTCGCGAGGATCACTCCACCCCGAGGAGGACGAGGCAACGTACGGGCGGCGGTGGGGAGCCGTTGCCTCCAAGCGCGACGCCTTCTACAACGTGCACCTCGACTTGCTCGATCCCTTCGTGCTCCGGCTCTGAGTCGCGAGGGGACCGCCCTGTCGGCGACCAGCTGATGCGGGTCAGCGGACCGAGGTGTGGAGTGCCTCCACCTCGGCGGCCGTCCAGATCGCCAGTTCCGGACCTGGTCGGGCAGCGACGATGCGGGCGACGCTACGGCGGCGGGCGGCGGCGCCCTTGGTGTCCCCCTCGTCGGTCGTGGAGCGCACCGATGGGTCACCGGGATCCACCAGCACTCCTTGAGCGCAGCCGAGATCGACGAGGTCGAGCACTGCTGCCTTGACGGCGTCGGCCCCGTCGGTGGGGGCCAACAGTACGAAGCCGACGACGGGCAGCGGCTCGGCCAGGCCGGGGAGGCCCCCCGGTGGCTCCCATCGCCAACAGACGTCGACACGCAGATCGGCCTGCTCCGCCGGCGTGACCGGGCTGAGCCCGAGTCGCGCTCCCACCGCCACCAACACGGCACGGACATCGTTCGGCGCCGGGCGCGCCGACAGCGCCACAGGGCCGCCGCCGGGCGACGACGGCTCGTCGACCTGCTGCAAGAGGTACAACATCACGACGTCACGTTGGTCGTGCCAGCGGTCCATCTCGGCGTCGACGGCGTCGAGCACCGTGGGGTCGGCCCGGTAGCGGCGTAGCCGTTGCCGCACTGCTCCGAGCAGGCCGAGGTACCGATCGAGGATCTGCAGCGCCTCGGGGCCGGGATCGAGTGCTTGCGTGTCGGGGGCGTGTGCGAAGAGTTCCTCGAGCAGCCGTTCCTGGTCGGCTGGTTCAGCCTGCTGGAGGTCCCGCGCCATCTGTCGTACATCCACCGAATCGACGCTAGCCGACCCGTTTCGCCCGGCGAGCAAGCGCCACCCGGAACCCAGCGGATTCCTGCGCACATCTCGCGGGCTCCCACCTCGCGGACCCACGCAAGATCGGGACGGGGATCGGGAGGGTGCGGGGCACTCGGCGCCACGGTGACGACGACCCGGTACGCTGCCCGCCGATGCCCAGCCTGATGGATCGCCTCAACGACGAGTACCGGGCCCATGTCGACCGCCTGCTGGCCGAACACGATCGGGACACCGCCATGGCGCTGGCCGTGGGCGCACACTGGGAGGCGGTGGGTGCGGTCGAGGAGGGCGTGCTCCGCCTGGCCGGCCTCACCCCGGACACGGACCTGCTCGATGTGGGCTGTGGGTCGGGTCGGCTCGCTGCTCGGCTGGGCGCCCGCCATCGGGGCCGCTACCTCGGGCTGGATGTGGTCCCCGCCGTCATCGAGTACGCCCGCGAGCAGCACCCCGACTTCGAGTTCGCCGTGACCGACGGGCTCTCGGTACCCGCACCCGACGACTCGTTCGACCTGGCCTGCTTCTTCTCGGTCCTCACCCACCTCCCTCACGAGGCCGGCTACCGACTGCTCCAGGAAGCGGCGCGGGTGCTGCGACCCGGGGGTGGCTGCGTGGTGTCGTTCCTCGAGCTGGCCGAACCGAACCACTGGCCGATCTTCGAGGCCACCGCAGCCAGCATCGGGGTCGCCCGCCACCACAACCAGTTCACCCACCGCGACGACCTTGCGCTGTTGGCCGAGCGGGCCGGCTTCGCCGTGGAGCGGGTGGTCGGCGGTTGGGAGCACGTGGTACCCATCGACGGCACCTACACCCGAGACGACGGTGAGGTGGTGACCAGCCCTGCCCGGCTCGGCCAGAGCTGGATGATCCTGCGTCGCCCCGCCGACTGATGCCCGACCGGGAGACGTCGCCCGATCCGACATCGGGCAACGACCCCGTGTCGCCCACCGGGACACCCGCTCGCCCGTCTCGGCACGCCGACCTGCTGGCGGCACTGCGGCGACGGGACCCCGACCTGGTCTCGTTGCGCCGCGCTGTGCGGGTGGGCATCGCCTTCCCCCTACTCGCCGTGCTGGGCGTGGTCGTGCTCGAGTCGCCCGAGGTGGCCGTGTTCGGCCCCATCGGCGCCATGGCCTATCTGGTGTTCGCCGCCTTCGACGGCACGACGCGCACCCGAGTGGTGGCCAACCTCCTGCTGTGGCCGGCCGGGGCGGTGGCCATCACCATCGGCACGCTGGTGGAGGACAGCGTGGTCTCCGCAGCGGTGACCGTGGCGTTGGCCACGTTCTGGTTGCGCTGGCTGGGCTGCGTCGGCGGACGGATCGGCGGCGGCGCCCCGGCAGTGCTCCTCGTGCTGGTGGTGGCCGTCCTCACTCCCGGCGGACCCGAGCAGCTCGCCGCCCGCCAGTTCGGGTGGTTGCTGGCGGCGGTGGTGTGCACGCTGGTGGCCACCTTCGTCCTGCCGGTACACCCCCATCGGGCGATCCGCCGCGCCCTGGCCACCATCTTCGACGACCTGGCCGACCGCACCGAGGCAGCCGCCGCAGGGCAGCCGACGGAACCCATCGACGTGGTGGCAGCCGATGCACGGGTCGAGACGCTCCGGATCCGCCTGACCCAGCTCGGGCATCGACCGATGGGTCCAGCCACCCGCTACCAGGCGCTGCTGGCACTGCTCGACGAATCCGAACGCGCCGACCACCTCGTGGGCCGACTCGAGCGCACTGCATTCGACGGGCCTGCGGGCGCCGAGGCGCGCGCGGTCGCCGAGCAGACAACCGCCACCTTGCGGGCCACGGCCGAGGGTCTGTCCGAGAGTGACGCGCGACTCCTCGGTGAGCACGGGCTCCCACCGCTCGCGGAACTGGACCAGGCCATGGCTGAGCACCGCGTGGCGCTGATCCACTGGGCGGTGACGACCGGAGCGACCCGTCACGAGGTCGACCAGCGGGCCGACGCCGTGTTCGCCGTGCGAGCCCTGGCGGTCAGTGCCCTGGCCGTCGGGGTGAACGGGATCCTCGCTGCTGGCGGCACCGTGAACCCCGCCGATCTGCGCACCGCTCCCGAGATGCCCGCCACCGACGCTCGCGCCCCGATCCGGCGGCTGCGCATGCTGGCCGTCGCCCACTTCCGGCCCCGATCGGTGTGGATCCGCAACGCCTCCCGGGCGGCACTGGCGCTCGGGTCTGCTGCAGCGATCGCCGGCGTGGTGCCCCAGGTGCGGGGGTTCTGGGTGGTGCTTGCGGTCTTCGCCGTACTGCGAACCAGCGCCACCGACACCGGCAGCACCGCCGTGCGCGCCGTGGGCGGCACGGTTGGCGGCTTCGTGGTGGCCGCCACGGTCGTCCACCTCCTCGGCGATGCTCCCGTCGTGCTGTGGGCGCTGCTCCCGCTGTTCGCCGCCACCGCCGCGGCGGCGCCGCTGCTCTTCGGGGTCGCCGCCGGCCAGGCCAGCTTCGCCGTGTTGGTGGTGGTGCTGTTCAACCTGATCGAGCCGACCGGCTGGACCACGGCCTTGGTCCGCTTGGAGTCGGTGGCGCTCGGCGCTGCTGTGGCCCTGGTGGCATCGCTGCTGTTCTGGCCTCGGGGGGCGCGCGCTCCGCTCGGGTGGGCGCTCAGCGAGCTCTACGGCGCCGCCGCCGACCTGTTGGCCGCCGCAGCGCGGGGCGAGGTCGCCCCGCCCGGTCGGGGACCACGCTCGCCAGCGGAGGTGGAGGTCCTCGCCGCCAGGTCGCGGGTGGACGCCGCCTTCGCCGACCTGGTGAACGAGCGCGCCGGTGAGCACCTCGACTACGTGCGCTGGTCACCATTGTTGGCCACGCCGACGCTGGCCCGCATGACCGCCGGTGCACTGAGCCGACTGGGTGTTGCCGAGGACCCCATCGACGACCGTGGCGAGACGCCCGCATCGTCTGGACGTGCCATGGCCGAGCACCTCGACGACACCCGCCACCGCCTGAGCGGTGTCGGTGCCACCTTGGCCGCTGCGGTTGCCCACCGCCGGGCGCCGTGGAGCCCCCTGCCGCCGATGCCACCCACGCCCGACACCGGCGAGCGTGCACCGCACCGAACTGCCCTCGATGGTGCCTCGTCAGGGCTGCTGCCCTGGGTCGACGACGAGGCCACCGTGGTGCGGGAACTGGGCGAAGTGTGGGTCGGCGACTGGCTGGCCGTGACCGACGATGCACTCGATGCGGCCGCACGCGTGGCGCCGTCAGCCGCACGCGAGTTGCAGCGTCCCTGGTGGCGCTGACGTCGTCACCGGCCGGCGCCACGGACGACGCCGGGTTCAGTCGCCGTCCGCGGCTCGCATGGTCGTGGGGTCCCAGAAGGCCCGCAACGACGTGATGCGTCCCGCGGTGTCGAAAGCCATGACGTCGATGATGTCGACCACGAACTCCGTGCCGCCGATGAGCGGTCGGGCCTGCATGGGGAAGGCAGCTTCCTGTCCGGCCACCCGCACCGGTCCGGTGCGCACGAGCCGGATGCTGTCGGCCATGGCCTGCGAGGCATCCCAGAAGGCGCCGATGGCCTCGGTTCCCTGGTGGGGCGGTGACCCCACCGGGTCCTCGACCACGGCGTCAACGGCGAACAGGCCGAGCCATCCTTCCCGGTCGTCGGCAAAGGCAGCGATGTAGCAATCCACTACCTCTGCTGGCGTCAGAGGGGTGGCGGGTTCGGTCGAGTCGGCCATCGGCTGGAGCGTAGCGGCGCCCACCCCGCTCGGCAGGTGCCGAGCGCCGGGCGGCCAGCGGCGCACCGGCTCACCGCTGGCAGGCGGGACACCAGTAGGTGCTGCGCGCCTGCTCGCCGTGGACCTTCATCAGCACCGGGGCGGCGCATCGACGGCACGGCGCGCCGCGTCGGCCGTAGACGGCCAGCGACCCGGCCGGGCCAGCCACGGTCGTCCGTCGCGCCGTCCTCAGGTTGGTCCGCAGCAGTCGATGGGCGGTGGCCACCAGTTCGGAGCGCACAGCGTCCGGCACCGCCTCGATGGGTCGGAAGGGATCCACCCCGCAGGCCCACAACACCTCGCTCTTGTAGACGTTGCCCACCCCGGCCATGACCCGCTGATCCAGCAGCAGCTCGGCCACGGACCGATTCCCCTCACCCACCCGACCCATCCGCTCAACGGCTGCTGCCAGGTCGGCGTCGGCCTGGCACAGGTCGGGTCCGAGACGCGCCACGGCGGGCAACGGTCCCGAGCCGGCACTGCGCAGCTCCACCACGGGAGCGGAGAAGCACACGGCCACCCAGTCCGGCACCTCCAGGCGCACCCGCATGGCCCGACTCGATCGCTGCCATCGCTCGTGGGGCCGGTAGAGGTGCCACGACCCGGTCATCCGCAGGTGGGTGCGCAGCACCACACCGTCGCCGAACCGCACGACCAGGTGTTTGCCCACGGCTGCCACCTCGTCGATCGACGACCCCACCGCCGGGTGGGGGCCCACGGCCCGCGGCGCCTCGAAGGCCTCCAACGAAGCCCCCACCAGTGCCGGCCGCAGTCGCGCAGCGGTGCGGTGGAGGGTGTCCCCCTCGGGCATGGTTGCACGGTAGCCCTCCGCCGAGCTCCGTCGGGCGGTCGGGCCCGTCAGCGGGAGGCGCGGGCCACCAAGCCCCGGTAGCCGTCGGCGAAGCCAACCTCGGCGAGTGCCGAGGCCCACGGGGACTCGGCGGCGGGCTCGCCGTCGATCCGGCCGATGGCCAGCCGTGAGCGTCGACCGGCGTCGAGCAGGGCGACCAACCCGTGGACCCAGTGGGCACGACGGTCGGCGGCGGGGAAGGTGAGCAGGCTGCGCCCGCCGCGTTCGACGAACGCACACGGCTCACCGTCGGCCAACACCACCAACGCCCCCGCTGCGCGTCCCGGTCGTCCGCTCGACGTAGGCCACGGCAGGGTGGCACCGAACAACTGGGCAGGGTCGTCGGCGGCCAGGACCACCACGCCACCGGCGGCATCGTCATCATCGGGGCCGCTCACCGCCCTGGCCGCGGAACCCCCTGCCGTGGGCTCGTCTCGGACCGCTCGGAGGCGGTCGACCACACCGGGGTAGGCGAACTGGGCGCCACCCAGCCCTTCGACGAAGTACCCCCGTCGCACCTGTCCGCGGTCCTCGAGCGCACGCAACACTGGGTACAGCCCAGCGAAACCGCCCGCCAGCCCTTCGGCGCGCACGGCCTCACGCGTGAGCACCCCATGACGTTCGAGAAGCATCGACGCATCGGCGAGTGCCCGCTCGGTCGGGTCGGGAGCAGGCCCGGGCGCGGCCACCAGCGACCAACGGCCGCTGCCCGCCGCCGGACCTCCGCTGCGCAGGCTCCCGAGCGGCGCCCTCCCGCGGCGCCGCGCCCCACCCGAGCGGCTGCTGGGCCGCCCCGACGACGGTCGGCGTGCGGGCACGGTGCTGGTGGGTGCCAGGCTGGCCCGCCGACGACCGCTGGAGCGACCAGCGCCGACGTAGGCTCGCAGCGGCGCCAGAGCGTCGTTGGTCACCTCTCCGGCCCACACGAGATCCCACAGGGCCACCAGCACGAGGTCGTCGTCGTAGGGCAGCCCGCTCGTCTGCACGGCCACCTGGAGCTCACTCCACCGTGACGCCCCTCGTTCGCTCAGGTGGCGTCGCACCGCGTCGGCCACCGCGCGACGGGTGGCGGCGCTGTCGGGCTCGGCTCCTGGCGCACCGTCGTCCGGCGAACCCTCGTCCGGCGAACCGCCGACCGGCGAGGCATCGATCGTGGGCTCGTTCCCTGCAGGCACCAGGTAAGGCAACTGCTCGGCCAGGGCGAGCCGCACGCGCCCGTCGGAGGATCCGATGGCCCCGGCCCCGATCCACACCACCTCGCCGGTGGCGCACAAGGTGTCGAGGTCGCTCGGTCGGTAGTCGGCGACCCGTGCCGCCAGGACATCACGTTCGAGATCGCTGGCCGGTAGGGCCGCGCCACCGAGCTGCGCCACCACGTCGGCCACGGCCTCGATCCCCCGGCGTGCCGCACCGATGCCATGCCACTCGAGGGTGAAGCGCGAGAAGGAGGCGGCCTCCACCGGTTGGATCTCCCGCCGCAACGCAGCCAGCGAGCGTCGTCGGAGCTGGCGCAACGCGTCGGGGTCGCACCACTCGTCGCCGACCCCACCGGGACGGAACGCTCCCCGCACCAGCCGACCGACCCGCTCTGCGTCGGCCAGGACGTCGAGGACCCGGGCCACCGGGGCGCCCCACCGAACGGCCATCTCGTCGGCGGTGAACGGCCCGCACACCCGCGCCCAGCGACGCACCAGGTCGCCGAGGGGATCATCCACGCTGTCGGTGAACCCCGTCGGCAAACCGACGGGCACGGCCACCCCCAGCGCGTCGCGCAGCCGGCCGGCGTCCTCGGCGGCGGCCAGGCACTCGACACCGGCGAGCGACACACGCACGAACCGGGCCTCGTCGCCCACCACGGCCGGTGACGGGGTCGTCCACCAGGCGTCGGGCACCACCGACGGATCGACGCGGGCCTCGAGGCCCGCACGATCGAGTGGCCCCAGCTCCATGAGCGCGTCGTGGACGTCGTCGAGGTCGCGCGCTCGACGGGTGGGGGCGGTGCGGGCCAGCCAGGCCACCAGTTCGTCGATGACCTCGGGGTCGAGCAGGTCCCGGAGTTGCTCGGTGCCCAACAGGTCGCCGAGCAGTTCACGGTCGAGCACCAGCGCCGCCGCACGTCGCTCGGCGAGGGGGGCGTCGCCCTCGTACATGAAGACGGCGATCCACTCGAACAGCAGCGACTGGGCGAACGGCGAGGCGTGGTCGGTGGAGGCGGTGACCACCCGCACCTGGCGGGAGCGCACATCGGCGCACAACGACCGGAGCGCGTCGAGGTCGAAGACCTCCGTGCAGCACTCCCGCACTGCTTCCAACATGATGGGGAACTGAGGGTGCGCAGCGGCCACCGACAGCAGGTCGGCCGCCCGCTGGCGCTGCTGCCACATGGGAGTGCGCCGGTCGGGGCGACGCCGGGGCAGCAGCAACGCCCGCGCCGCGCACTCGCGGAAACGGGCGGCGAACAGGGCGGTCGACGGCAGGTGCTCGAGCACCAGGTCGTCGATGTCCTCGGGGTCGATGAGCAGGTCGTCGAGGGGCAGCTCGTCGATGTGCTCGGGCAGGCGCAGCACGATGCCGTGATCGGAGTGCAGCAGTTCGGGCGGATCACCCCACCGTTCGGCCAGCCGGGCCCGCAGGGCCACCGCCCACGGGGCGTGCACCCGGTCGCCGAAGGTGGTGAGGATGCACACCCGCCAGTCACCGATCTCGTCGCGGAAACGCTCCACCACGATGGTCTGGTCGTCGGGCACCGCGCCGGTGGCCTCGGCCTGCTCGTCGAGGAACGCCACCAGGTTGCGGGCAGCCCACTCGTCGAGGTCGTGGTGGCGGCCCAACAGTTCGGCAGCCGCGTCGGCGTCGAGGCGGCGTAGCTCGGCGACCAGCGCCCCCACCGCCCGACCCAGCTCCACCGGCCGGCCGGGGGCGTCGCCCCGCCAGAAGGGCATACGGGCCGGCTCCCCGGGGGCGGGGCTCACCACCACCCGATCGAAGGTGATGTCCTCGATCCGCCAGGTCGACGCCCCCAGCAGGAAGGTCTCGCCCGGGCGCGACTCGTAGACCATCTCCTCGTCCAGCTCACCCACCCGCGTGCCGTCGGCCAGGAACACGCCGAAGAGCCCTCGGTCGGGGATGGTGCCGGCGTTGGTGACCGCCAGGCGCTGTGAGCCCCGACGCCCCCGGATGCGACCCTCGAGTCGATCCCACACCACCCGGGCGTGGAGCCCGGTGAAGTCCTCCGCCGGGTAGCGACCGGCGAGGAGTTCGAGCACGGCCTCGAGCGCCTGGTCCGACAGCTCGGCGAACGGCGCCGCCGAGCGCAACACCGCGGCCAGCTCGGTCACGTCCCACTCGTCGAGGGCGCACATGGCCACGATGTGTTGGGCGGCCACGTCGAGCGGGTTGCGCTGGTAGCGGATGGATTCCACCAGGCCCTCGTGCATGCGCCGGGTGATAGTGGCGGTCTCGAGCAGGTCGGCCCGGTGGCGGGGGAACAACACACCTCGGCTGGGTTCGCCCACCTGGTGGCCGGCTCGGCCGACGCGCTGCACCCCGGCGGCCACCGAGCCGGGCGAACCCACCTGGCACACCAGGTCGACGGCCCCCATGTCGATGCCCAACTCCAGCGACGAGGTGGCTACCAGGCCACGCAGCTCGCCCCGCTTCAGCTGGTCCTCGACGGCCAGGCGTCGCTCGCGCGACAGCGACCCGTGATGGGCCCGCACCAGGTCGGGCTCCTCACCGTCGGCCAGCAGCAGCCCGCTGGCCTGGTTCTCACCCGCCAGGTACGAGCCGACCTTGCGCGGCCCCTCGTGACCGTTGCCATCCGCGTCATCGGTGCTGCCGCCACGTTCGCCTGCCAGCAACCGGCGTTCGACGTCGAGTTCGTTGAGCCGGGCTGCAAGGCGTTCGGCGGCGCGGCGGGCGTTGGTGAACACGATGGTCGAGCGGTGGGCCTGCACCCGGTCGAGCAACACCGGGTGCAGCGACGGCCAGATCGATCGTCGGGCCGGACCACCGGCCGCGGGACCGCTCACCGGCTCGCTGATCACTTCCCCGAGCGCCCCCATGTCCTCGACGGGCACCACCACCTCCAGCTCCAACGTCTTTCGGCTGCCGGCGTCGACCACCTCGACCGGGCGGGCCTTCCGGGTGGCCGGGTCGACACCGCCGAGGAAGCGCGCCACCTCGTCGAGGGGCCGCTGGGTGGCGGACAGGCCGATGCGCTGGAAGGGGCGGCCGCACAGGTGCTCGAGTCGTTCCAGACTGACGGCCAGGTGGGCCCCGCGCTTGGTGGGGACCAGGGCGTGGATCTCGTCCACGATGACCGCCTCGACATCGACCAGCGTCTGGCGGGCGGCGGAGGTGAGCATGAGGTAGAGGCTCTCGGGGGTGGTGATGAGCAGGTCCGGCGCGCTGCGTTGCAGTCGGCGGCGATCCTGCGGTGACGTGTCGCCGGTGCGTACCCCGACGGTCGGTTCGTAGAGGGTGGTGCCGTTGCGAGCGGCGGCGTGGGCGATCCCCCGCAGGGGAGCCCGCAGGTTCTTCTGTACGTCGACGGCCAACGCTCGCAGCGGCGACAGGTAGACGATGCGGGTGCGGCGCGGCGCCGTCGACCCGATGCTGCTGGCCTCGCCGCCAGGTGCGCGGCCGGCCTCGGTCATGAGCCGGTCGATCCCCCACAGGAAGGCGGTGAGCGTCTTCCCGCTGCCGGTGGGGGCGAGCACCAAGGCGTTGGCCCCGGAGCTGATGGCCGCCCAACCCCGCCGCTGTGCCTCGGTGGGGGCCTCGAACGACGAGGCGAACCATTGCCGCACCGGCGCGGAGAACACGTCGAGCGCAGGGTCGTCGGCCACCCGACGAGCGTACCGGACCATCCCGACAGCATGTCGAACGCATGTTCTCACACTGGGGGAGCATCCGACGGCTGCGCGCCGTAGAATCGGAGCCGATGGACGTCTACACCACCCCCGAGTGGCACCCGGCCTTCGAGGAGTACTGCGAAGCCATCTTCGAGCTGCGCGAGGACGACGTGGCCGTCATCCAGGCTCGCATCGCCGAGCGACTCGACGTGTCGCGCCCCGCTGTGTCAGAGATGGTCCGCAAGATGGAGGGCGAGGGCCTGGTGGCCATCGACAACTCCACCATCTCCCTCACCGATCGGGGCCTCGAGTTGGCCGAGCGGGTCGTGCGCCGCCACCGGCTGGCCGAGCGCTTCCTGACCGACGTGTTGGGCCTGTCGTGGGCCGACGCCCACGCCGAGGCCGGCAAGTGGGAGCACGTCATCTCCACCCCGGTGGAGGAGGCCATGGTCCGCCTGCTGGGCGAGCCCACCACCTGCCCGCACGGCAACCCCATCCCCGGCTCGGACTACGACCCGCCCGACATGGTCAACCTGGCGGCCATCGAACCGGGCAGCGCGTTCACCGTCGCCCGCATCCCCGAGGAACTCGAGTTCACTCCCGGGCTGCTCGACTACCTCGAGGACTCCTCGCTCCGACCCGGCATCTCGGGCAGCGTCACCGCAGCGTCGCCCGACGGAACGCTGACCGTCGAGATCGACGGCAAGCACGTGGGCGTGGGGTCGTTCGCTGCGGAACGGATCCTGGTCACCGACCCCTGAGGTCGGCGCCGGGCCGATCTCCCGACCGCCACGTCGGCGTTCTGACACAAGTTGCGGTGCACATGAGTGCCACAACTCGTATCAGTTCGTGGAAACGGCCGTGGATTGGCACGCAGGAATCCGGCGACCTGGGGCGGCTCGGCATGTAAGGCTGACTTGACAACTCCTGTCGTGCTCCTGTTGAGTTTGGCTCACCTATCAGTGTCTGCTCAGCAGACCATGTAGAACGAGGAGAGCTAGATGAAGACGACCCGTTGGTTGGCAGCGCTCATGGCGCTCACGTTGTTCGGGGCCGCAGCCTGCGGATCCGACGACGAGGGCACCGGCGCCGGCAACGGCACCACCACCACCGCCGAACGCTCCGATGACGAGAACGGCGACGACGAAGCCGAGGAAGCCTCCGGCGAGATCACCGTCTACTCGGGCCGCAACGAGGAGCTCGTCGGGCCGATCATCGAGCAGTTCGAGGAAGCCACCGGCATCACGGTGAACGTCCGCTACGGGGACACCGCCGAGCTGGCCGCCCAGATCCTCGAGGAGGCCGAAGGCGGCACCTCCCCCGCCGACGTGTTCTTCGCCCAGGATGCCGGTGCCCTCGGCGCCATCTCCAATGCCGGGCTGTTCGCCGAGCTGGACCAGGAGTACGTCAACGCCGTCGAGCCGGCCCTGCGCTCACCCGACGGCGAGTGGGTCGGCATCTCGGGCCGAGCCCGGGTCGTCGTCTACGACACCGACACCCTGAGCGAGGACGACCTGCCCGACAGCATCGCCGACTTTGCCGATCCCGAGTGGTCCGGCCGCATCGGCTGGGCACCGACCAACGGCAGCTTCCAGAGCTTCGTCACCGCCCTGCGCGTGCTCGAAGGCGAGGACGGGGCCCGCGAGTGGCTCGAAGGAATCCAGGCCAACGACCCGCAGGTGTACGAGAACAACACCTCCATTGTCGAGGCCGTGGGGTCCGGTGAGGTCGAGGTGGGCTTCGTGAACCATTACTACCTCTACCGCTTCCTGGCTGAGGACCCGAGCTTCGCCGCGGCCAACAAGTACTACAGCGACGGCGATCCGGGTGCGCTCATCAACGTGGCCGGCGCCGGCATCCTCGAGACCAGCGAGAACAAGGTGGCCGCCGAGGCGTTCATCGCCTTCCTGCTGAGCGACGAGGCCCAGGAGTACTTCGCCACCGAGACCTTCGAGTACCCCCTCGTCACCGGCATCGAACCGGCGGCCGAGCTGCCCGACCTCGACACGCTGACGCTGCCCAAGATCGACCTCGACCAGCTCGCCGACCTCGACGGCACCCTCGTGCTGCTCCAGGAGACCGTGTTGTGACCCACCGCTCGGCCGGGCGCCGGCGACGGCCGATGTCCGCCCCGGCGCCCGGGTCGGCCACCATGGTGCGGTGACCGCACCGGCAGTGGCCAGGGCTGCGACCGACGCCCCACCTCCCAGCACCGCCCCGGGCTCCGGGCGACGGGAGGCGGGGCGTCGTCGCGCTCCGGTGGCCCTGGTGGTTGCGGCCCTCGTGGTAGCCGTCGCCGCCGTCATCCCCCTGGCCTACCTGGTGATCCGCACCCAAGAGCTCGGGGTGGAACGCATCTGGGAGATCGCCACCCGACCCCGCACGCTCGAACAGCTCCGCAACACGGTCGTGCTGGCCGTGGCCGTCACGGCGACGAGCGTGGCGCTGGCCGTGCCCTTGGCCTGGCTCACCGTGCGTACCGACCTGCCCGGCAGGCGGATCTTCACCGTGCTGTGCGCGCTGCCGCTGGCCGTCCCCACCTACGTCGGGGGCTTCGCCTTCGTGGTGTTCGCCGGTCCCCGCGGCATGGCACAGTCGTGGCTGGAGCCGCTCGGTGTGGACCGGCTGCCGTCGATCTATGGGTTCTGGGGAGCGTGGGCCGTGCTCACGCTCTTCAGCTACCCCTACGTGCTGCTCACCACCCGCGCTGCGCTGCGGCGGCTCGACCCGAGCTTGGAAGAAACGAGCCGCACGCTGGGTCACGGCCCGCTGAGCACGTTCCGGCGAGTGATCCTGCCCCAGCTCCGACCATCGATCGTGGCCGGGTCGCTGCTGGTCGCCCTCTACACGCTGTCGGACTTCGGTGCGGTGTCGCTGTTGCGCTACGACTCGTTCACCCGGGCGATCTTCAATATGTACCGAGCGTCGATCGACCGCTCTGCGGCTGCGGTGCTCGGCCTCATGTTGGTGGCCATCACCATTGCGGTGGTGGCCTTCGAGCTCCGTAGCCGGGGTCGCCAGACCTACCACCGCCTGCACGCCGGCGGCGGACGGACCCCCGCCACCGTGCCGCTCGGCCGCTGGCGTTGGCCGGCAGCCGCCGCCTGCGCCGCCCTCGTGACGGTGGCGCTCGTCATCCCGCTCGGCGTCATCACCTTCTGGCTGGTGCGTGGACTCAGCGTCGGCGAGCCGATGCGGCTCACGCTCGAGTTGGCCGTCAACAGCGTGCGCGCCTCGGCGCTGGCGGCGATCGTCGCCGTGGTGGCGGCCTGGCCGGTGGCGCTGCTCACGGCCCGCCATCCCTCGCGGACGTCGAAAGTGGTGGAGGTGGCCTGCTGGTCCGGCTACGCCCTGCCGGGCGTGGTGGTGGCCCTGTCGCTGGTGTTCGTTGGCATCCGTCTCGACGCCGCCCGCCCCACCATCGCGGGCGTGGAGTTCCCCGGCGTCTACCAGACCCTGGCCATGCTGGTGTTCGCCTACGTCGTGCTGTTCCTCCCCCAGGCCATCGGATCCATGCGATCGTCGCTCCTGCAGATCAACCCCACCTACGAGGAGGCATCGCGCCTGCTGGGCAAGGACGGCCCCAGCACGTTCCGCCGGGTGGTGATGCCGCTGGCCCGGCCCGGCGTCCTCGCCGGCGGGGCGCTGGTGTTCCTCACCGCCATGAAGGAGCTGCCCGCCACCCTGCTGCTGGCCCCCACCGGCTACCGAACCCTCGCCACCCAGGTGTACGACGCCACCAGGGAAGGGTTCTACGGGCGGGCCGCGGCGCCGGCGCTGGCCCTGGTGCTGCTGTCGTCGCTGCCCATGGCCTACCTGGTGCTCCGGGAGCGGTCGAACACCTGAGGTCAGCCGACGTCCACCGACGCGGCCGACACCGTCCCGGCGTTGCCCCTGGTGGAGGCGGCGCGCCTGCCGGCTGCCTCACCGTTTGCAGGTGCCGTTCCCGACGCCAACCCGTGGTGGTCCTCCAGCGGGAGTCGCACCACGACGCAGGCGCCCGGGGTCGGCCCGTCCACGATGCGGACGTCCCCGCCGTGGGCAGCGACGATGTCGGCCACGATGGCCAGTCCCAGGCCGGCGCCCCCACGTACCCGGCTGCGGTCGTCATCGAGGCGGGTGAAGCGCTCGAACACCCGCTCCCGATCAGCCGGGGCAATGCCGGGACCGTCGTCGGCCACCACGAGCTCGGCCACGGCGTCGTCGGACTGCAACGACAGGGTCACCGTGCTCCTGGCGTGGCGAGCGGCGTTGGCCACCAGGTTGGCCACCATCCGGTCGAGGTCGCCAGGACGCCCCATCACCCGCGCACCCGACACCTGCGAGATGTCGACGTCCGCCTGAGCGCTGCGCCGGAGGTGCGCAGCGTGGCGCAACACCGACTCGTCGAGGTCCACCGCCACCGGATCGGGCTGAGGTGCACCCTCGTCGGAACGGGCCAGGGCCAGCAGGTCGTCGATGAGGTGCTGCAGCCGCGTGAACTCCTCGAGGGCCTGGGCTCGGGTGGCGCGCACCTCGAGCGGATCGTCGCCCTCGGTCTCGAGCAGTACCCGCATGCCGGCGAGCGGGCTGCGCAGCTCGTGGCTGGCGTCGGCCACGAACTCCCGCTGACGGGTGGCTGCCGCATCGAGGCGGGCCAGCATGTCGTTCACCGTGCAGGCCAGGTCGTCGATCTCGTCGCCGGCACCCGACAGCGGTACCCGGCGCCCCAACTCGCCGGGTCCGATCGAGCCGACGGTCTGGCGCATGTCGATGACCGGCCGTAGCGCCCGGTCGACCACCATCCAGATGACCACGGCCAAGATGGTGGCCAGCAACGGCACGGTCAGCGCCACGAACCGGATGAGCGCCGCCACGCCCTCCTCGATCTCGCCAATGGGTCGGGCCACGGCCAACTGCAGCCGACCGGTCTCCCCGATGGGGACGGTGTACACCCGTAGATCGCCCGTGCCACCGGCATCGGCCGCCGGGATCGTCAGGTAGGTCGGGTCGTCGGTGCTCCCCAAGACCTCGGTGGGCACCAACGGATCGAGGTTGGCCGCCGACTCGCTGGCGCCGACCATCCGCCCGCTCGAGGTGGAGAACACCTGCACCAACAGCACGGGATGACCCGACTCGGGCGGCAGGTTGGCCACCGCCGGTAGGGCACGTGCGATGAAGTCGGCGTCGGCGGCGAGTCCTTCGTCCACCTGGGACCGCAGGGTGGAATCCACGTAGAGCACCACGGTCAGCCCTGCCAGGCCCAACAACAGCGCCACCACCACCACGGCCACGGCCACGATGCGGAAGCGCAACGAGCGCCGACGGCGGTGGGCCGGCGAGATCACGACACTGCGCCCGCCCTGGCCACCAGTCGATAGCCCACACCCCGCACCGTCTCGATGGTCTGGGCGTCGAACGGCTCGTCCACCTTGCGCCGCAGATGCCGGATGTAGACCTCGACGATGTTGGGGTCGCCGTCGAAGTCGGCCCCCCACACGGCTTCGATGAGCTCCGTCTTGGGCACCACCTCGCCCGAGGCCACCAGAAGGCGGGCCAACACCTCGACCTCTCGCGCCGTGAGGCCCACCTCGACGTCGCCACGCCAGCACCGGTGGCGGACCGGGTCCAGCCGAAGGTCGCCGACCCGGTAGGCCGTCGGTTGATCCCCACGCGGCCGCCGCAACAGGGCACGGATGCGTGCCATGAGCACCACGAACGAGAAGGGCTTGGTCAGGTAGTCGTCGGCCCCCGTCTCGAGCCCCTCGGCTTCGTCGTACTCACCGTCCTTGGCCGTCAGCATCAGGATCGGGGTGAGGTCGCCGGATTCCCGTAGCTCGGCGCACACTCGGTAGCCGTTCAACGTCGGCAACATGATGTCCAAGATGATGAGGTCGTAGCCCCCCGAGCGCGCCTTCTCGAGCCCCTCGGCGCCGTCGAGCGCCTCGTCCACCTCG
This sequence comes from Acidimicrobiia bacterium, assembly GCA_020832495.1. Taxonomy (GTDB): domain Bacteria; phylum Actinomycetota; class Acidimicrobiia; order Acidimicrobiales; family Acidimicrobilacustridaceae; genus JAFIEP01. Next base: position 35,244 of record JAFIEP010000052.1, on the reverse strand, counting down.
AAGCCCTCGTCGGTGAGACCGCGACGCACCCCGTCGACCACACTGCGCTCATCGTCCACGATCAAGATTCGCTCGGCCACTGTTCCCCCGGGGTTGGATCCGATGCTGGTGTCGCTCCACCGCAGGCAGTCGCGCGACACCGACGCCTCTGATCGTACGCCCAACGTCCACCCGACGGCAGCTCAGCTTCACTGAGCAACGTTCAGCGGAGGAGTGTCGACGACTCCGGCGGAAAGGCCACCGTGGCGCCACCGGCGTACACCGGTGTCACGGCATCGCCACGACGATGAGTGGGCGTGGCCGCCTCTCGCACCGACAACCGCGTGCCGTCGGGCAGTGCGACCACGTACATGGTGTCGTGCCCGTAGAACTCGACGAGTTGCACGCGTGCGTCCCCACCCGCCAGCAACTTGCAATCCTCGGGGCGCAGGAGCACGGCCACCTCGTCCCCGTCGCCCAAGGGCTGGGCCAGCGCCACCGAACCGACCGCAGTGGTGGCTTCGGCTCCGGCCATCCGACCGGCCACGAGGTTGGCGTCACCGACGAACCCCGCCACCCACGCCGAGGTCGGGCGTCGGTAGAGCTCGGCGGGGGTGGCCTGCTGCACCAGCCGTCCATCGGCCAGCACGGCCACCTCGTCGCCCAGGACGAACGCCTCTTCCTGGTCGTGGGTGACGATGACCGTGGTGATCCCGAGCCCCACCAGCAGTTCGTGCACCTCGGTGCGGACCTGGGCCCGCAGCGAGGCATCGAGGTTGGAGAACGGTTCGTCGAGCAGGAGGACGGCCGGCTCGGGTGCCAGGGCCCGGGCCAAGGCCACCCGCTGCTGCTGGCCGCCCGAGAGCGTGGCGGGCATCCGATCCTCGAGGCCGACGAGCCCCACCATGTCGAGCGCGTCCCGCACCCGACGGGTCCGCTCGGCACCTCGTACCGAGCGGGGCAGGCCGTACCCCACGTTGGTGGCCACATCGAGATGGGGGAACAGCGCCCAGTCCTGGAAGACCATACCGATGCGCCGGCGCTCGGGCGGCTGGGCCGACGTGCCGTCCACCAGGGTGCGGTCACCGACGCGCACCGAACCACCCGACGGAGTCTCGAGGCCGGCAATGATCCGCAACAGCGTGGTCTTGCCACACCCGCTCGGGCCCAACAGGGCCAGCATGCCGCCCGACGGCACTGACACGCTGACGTCATGGAGCACCTCGGTGGCGCCGAAGGACATCGAGACGTTCGACACCGCCAGCGAGGCCGCCGCAGGCGCCGACAAGCCGTCGGCCGCAGCCACCGGCGCAGCACCGGCGGTGGTCGACTCGTCCGCCGTCAGGGTGTTCGGCATACCGAACAGACTAGTGGAGGAATCCTGACGGTTCCACGGCGGACACTCCGACCGGCTGGTGTCCAGCCAACTCGACAGGCAGCGGGCGGGCATGGACGACGGCCAGCCGCTTGGTGGCCCGGGTCAGTGCCACGTACAACGCACGCATGCCCTGCGCCTCCTCGTCGACAATGGCCGCCGGTTCCACCACCACGGCAGCATCGAGCTCGAGGCCCTTGACCAGGCTCACCGGCACCACCGTGACCTGGCTGTCGAGCCCGTGGCGCGTGGCCCGGCCGTGGTCGATGCCCGCAGCGGCCAGCTGCGCCGACACCTCGTCGGCGCGGGCGGTGGCGCAGATGACAGCCACGTTGCCCACGCCGACCGCAGCCAGCTCGCGTCGCACGACGTCGGCGGTCACCGACGCCAGCGTGGCGGCGGTGGCCGACTGCACCAGTGGTGGGTCACCGTCCTGGCGCACCGAGCGCGGCGGCGTGACCTCGGGAGCGGCAGTGGCGAGGACACGGGCGGCGAGATCCATGATGGGCGCCGGCAGCCGGTAGCCGACCGTCAGCTCTGCCCGGCGGGGAGGCTTGCGGTCGGGCAGGAGTTCGAGGATCTCGTCCCACGAGCCGTGCGCCCACTGTCCGGTGGCCTGGGCGATGTCACCCACGACGGTCATCGACCCGTTGAGTGAGCGGCGGTTCAGCATGCGCAGCTCCATGGGCGACAGGTCCTGGGCCTCGTCCACCAGGATGTGACCGTAGGTGCGCACCTCGTCGTCGTCCTCGGCGCCACGGCGACGGCTCTTGGGCAACGGTCCGAGGAGCGCTCGCGCCTCGTCGAGCAGCGGGACGTCGTTGTGGGCCCACACCACCGCGGCGGCGTCGGGTCGCCGAGGCCGGTGCAGTGCCCGCCACTCGTGTTCCTCGAAGGCACTCGCCGCCGCATGCCGCAGGAGCGCCACCGAACCGAACAGCTCGTTGAGGAACTCCTCGGGGGTGAGCACCGGCCACATCCACTCGAGCGCCGAGCGCACGTCGAGCTGGCGGCGGACCCGGTGGCGCAGCTCCTGGGGGTCGACCTCGCGCCGGCCCGACCGGGCCAGGGCGGCGTACACCTCGCTCTCCACCGTCTTGCGACCGGCGTTGTGCTTGCGGTGCCGACGCCGGGCCTCGGCCACGATGCGGGCACTGTCCTCCACGGTCAACCGCAGGGTCTGGGCGCCGTCGCCGACCGTGAGCACCTCACGCAGCGGACGCTGGCGGTCCCGCACGGCGCGGGCCAACAAGCGGGCCATGCGGGGGTCGCCCTTCACCCGTGCCGTGCGTCCGGTGTCGTAGCCCGCCACCTGAGCCTGGCCCCGCAGTAGGTCGGCCAGCACCGAGAGCTCCACCCCGGCCTCACCGAGCGACGGCAGCACCTGTTCGATGTAGCCCAGGAACAGCCGGTTGGGGCCCACCACCAACACGCCCTGCCCTTCGAGCGGGAAGCGATGGGTGTAGAGGAGGTAGGCGGCCCGATGGAGCGCCACCACCGTCTTGCCCGTGCCCGGTCCACCCTGCACCACCAGCACACCGGGCATGGGAGAACGGATGATCTCGTCCTGTTCACCCTGGATGGTGGCCACGATGTCGCCCAGCCGCCCGGTCCGCGCCGTCTCGAGCGCCGCCAGCAGGGCCCCGTGCCCGGCAACGGTGGGGCCGTCGCTGTCGAGGCCGGCGGCGGCCTCGCCGAACAGCTCGTCGTCGATGTTGAGCAGGGTCCGCCCGCGCGAGGCGAAGTGCCGGCGCCGGACCAGCCCGAGCGGTTGTCGTCCGGTGGCCCGGTAGAACGCTTCGGCCACCGGTGCCCGCCAGTCGACGATCACCGGCTCGCGTTGGTCGTCGGACACCGCCACCCGTCCGATGTAGTAGGCGTCGGTGGCCAACGTGTCACCGTTCGGTGACTCGGGGTCGGCCGCCTCCCCGTGGGGTGCGTCGTCACGGTAGGCAGGCCGGTCGATCCGGCCGAAACACAGAGCGGCATCCCCGAGCTCCAGCTCGCTGAGCCGGTGGGCCATGGTGTCCCAGATGACGTCGCGCTCGAAGCGTGCCTGCTCGGTGCCACCCCGCCCCACCTCGACCAGGTCGGTCATCTTCGATGCGGCGCGCCGAGTGGCGTCGAGGCACGCGTAGGCCCGGTCGATGTAGGCCTGCTCCGCTGCCAGCTCGGGATGTACAGCCATGTGCTCCTCGGGGTCCGTGGGACCCGTGGCGGGCGCCGCCGGGCGCCGGTGGGGATCTGCCATTGTACCGACCTCGCCGGGGCTGTGATGGGCCGACCGTCGACGCCGGAATACGCCATCATGAGGGCGTGCCGATCGACGACGCTTCCTCACCTGCTCCACCCACGCCGCAGCCGCCACCTGCCGAGCGCTCCGGCCGATCGCCCGACGACGAGGGTGTCCTCGACAGCGACTTCGGGCCGCTGGTGGCAACGTCCGTGCGGGTGCTGACGTGGAACCTCTGGTGGCGTTTCGGTCCGTGGCAGCAACGGGCACCTGCCATCGCCGCCACGGTGGGCGCCGCCCGGGCCGACATCGTGTGCCTCCAGGAGGTGTGGATCGAGGACGGCGACTCGAGCGCCCGCCAGTTGGCCGACCACCTCGGGTTCCACCACGTGGAGACGTCACGCATCGAGATGGAGGGCGTGGGTTTCGGCAACGCCGTGCTGTCCCGATGGCCGATCTCCTCCCACGAGATGGCGCCGTTACCTTCGCCGGAGGACCTCGAAGAGTTCCGCACCGTGCTGCGAGCGGACATCGACGGACCACGAGGACCGCTGCAAGCGTTCAGCACCCACCTGCACTGGCGACTGGACCACTCGGCCATCCGCCAGGACCAGGTGCGCGCCATCTGCCGGTTCGTGGCCGGTTCACCCGAGCGCAGCTTCCCCGCCGTGGTGTGCGGCGACTTCAATGCCGAGCCCGACAGTGACGAGATCCGGATGATGGTGGGCAAGACCACCGTGCCCGAGGACAAGCTGGTGTTCTTCGACGCCTGGAACCACGCCGGCGACGGACCCGGGCTGACGTGGGACAACGCCAACCCCTTCGCCGCCACGGCGCTCGACCGCAACTGCCGCCTGGACTACATCTTCGTCGGCTACCCCAAACAGGGTGGTCGGGGCCACGTCACCTCGGCGCAGCTGGTGGGCACCGAACCCGTCGACGGGATGTGGCCCAGCGACCACTACGGCGTGGCGGCCGACCTGCGGTACTAGTGCCGCAACCCGGGCACGCTGCAGGACCCGGGATCAGTACGCCGACACTCCGAAGTGGAATGCCAGGTAGCCGGACAGAGCGAGCCCGGCGATGCCCAACACCAACGCCACGATGGCGACGACGCGAAAGCCCCTGCCGACGTTGCCGGAGGACAACGCCAGGATCGCCAGAGGGATGGCGAACATCGACGCGAACCCGCCGACCCAGATCACCGAGAGCACCAGCGCGACGACGGCCACGCTACGGCCGGCCTGACGACGGGGCCTTCCCTCGAACCCGCCCGGACTGAACGACCCTGCCAGCGGACTGGCGCCCGCCACCAACGAGTCGGTGCCGCGTTCGGGGACTGATCGCACGGCCCTAACCTAGTGGAGTTCGGCGGCCGAACCGGGGGCTACCGGCCAGCCGAGCTGCGGCTGCGTCGGACGGCGACAGCTGACACGGCCAGCCCACTGAGCACCAGCAGCACGCCAACGGGCACGAGCCCGAGTGAGCCACCGGTGACCGGCAGCGTTCCCGAGGTCTGCGCGGCCATCGGACGGGGGCCGGCCCCGGATCCGGCGGTTGGTTGGCTGCTGGTAGAGGTGGGCGCGACCGAGCCGCCCGCACCCCCGGTGACCGGCGTGGTGCCCGGCGTGGTGCTCGCCGTGGAGGTGGTCTGCACGCCGCCGCCCACGATGCCCCCGTCCGTGGTGGTCGTCGGCGCAACCGTCGTCGAGGTGGTCGTGCTCGAGGTCGTCGAACTCGTCGTCGTCGTCGGCGCAACCGTCGTCGACGTCGTCGAACTCGTCGTGGTCGGCGCAACCGTCGTCGAGGTGGTCGTGCTCGAGGTCGTCGAACTCGTCGTGGTCGGCGCAACCGTCGTCGAGGTGGTCGAACTCGTGGTCGTCGGCGCAACCGTCGTCGACGTGCTCGACGTCGTAGTGGTCGACGTCGTTGACGTCGTGGTGCTCGACGTCGTCGGCGGTGTCGAGTCGGTGATCTCGATCGACAGCACTGCGGTGTCCGACTGGGCGCCACCGGAGCCGGTGTTGCCCAGATCGTCAACGTTGATGGTGACCGATCCGGCGCCTGCGGTTGCACCGGCGGTGAACACGAGGGTGTCGAGCAGCGCATTGAGTTCGGCCAGCGTGCCCATGGTCGTGCCATCGAGGTTCGTCGTGCCGCCCGTGGCACTGACCGTCATCTCCAGTTGCTCCCCGCCCGCATCGGGATCGGCAACGCTCGATGGCAGCGGAAGCGCCCCGTTGATCTCGACGGTGTGAGGTCCGGCGGGGACCGTCAGCACGGGCGGATCGTTGACATCGTCGAGCACCGTGGCCAGCCAGGTCCCGACGTCGATGCCGATGTCGGGGATCTCCCCGGTGAGTGGCATGCCGTTGTTCCCCAGGTCGGTGACCACAGCGGTGAAGCGGCATTCGCAGTCATTCGCCGGCGCCGTGTACTCGATGCGCGACAGGCGGCTGTTCACGTTGCCGAGGCTCCCCACCAGACCCCATGCCCGGGCTTGTTCGAACAAGCCCGGATTGACACCGAAATCGGCGTCGTCGGGCAGACCGTCGAGCACCCCGGGCAACAGAGCGTCGAGATCGTCGAGTGGTGGCGGCAGGTCAGGGAGGTCCGGGCACAGCAGCAGCTGGGACGGCGCAGCAGCGCACACCGAGCCCGAGCCGGAGAGGTTGAACTCGCCGTCGGTGACCCACACGATGGCCAGCACCACGTCGTCGACGAACCCTTGATCGAGATCTGGATCGGAGATGGAGAAGAAGTCGTCGGGGTCCGGGGCCACGTCCTGCCAGATCTTCGTGTCGCCGGCATCCATGCTCACGTCGCTCGGCACCGAGATCGTGGGCCCCTCGTTCAGATCCTTCACCCGGATCTCGATCTCGATGAAGCCGCTGCCCACGTTGTTGGCGTCCTGGATGGCCAGCCGCAAGCGTTCGGACTGGCTGCCGGTGGTGATCCAGTCGGTGGCCGGCTCGTAGGTGAGCGACCCCAGCGCGGTGTTGACGGCGGCGAGGCTGCCCCCGATGTTGAACGGGCCACCTGTGTTGTTCGATCCCGAGACGATGGCGATGTCGTCGTCGATGAGGCCGAGGGTGCCGTGGTTGACGTCGAGCTGCACGAAGATGCAGTCGGTGGTGGCGTCGACGGTTTCCTCGTCGATGACCACGCAGTTGTCGTTACCGACGTCGGCATCGACCACCAGGTTCCTCTCCTGGAGCGAGATCGGGTCGGCGCCGGCGAACGGCAACGGCAGGTTGACCGACGTGTAGACGCGGGTCGGCGGGTCGACCAGCGCCGGCTCGTGGCTGCCACCGAAGGCGAGGCCGGCCACTCCGACGGTCACGCCAACGACCAGTGCCACCGCAACCGTTGCGGCGAGTGGACCTCGCCGACCAACGGACGCGAGGCGTCCACCCCGACCCAGCGCGTGTCGATGCATAGTGACAGCCTCGCATATCATGAGCCGCCTGTCATTCGTTTCCTCGACCTGGCACCTCGCCTCGTTCGGGCACCCCGCCGGCCCGGGTCGTGCACCGCCGGCCTGAGCGCGCCACGATGGAGCCATGCCGTCGGTGGCCGTGGTGCTCGGAGCAGGAGGAATCGTGGGCGGCGCCTGGTCGGCGGGCGTGCTGGCCGAGCTCTACGACCAGTGCGGCCTCGATGCCCGCCAGGCCAGCCTGCTGGTGGGCACCTCCGCCGGTGCCAGTCTGGCGGCCACCCTGCGGCTGGGCATCTCGCCCGACGACCTGGCCCGCCGCATGAGCGGCCAACGGTTGTCCGATCACGGCGCCACCTTCGCCGGACTCGCCCCCGGCGCACCGCACGAACCGACGCCCGACCTGCCCGCGCCCCCCAGCCGGGCCTGGCGCGACTGGCGACCGCAGTCCCCCCGCCTGGTGGCAGCCGGGCTGCTGCGGGTGGGCGAACCCCGCTTCGGCCTGGCCCTGGCCGGCCTCGTTCCCACCGGCAACGTGGCCAACGAATTGGTCAGCTCCCACCTCCGACCCCACATGGAGGGCCTACCCGGCGGCTGGCCCACCGCCGCCACCTGGTTGTGCACCGTACGCCTCGACGACGGCCGTCGGGTGGTGCTCGGACGCGACGCCCGACCCGACGCCGACCTGGCCAGCGCCGTCGAGGCCTCCGCTGCAGTGCCCGGCTACTTCTCCCCCGTCGAACTCGACGGACGTCGCTACATCGACGGCGGCAGCCACTCGGCGACCAACGCCGACCTGACCGCCGGCCTGGGCTTCGACCTGGTGGTGGTCATCTCGCCACTGACCGGCACCCGACCGACGGTGGGCGGCAACCCCACCCACCTGGCCCGAGCACTGCGTTCGCGTGTGCTGGCCCGGGAGGTGGCGGCCGTGCGTCGTACCGGCAGCCGAGTGCTGGTGATCCAACCCTCACCGGAGGACCTGCCCTCCCTGTCGGGGAACCCACTCAGCGGCGAGCGGGGCCCCGAGGCCACCACCACCGGCCGCCGTTCGGCTCATCGCCGCCTGTCACAGCCCGACAGCGCCACTGCCAGGGCGCTCCTGGCAGGCATTGCCGACTCTCGCTGAGCTCGACCGGCGGCCAGCCGCCGTCGTTGCAGCCGCACGCTCGCTGGCACCACCCACCCGAATCGGGCACTGGCGGCTCCAGCTACCCCCTGGGGTATGAGACGAGCTGGTAGCATGGTGCCGACCGAAGGAGCCACCGTGCAGTTCCCCGACGATGTGAACGACGACGTACGACGACGCCTCGCCCGACTCGAGGGTCAGATCCGCGGCATCCAGCGGATGCTGGACGAGGGCAAGGACTGCCGCGACGTCGTGACCCAACTCGCTGCGGCCAAGGCGGCACTCGACCGGGTGGGATACCGGCTGATGGCCGCCGGCATGCGCCACTGTGTGGCCGACCCCGAACGGGCGGCTGACGAGGGCATGGACGCCGACGAACTCGAGAAGCTCTTCGTCAAGCTGAGCTGAGCGCGCCGGCACGCCGCCGACCGGCTACGCCCCGGGATCCTCGCCGATCTCTCGGAGGCCGTCGCGCAGGGCAACCCGCAGGCGTCGGGCGATGCTCGGTGACAGGTGGCCCACCAGCCCTCGACCGGCCTGGCCGACCTCTTCCACGGTGAGCACCAGCCGCGGCTCGGCATCCTCGTAGTCGTCGCTGATGGCCACCGCCCACGAGATGGGGGTCAGTTCCTCCTCGTCGTAGGACGGCGGATAGTCGGCGGGATCGAACGGGTAGTCGTCGATGGATCGGCGCATCACCGCAGTCTGGTCCAACTCCCCGTCGCGTGGTCGGTCCGGTCGCCGGTGGGTGACCCGCGATTGCTCCCCCGCCGGCGAACCCCCATTAGCCTCCGTCGGGTGGACAGCAGCGCAGCAGTGGACCTCCCTCACTTCCTCCGGGCCTGCCGGGGACTCCCCGGTGACCGGGTTCCGGTGTGGTTCATGCGACAGGCCGGACGCAGCCTGCCCGAGTACCGGGCTCGACGAGGGAGCGGGTCGATCCTCGACGCCATCGCCGACGCCGACTTGGCCTGCGAACTGACCCTGCAACCCGTGCAGCGCTACGGGGTGGACGCCGCCATCTTGTACTCCGACATCGTGGTGCCGGTGGCGGCCATCGGCTTCGGTGTCGACGTCGCCCCCGGCACCGGACCGGTGGTGGAGCAGCCCTTCGCACGTCGCGCCGATCTCGAGCGTCTCCGGCCGCTCGAACCCGAGGTCGACACCCCCTACGTGCTCGACACCGTGCGCGCCCTGTGCACCGAGCTGCCGGCGTCGGTGCCACTCATCGGGTTCGCCGGGGCACCGTTCACCGTTGCCTCCTATCTCATCGAAGGACGCCCGTCGCGCACCTACGGTCGCACCAAGGCGCTCATGGCCGGTGACGAGCCGCTGTGGCACGACCTGATGGACCGCCTGGTGGACCTGGCGGTGACGTCACTGCGCTCGCAGGTGACCAATGGCGCCCGGGCGGTGCAGGTGTTCGACTCGTGGGCCGGTGCGCTGTCCCCGCCGGACTACGCCCGCTACGTCCTGCCGCACTCGAGGCGCGTGTTCGACGGCGTGGCCGACCTCGACGTCCCTCGCATCCACTTCGGGGTGGGCACCGGCGAGCTCCTGGGGTTGATGGCCGACGCCGGCGCCGAGGTGGTGGGCGTGGACTGGCGGGTGCCCCTCGACGTGGCCCGCACTCGCGTGCCACCCGACCGGGCACTGCAGGGCAACCTGGACCCGGCACTGTGCCTGGCCCCGTGGGAGGTGGTGGACGCCGCCACCCGTGACGTCCTGCGTCGCAACGCCGGCCATCCCGGCCACGTCTTCAACCTCGGCCACGGCGTGCTGCCCGAGACGGACCCGGCCGTGCTCGAGCGCGTCGTGGAACTGGTGCACGCCGAGGGGCGCGCCGACGGCGCCGCCTGAAGCGGCGCCGTCGAGGTGCGTCAGCTGCTGTCCGGGCGGTGCCGGATCAGCGCTTGGAGTACTGCGGAGCCTTGCGGGCCTTCTTGAGGCCGTACTTCTTGGACTCCTTCTTGCGCGGGTCGCGCGTGAGGTGGCCCTGGCTCTTCAACTCGGCGCGCAGCTCTTCGTCGAGTTCGACAAGGCTCCGGGCAATGGCCATACGCAGCGCCCCGGCCTGGCCGGTGAAGCCGCCGCCGTTGATGGTGGCGTCGACGTCGTACACCTCATCGGTGCCGGTCACCCGCAGCGGGTCGGTGGACACCATGACCTGGGTGTCCGAAGGGAAGTAGTCGCCGATCGGCTTGCCGTTGACGGTGACCACGCCGGTGCCGGGCCGCAGCCGCGCCCGGGCAACGGCCCGCTTGCGTCGACCGGTCGTCTGGGTGAGGGGCTTGCTCATGATCAGAAATCCTCTCGTGACCCTCAGCGGGCCCGGGCGTGCTCGAAGCTCAGCGGAGTGGGTTGCTGGGCAGCATGGGGATGGGTGGGCCCGGCGTAGACCTTCAGCTTGCGACGCATCTGACGACCGAGGCGATTCTTGGGCAGCATGCCGGTCACGCTGGAGCGGACGGCCTCGGCCGGCTGGCGAGCCAGCCAGTCACCGTAGGTGCGGGTGCGGATGCCGCCCGGGTACCCAGAGTGGCGGTGCATCAGCTTGCGCTCGGCCTTGTCGGAGGTGAGGACCACCTTGTCGGCGTTCACGATGATCACGTGGTCGCCGCAGTCCATGTGGGGCACGAAGATGGGCTTGTGCTTGCCACGCAGGAGGCGGGCGACCTCGGTGGCGAGACGCCCGAGGACCATGCCCTCGGCGTCCACGACGTACCAATCACGCGTGATCTCGCTGGCTTTCGGGGAGTAGGTGCGCACGCGCGTGCCTCTCGTCTACGGGGTGGAACTACGAACTGGGATGGCGAGGTCGTGACCGACCGGCGGCCGTCTCCCGTCGACCCGCCGGGGCGGGCCGTGACCCGACCGGCAGTGACCGGGCCGACTGGCAAGGTTACGGCCCAGCTCGCGGCTGGGCAAACCGGCCCGGCGAGGGCCCGGGCTCTCGGTCGGGAACGGTCCGTATGTCGGGATCAGTCGAGATAGGCCAAGTGGATGGCAGCCTCGGGAGCGCACACCCGGACGGTGAGCGTCTCCACCAGGTAGAGCTCCACGCTCTCGGCGTCGTGATGGTGATAGCCGACGGAGAAGTCCTGACCGCACACGACCTCGATGTCCCCACCACGCTGGCTGACGATGACGGCCCCGTCGACGCCGGGAGCCCAGACCACCGGACCGCCGAGAATGAGCCGCAGGTGCTCGAGCACCGGGTAGCCGCCCATCTCGGACTGCTCGACGACGCCGGTGTAGCAGCGCGGTCCGAGGGCGATGGCGTACGGACCGGCCACCCCGGCCTTCTTCAGCGTCGACATGCCCTGTGCCACGAAGGAGGGGTACCGCTCGTAGTCGGCGTCGATCCCCACTGGGTCGTGCGGGCTGGCCTCGGTGACGCCGGTGATGCCTCCCGCCGCGAAGCCGTGGAAGATCGCCTTGTCCTCGGCGATGGCTGCCGAGCGAGCAGCGAAGCGGACGGCGTCGAGTTCGGCGTCGCACGAACCCCGATCGACCGTCTCGAGCTCGCGACGTGACAGCGTGAAGGGCGTGCGCAGCTCCACGAGGGGCTGCACCCCACGTTGGGCGGCCTGCACGCCGTCGTTGGGGCCGTCGCCGAGGTCGGTCAGCCGGCCGGTGGCCACCGAGGCGGCCGACCAACCCAGCGGGCCGGTGAAATCGACCAGCTTGCGGGCGGCCAGGATGTGGCGCAGCGTCTGCGACGCCTCGTCGTCGATCTCCGACCACGCCGCTTCGCTGATGGGTGCCAGCTCTCGCATCAGGTGGTTCATGATGTCTCCTTCAGGCTGCCGATGCCCAGGCTGCCGTCCGCGCCTCGGTCACCGACGCCTTCGTCGTGGTCGGCGTGCTCGAGGTCGAGGATCGGACCCTCGGTGAACAGGTAGGTGCGCAACTCGTGGTCCCATCCGTCGTCGTGGCGCCGCAGCCACTCGAGCGTCATGGCCGCGTGCTCCTTCTCCTCGTCACGGTTGTGACGCAGGACGGCGGCCAGTTCGGGATCGTGGGTGGCCTCGGCCCGCTGGTCGTACCAGTCGACCGCCTCCATCTCCTCCATGATCGACACGATCGCTCGATGGCGGTCGACGGTCTCGGCGTCGAGAACGTCGGGTGATTCGTGCAGTGAGCCGCTCGATGCTGCCACCTGAACTCCTTTGGCTGTATGGCTGTATGGCTGGCTGGGCCGCCGCTCCCGGTGGACACGGCCCGAGTGCAATGTAGGCGCTCAGCGGACGAACCGTCGCGCCGGCGGCGGCGGCGGTCCACCGCGGCCCGGTCGAACGGCATCACGGATCATCGGGGTAGCCCACCTCCCACAGGCACAGCCCCTGGGCCGGGGCCATCTGACCGGCGGCGTGGCGGTCGCGGGCGCGGATGACGCCGGCCATCTCCCCGGCGCGACGTTTCCCTCGACCGACCTCCACGAGGGTCCCCACCACCGACCGCACCATCTGGTGGCAGAACGACGATGCCTCGATCCACAGGTGCAGAACCTCGTCGGGCGCTCGTTCCCATCGCAGGTCGATGACCCGCCGCACGAGTGACGGCGGCTCCACGCCGGCAGGCACCTTGGGTCGGCGGCAGAAGGAGCTGAAGTCGTGTTCCCCGATGAACGGATCGCAGGCCAGCGTCATCGATCGCACATCGAGCGGTTCGGCCACCCACCACGTGGTGGCGGCCAGGAACGGGTCCGGCGCCGGGGCGTTGAGCACCGAGTAGCGGTAGCGACGCCACAGCGCCGACCGACGGGCGTCGAAGCCGTCGGCCACCAACCGGGCGGACCGCACGACGATCTCGGGTGCGCACAGCCCGTTCACCCCGCTGACCAGCCGCTCCGGGGTGACACCGTCGACTGGGAGGTCGAAGGTGACGACCTGGGCGCGGGCGTGCACGCCGGCGTCGGTGCGGCCGGCGCAGGTGATCTCCACGGGCACGCCCGCCACCCGCTCGACCGCAGCGGCGAGCACACCGGCCACCGTCCGCTGGTCGCGTTGGTGGGCGAAGCCCCTGAAGCCGGTGCCGTCGTAGGCCAGGGTCATGGCCACCCGGTCGGTCGGGCCCGCGTCGAGCGGACCCGCCGAGGTCCCGGCACGTTCATCGGAGGAGTCGGCGGGGTGATCGGCCGACGAGGCATCGTCGTCGAGGTGCTCGAAGAGGCTCACTCGGCCATCATGGCCCGTGGGACCCGGGGGGGTGGGTAGCCGCCGACAGCCGAGGCGGTAAGACTGGTGGAACTGTCCCGGCGCCTCGGACGCCGACGGGCGACGTCCCCATGCTGACCACCCCCCGCACCTCCGCCGCCGCTCCCCGTCCGGTCACCGCCGGAAGGGTGGCCGCGCTCGACGGACTGCGCGGCTTCGCGCTCATCGGGATGCTGGCATGGCACGCCGAGCTCACCTGGGTTCGCGGTGGTTTCGCCCGGATGACCATCTTCTTCGTGCTGGCCGGCTTCCTGGCCGGCGCCTCGCTGCGTCGGTCGTACGATCGGGGCGATCCACGGGCCTTCCGCACGTTCTGGGGCCGCCGAGCCCGCCGCCTGCTCCCGGTCACCCTGCTCGGCGTGGCCTGGGCGGTGGTGGTCACCGCGCTGGTCGGCGGCAGCCACGCTCGGGAGACGGTGCTCGGCGACGCCCTGGCCACCATGGGTTCGGTGGCCAACTGGCGCTTCCTGGCCGACGACCGACCCTACGGCGCCATGTTGGAGTCCGGCACCGCCTTCCAGCACTACTGGTCGCTGTCGCTCGAGGAACAGGCCTTCCTCCTGCTCCCCGGCATCCTGGCGGTGGTCGCCTTCCTCTCTCGCGGGAGTCACGCGGCCAAACTGTGGATCCTGGCCGCTCTGGGCACCGCCTGCGCCGCCATTCCGCTGGTGATCGCCCACTCCCCCGACGCCGCCTACTACGGCACGCACGTGCGGCTCGGCGAGTTCCTCTTCGGGGTCCTCCTGGCTGAGTTCGTCGCCCGACGACCGCTCGAAACCCTGCCGGCGTCGTCGCAACGCTGGATCGGCATGGCCGGCGCGGCCGGCCTGGCCGCCTTGGTGGCCACCATGGCCTTCATCGACCGCGACAACGACTGGCTCTATTCGGGCGGCCTCGGGTTGTTCGCCATTCCGACGGTGGCGGTGCTGGCGGCCACCTTGGTGGCGGCGCCACTGGTGACCGCAGTGCTGTCGCTGGCGCCGCTGGTGGCGCTCGGCCGGTGGGCGTTGTCCGTGTACGTGTTGCACTGGCCGCTCTACCAGCTGCTCGACGACGGTCGCATCGGTCTCGACGGCACATCGCTGGCCCTGGTCCAGATCGGCATCTCGATCATCGTGGGCGGCCTGTGCTTCTACTGGATCGAGCAGCCTCTCATCCGAGCATTCCGAGTCGGCGGCGGGACGCCCGCACCGACCGCCTCCGCAGCTGTCCCGGCACAGGTCCCCACAGAGGTCGCCGGTCACGCCGACTCCGGCTCCGACTCCGACTCCGACTCCGACGACACGGTCTCTCCCTCGGAGGTCGAGTCGTCGCCCCGGCGGGTGGGGCTGGTCTCCCAGGTGGGGCTGGCGCTGCGTCACCGACCGGGATGGGCGCTGCTGATCGCCATCGGGCTGCTGGCCGTCGCTGCCCTGCTGGTGCCGTCGCGTGCGCCAGAGATCGACTTCGAAGCCGCCGAAGCGCAGTTCCGCACCGGCGCTGCTGTCGATTCCGGCGCCCTCGAGGACTTGCGGGGGCAACGGTCAACGTCACCGACGGACGGTCCGCCCATGACGGGTGAGGAGGCCCTGGATGCCTTGGAGCGCACTGGGTCGATGGCCATGCCGGTGTTCCGCTTCGAGCACGAACGCGGGGTGGCGGTCTACGGCGGTTCGGGCGCATTGACCTTCGGGGTGGGGACGTTCCGCTGGTCAGACGACCATCCCGTGGCCGTGCCGGCCATCGGCTGGGCCGGCCTGGGCTGTGGCCTGTTGGTCGACGGCGAGCGGAGCGAACGCACCGCCGATCACCTGACCACCGACGAGTTGGCCCGACCGCCGGAGAACTGCCAGCTGTGGGAGGTCCTGTGGCCGGCCAGCACCATCCAGCACGAGGTGGACGTCGCCGTGGTGTTCGCCAGCACCTGGGATCTGGAGGACTGGGTCTTCGACGGCGACGACGTCCGCCGCAGCCCCGGCGACCCGGTGTTCGACGCTGCCCTGCGCCAACAGGTCGAGCGCGCCGTCGACCTGCTACGACGCGCCGGGGCGTCGGAGGTGGTCCTCGTCACCCCACCACCGGAACCGGCCCTGGTGACCGGCGGCCTCGACGAGTACCAGCGGCGTGCCGGCGTCTACATGGGCGTCATCGACGACGTGGCCGACGAGGAGGGCGACGACGTGTGGGTGCTCGACCTGTGGAGCTGGCTGGCATCGCTCGCCGACGCCGACCGACGAGCCATCCTGCCCGACGGGGTCCACGCCTCCGACGGCAGCTCCGAGGAGCTGTGGAGCCGATTCCTCGGGCCTGCGCTCGAGGAGCGCAGCGCAGTGCTTCGACCCTCGTGAGCGCCGGTAGGTCGTCCTCGGACCGGGCCCGGGAGCACTCGGCACCGGACTCGACAGCGCTGCCTCAGGGCCCGAAGGCCGCCGTCTGAGCAATGATCGAGCGGGTCCCCTGGACCGCCACCATCTGGCTCTTGACGTTGATGGTGTGCACCTGCAACCGATAGGTCCTCGTGGTGCCCGCCGGCTGGGTGAACACCTCGTCCACCGTCAGCGAGTCCGCCCAGTTGGTGACGGTCACCGCCGTCGTGGACTGCTGGGTGCTGGGCGACCCGACGGGCGACACCGTGGTCCACACGTAGCAGGCGTTCACGTTGTGGCAGACGTTGGCGCGGGTGTTGTAGGTGAAGAAGCTGGCGGTGCCGGTGACCCGCACCGGAACGGCGCAGTCGCCGGGCATGGCGGGCACCGTGACCGCCACTTCGGCGATGGGCGTGTTGGTGACGGAATTGGCGAGCGGGGAACCGACGACGGTGGTGAGCGACCCGACCCGGGTGCCTTGGCTGAGCCCACCACCGGCTCGGATGAGAAAGGCCGCCATGGCCTGGCGGCTCACGGGATCGGTGGGGCGATAGGTCCCGTCGTCGTAGCCACCCGCCACACAGGCGTCGGTCAGCGCGTTGATCTCGGCGGAAAACGGACTCGAGGGCGGAACATCACTGAAGCCTTGGCGGCCTTGAGCGGCAACCACGCCGGCGAAGAACGCCATGGCCACCGTCACGCCCGCCAGGAAGCTCAGCCCTGCCCTCCGCAGCGGTCGGTTCGCTGGGGCGGAGGTCGGCAGTGTGTCCATAGCCGACCATCATATTCACGCCGGCGGGGTCCACCACGGCGGGCGCAGCCGGGCCGGCGACAGCCCGTCCCGTCGACGCTTCCCAGCGGGGGTCAGACCAGTTCGATGCGGGCCATGGGGGCGTTGTCGCCCGGACGCGGACCCAGCTTGAGGATCCGCAGGTAGCCACCGGGACGGTCGGCGTAGCGCGGCCCGATGTCGTCGAACAGCTTCGACGCCATCTCGCGGTCGCCCAGGAAGGCCACCACCTGACGGTGGTTGTGGACACCGCCCTTGCGTGCCTTGGTGATGAGCTTCTCGGCCACCGGGCGGAGCGCCTTGGCCTTGGCCTCGGTGGTGACGATGGCCTCGGCGGCGAACAGCGAGGCAGCCAGGTTGGCCATCATCAGTCGCTGGTGCGAGGCGCTGCCGCCGAAACGGCGGCCCTTGGTGGGTGTGGCAGGCATGGTCAGCCCCTGGTCCTGAGCGAGAGACCTCGCTCGTCCAACTTCTGGATCACCTCGTCGAGCGACTTCTGCCCGAAGTTGGTGATGGCCAGCAGGTCGTCGTGGGTCTTCTCGAGCAGCTCGCCCACGCTGTTCACCTGAGCCCGCTTCAGGCAGTTGCGAGGACGCTCGGAGAGGTCGAGATCCTCGATCGGGAGATCGAGATCCGGGGATCCGGTGGGCACGGTGCCGACCTCGCCCAGCTCGAGCCCGACGGGCTCCTCGCTCATCTCTTCCACCAGCTGCACCAACTGGCGCAGGGTGGAGCCGGCCGACGACAGCGCGTCGCGCGCCGTGATGGAACCGTCGGTGGTGATGTCGAGCAGCAGGCGGTCATAGTCGGTGGACTGGTCCACGCGGGTGGACTCGACCTGGAAGGCCACTCGGCGCACCGGGGAGAACACCGCGTCGAGCGGGATGGAGCCGATGGCCTCGGTGCGCTCCTCACGACGGTCGACCGGCTGGTAGCCCTTGCCCTGCTCCACGGTGATGTCAGCCGCGAGGTGGCCGGTGGCGTCGAGCGTGGCGATGACGAGGTCCGGGTTGAGGATCTCGACGTCTGCGGTGGTCTGGATGTCCGCCGCGGTCACCTCGGCGGGACCCTTGGCGTCGAGACGCAGGGTCACCGGCTCCTCGGAGTGGACCTCGAGCACGAGGTCCTTGAGGTTCAAGAGGACGTCGGTGACGTCTTCCACCATGCCCTTGACGGTGCCGAACTCGTGGAGTGCCTCGTCGAACCGGACCTTGGTGACGGCGGCACCCGGGATCGACGACAGCAGCGTGCGACGGAGCGAGTTGCCGAGGGTGTGTCCGAACCCTGGCTCGAGCGGGCCGATGGCGAAGATGCCACGGGGACCGTCGCCCTCGCTGAGCGCCTCGACCTTGGGTCGCTGCATGACCAACATGGGAATCTCCTGGCGGTGGTTGCGTTCGGGGAACCGGAAGCGGCCGGCGGGCGCCGGCCGCGCTGCCGGCTACTTGGAGTAGAGCTCGACGATGAGCTGCTCACGGACGGGCACGTCGATCTGGTCGCGTACCGGCAGCTCTCGGACGGTGGCAGCCCAGCCGTCGTCGCCGCTCTCGATCCAGGCCGGGGCCTGGCGGTCGAGGACGTCGCGGTTCTGCTGCACGACGATCATCGAGCGAGCCTTGTCACGGACCGTGACGACGTCGCCCTTGCGCAGGCGGTAGCTGGGCACGGTGACCCGCTTGCCGTTGACGCTGACGTGGCCGTGGCTCACGAACTGGCGCGCCTGTGGGCGGGTGGCCGCCCAGCCGACCCGGTACACCACGTTGTCGAGACGGAGCTCGAGGTACCGCAGCATGTTCTCGCCGGTGACGCCTGGGCGACGGTTCGCTTCCTCGTAGAGGTTGCGGAACTGACGCTCGGACAGCCCGTAGGTGAAGCGAGCCTTCTGCTTCTCCTGGAGCTGCAGCAGGTACTCGCTGGCGTTGCCCCGACGACGGGTCCGCCCGTGCTCGCCGGGAGGGTAGGGGCGCTTGTCAAGGGCGACGGTCTCGCCCTTGGTGCCCCAGATGTTGGTGCCGAGGCGGCGGGAAACCCGCGCTCGTGGTCCGGTGTAGCGCGCCATGTCAGACCCTCCTGCGCTTCGGGGGGCGGCAGCCGTTGTGCGGCGTGGGGGTGACGTCCTTGACGCCGGTGACCTCGATACCGAGGTTCATGATCGAGCGGATCGCCGTCTCACGGCCCGAACCCGGGCCCTTGACGACCACGTCCACCTTGCGGACACCGTGCTCCATGGCCCGGCGTCCGGCGGTCTCCGCAGCCATCTGGGCAGCGTAGGGGGTGGACTTGCGAGAGCCCTTGAACCCGACGTTGCCCGACGACGCCCAGGCCAGCACGTTGCCGGTCTGATCGGTGAAGGTGACGATCGTGTTGTTGAACGAACTCTTGATGTGCGCCACCCCGTAGGTGACGTTCTTGCGTTCTTTGCGGCGCGGCTTGCGGCCGCCTGCTGGGGGCTTGGCCATCTCTACTTCCCGACCTTCTTCTTGCCGGCAACGGTCTTGCGCGGGCCCTTGCGGGTCCGGGCATTGGTCTTCGTGCGCTGGCCGTGCACCGGCAGCCCGCGGCGGTGGCGCAGACCCTGGTAGCAGCCGATCTCCATCTTGCGCTTGATGTCCTGGGAGACCTCCCGGCGCAGGTCGCCCTCCACCTTGAGGTTCTGATCGATCCAGCCACGGATGCGAGCCACCTCCTCGTCGGTGAGGTCGCGCACACGGGTGTCGAGGGGGACATCGACCTCGGCACACACCTGCTGAGCGGTGGTCCGGCCGATGCCGTAGATGTAGGTGAGCGAGATCTCCACCCGCTTCTCGCGGGGGATGTCGACGCCGGCGATGCGTGCCATCTCAGCCCTGCCGCTGCTTGTGCCGAGGGTTGGAGCAGATCACCATCACGCGCCCATGGCGGCGGATGACCTTGCAGTTCTCGCAGATCTTCTTCACGCTTGGTCGTACCTTCACGTCACCTGTGTCCTCCAGGATCACCGGGGCGGTTTCCCCGGCGGGTCCGGCATGGCCGGACGTCTCGTTGTTCCGGCAGTGCCGGATCTCTCGGTTGTCCCGGCCCTGCCGCTGTGGTGGCTGCCGGATGTACTGCTGCTGTCACACCCGGGTGCGGAGGCTCCGCTGATCGGGGCCAGGTACCAGGCGTGCTGCTCGACCACCGGCCTCCCGGAAGCCCGGAAAGTGCGGTGACTGCTGCGCAGCCGCGCGACGCGGCTGAGCCGCCGAGCGCGAGGAGCTACCCTATCGAGTTCCCGTGCCCGACACCAACTCGGCCACGACATCACGGGAGCCGGGTGAGGATCTCGGGCCCGTCCTCGCCGATGGCCACCGTGTGCTCCACGTGGGCTGCCCGGCTGCCGTCGCAGGTCGCCACCGCCCAACCGTCGTCGAGCACCACGCTGTCGGGGCCCCCGGCGGTGAGCATCGGCTCCACGGCCACGGTGGCGCCCACCCGCAGTTTCGGGCCGCGACCGCGTCGGCCTTCGTTGGGGATGTCGGGCGGCTCGTGCATGGCCGTGCCGATGCCGTGCCCGACGTAGTCGGCCAGCACCGAGAACCCCGCGCCGTGCACGGTGGCTGCCACCGCCGCGCCGTAGTCGCCCACACGGCCACCGGGCACCAGTGTGGCGATACCCGCAGCCAGGGCAGCATCGGCCACCTCGACCAGGCGGGCCGAGGTGGGATCCAGCGGTCCGACGCCCATGGTGAACGCCGCGTCACCGTGCCACCCGTCGACCACGGCCCCACAGTCGACCGACAACAGGTCGCCGTCGACCAGCGGTGTGTCGTCCGGGATCCCGTGGATGGCCACCTCGTTCACCGAGGCACAGATCACCGCGGGGAAGCCGTGGTAACCCAAGAAGTTGGAGGTGGCACCTCGGCGCTCGAGCACCGCCCGGGCGGCGGCATCGAGCTGGGCCGTCGTGACGCCCGGCGCCACCAGGGCGCGGATGTCGTGGTGCATCTCGGCCACCACCCGACCGGCGCGCCGCATGGCGTCGAGTTGCTCAGGGGTGCGAGCCCGCAGTCCGGCCACGGATCAGCAACGCTCGACGGACGTGCGCAACGACTCAGCGGCGGCGGGCGAGACGGACGTCCACCGCGGTGATGAGACGGGCGGTGATGGCTTCGGGGGTACCGAGGCCGTCCACCCGCTCGAGGAGGCCGCGCTCGGCGTACCACTCGATGGTGGGCACCGTCTCGCGGGCGTACAACGCCAGGCGTTCGTCGATCGCTTCGGGCGTGTCGTCGGCCCGGGCGCGCCCCAACATGCGGGCGCGCACCTCGTCCTCGGGGACATCGAGGTCGATGGCCAGGTCCACGTCGGTGAGCCCCGAGAGGATCTCCGCTTGGGGCACGGTGCGGGGGTAGCCGTCGAGCAGGAACCCGCCTCGGGCCACGTCGCCCCGCTGCAGGCGCTCTCGCACCACGTCGGCCATGGCGTCGTCGGGCATCAGCTGGCCGGCGTCCATGATCTCCTTGGCCCGCTTGCCCACCGCTGACCCCTCGGCCACTGCGGCACGCAGCATGTCGCCGGTGGAGATGTGCGGCGCACCGTAGTGCTTGGCCAACACCACGCACTGGGTGCCCTTGCCGGCGCCCTGGCGCCCGAACATGACGAGTCGAACAGCCACTACTTCAGGAACCCTTCGTAGTTGCGCATCATGAGCTGCGAGTCGATCTGCTTCATGGTCTCGAGCGCCACGCCGACGGCGATGAGGATCGAGGTACCGGCGAACATGACCTGACCCTCGGGCAGGTACTGGCTCACCGCAATGGACGGGACGAGCGCCACGCTGGCGATGAAGAGCGCACCGGGGAGCGTGATGCGCGACAGCACCTTGGCCAGGTAGCGCTCCGTTGGCGGACCTGGGCGGTACCCCGGGATGAACCCGCCCTGCTTGCGGAGCGTGTCAGCCTGCTTGGCCGGGTCGAAGGTGATGGCCGTGTAGAAGTAGGCAAAGGCGATGATCATGAGGCCGAAGACCAACATGTACACCGGCGAGGAGGGGTTGACCAGGTTGTTGTCCACCCACGACTGCACGCTCTGGGCCCAGCTCTGTTCGGAGGGCAGGATCAGGGCGATCAGCTGGGGCAGGTAGAGCACCGAGCTGGCGAAGATGATGGGGATGATGCCCGCCTGGTTCACCTTGAGTGGGATGTAGGTGCTCTGACCGCCGTACATGCGGCGCCCCACCACCCGCTTGGCGAACTGCACCGGGATGCGTCGCTGGCCCTGCTCGATGAACACGATGGCCACCAGCAGGAGGCTGAACCCGGCCAGCGTGATGATGAGGGCGAAGTCCCCGGCGTTGGCCCGCACCTGGCCGAACTGGGCCGGGAGCGCAGCAACGACCGAGGCGAAGATCAAGAGCGACATGCCGTTGCCGATACCGCGCTGGGTGATGAGCTCGCCCATCCACATGAGGATGGCGGTGCCAGTCGTGAAGGTGAGCACCATCATCAAGACGGTGGGCACGCTCCAGTTGGGGATCAGATCGGCACCGAAGGGGTTCACCACGGCACCGAACCCGCCGCCGCCGCTGTGGAACACGAAGACCAGTCCGGTGGACTGCAACACGGCGATGGCGATCGTCAGGTAGCGGGTCCACTGGGTGATCTTGCGCTGACCCACCGCACCCTGGTTCTGCCACTGCTCGAGCTTGGGGATCACCACCGCCATGATCTGCATGATGATGGAGGCCGTGATGTACGGCATGATGCCGAGTGCGAACACAGCGAGCTGGGTGAGCGCTCCGCCGGAGAAGAGGCTCAAGAAGGCGAAGACGCCACCGGAGGTCTCGGCCGCGTCACGAGCGGCCTGCACGGCCTGGTAGTCGATGCCCGGGGTCGGGACGAAGGCCCCGAACCGGTAGACCGCCAACATCCCGAGGGTGAACAGGACCTTGTTGCGAAGGTCCGGCACCTTGAAGATGTTGGCCATGTTTCCGAGCACCGGTCACCTCCACGCGGACCCGATGGGCCCGCTCACGATCGGCGGATCAACGATTGGTGTGCTGATTGCCCTTGGCGGGCGGACGCCGGTCGCCCCACGGCAGCGCCAGGATCTCTACCGTACCGCCTGCGGCGGTGATGGCAGCTTCAGCCGCCTTCGAGAACTTGTGGGCCCGGACGGTGACGGCGCGGGTCACCTCGCCACGGGCCAGCACCTTGACGAGCGAGCCCTTCCCGACGAGGCCCCGGGCCAGTAGGGCCTCGGGATCGACCACGTCCAACCCGCTGGCCTCGATGGTGTCGAGGTTGACGGCCTGGTACTCGACCCGGAAGGGGTTGGTGAAGCCGGGCAGCTTGGGCACGCGCATGTGCAGCGGCAGCTGGCCGCCCTCGAAGCCGACGGGCACCTTGCTACGAGCGCGCTGGCCCTTGGTACCGCGGCCAGCGGTCTTGCCGCCCTTGCCGGCGATGCCGCGGCCGACACGCTTGCGGCGCTGCTTGGAGCCCGGAGCGGGCGTCAGGTCATGGAGCTTCACGATTCCTCCTCGGCGTTGCCGAGTGCCGCCTTGGTGGCGGCCAGTTCGGACTGCACGGCAGCAGCCATGCGGGCACGGGCGTCGTCGCCCGGCCCCGACGGAGCGGGCGCCGGCGCGGCGGTGTCAGCAGCGGCGGTGGCAGCAGGTGCGGGGGCCTCGCCCTCGACCTCCTCGACGGTGACCAGGTGGTTCACGCTGGCCACCATGCCCCGGATCTCGGGACGGTCGGGCAGCGTGTGGCTCCGGCCGATGCGCCCGAGACGCAAGGCGCGCAAGGTGCCACGGTGACGCGGCTTGCTGCCGATGCTGGAACGGACCTGGGTGACGCGGAGCATGGTCATCATCGGACCTCGTCGGTGGACTGGTTGCCGCCGCGCTGGGTCTCCTGCCAGGCACGCCACAGCGCCGGGGGCATGATCTCCTCGGGGGACAGCCCGCGCAGGCGCGCGATCTCGTCGGGGCGACGGAGGGCGGCGAGGCCAGCAATGGTGGCGCGGGCCACGTTGATGTGGTTCGAGGAACCGAGCGACTTGCAGAGCACGTCGTGGATCCCGGCTTCTTCGAGAATGGAGCGGGCAGCGCCACCGGCGATGACGCCGGTACCGGGAGCGGCGGGCTGCAGCAGCACACGGCCGGCACCCATCTCACCGATCACAGGGTGGACGATGGTGCTCCCGGCCAGCGGCACGGCGAACAGGTTCTTCTTCGCCTCCTCGGTGCCCTTCTGGATGGCCAGGGGCACCTCCTTGGCCTTGCCGTAGCCAAGTCCCACGTGCCCGGCGCCGTCACCGATGACCACGAGCGCGGTGAACGAGAAACGACGTCCGCCGCGCACGACCTTGGCCACCCGGTTGATGTTGATGACGCGCGACTCACGCAGCGCGATGTCGTCGAGGGGGATCATCAGAGCTCCAGTCCTGCTTCTCGGGCGGCGTCGGCCACGGCGGCCACCCGCCCGTGGTATCGGAAACCGCCTCGGTCGAACACCACCTGGGTGATGCCGGCCGCCTTGGCCCGCTCGGCCACCAGGGTCCCGACTGCTGTGGCGGCAGCCACGTTGCCGGAGCCCTCGAGGCTGTCGCGCAGCGCGGGATCGAGCGTCGACGCAGCCGCAAGGGTGCGGGCAGCGTCGTCGTCGATGACCTGCACGCTCAGGTGCCGGTTCGATCGGAACACGGCGAGACGGGGCCGCTCGGCGGTGCCGCGCACCTTCTTGCGCACGCGACGGTGACGCCGTAGCCGGGCCTCCCGCTTGTACTTCGCACTGCTGGCACTCATCGTTCCCACTTCCGTTGCTGCGGGGCGCGGTCCGAACCCACGCGTGTCGTTCTCTCTTGGCTGGGTGGCCGGCTCACTTGCCTGACTTGCCGGCCTTGCGCACGACGTGTTCGTCGCTGTAGCGAACACCCTTGCCCTTGTAGGGCTCGGGCTTCCGCCAGGCTCGGATGTCGGCGGCCACCTGGCCGACGAGTTCCTTGTCGATGCCCCGCACGATCACCTGGGTGGGAGTGGGGCACTCGAAGGTGATCCCGTCGGGAGCGTCCACCTTCACCGGATGGCTGAAGCCGAGGGCCAACTCGATGCTGTTGGGACCCTTGGCGGTCGCCCGGTAGCCGACGCCCACGATCTCGAGGTCCCGCTGGAACCCGTCGGTGACGCCCACCACCATGTTATTCACCAGCGAGCGGCAGAGCCCGTGCAGGGCACGGTTGCGCCGCTCGTCGTTCGGCCGCTCGACGACGAGTTCGTCGCCGTCGCGCCGGATGGTGATCGGTTGGGGGAGCTCTCGTTGCAGAGAGCCCTTCGGACCCTTCACGGTGACCTGCGAGCCGTCGACGGTGACGTCGACGCCCGAGGGCACCGTGATGGGCGCTTTTCCTACTCGCGACATGGTCAGCTCCTCACCACACGTAGCAGATGATCTCGCCGCCGACCCGCCGTTTGCGAGCCTCGCGATCGGTCATCAGTCCCTGGGAGGTGGAGAGCACGGCCACGCCGAGACCTCCGAGCACCCGGGGCACGCGGTCGGACTTCGTGTAGACCCGCAGGCCGGGCTTGGACACCCGCTTGAGGCCGGAGATCACCCGCTGGCGCTCGGGCGAGTACTTCATCTGGATGGTGAGGGTGCGCCCCGGCCGGCCATCGGCCTCGGCGACGGCGAAGTCCTCGATGTAGCCCTCACCCTGGAGGACCTGGGCCAGGGCTTCCTTCTGCTTGGAGGAAGGCATGTGCACCTCGTCGTGCATCGCCGTGTTGGCGTTGCGGATACGAGTGAGCATGTCGGCGATCGGATCGGTCATGGTCATCGGTGCACCTCCCTCACCAGCTCGCCTTCTTGAGCCCGGGGATTTCCCCGGCATGGGCCATCTCACGCAGGCAGATCCGGCACAGCTTGAACCGCCGGTAGACCGAGTGGGGCCGACCGCAGCGCTGGCAGCGCGTGTAGGCGCGCACCTTGAACTTCGGTGTCTTGTTCGCCTTGTTGACGAGTGCTTTCTTTGCCATGGTCAGCGTCCTTCCCGCTTGAACGGGAAGCCGAAGGCCGACAGCAGGGCACGGCCTGCGTCGTCGGTGTCGGCTGTCGTCACGATGGTGATGTCCATTCCTCTGGTGGTGTCGATCTTGTCGTAGTCGACCTCGGGGAAGATCAACTGCTCGGTCACACCGAACGTGTAGTTGCCGTGACCGTCGAACGAGCGGGGGTCGAGCCCCCGGAAGTCACGGATACGGGGGATGGCCAAGGAGATGAGCCGGTCGAGGAACTCCCACATCCGGTCACCACGCAGTGTGACCTTGGCCCCGATGGCGTTGCCCTCGCGCAGCTTGAAGCCGGCGATGGACTTCTTGGCCCGGGTGACCACCGGCTTCTGGCCGCAGATCACCTCGAGATCACGCACGGCGCCTTCGAGCAGCGACTGCTGCCCGAGCGCTGCGCCGACGCCGCAGTTGACCACGATCTTGGTCAGCCGGGGCACCTCCATCACGTTCTCCAGCCCGAGGTCGGCCTGGAGCTGTGCGCGGAGGGTCTCGTTGTAGCGCGCCTTGAGACGTGGGAGGTCGGGAGCAGTGGTCGTGGTCATCCGATGTCACCTTCACACTTGCGACAGATGCGCACCTTGTCGCCGTTCGACTCGATGCGGTAGCCCACCCGGGTGGGCTTCCCGCAGCTCGGGCAGATGATGGCCACGTTGGCCACCGGCAACGGCATTTCCTTGTCGATGATGCCGCCCTGACGGGTGGTGCGGGTCGGCTTCTGGTGACGCTTGGCGATGTTGGCGCCGTCGACGATCACCTTGCGCTCGGCGGGGAAGGCGAAGACGACCTCGCCCTCCTTGCCCCGGTCCTTGCCGGTGAGCACCTGCACCCGGTCACCCTTGCGGATCTTCATGCCGGCCACTCAGATCACCTCCGGAGCGAGCGAGACGATGCGCATGAACTTGTGGTCGCGCAGTTCGCGACCCACGGGACCGAAGATGCGGGTTCCGCGGGGCGAGTTGTCGTCCTTGATGAGCACGGCGGCGTTCTCGTCGAAACGGATGTAGGAGCCGTCGGGTCGACGCCGCTCCTTCTTGGTGCGCACGACGACGCACTTGACCACGTCGCCCTTCTTGACCGCTGCGCCCGGGATGGCGTCCTTGACGGTGGCGACGAACACGTCACCGATGCTGGCGTAGCGGCGCTTGGTGCCTCCGAGGACCCGGATGCACAGCACCTCCTTGGCGCCGGAGTTGTCGGCCACCCGAAGGCGGCTCTCCTGTTGGATCATCGTGCACGCTCCAGAACTTCCACCAGACGCCAGCGCTTCAGCTTCGACAACGGGCGGGTCTCGGCGACCCGGACCCGGTCGCCCACGTTGAGGTCGTTGGTCTCGTCGTGGACGTAGAGCCGCTTGGAACGGCGCACGGTCTTGTCGTAGCGGGGGTGACGCTTGCGGTCGGTGATCTCCACCACGGCGGTCTTGTCCATGGCCACCGACACCACGAGGCCTTCACGGACCTTGCGGGAGTTCTCCCGCTCCTCGGCAGCTACCTGCTCAGCCATCAGTTGCTCTCCTCGCTGGCGGCGAGCGCCTCGGCGGCGGTGATCTCGCGCATGCGGATCTCGGTCAGTACCCGAGCGACGTGCTTGCGGGCCGCCGAGAGGGCGGCATGGTTGTCGAGCTGACCGGTGACGTGCTGGAAGCGGAGGTTGAAGATCTCCTGCTTGGCCTCGGCCAGCTTCTCGAAGAGTTCGGCGTCGCCGAGGTCGCTGAGTGGACTGGTGCGTGCCATCAGAACGCCTCCTCGCGAGTGATGATGCGAGCCTTGATGGGCAGCTTCTGGATGGCACGATCCAGCGCGGCGCGGGCAGTGGCCTCGTCGTGGTAGCTGAGCTCGAACATGATGCGACCGGGCTTGACCACGGCCACCCACCGCTCGGGGTTGCCCTTGCCCGAGCCCATGCGGGTCTCGGCCGGCTTCTGTGTGACGGGCTTGTCGGGGAACACGTTGATCCAGACCTTGCCGCCACGCTTGATGTGACGGGTCATGGCCACACGAGCGGCCTCGATCTGACGGGCGGAGATCCACCCGGGCTCGAGGGCCTGGATACCGAAGTCGCCGAAGCTGACCTCGGTGCCACCCTTGGCCCGACCCTTCATCCGGCCGCGGTGGTGCTTGCGGTGCTTGACCTTGCGGGGCATCAACATGTCACTCGTCCCCCGGACGGAAGTGGGGCGTCTCGGTGTGCTCGCGTGTGGAACGCTCGATCTCTTCTTCCTCGGCGAGAAGGCGCTCGAGCTCGGGATCGGCTTCCTTCACCAGCGGAGTCGACTGCTCGGCGGCGATCTCCTCCTCGGTGATGGCCTCCGGCTCCGGGGTGGCCTTGCGGCGGGCCGCAGCGGACGACACGACCTGGCGGGGACGGCCCTGCCCGGAGGTCTCCCCCACGGCCATGGCGGCCTCGCGGCTGATCTTGTCCTCGAAGGCGCTCTTGTAGGGCAGGATCTCACCCTTGTAGATCCACACCTTCACGCCGATGCGCCCGGCGGTGGTGCGAGCCTCGCGGAACCCGTAATCGATGTCGGCCCGCAGTGTGTGCAGCGGCACCCGACCTTCTCGGTACCACTCGGTGCGGGCCATCTCGGAGCCGCCGAGGCGACCCGAGCACTGCACCCGAATGCCGAGGGCGCCGGCCTTCTGGGCGTTCTGCACCGCACGCTTCATGGCCCGGCGGAAGGCCACCCGGTTGGCCAACTGGTCGGCCACACCCTGGGCGATGAGCGCAGCGTCGAGCTCGGGCTGCTTGATCTCTTGGATGTTGAGCTGGACCTTGTTGTTGCCGGTGATCTCCGACAGACCGGCACGCAGCTTGTCGGCCTCGGAGCCCCGGCGTCCGATGACGATGCCCGGCCGTGCCGTGTGCACGTCGACCCGCAGACGGTCGCGGGTCCGCTCCACCTCGATGCGGCTGATGGCCGCGTTCGGGAGGCGGGTCATGATGTGGTCACGGATCTTCCAGTCCTCGATCACGAACCGGCCGTAGTCCTCGCGGTCGGCGAACCAGCGGGACTTCCAGTCGGTGGTGATGCCGAGGCGGAAGCCGTAGGGGTTGACCTTCTGGCCCATCAGCTCGCGCCCTTCTCGTCGTCAGTGTCGTCGCTGGCCTCGGCCGCGGTCTCGCTCGTGGCAGTGTCGGCGGCCTCGTCGGCGGCCTCGTCGTCGGCCTGGTCCTGGTCGGCGTCGGGCACGGCTTCGGAAGCAACCGTCTCGGCGTCGTCGTCCGCGTGGTCGTGGTCGTGCTCGTCGGCCTCGTCGATGGCTGCAGCAGCCGCTTCGGCCTTCTCCTGGCGGCTCTTGGCCACTCGGCGGCGACGGGCTTCGGCGGCGGCACGGTTGGCGCCGCCACCACCGACCGTCTGCTGACGCAGCCGGTCGAGCTGTTCGGGCGACATGCGGGCCACGATGATGGTGATGTGGCAGGTGCGCTTGCGGATGCGGGTGGCCCGGCCACGCGCTCGCGGGCGCCAGCGCTTCAGCGTCGGGCCCTCGTCGGCGTAACACGATGCCACGAAGAGCTCGTCGGCGGTCTGGCCATCGTTGTGCTCGGCGTTGGCAATGGCCGACTCGAGGCACTTGCGGATGACCTCGGCGACATCGCGCTCGACGAAGTCGAGCAACTCGAGTGCCCGCGACACCGGCTCGCCACGGATGAGATCCAGCACGACGCGGGCCTTGTAGGCCGAGGTGCGCACGAAGCGCACCTGGGCGCGGGTACCGGGCCGCTCGTTGGTCTTGGTACCGGCCATCAGCGACGCCCCTTGCGTTCCTGGCCGGCGTGGAAGCGGAAGGTCCGCGAGGGAGCGAACTCACCCAACTTGTGCCCCACCATCGACTCGGTGATGTACACGGGGACGTGCTTGCGCCCGTCGTGCACCGCAATGGTGTGACCCACCATGTCGGGGATGATGGTCGAACGGCGCGACCAGGTCTTGACGACCTTCTTGTCGCCCTTCTCGTTCAGGACGTCCACCTTGCGGAGCAGGTGATCGTCGACGAACGGGCCCTTCTTCAGACTGCGTGGCATCTCCGGCCTCTCCTATCGCCGTGCGCCGCGTCCACGGCGGCGACGGACGATGAGCTTCTGCGACGGCTTCTTCTTGTTGCGGGTGCGGCTCTCGACCTTGCCCCACGGCGACACCGGGTGGCGACCACCGGACGTCTTGCCCTCACCGCCGCCGTGAGGATGGTCGACGGGGTTCATGGCGACGCCACGGGTCTGGGGCCGCACGCCCTTCCAGCGGTTGCGACCGGCCTTACCGATCTTGATCAGTTCGTGCTCGGCGTTGCCCACGGCGCCGACGGTGGCCCGGCAGTCGATGGGGACCCGACGCATTTCGGTGCTGGGGAGCCGCAGGGTGGCGTAGTCGCCCTCCTTGGCCACCAGCTGCACCGAGGTGCCGGCGGAGCGGCCAAGCTTGGCGCCGCCACCAGGGCGCAGTTCCACGTTGTGCACGGTGGTGCCGACGGGGATGTAACGCAGTGGCAGGGCGTTGCCCGGCTTGATGTCCGAGCCCTGGCCGCTGACCACGTGAGCGCCCACCTCGAGGCCGTTGGGAGCCACGATGTAGGCCTTGTCGCCGTCGGTGTAGTGGAGCAGGGCGATGCGGCAGCTGCGGTTGGGGTCGTACTCGATCGACACCACCTTGGCGGGCACGCCGTCCTTGGTCCGGCGGAAGTCGATCACCCGGTAGCGACGCTTGTGGCCTCCACCGCGGTGACGCGAGGTCTTGCGGCCCACGTTGTTGCGGCCACCCGTGCGCGGACGGGGCGCCAGGAGCGACTTCTCGGGGGTGTCGGTGGTGACATCGGAGAAGTCGGAGCTGGTCTGGAACCGGCGACCCGGACTGGTTGGCTTGCGCTTGCGGAGTGCCATGGGATCAGGCCTCGAAGAGTTCGATGCTCTCGCCCGGAGCGAGAGTGACGTAGGCCCGCTTGACGTCGGGCCGCTTGCCATAGGTGAAGGTGCGACGGTTGCGAGTGCGCTTGCCGTCACGGTTGAGCGTGTTGACCTTGAGTACCCGCACGCCGAAGATGCGTTCGACGGCGTCGCGGATCTCGGGCTTGCTGGCGTCAGGGTGCACCCGGAAGGTGTAGACGCCTTCGTCGAGCAGGGCGTACGTCTTCTCGCTCACCTCGGGCGCCAGGACGACGTCGTGTGGATCCTTCATCGCGGATCTCCCTTCGAGGTGTCGTTGAACGAGAAGCCACCGCCGGTGGATCCGTCGTCGGTCTCGGCCTCCTCGTCGGCGACACGATCGGTGCGCTTGGCGGCCAACTGGGCACGCAAGGCATCCTCACGCGCCGCGCGGCGGCGTGCGGCGGCGAACTTCGGGTCGTCCTTGTCGCTCACCGACTTGACGCGGTCCTCCGGCCGGACCGCCTTCCGCTTCTGGCCGGGTGCCGGCTTCTCCCGTTGTGGCAGGTCGGCATCATCCATGGCGGTCTCCCTCCGCTCGACTCCTGGCACGGCAACACCGGCCGAGAGAACAGCTTCGCTGTGGGGACGTTCGAGGAGCGCAGCATGCGCCTGGGGTTGCGGCGAGGGTGTGGGCTGGGTGGCGCCGCTCGGCAGGGTGGCCCGGGTGAAGACCACCCAGTCGCTGGCCACAACGTCGTGTGCATTCAGCTGGGACGCCTCGAGCAGGTGCACCTTCGGGAGGTTGCGCATGCTGAGCCACGCGTTTCGGTCATCACCCTCGAGCACGACGAGGACCCGACCGTCCACGCCGAGCGCAGCAAGCGCCTGCCGTGCCGCCTTGGTGCTCGGTTCGGGCAGATCCCACTGGTCGAGGACCACGATCCGACCTTCGTCGGCCCGGTCCGACAGAGCCGAGCGGAGGGCCAGGCGGATCATCTTCTTGGGGGTGCGCTGGGCATAGGAACGGGGCTTGGGCCCGAGGGCCACGC
Source organism: Acidimicrobiia bacterium (assembly GCA_020832495.1). GTDB lineage: Bacteria > Actinomycetota > Acidimicrobiia > Acidimicrobiales > Acidimicrobilacustridaceae > JAFIEP01. Next base: position 3,801 of record JAFIEP010000052.1, on the reverse strand, counting down.
CACCGCCGCGCCAGTGAGGGGCCCGGATCGAACCCTGGCGGGCACGGCCGGTGCCCTTCTGCTTCCAGGGCTTCGCCCCGCCGCCGGCAACCTCGGCCCGGGTCTTGGTGGACTGGGTGCCGGCCCGTCGGGCGGCGAGCTGGGCCGTGACCACCTGGTGGACGACGGCAGTGTTCGGCTCCACGCCGAACCACTGCGGGTCGAGGTCGACCGAACCGTCGGTCGAGCCGGACATGGTGTGCACGTTGACGGCTGACATCACGAATCACCCTTCGGGCTCTTGACGGCGTCACGGATGATGACCCGGCCGCCCTTGGGCCCGGGCACCGCGCCCTTGATGAGCACCAGTCCGGCCTCGGGGTCGACGTCGACCACCTGGAGGTTCAGCGTGGTCACCTTCTCGCCACCCATGCGGCCGGCCATGCGCTGGCCCTTGAACACCCTGGACGGGGTGGCGCAGGCGCCGATGGCCCCGGGCATGCGGTGGACGCGGTGGGCACCGTGGGAGGCCTTCTGGCCGGAGAAGTTGTGCCGCTTCATGACGCCGGCGAACCCCTTGCCACGGCTGACGGCCGTGACATCCACCAGCTCGCCCTCGGCGAGCAGGTCGGCGGTGATTTCCTGGCCAACTTCGAAATCGCCGGTGTCGTCGAGGCGCAGCTCCACGAGGCGGGTCCCGGGTGCCACCCCGGCGCGGGCGTAGTGCCCGGCCGTGGGTCGGTTCACCCGCCGGGGGTTTCGCTGGCCGTAGGTCACCTGCAGGGCGCTGTAGCCGTCGCTGTCGGGGGTCTTGACCTGCACGACGCGAAGGGGCGCGACGCGCAGGACCGTCACCGGGACGACACGATCGTCGCGCCACACCTGGGTCATGCCGACCTTCTCGCCGACAAGTGCCTTGGTCGCCATCTCGGAAGGTTTTCCTTGGTCGCGGGGGTGAACGATGGACCGAGCAGCCGGGGCCGCTCACGAGAGCGCTCCGCTGGGCAAACCCGGCGGAGCGCACGTCTCGGTTGTGTCACCTGGTTCCTGGCGGCGAGCACCGCATCCTGTGCGGCACACCCCGGAAGGCCTGGGCGAACGTCGATTGCTCGAACGCTGGTCGCCGCAGCACGGAGGCCTCGGCGCACGAAGTGAGCACATTATCGGGCCACGGGATCGGAGTCCAACTCGACTCGTTCCCCGCTGCGGCCAGCGGTCCGCCGTCATCCTACCTGCACCGAGCGTCCCACGGGCCTGTGCGCGGCGTCGGTCCGCTACCGTCGAGCCGTGACCACCGAGTCGGCGCCGACCCCTGAACGGCGGGACCACTTGACCATCTTCGGCGGCCGTTCCGAGGGATCCGGTCGTGTCGAGGCGTTCAGCGACGGGGTGTTCGCCATCGCCATCACGCTCTTGGTACTGGGGCTCACCATCCCGTCCGGGCTGTCCGACGGCGAGGTGTGGCCCGCCATCCGCGAGCAGGGCCCCAAGTTCCTGTCGGCAGGGATCAGCTTCGCGGTCATCGGCCTCTACTGGGGGAGCCACCACCACACCTTCCGCTATGTGGAGCGGGTGGACGGCCCGCTCATGGTGGTCAACCTGGCCCATCTGGCCACCATTGTGTTCCTGCCGTTCCCCACCCTCGTGCTGGCCGAGTACGGGGACACCTTCACCGCTGTGACGCTGTACGCCGCCACGTTGACCGTCACCGGACTGACCGCCGCCATCTTGTGGGCGGTGGCCTGCACGCGTCACCTCACGGTGGATGGTCTCGACCGCGACATGATGGTCGACCGTCTGGCCGGCCTGTGCGGCACTCCGGTGATCTTTTCCGTCTCGATCGGTGTGGCGACGGTGAACCCGACGGTGGCCATGTTCACGTGGGCCGCCTCGGCCTGGGACCGTCCGATCACCGCAGCGGTGAGTTGGGTGCTGCGGCGCAGCCGCAACCACTGACGGGTTCCGGCTGCAGCGAGGATCGAGGCGACCTGGGCGGGTCACCCACCCTGGTGCTGTCAGGGTTCGGCGGGCGGTGCGGTCGTCGAGGGCGGAGGCGGAGCAGCCGTGGTGGTGGGTGATGCCGTGGTCGGCGGCGCGGTGGCGGCGGGGAGCGAGGTGGTGGGCGCAGCCGTCGTGGCAGGAGCGGTCGTCGAGGAGGAACTCGGCGCCACCGACGACGTGGAGGAGGACGGCACCGAGGTGACGGTGGTGGTCGAGCCGCTGCCGGAGCCACTGCCCGACCCACCACCTGAACCACTGCCGGAGCCACTGCTCGACCCGGTGGTGGAGGTGGTGCCCGACCCGGCACCGGTCGACCCCGACGACGACCCACCCGAACCAGATGAGCCGCTGCCCGACGAGCTCCCGCCGGACGCACTCGAGCCGACCGGCGGAATGGCCAGGAGATGCGGTCGGGCCACCACAGATCCGTCAGGGCTCGGTGCCGGACCGACCATGACGGCGATGAGGTTGGCCAGGGCGATGGCGCCGGACCGGTTGGGATGCACATGATCCCACAGGAAGCCGGGGTTGGCCGCCAACACGGCTTCCCAGTCGGCCACCACGACGTTCGGGTACCGGGCGGGGGCGCGCCGAATGGCAGCGTTCACCTCGGGCTGTGCGCTGCTCCACTCGGCCACGGTGACCAACACGATGCGCTGGAGGTGGCTGTGCTCTGCCAGCAGACTGTCGAGCCACCCGGGGAAGCCACCGCCGCCATAGTTGTGGCCGAGCACCACCACCAGGACGTCACCGATCCGGTCACGGTTGGTGCGGACCAACCCGAAACCTTCCGGCACACCGCGACTGACGCGGGCGTCGATGCGAGCGTCCCACCCGGCCAGCGTCGTGCGCAGGTAGGGCTCCGCACCGAGCAGTACCGAGTCACCCACCGCGTAAAGGGCACCCGAACCCGTGGCCAATGGGGGTGGCGGGATGACCTCGGGCGAGTTGGCACCCGGCCCAGTGCGATAGGGCTCGACTGCGCCCTCGCCACCGATGGGCAGCAGTCCGGCTCGTTCGGTCGTGACGCGCGCCGCCAAAGTGAGCGACACCGCCCGTTGGGGGTCCAGACCGGCCCGCCAGGACGTGTCCTCGATCGTCCCGGGGACCTGTACCTCGGCCGTCGACCCACCGGCAGCCGTGCCGAGTGGGGACGACGAGGTCGACGTAGCGCAGGCAGCGAGCAGGAGTGCCACACACACCAGGAGCACCACGGCCCCCCGGCTCCGTTCAGCCGACCACGCCGCCGACCGCCTCATGGGCTCAGGCCTGCTGGATCTTGATCTCGACGTCGACGCCGGCGGGCAGGTCCAGCCGTTGCAGTGAGTCGACCGTCTTGTTCGACGGCTCGAGGATGTCGATCAGACGCTTGTGGATGCGCATCTCGAAGTGCTCTCGCGAGTCCTTGTCCTTGTGCGGCGAACGAACGACAGTGTACCGGTGCTTCTCGGTGGGAAGGGGCACCGGCCCACGGATGGTTGCGTTGGTACGCAACACCGTCTCGACGATCTTCTTCGTGGACTGGTCGATCAGTTCGTGGTCGTAGGCCTTGAGGCGAATACGAATCTTCTGGTTGTCTGCCATGTGGGTCTCCTCGACGCGGCCACGGCCGGTCATCGATCAGGGGTGCGACGCTCGCTTGTCAACGTTCAGGTGCTTCGGGACTCGATGCGCTCGAGTGTGGTGTGGTTACTTGAGGATCTTGGTGACCCGGCCCGCACCCACCGTGCGGCCACCCTCACGGATCGCGAACCGCAACCCCTCATCCATGGCAATCGGCGCGATCAACGTCACCGTCATCGCCGTGTTGTCACCCGGCAT
>JAFIEP010000047.1 GCA_020832495.1 Acidimicrobiia bacterium | reverse complement strand
ACCGGTGGTTGCGGCACACCTTGTGGTGGACCTGGCGCCGGGCGAGGCGGATCTACCGGTGTGCGCACACCCTGTCCTGGTCCCTCGCCCGTGATCCCGGGTGCCGACTCGCCCGCACCGGGCAGGTCGCTGGGGCGGTTCTCCACCCCAGCACCGGACGGGTTCGCCGGCGGCTCGGTATCCGGCGCGCCGGCGTCTATCGCGTCGGTGGTATCGCTGTGGGGCAGCTCGAAGCCGAGCGGTGCGACCATGGTCGCCACTGCGTCCTGCACGGGTCGCGGTAGCGCCCCTGCGGTGGCCAGGCTGCCGGAGAGCCCGACGACACCGACCGCCAGCCCGAGTCCGACCAAGCGGCGGCGGCGACGGCGGTTCGGGGTGGTCGCCACCTTGCCCATCGCGGCCTGCGCTGCCAGCATCGACTGGAGGTGACGACTGCTGACGTCGTCGTCCGGAGGCGTCGCGAACGCCGTGCGCAGGTCGTCCACGACCAGCGAGAGCTCACCGCTGATGTCGACGTCGTCCGACCCGGCGACGACCGAGTTGTCGTCATCCAAACTCGGGTGGCGGGGGTCAGGGCGTTCCATCACTGTTCAATCGCTCTCGCTGGGGAAATGGATACGGGTGACACCGAGGTAAGCCGCAGTGGTACCGAAAACACCATCGCTCTGGCCGGTCAGGCTGCGGCCGACCGGGGTTTCCCGAGCAGTTGAGGGGCCACGTTCGGTTGCGCCTCAATGTACGTGAACCAATATCAATCCTCTTCAGGTTGCTGGACGTCGTCGTCATCGATGCGTCGCTGAAGGGTCGCCATCGCCCGCCGGAGCAATGCCTTGACCGCCGATTCCGGCTTGCCCAGCACCTCGGCGATGCTGGGCACCGACAAATCGGAGACCGTGCGCAGCAGCAACACCGCTCGCTGATCGTCGGTCAGGCCGTCGATGACCTCGAGCACCCCCGACAAGCGCAAACGGGACAACGCCTCCGACTCGGGGTCCCGCACGTCGACCACGGTCGGCTCGAGGGTCTCGGTGGCCACCGGGGTCTCCGGCCGGCGGTCCGAGCGTCGGATCACGTCGACGAGGCGACGGTGGGCAATGGTGAACAACCACGCCCGGAACTGTTCTTCGTTTCCCTCGAAGCGGTGCAGCGACGTCATCATCGAGACATAGGCGTCGCCAGCGACGTCCTCCGGGTCGTACGAGCCGCTGGCCCGTAGGTACCCGATCACCTGCGGGGCGGTCCGCCGGTACAGGGTTTCGATCGCGCTGGGGTCGCCACGCTTGGCGGCTGCCAGAACCTCCCCAAAATCGATCTCCCGTGGCATGTTGTTCCGCCTGTTCGCGCGGCATTCGGTGGCGGGTTCGGTCCCGCCGACCCTTGGCTCGCCCAGACGGCGACATGGTGGCACACGCGGGGCCCCGACATGAACAGCCGCACCGGACCGGGCGTGCCGGGCGCGCCCTGACCCAGCCGGCGCGCCTGTTCCCTCAGGGCTTGGCGGCGCCGACCACCCACATGGCAAAGAACTGTGAGCCACCGCCGTAGGCGTGACCGAGAGCGAGTTGTGCCCCGTCCACCTGGTGGTCTCCGGCCGCGCCGCGCACCTGCAGCGCCGCCTCGGCGAACCGCAACATGCCCGAGGCACCGATCGGGTTGGTGGACAGCACACCCCCCGAACAGTTCACCGGCAGGTCACCGCCGAGTTGGGTCACGCCTTCGTCCACCAGCCGCCACCCGTCACCTACGTCGCACAACCCCAGGTTCTCGAGCCACATGGGCTCGAACCACGAGAAGGGCACGTAGATCTCGGCGGCGTCGATCTCGGCGGCAGGGTCGGTGATCCCCGCCTCCCGGTAAACCGCCGCCGCACACTCGCGTCCGGCGAGCGGGCTCACCTGGTCGCGCCCAGCGGCCAAGGTCGGTTCGCTGCGCACTGCGGTCCCCCGCACCCACGCCGGGGCCCGGCCGCTCGCCGCCGCCGCATCGCCTCCGGCCTCGTCGGTGAGGACCATGGCACAGGCGCCGTCGGATGACGGACAGGTCTCGGAGTAGCGGATCGGCTCCCACAACATGATCGAATCGCGCACCGACTCGAAGGTGATGTCGGGCTCGTGGAGGTGAGCGTAGGGATTCCCCAGCGCGTGCCGACGGTCCTTGAGGGCCACCAGGATCCCGATGTGGTCGGGTGCACCCGACCGGCGGATGTACGACCGGATGTGCGGCGCGAAGTAGCCGCCGGCCCCGGCGTGCATCGGTGGCTGGAAGGGGTACGGGAACGACAGGGCCCACATGGCCTCGCTCACCGACTGGACCTCGAAGGCAACAGTCAGCACCCGGCGGTGGATACCGGCCGCCACCAGATCAGAGGCGACGATGGCCGTCGATCCCCCGACGCTGCCCGCCGTGTGCACCCGGAACATGGGTTTGCCCACGGCGCCGAGGGCATCGGCCAGGTACAGCTCGGGCATCATGACGCCCTCGAAGAAGTCGGGCGCCTTGCCGATCACCACGGCATCGATGTCGGCCCAGTCCAGCTCGGCGTCGTCGAGCGCCCGCTGTGCTGCCTCGTGTACCAGCCCGGCGATGGACACGTCGCCACGGACGGCATCGTGCTTGGTCTGGCCCACACCCACGACGGCCACCCGTTCAGCGCCCACGATCGCCCTCCAGCACACACACCAGGTTCTGCTGCAAGCAGGGCCCCGAGGTGGCGTGGGCCACTCCTCGCCCCGCCCGCCCGCTGCTGATCCGCTCCGCCACCTCACCAATGCGCACCAAGCCCGCCGCCATGACGGCATTGGCCACCAGCGCACCCCCCGACGGGTTCACCTCGGTTCCGTCGGCGAGCCCCAGTTCTCGGCGCACGATGAGCTCCTGGTGGCTGTAGGGCGTGTGCAGCTCGGCCACGTCGACCGGACCATCGGCCACGCCAGCCCGCTCTGCGGCCACTCGGACCGACGGCGCAGCGGTGAGATCGCGCATGCCGAGCTGATGGGGATCGATGCGGTGGTCGATGCCGGTGATCCACGCTGGCCGCTCGCACAGGTCACGAGCCCGGTCACCTGCCGCCAGGATCACCGCGGCAGCACCGTCGGTGACAGGAGGACAGTCGTGTCGGCGCAACGGCGAGGCGAGGTACGCCTCGTCGAGGAGATCCTCCACCGAGCGGGCGCCGGCCACCACGGCGTGGGGGTTCGCCTCTGCCGCCGCCAACGAGCGGGCAGCCACCGAGGCGAAGTCCGCTTCGGTGGCCATGTCGGCATCGAGCAGGCAACGGGCCTGCAGGGCAGCGAGGGCGTCGGGGTCAGGCCACAGTGGGGCGGTGACGTAGGGGTCGAGTTGGCGGCTCAAGACCCGACGGATGTCGCCGGGCGACGACTTGCCGTAGGCGTAGACGAGGGCGGTGTCCGCCGCGCCCATCTGGATCTTCACCCAGGCCTCGTACAGCGCCCAGGCCCCGTCCATGTCGACGTGTGACTCGCGGATCGGCGGCCACGGGCCGATGGCGTCGAGGGTCATCACGAACGAGAAAGGCACGCCCGCCTGGTAGTCGGTGCTCCCCGAACAGACGAAGTCGAGATCCGCCGTGGTCACGCCCACCTGGTCGCGCACCTCGGTGACAACCGGCATGAGCACTTCGACCTCGTTGCGATCCCCCTCCTGCGCCGACGCTGACTGAGCGAAAGCCACTACCGCCACATCACGCATGCTCGGGTCCCCTCACTCGAGTCACTCGACAGTCGACGGGGCGGGTCACCAGACGACCCACGAACCGGTCGTCGGCGGTCGGGACATGGCTCGGTGCGGCGTTCACACGTGCTCCCCGTAGGTGGCCGGATCGGCGTCCGGCTCGCCGGTGGGTCGGAAGTAGCGGATGGCCTCGAGAGTGGGTTCCATCTCGTCACCGTCCTCCCAGACCGCCTCCACCCGCATCCCCATGTGGACTTCGTCATAGGGCACCTCGCCGATGAGGTGCATGATGGGCAGGTCGGACCCGTCGAGCAGCACCAACGCGCTCACGTACGGCAGGTCCATGGCCTGGCCGTAGAACGCCACGTTGACGATGCAGTAGCTGGTGATCGTGCCGGTGTGACCGAGTTCGACCTGCTCGGCGGTGGCCACCCCACAGGTCGGGCAGGCCCCTCGTGGGGGCACGTAGACCTTCGTGCAGACTGGGCAACGCTCGCCGACGAGGCGCTTGCGCACCACTTGGCGCAGGAAGCGACTGGTGGCCACCCCGGCGGTGAACTCGTAGGCCAACCGGGCGGGGATCCGCACCCGTTGGATCATCTCCACGCCCTCGAAGCGGGCGGGCAACGACAGTTCGGTCACGGGAGGTCCTCTCCGGAGACGACCGGCTCGACGGCTTCGATGTCGCGGATGGACCCCTCACGCTCGGCACGCCACCGGATGCGGACCCGCAGACCGGTGTGCAGCTGTGCAGGGTCCTCCACGTCGGCCACCGTCAGCAGTGAGGTGTCGGCGCCGTCGAGGCGGACCAGCACCCAGGCGAAGGGGCGGTCGAAGGGCTGGGCGTCGACCGACGGATCCCACGGGGGCTCCTCCCCTGCGGGCCGCTGGGGTGCGGGCACCGGCTCGGTGACCCAGGTCCACGAGGTGATGACGCCCTCGGAGCCCACCTCGACCACCTCGGTCAACGGGGTGTTGGTCACGGGATCGAACTCCGCCGGTGGCACCAGCACCCGACCGTCGCTGGCCCGGGTGCCGACCACGAACCCTTCCCGCAACGCAGTGAGGAAGGCGCCGACCACCGGACCGGTGGTGCGGGTGAACGGGTACTCGATGACGAGTGGCGCTCGCAGTGAGGTGTCGTCGGTCACTGGCGGAACACTAGAACGTGTTCCATATCTGATGCAACGTCAGATTTGTCGGACGTCGACGAGCCGCCGCAAGGACCACCGCCAGGGGTGCCGCCCGCTCGGGATGCGCCGTCAGCGGTCAGACGGCGATGCCGGCGTAGCGCTGCGGGTAACACGAGGGGGCGAAGAACCACGACTCCACCGCCCAGCGCCAGTCGGAACTGTCGGCGTCACGACACTGGGTGCGGTGCATCATCAACTCGTCGAAGAGCACGGCGTCGCCGGGGAACACCTCCGGCGTGACCAACTCCACCCCCGGGACCATGGTGGCCAGACCTTCGTCGCTGACCGTCCAGTCGAAGGCCGCCCCGTGCCCGCCGGTGGGCAGCACACCGGGCAGACGACTGGGCACCATCTCGATGCTGGGCGCCGAGCTGTCGCCCCCGGCATGGGTGAGGGAGATCCAGGCGTTCACCGTGCGGATGTCGTCGCCGAGGAACGCCCCGTCCTGGTGCAGGTCGCTGAATGGCAGCCCCTTGGAACGCCGGATGGCCCACTTGTTGTTGCTGAGCGCCGGCTGCTCCCCCAGATAGCCCGCAATGGCGCCGATCAGCGGCGACGAGTGGAACGCCTCCACCACGTCGAACACCAGCGCCGGCGAGTCGATGACCCGCATGGTGGCCGTCCCCATGCCGAACAACGACGGCTTCGAGCCGTCGTGGGAGCAGCGCTGGAACCAACGAGCCCGCTCCACGTCGGACATCGCATCGGGATCGGCACGGGTGTCGAGTGCTTCGAAGGCCCGCTGCACCGATGCGAGGAGCTGCTGCGACCGGTCGCTGTCGAGCAGGTTGCGCACCACCAGGCTGCCATGGTGCAGCAGCGCCCCACCGAGGGTGGCGGGGTCGAGGTCCGACGCAGGCACCTCGGGAGGAGCGCCGGAGACGTCGGGGAACGGATCCGACAGCGTCGGCGGCCACTGGTCACGACCAGGAGTGCGATCGAGTTCGGCAAAGGCGTCGAGCCGCATCCGCACCAACGCCTCCTCGAGCCGTACATCGCGGTGCTGGCGGGCCACCTCGACCAACGACTCCACCGCCGCCAGTCGACGCCCCTGCGAAGCCAGGTCGTCGGCCTGCGCCAGCGCGTCGGCGACGATCTCTTCGGTGTGTTCGGGGGACGTCTCGGTACGGGCGGCAGTCATGGGTCACCTCGGTGGCGTCGCGCTGGCCACAACGCTAGTTGGTTGCCGTCGGGAACGGCAGGGCACAACGTCCCACCGGTCAGAACTCGATCACGGTGCGCAGGGCGTTGCCGGCGCGCAGTTCCGAAATGGCGTCGTTGATGCCGTCGAGGGAGTCCCGCTTGGTGATGAGCCCCTCGAGGTCGAGTCGACCCGCTTTCCACAACCGCAGCAGACGGCCGAACTCGTGGCGCACGTCAGCGCTGCCGTAGACCGAACCCTTGATGGTCTTCTCGTCGAAGAACAGTTCGAAGGCGTTGAAGCTGACCGTCTGCTCGGCACGCCCCACCCCCACGATCACCACGGTGCCGCCACGCCGAACGGCGTCGTAGGCCGCTCGCATGGTCACCGGCAGACCGATCGCCTCGAAGGCGTCGTCGAACCCGAGGCCGTCGGTCAGCTCGCCCTTGAGCTCGTCGAGGTCGTCCGGGCCACAGAAGTGTGTGGCGCCGAACTTGCGGGCCGCCTCCTCCTTGGCCGGGTTGAGGTCCACGGCCACGATGGTGGCCGCGCCAGCCAACTGGGCGCCGGCGATGACCGACATGCCGACGCCACCGCAGCCGAAGACCACCACGCGCGCACCGGGGCGGACCTTGGCGGCGTTCAGCGCCGCCCCGACGCCGGTGGTCACACCGCAGCCGATGAGCGAGGCGATGTCGAAGGGAATGTCCGGCTCGATGCGGACCACTGCCTCCTGGGGCAGGATCAGCTGCTCGGCGAACGTACCGGTGCCGACGAAGCCAAAGATGGCCTCGCCGTGCTCGCGGAAGCGCGGGGTGACGGCAATCTGGAACTGGATCTCCATGCAGAGCTGCGGCTGGCCGTGCTCGGTGCAGAAGGCGCAGCGCCCGCACGGAGGGGTCCAGGCCACGATGACATGGTCTCCGACCGACACCGAGGTCACCGCCGGCCCCACCTCCACAACGACGCCGGCACCTTCGTGGCCGAGCACCGCTGGAGCGGGTTGGGGCAGCGCCCCGTCCATGCCGTGCAGATCGGAGTGGCACACCCCGGTGGCCTTGATCTCGACACGCACGTCGGTGGCACCGAGGTCGTCGAGCTCGATGGTGTCGACCACGTCGAGGGTGGTGTCCCCAGTGGCTCGCAGTACGGCAGCTCTCATTGTTCGTCTCCGTTGGCGGCTCGGCGGCACCGGCACAACGCCGGTCGTCGGCTCTCGACCCGACAGCACAGCTGTCGTCCCCGACCGGGCACCTTACCGCCACGCCAACCCACCAGAATTCCGGCGTACGTTCGCGAGGGTCCCGTACGTGTCTCGCACGCAAGCATTCCCGGGGGTGGCGTCGCGTCAGGCGTCGAGCGCGTCCAGACGTCGGCGGTGCACCTCGATGGCGTCGTAGAGCTCCGAGAGGTTCTCCACCGCCGGCAACTCGACGCGATCTCCGTTGTTGAGCTCCAAGATGAGCACCCAGCGCATGGGGTCGACGTCCACCGCCAGGATCCGGTACCAGGGGATGTCCCGGCGGTAGGGCCAGCTGCGTTGCAAGCGGAGGTGGCGCCGGTCGACCGTCACCGCCGGTCCCACCACGATGCGCACGGCCACGGCGCTGCTCAGCAATCCGAGCACGGCGCCGGCGCGCCAGATCGGCTCCACGTCGCCGCTTGAGGCCAGCCCCACGAAGAACAGGCCGGTGACCACGAGGACCACCACTCGCACGACACGCATCGGCCGGCTCATCACCAGCCGGTAGTTTCGGACCTCGCTACCACTCATCTGTCCACAGTGTGCCCGAAAAGACGACGGTTCCGGCACCGACCCGATCGTGCATCACCTGCGCACAGTGAGGGGCCGTGGGTCACGGACGGCCCCATCCGCCGCGTCGGTTCACCGCACCGTGGCTACCCAGGGAACGTCCTTGTCGGTGCGGGGTTCGGCCGGCAGGCCAAGGGCGCGCTCCCCGATCATCGTGCGGTGCACCTCGGTGGTCCCGCCACCGATGCGACTGGCGAACTGGCCCGTCACCTGCCGCTGCCAGAACCCTCCGTCGACGGCATCGATGCCGTCGAGCATGCCCGCCGCCCCGGTGGCGTCGAGCGCCGTCTCCACCCGATGTGCCAGCGCAGCGACGAAGAGGTTCTTCAACACGCTGGGGTCCACCTCGGGGCGGCGCCCGGCCAGGATGGCGCTCTGCATGCGGTAGCGGAGGAACTCGAGCAGCCGCTGGTGGGTCCACACCCTGGCCAACTCCTGGCGCACCAGCGGATCATCGGTCCGCCCGGCGGCACGCACCGCAGCCAGCACGGCGTCGTAGCCCGATGACTGCCCTGCACCGCCGATCATGCCCGCTTCGCTGGCCAGGGTGGCCCGTGCCGGGGCCCACCCACCGTGCACGTCGCCGACGACGGCATCGGATCGCACCGCCACATCGGTGAGGAAGACCTCGTTGAAGTGCGCCAGCCCGGTGGCCTGCACCAGCGGGCGCACCTCCACCCCGTCGCTGCGCATGTCGACGATGAAGAAGGTGATGCCCTTGTGCTTGGGGCGTTCGGGGTCCGTGCGCGCCAACAGGATGCCGAAGTCGGCGTGCTGCGCGCCCGAGGTCCACACCTTCTGGCCACTCACCCGCCACCCGTCGCCATCGGGGACCGCACGTGTGCTGAGCGCCGCCAAGTCGCTGCCCGCACCCGGTTCGCTGAACAGCTGACACCACATCTCGTCGCCCCGCAGCAGCGGTCGCAGGAACCGCTCCCGCTGGGCGTCGCTCCCGAACCGCAGCAGTGGGGGTCCGACCAGTTGCTGGGCCGCGCCAACGAAACCCAACGTGACGTCGTAGGCGGCCGCCTCCTGGGAGAAGATCACCGACTGGGCCGGTGTCCCGCCCCGACCGCCGTACGCCCGAGGCCACGTGATACCGGCCCATCCGGCGTCGTACAGCGTGGCTGCCCAGGCCCGACAGCGGCGGACGAACTCGGCCTGGGTGGCAGGGTCGGCCGCCGACGCATCCCGGGACCAATCGGCATCGGTACCAGTTCGCGGCGTGGCGTGCGCCTCCAGAAAGGCGCGGGCCTCGGCCCGGAAGGCCGCCTCCTCGGCGGTGTCGCGGAAGTGCACCCACCGATACTAGAACAGGTTCTATTGCTCGCCGAGCGACGCGGTCGGGCCGTCGGCGCCACGAGGGCCGCAGGTGGAACCACGGCCGGATCCGACCTCAACGACGGGTCAAGGTGCCTGGCTCGAACGGCCGCAGGCGGGCACGTTGCACGGCGATGGCCACCAGCGACCGGGTGTCGTCCCACAGGTGGGTGGTGCCCACGGCGTAACCCTCGCCTGCCCAGTGGCACCGCACGTCCTGCAACAACCAGCTCGAGCTGGTCGGGGCCAGCACATGGAGGGTGATCTCGAGCGAGAGCACGAGGAACGGCGGCTGGTCGGGGCCGAACGGACCGAGGCGCTGCCAGATCGAGGGGCCCAGACTGTCACCGGGGATGCACAGTGCGATCGGATCCACGGTGCCGTCGGCGCGCCTCGGCTCGCGGACGAAGCCCATCCATGCGGCATAGCGGGCGGGGCCCGGTTCCCAGCCCCGCTCGGTGGGTGAATGGCCGACCGCCGGCCGCCACCGCACCTGCTCGTGGAAGTTGATGCGGGGGAACCACTCCTCGGGGTCGGTCTCGGGCGTGTCGCCGTCGGTCGCCCCGACCCGCCGCGGTCCGGGCTCGGGGCAGTCCTCGGGGTCGGGGACATCAGCGGGATAGGCCACGTCGGTGAAGTCGACGGTGGTTTCGTGGCGTCGACCGAACACGGCGGTCAGGTGCAGCGCCGGGTCCCGTCGGTCGGCATCGATGGGCACCTCGGCGGGCGTGCCCACCGACAGTTCGGCGGTGCACTGAGCCGCCGCCTTGGACGACCGCAGCACCCTGGTGTCGAGCACGATCGGACCGTCGGGCACCGGCGCGCAGTAGGTGGCAGTGGTGCTGAGCAGGTCGAGGTCGGGACGATCGACGGCCTCACGCGCGGCCCTCAGCGCAGTGGCCATGGTCATGCCCCCGAAGGCGTAGAGGACGTTCCACGCCGGGCTCAGCTCCAGCCGGTTGCGCCCCGGGGTCTCTGCCACCGCCGTCGGCGTCGTGTCGGCGAGCAGGTCCCCCACCGGCACCTCGGTGGTGGACGGCTCTGCCCCCACCGCTGTGTTTCGCCCGTTCACGGCCTGGTGTTCACTCGACGTCATCGGGCGGTCCTAGTGGAGCGGGCCAGCGGTTCGCCAACTCGCCGGCGTGCGCGTGTTCAGCGGCGGGCGAGCCGTTCGGAGCCAGTGCCGACGTCGGCGCCTGCACCCCGGCGGCGTCTCACCCCGGTGGCGGGCCACCCGAACGCTTCGACCGGCCGTAGCGCTCGAGTTGTTCGAGCTCCACTGCGGGGGCAACCCCGTCGTCGAACCCGGCCGGTCGCATGATGAGGTCGACCGCCACCCACACGGTGCGCGAGGTCGGGAAGAACGCCACCGGGAAGGCGACCGCCGCGCCCACCGCAGCGACGAACATCGGCCAACCCGGGGCCTGGGGCCAGGTCAGGGCCACACCGACGAGCAGCAGGACCACCACCACCACCTGGGCCAGGCAGACGTTGAGGAACCACGACCCCAGCCACATGCCGGGCTCGCGTCGGAATCGCAGTCCACAACCCGGACAGGTGGGCACCATCGAGAACCAGTGGGTGAACAGGTGCCCGTGCCCGCACATCGGGCAGCGACGAGCGCACCCTCGGCGAAGCAGTACCCCAGCAGGAAGCCCCACGGCTCCATCGTTCCACCATCGGCGGGTGCTGTCGCATCGGAGGGCCGGCGACGACGCCCGTCGGCGACATGGCTCAACCCAGGTGTGAGGCCACCACCTCGGCCGCGTCCGAGGCCGATCCGGAGGTGGCGTCGAGCACCAGCGCCCGCTTGAGGAACAGGTGCGCGTCCACCTCCCAGGTGTAGCCCATGCCCCCGTGGATCTGGATGTTGGCCTCGCTGTTGCGCAGCGCGGCCTCGACGGCCACCAGCCGAGCGCCGGCCACCGCCCGCTCGGCGGAACCCACCTCGGGCTGATCGAGCGTCACCGCCGCCGCGTAGACCGACGCCCGGGCCAGCTCGGTGCGCACCGCCATGTCGGCCATCATGTGCTTCAGGGCCTGGAACGACCCGACGGGCCGACCGAACTGTTGACGCTCCAGACTGAACGCCACCGCTCGTTTCGTGGCGGCCTCGGCGATGCCCACTGCGCTGGCAGCTCGCAACAGGTCGGCGCCCCTCCACACCGCTCGGGCGTCGGCTGCGTCGCCGATCCGGGTGCCCTGGGGCCACCCGCTGGCGGCCACGGCGACGGGCGTGAGCGGGTCGGTGGCCGGCTCGACCTCCTCGAGCGACACGTCGCTCGTCGCCACCTGCCACAGCCCGTCCTGGTCGACCACCACCAGCTGGTCCACCACTCGGGAGTGACAGAGCACCGCCGGCGCCGCCGACCGATCCACCAGTGCCGGGCGGATCGACCCGTCGAGTACACCGTCGAGCACGGCGGCGGACACGATGGCGTCGAGGATCGGACCCGGGGCCAGGTACTCGCCGAGCACCTCGGCCACCAGCGCCGCTTCGGACCACCCGAGGCCGAGTCCGCCTCGCTCCTCGCTCGCCACCAAGCCGAGCACGCCCATGGCCACCAGGTCGTCCCACAGCCGAGGTGCAGCGGGCTTGCCATCAGCCAACGCCACCAACGTGGCAGGGTCGAGCGTGTCGTTGCACAGGGCGCGGATGCCGTCGGCCAGCGCCCGCTGCTCGTCGGTCAGCTCGAAGTCCACGGACGCTCCTTGGGCAGGCCGAGTAGACGTTCGGCCACGATGTTGCGTTGGATCTGGCTGGTGCCGGCGGCGATGGTGAACGAGAGGCTGCGCAACCGCTCCTCGGTGACGGCGCCACTCGGCAGACCAGCCAGGTCGGCTCGGGCCAGCGAGGCCGGCCCCAACAGGCGGGTGCCGAGATCACAGAGCCGCTGGAAGAGTTCGGAGTAGGCGACCTTGACGAGCGACCCGCCGAGCCCCGGCGCGCCGGACCGCTCGGACTGCGCCAGGTTGCGCTTCGTCATGGCCCACAAGGCATCCATCTCGGCCTGGAGGCGCCCGAGTTCGTGACGAACCGCCGGGTCGTCCCAGGCCGTGCCGTCGCCCCTCGGGAGGTGACGGGCGAGGTCCGCCACTTCGCCGATCATCCGATCGGTCTCGACGAGATCCGACACGAACCCGGTACCCCGTTCGAAACCGAACGTCACCATGGCCACGCGCCAACCGTCGTTCTCGGCACCGACCCGGTTGGCCACGGGGATCCGGACCTCGTCGAAGTAGACCTCGGAGAACTCCGAACTGCCGACGATGGTACGCAGCGGTCGGATCTCGATGCCCGGTGCGTCCATCGGACAGATGAGCCAGGTGATGCCACGGTGCTTGGGGGCGTCGGGGTCGGTGCGTACCAGCAGCTCGCACCAGTCGGCCACCTGGGCGAACGACGTCCAGATCTTGTGACCGCTCACCACATAGTGGTCACCGTCGAGGCGGGCCCGGCACGCCAGCGACGCCAGGTCCGACCCGGCGGCCGGTTCGGAGAAACCCTGACACCACACCTCGTCACCTCGCAGGATGCGAGGGAGGTGGGCAGCGCGCTGGTCGGGCGTGGCCTCGGCCATGAGGGTCGGACCGGCGTGGAGGAGGCCCACGAAGTTGACGCCCACGTACGGCGCCCCGGCGCGCGTCGTCTCCTCCAGGTAGATGAGCTGTTCGGTCAGCGTTGCGCCACGCCCCCCGTACTCGGTCGGCCAGTTGATCCCTGCATAGCCGGCTTCGTACAGGCGACGCTGCCAGTCGGTGTCGAAGGCTCGTCGTGCCGGCCAGTCATCGGGGTCTGGCTGCGGTCCGAGCTGCGGCAACACCTCGTCGAGCCATCGGCGCAGATCGGCCCGGAACTGCTGCTCGCTGGGGCTGAACCGCAGGTCCACGGGCGCTCCTGATGTCGACGAATCTGACGAGTCGTCAGTTTAGGCACCGACACCGTGGACTGGCACGTCCGGCGGCGCACGCCCGCACGCCGTGGCGGACGGCTCGCTCAGCGAGGACGTCTCAGTCGTCACCTTCGAAGATGGCGTTCGGATCGAACTTCTCCTCGGGTGGGAGCGGTGGCGGTGGTGGGGCCGCCCCCGGCTTGGGGATGTCACCTCCGAGGTCGCGCAGCAGCGCGTCGGGGTCGAAGCTCTCCACCTCGCCCGCCGGTGGTGGTGGCGGTGAACTGGGTGGTGCCGTGGAGGCCACCGGACCCACCAGGTCCGGCACCTCGTCCCACGACAGCGGCTCGGCCGGCTCGACCTCGGGTGCCGGTGGCGGACCGGGCGCCGGAGCGACGGGCGGTTGCGGCGGTGGCACCTCGTCCCCTGCGGTCTTGGACAACACGCCACCGCCGAAGGCTGCTCGGTCGACACCGGCGGTGGGGGCGACGCCGTCCTCCACGAACAGGTGGGCGCACACCCTGCAGCGTGGTTCGGTCACCGCCGTCTTGGCCCCGCACTGCGGACAGCGCCGCTTCTTCTTGGGCATCAATCCACCTCCAGCCGTCGTCTCCCGCGGACACCCCCGACGATACGCTATGACCGTGCCGTGGACGATCCGCCGGCGGGCCGCTCGGGTGGTCCTGCTCGAACCTACCGGTGCCGCCCTGCTGCTGGCCGCCAGCGATCCCGCCGATGCCTCCAAGGGCACCTGGTGGGAACTCCCCGGTGGCGGCATCGAGCCCGGCGAGGACTCGGCCGACGCAGCCCGTCGAGAACTCCGGGAGGAGGCCGGCGTGGCCGACGCCGAGGTGGGTCCGTGCGTGTGGGAGCAGGAGGTGGCCTTCACCTTTGCCGGCTACCATTTTGAGCAGCACGAGCGCATCCACGTGGCCTGGTGCGCTCAGCGCACCGACAGTTGGCGACCCCAGGGGCTCGAGGCCCTCGAGGCGCAGGCGTTCACCGGACAGCGATGGTGGCACCACCACGACGTGGCGGCAGCCGCCGAACGCTTCCTCCCGGTGCTGCTCCCCCAACACCTCGGGCCCCTCGCCGAGGGCGTGCTGCCCGATCGACCGATCGACATCTCCCACCCCGGCCACTGGTGACACCCGACGCGGCAGACCCCCTCACGGCCACTCGTCGTTGCACCGGTCCACGATGGCTCCGACGGGCGTCGCCGAGGCGGGGATCCCCGCCACCAGGTGCTCCTCGATCTGCAGGAACACCTCGAAGGGCAGTTCCTCGACCACGCCCTCCCACACGCACGCACAGCGGTCAGGCCGCCCTCCAGCCTCGAGGCAGGCCTCGAAGAAGTTGGCCTGGACCTCTGCGGGGTAGTCGTCGACCAGATCGGGTGCCGGTGGGGGTACCTCGATCACCGGGGGCGGCACAGCATCCGTCGGTGGTGGAACGACCTCGCCCGGCGAACCTTCCGCCGGGTCGTCGCCCCCCTCGACGCCGAGCGCAGCGGCACCCATCCCCCGGCCGGTCGTGCCGTCACTGCCACCGAGCGCCAACCACATGAGCCCGGCACCGATGGCAGCGGCCACCACGACGGCGAGGGCGACGAGCACCACCGTCGTTCGGGGAACGCCTCGAGGCGCCTCGGAGCCGGCGCTGCCCGGGCGGCCCATGCCGCCGTCGACCACGCTGGCACTCAGCAGCGGTGGGCGACCTCCCATGTCGGCTGCGGTCCCGGCACCGGACGCGGTCGCCGACGTCCCGTCCGCCGCTGTTCCCGAGGGGGCGCCCAGCTCACCCCACCACGTCGGTCCGCCCGGGCGGGGGACGTCCGCAGATCCGCCACCCGACAGTGTCCCCACACGCCGGGCGGTCGGCTCGGCCGCCGTGGACGACGCTGCGGCGGCACCCTCGGCCATCGCCAGCGCAGCTGCCTCGTCGATCGTCGGGGCACTGCGGCGTTCCACGGGGGCCACCACGCCACCCGCCATGCGAGCGGCGCCGAGCGCCACGATGCCCGCCGGATCCTCGTCGGCGACCACGAGATCACCGAAGCGGGCCAGCATGGCCATCTGCAGCAAGGGCGTGCGGGACGCACCGCCCACGAGCAGCACCCGGTCGAGCTGAGCGGTGACGAGCCCGGCGGCGGCCACCGTCTGCTCGAGCGCAGCAACACAGCGTTCGACATCGGCGCCGATCAGCCCGTCGAGTTCCTCCCTGGACACGTGGAGGCTGCGGCCGTTCACCGGTACGGCCACCTGGGCCACGGACCGGTAGCTCAGTTGCTCGCGCGCCCTGCGGACCTGCATGCGCAGCGACATGCGCGCTCGTTCCCAACGGACCTCCGTGCCGCGCTCGAGACCGTCGCGCAACGCCGGTTCCGAGGCCGCCAGTCGTCGGTCCACCAGGTGCGACAGACGCTGGTCGAACACGTCGCCACCCATGCGTTCGTGGCCTCCGGGAGGGCCGAGCAACGCTGGACCGGCCGGGCCGGCGCCGACCACCGAACACCCGAGGCTGCCGGCACCGAGGTCCATCACCGCCACGGCGCGGCCGGGCTCGATCGGCCCCATGACGCCGACTGCGGCGGCGATCGGTTCTGCGATGAGGACCACCTCGTCCCATCCCGCCGACCGACTGGCCTCGACGAGCAGCGCCAGACGCTCGGTGCTCCACCCCGCCGGGTGGGTGAGCAGCAGACGGTCCGGCGCGGACCCGACCGCGGCCGATGCGTGATCCACCGTGGCCGACACGAGCTCGGCCAGGACGTCCGACACCGGGAGCACGCGACCCGCCAACACCAGGGTCGACCCGTTGGCCAGCCAACGGCGTGGGGTCTCCTCCAGCCGGTCGGGGTGCACCGCCCCGCGATCGATCGCCTCCCACCCGCTGCGCAACGAACCGTCACGATCCCGGTAGACCGCCGCCGGGCCATCGGGTCGACCAGCCAGGGTGACCGGCTCCGCCAACCCGTCGAGCAGGCGCGCTGCCTTCACGGCCCGGCTGCCGATGTCAACGGCCAGCTGCCACATCCGGTTGCGCCTCCCCTCTGGCTCTGATGCAGTGTCGGGCCTCGGTCCCGATCTGTTGGTGGAACTCGGTCGCCGGACGAGTGTCGGTGCGACGCAGCGGCGTCGCATCGCCCGGTCGGTCGTCAGCCCGTCACGATCCCCGCCCCGTCTGCGGGAAACTGTCGATTGCACTCCTGCGCGAGGAAGGTGAGCTCGCTCTCCGCCACTGCCTGTTCGTCGCCGGCCGCGGCCAGCTGCTCGATCTCGAGGAAGCGGTCGAAGCTGATCTCCTCACGAAGGCTGTCGTAGAGACATCGGCAGAACTCCCGTGAGCTGTGCTCCTCGCAGGCGTTGATGAAGTTCCGCTCCACCTGAGGGGTGAAGCCGACCTGATCCGGATCCACGGTGGTGTCCGTCGTCTCGGTGACCCCGGTTGCGCCGCTCGAGTTGTCCCCGTTCTCCCCGCCGGTGTGCGTCGTCAGGTCTCGCTCGGCACGACGGTCGCTGGCCACCTCATCGTCGTCACCGCCGAGCAGGACGAACACCCCACCGGCGCCGAGCACGAACACCAACAGGGCCACCAGGCCCAGTGCCACCCACTTCCCTGCGCCCCCACCGGAGGATCCCGCGGCAGCAGCCTCCCCGACGTGTGGGGCCGTCGATCCCGCCGGCGTCCAGGCGGCCACAGGAGCGGGCGCCGTGGCCGGGGAGACGGCCGGGCGGACGGCCGGGCCCACTGGTGCGCCGCAGGAGGGGCAGGCGTCCGAGCCCGGTGGAACCTCGGCATGGCACGTCTGGCAGAGCACCTGCGAGGGGGCTGCCGTGAAGGACACCTCACCGCTCTCGCTCACCGCCGAGGGCACGGTCAGCTTGCCACCTTCGAGTCCCGACGCCCGTCGAGCGGCCTGGAGTTCCCGGCCGAACTCCACCGCCGACGGCTGGCGCTCGCCCGGATCCTTGGCCAAGGCGCGCTCCAAGGTGGCGCACAGCTGAGGTGGGACACCGAGGGGGCGGAGGTCGGGTGGCGGCTCGGTGAGGATGCGGCGGATCATGGGCACCATGCCCTCGTCACCCTCGAGAGCGAAGGGTGCTCGGCCGATCATGAGTTCCACGAGGGTGGAGGCCAACGAGTAGACGTCACCGACCACGTTGGGCCGCTGCCCGTCGATGACCTCCGGCGGCGCATGGTGCATCGAGGCGGTGATCACCCCGCTGCGGGTCTCGTGACCCCCCGAGATGCGGGCGATGCCGAAGTCGGTGAGCATGGCGTCGCCGAAAGCGGACATGAGGACGTTAGCCGGCTTGATGTCACGGTGAACGACGCTGGCCTGATGGGCCGTCTCGAGCGCCCCGGCGAGATGCACCCCGTACAGGCTGGCGTCCTGCCAGGCCATGGGGCCGCTCTCGGCGACCCGATCGGCCAGCGACCCGCCAGCCAGGTAGGCCATCACCAGGTACGGACGACTCTGGGAGCTCTCGGTGAAGCCGGCCCCGTAGACGGTCACGATGTTGGGATGGTCCGACAGCGATCCCATCGCCTGACATTCGCGTTCGAACCGGTCGCGTGATTCCTGGTCGAGGTTGTGAGTTGCCAGCACCTTCACCGCCACCGTGCGGCGGAAGGCCGGTTGGTAGGCCTTGTACACCGTGGCAAAGCCGCCGACCCCGATCTCGATGGCGTCGCTGAGGCCCTCGATACCGAGGTCCGTGCCCGCCGGGGTGTCGTCTGCCATTCCGTCCCTCTCCTGCCTGCTGGCTGGTTGGCGGCCGCGCACGCGCACAACCGTCGGCGAACCTGAGTCTAGGGGCAGAGTCGGCCGACGTCGGCCTCGCCACCCCGCGACTCAGCCGTACTGGTCGAGCATGAGGTGGGCTGCGGAGGCCAGCTCGTCGCCGGCTTGCCCAATGCCCACCCAGCCGTTCACCCAACCGACGAGCGCCGAGAACCACACGTGCCCCAACGCCCGGATGATCCGGTCGCGCACGTCGGGGTCGAACGACGCCGGAAAAGCCTGTCGTTGAATGGACGCCATGGCCCGGTCCAACTCCTCCTGGCAGGCCGCCACCTGAGGATCGGCCGAGGACAGGGCGGTGACCAACGCGGCGGACAGCTTCGGTCGTCGCTCCATCGAGCGTGTCGCCCGACCCAGGATGTCGACCATCCGCTCTGCGGTGGTGGCGCCCTCGGGTGGTCGCCGCGACACGGTCCTGGCCAGCTGGTTCACCCACTCCACGAGGGCTGCGGCCAGCAAGTGGTCCTTCGACGAGAAGTAGCGGTAGATGGTGCCCAGCGCCACGTCGGCGCGGGCGGCGACGTCGCGCATCTGCACGGCTTCGTACCCGCCGTCGGCACCCAACTCCATGGCGGCGAGGACCACCCGCTGACGACGAGCCGCCTGGCTCTCCGACAGCGCGGTCGACCGACGCTCGTCGCCCCGCGTCGTACGGGCGGCGTCCGTTGGCGGGTCCCCCTGCGGCGGAGATGAGCGACCTGGCTCCATGCGGCGGCGAAGCCTACCCGCTCGACTCCGGAGCGATGGTGTTGACTGGCAGGGTGTCCCCTGGTTCGAGAGCCCGCCGGCGCCGCTGGTGGTGGGCCCTGGCGTTGCGTTGCCCCTGGTGCGGAGGCCGCGGCATCATCCGCCGCCTGCGGCTGGTGGAGCGGTGCCCGCACTGTGGCTTGGCCACCGAGCGGGCGCCGGGCCAGTGGATCGGGGCGATCGGGTTGAACACCATCGTGTCGTTCACCGCCTTGTTCGTACTGCTGGGCGTCAGCGTCATCGTGTCGTGGCCCGACGCCCCCGGCGTCTGGTGGCTGGTGGCCGGCCTCGGCACCGCAGTGCTCGCACCGGTGGTGCTGCTGCCATGGGCTCGGGTGGGCTGGCTGGCCATCGACGTGCGAATGAGCCCACCCGACCCGTCCGAAACAGCGGTGGGAGGCGACGAAGACCCCCACCGACGGTGAACCTGTTCGCGATCCTCTAAGGTTCGTCTATCGATCTGCCGGTAGCTGCCGATAATGAGGGGCACGGTCCGCGCGGATCGCATCGGCTCGGAGGTGATGGACGGACATGGACCTGAAGCTGTTGATCGGCGGAGTGGTCGGCGTTGCGGTGGCCGCTGTGCTGCTCGTGCTCGACCTACCGCTCGTCGCCATCGCCGTGCTGGTGGTCGGTGCCGGCCTCTACATCTTCCTGCGGCAACGCGAACTGCGGGCCGAGGGCGCGCTGCTCGCCGATCTCGACGACGACGTGTTCGCCGAGCCGGCCGAGGACGCTGCACAGGAGGGGCTCAGCACCTGGTCCCTCGACGCACCGTCAGATGGCCTCGACACCTGGGATCCCTCCGGCGCCGAGGCCGAACCACTCGGCACGTGGTCCCCCGACAGCGCGAGCACCGAGGAGCCGCTCGCCTCGTTCGGAGGACTCGACGAGTTCGGAGGACTCGGTGACGCCCCGACCGAAGGAGGCACCGACCTGCTCGACGGGAGCGACCTCTTCGACTCGGCCGGACTCGACACCTTCGAGCCCGAGGCACCCGCAGCAACAGAGGAGCTCCCCGATCCGTTCGCCGACGGTGGCTCGTTGCTCGATCTCGACGCCGAGTTCGAGACCGAGTTCGGCACCGACACCGAGACGGAACCGGCGGCCGGACCGAGCGGGGGGTTGTTCTCCGTGCCGGCCCCCATCGACGAGACCGTCGAGAGCGACGACGACATCATGCGGGCCAGCGAGGCCACCGAACTGGCCATCGACGACGACGGCGGTGACGACTCCGAACTGGCCAAGCTCCTGCTCAAGGTGCAGGCCCGTTTGGCTGCCTACGAATAGGCCCACCACTCCACCGCCGCGGCGACCGACCTCCACCAACCGCTCAGGACGGCGCGCTGTCGGCGCCGCTGGCACCGGCGTGGCACACTGAGGCGGGGTCGACGTCTGCTACCGCCGGGAGGAACCCACATGGCTGATCCGAACGATCGCAGCGGCGTGCTCAGCCGGCTGTTGAGCCGCAGCACGCCGGCCGACGAGGGTGCCTCCCCGACGGTCGACCACACGACGGGGCTGCCCGGTCGCAGCCAGCTGGCTGCGTGGACCGAGGAGGCGGTGGGCCGCAGCGCCGGCCAGAGTGCGCGTGCGTTGGTGGCGTTCGTCGACATCGCCTCGTTGCGTGACGTGAACGACAGTTTCGGCCAGGACGCAGGCGACGACCTCCTGGTCCAGGCCGCCGGACGTCTCGGGAAGGTCGACCTCCCCGGGACGCGTCTCGCCCGCTACGGCGGCGCAGAGTTCGCCCTGGTGTTCCCTGGCATCCAGAACTTCGAACAAGCCGAGGAAGTCGCCCGGTTCCTGATCGAGCTCATGGGCGAGCCGTTCACGGTCGCCGGCGAGTCGATCACCGTGAGTTCCGTGGTCGGCGCCGCTCTCAGCGCCGACTCCAACCGCTCCGCCGCCGACGTGGTCCGTGACGCGCACCAGGCCCTGGTGCGCGCTCGCGACGACGGGCCCGGGAGCTACCTGGTCTTCGACGACTCCCGGCGTGGGCGCTACGAGACGCGCATCGACGAGGAGCGGCTGATGGACGCCCTCGAGAACGAAGAGTTCCTCCTGCAGTACCAGCCCATCGTGCGCCTCGACACGCGCGACATGGTGGGTGTGGAGGCGCTGCTGCGCTGGCGTGCTCCGGGTGCGACCAACAGCGGCATGATCTACCCCCACGACTTCATGCCGTTGCTCGAGAAGTCGGGCCTGGCCGTTCGCGTCGGCAAGTGGGTGCTGCAGCGGGCGTGTGGCCAGCTCGCCGAGTGGCGAGCGCTGGCGCCCGACCGCCCGGCGATGTTCGTCACCTGCAACCTCGGACCCCGCCAGTTGGCCCAACCCACCATCGCCGATGACATCGCCGATGCCGTGCGCATCGGCGGGATCCAACCGTGGCAGCTCTGTGTGGACATCACCGAGGAGGCGGTGCGCTACAACCGCTCGTCGTCGTGGACGGTGCTGCGCCAGATCAAGGAAGCCGGGGTGAAGCTCGCACTCGACGACTTCGGCACCGGCGAGGCGGGGCTGCTGTATCTCCGAGAGCTCGACCTCGATGTGGTCCGCATCGACCGAGTGTTCGTCGAAGGGATGCGCGTCGCCATGAAGGCCAACCTGGGCATCGACCAGCCCGACGGCATGATCGTTCGCCACGTGGCCGCCCTGGCCCACGACCTGGGTCTGGTCACGATCGCCGAAGGCGTCGAGGCGGCCGAGGAGGCCGACGCGCTGCAGACGCACGGCGTGGACATGGCCCAGGGGTTCCACTTCGGGCGACCGAAGGATGCCGTCGGCATCAGTGCCTCTTTGGTGCCCGAACAGCCCGACGACGACACCTGGGCTCCGTCACAGGTCCTCGAGGGCGGCGAGAGCTGATCACCCGTCCGAGCCTCGTCACCGGTTCCGACAACCGATCACGCCTGATCTGCTCGTGGCGTGGCCGTCGACGTAACCTCCGGGCGTGAGGTTCGATGACCACCAGTTCACCACGGTGGTGGTGGGCGGCGGTCCCGCCGGCGCCACCTGCGCCGCGATGCTGGCCGACGCCGGCCACCGGGTGCTCCTCGTCGACCGAGCTGCCTTCCCGCGGGACAAGACGTGCGGCGACGGCATCACCACGTGGGCGTTGCGCCAACTCGAGGAACTCGGCGTCCCGGTGCAGGCCATGTCCTCGTTCACCGCCGTCGACCGCATCCACCTGAGCGGACCCAGCCGACGCGTCACGACCTACGACCTGCCGTCGGGACGCGGCCTCTACGCCGGTGTGGTCCGCCGCACCGATTTCGACCACGTGCTGCTCGAGCGGGCGCGCGCCGCCGGTGCGGTGATCCGCGCTCCGGCCCGCTGCACCGCCGCCCGCCATCTCGGCGATCACATCGCCGTCGAACTCGACGGCACCGAGGTGGTCGAGGCGGCGTATGTGGTGGGCGCCGATGGCATGTGGTCACCCACTCGCCGCTTCCTGGGGGCCGATGCGCCCGGCTACCGAGGCGAATGGCACGCGGTGCGCCAGTACGTGCGCCAGGTGTCACCTGCTGCGCAGCGCGACCTGTTCGTGTGGTTCGAAGCCGACATCCTGCCGGGCTACGTGTGGAGCTTCCCGGTGGACGGTGGTGCCAACGTGGGGTTCGGCATCCGCCGCGACGACCACTGGCGGGTGGGTGCCATGGGCCAACTCTGGCGCGAACTGCTGCGCCGCCCGAACATCGCAGAGGTGCTCGGTCCCGACGCCGTGGCCGAAGGCCCCACCCGAGCGTGGCCCATCCCCGCTGACATCGACCATGCACCGCTGAGCTGTGGCCGGGCGTTGTGGGTGGGTGACGCGGCCGGGGCCGCCGATCCGCTCACCGGGGAGGGCATCGGCCAGGCGCTGGCCACCGGCCGCTGGGCGGCGGAGGCCATCCTCGAGGGCGAGGACCCCCTCGAGGTGCGGTGGCGTTACGAGCGTTCCGTGCGGCGGGGCCTGGCCGCTGATCACCGCATGGCTGATGCGCTGAGCAGCGCCATCTCACACCGCAAGGGTGCACGACTCGCCCTGTGGCTGACCGGCCTCAGCCCATGGACCCGAACCAACTTCGCCCGCTGGCTTTTCGAGGACGAACCACGGGCGGTGGCCCTCACTCCCCGACGCTGGCACCAGGCGCTCTTCCGGCAGCCAGGCACGTTCGTGAGCGCTGACGACGTGGCCGATCCGGCGTTCCCGCGCCCGTCACCGGCGGGTCATATTCCGGAAACAACTGGCTCCTAACGTACTGAGTGCGCACACGTGCTCGATGCGATCCCCCCCCGACGCATCATCCGCACAGCGCTCATCCCTCTCGGGACCCCGAGTGCGGCGGTGGCCCGAACGAAGGGATCCGGTCGGGGGGGGGGGGGGGGGGGCGCCCGCCCCCCGCCGCCCCCCCCCCCCCGCGCCCCCCCCCCCCCCCCCCCCCCCGCGCCCCGCCGCTCTGTTGTTCTGGAGGGCCCAGTCGCGCACGGCGGGTGCTAACATGGCGACGATGGGGGTGTTGTTGAGGAAGGCGGAGAGTCGGGCGGTGGGGAGGAGGAGTCTGGCGAGGACGCGTTTTCGGTCGAGGTGCCTTCCGAGCATG
>JAFIEP010000035.1 GCA_020832495.1 Acidimicrobiia bacterium | reverse complement strand
CCTGATGTGGTGTTCTACAGCGAAACGGTCGCAGCAGATGTGCCGGAGACGTTTGCGGTGCCCACCACCGCCACGGTGCCGGCTGAGGTCGCAGCTGTCGCACTGTCGGTGACGGTTGCCTATCCGACCGCCGACGGGTCGCTGGTGGTGTGGCCCGCAGGCGAGGCGAAGCCGGCTGATGCGGTGTCGTTGTCGTTCACCGAAGGTGCCACGACCGCCACTTCCACGGTGGTGGTGGCTCCGGGTGTGAACGGGGACGTGTCGATGGAGGCGACGGCTGGGCTGGTGGTGCGGGTTGATGTGGTGGGCTGGTGGTTCGGGGCGCGCACCACCTGGCAGTACAGCTACAACGCAGACGGGGTGCGCCAGTCGAAGACCGGGCCCGCTGGGGGCACCAGCCGGTTTCGGTGGGACTACAGCGGCGGTTTGCCGATGCTGTTGGTGGAGGAAGCGGCTGATGGGTGGTTCCCGGTCCGGTTCGTGTACGGGCCGGGCGGGCGGCCGTTGGCGGTCTACACCCCCCTAGGGGAGGCCGTGTTCCACACCGACCAACTCGGGTCGGTGCGCGGCGTGTCGGAGCTCGACGGTGCGGTGGTGGCCACCTACAGCTACGACGCCTAATGGGAGCAGACCAGGTCGGCTAGGACTTGGTTCCGAGCCCGCCGGTCGGTGAGCACTTTCGACGCCTGAGCCTCGATCCACCGATCGGCTTGGGGTGAGCCGGCTTGGTGTCTGGTGTGACGGCGCCGAGGGGGTTGTGGCTGGTGGGTGGGTGTGCGGGCGCGTTGAAGTAGGGGTGCTGGGCTGCGTGGGTTGTCGGCGCGTGGTGTTGGTCTGCGGTGGCGCCGGTCCGCGGGGCCAGCTCAGACCATGAGTGGCAGTGAGCGGATGCGTTCGAGGGCGGTGTGGAAGCTGGTGGCCCACGGCCAGCGTGATGGCAAGCGGAGGATATGTTGTCGGCTGTGGTTCACGAGGCGTCCCGGGAGCGCGAGGAGCTGGGTACGGATGGTGGCGGCGACGGTGAGCTGACCGGTGGGGTGCACGGCGCCGAGGCGGGCGGTCCAGCGAATCAGGTTGTGGGCGAGCACCGCGCAGGCCAGCCAGGCGGCGTTGGCGAAGAACCGTCCTGAGGGGCAGTGCTCGAGTCCGGCGCCTTCTTTGAGGTCACGGATGGCGAGCTCGACGGTGGCATGTGCGCGGTGGAACTGGTCGGCTTCGACCGTCGCGAGGCCGGTGTTGGTGATGAACGCGTGGTGTCGCCAGTCGGGCCACAGCTGTGCTTGAGCGGGGTCGGTGAGTCGGGTGCGGCGCACCACGAGGCGGACCTCGCGGCGAGCTCGCTTCGTGGCGCCGGTGACGTAGGTGGTCTCGGCTACTTGGGCTGCGCCGCCGTCGGGGTAGACGATGTCGACCCATGCGTCGTCATCGATTGCGGCGATTGCGTTGCGGATGGCGGCGTTGAGGCTCACCGTGATCGACCAGCGCACCTCGAGGCGGTCAAGGGTCTTGATGAGGTCCCAGTTGTAGAACCCCGAGTCGGCACGCAACGTCAACGCACCCGTGGCGCCAGCGCGCCGGACCCTGGCGATGATTTCTTCAGCGAAACGTTTCACGCCACGCTGGGTGTTCGCTGACCCCGTGCGCAGCCGTGCGTGGAGCACCTCGCCGGTGTCGGCTCGGGTGGCGAGCAGCGGGTGGTAGCCGAGGGTGCGGGTGTAGCCGTAGGCGGCGCCGCCCTTGGCCTTGCCGTGTACCTCACAGATCATCGAGTCCACATCGATCGTGACCGGGTCGTCGCCGGGACCCCCACCCGCGGACCAGGCCCGGCGGATCGTCTCGGCGATCACCGCGTCGAGCTGGCGGACATGGCCGAAGGTGAACGAGCGCAGGAACGTCCCCAACGTCGAGGGCGCCATGACCCGAAACGGCAGCACCGCCTGGGTTGCGCCTGCTCGCAGCTTGTTCGCATGATCGATGTGGGTCGCGCCAGCGAGGATCGCCGCGACCAACGTGAGCACCTTGCGGCCCGGCCACGCGCCACCAACACGGCCCCGCAGCTTCACGGTCTTGTTGATCAACTGCTGCAACCCGAGCCGAGCCATCAACGTGGCCGGCACGATCAGCCCGGCGTCGGCCACCAACGTGTCATCGTCGAAGGTCACCTCGACGCGGTCGATCGTGCGCGATACTGAGGTGACGGTGGATGTGACGGGCTGGTTCTCGTCCACGTGGGGTCCGTCGGGTGGGACGCTCACCCCGACCGATCCGCAGCGCATCACCGGCTTGACGCCGCTCGGGGTGGCGTCCGCGTCGACCGAGGACGTGGCGGTGGCGGGTGTGGGGGACATTCCCGCTGATGATGTGGCGTCGGTTCTGTTGGCTTCGAACACCTACAGAATCCCATACGAGAAGGGCGTTTCCGCGGACGCGGACCCTTTCAGCTCAATACGAGCCGTGAAGAATCAGGGCTCATGAGGAACGCCAAGGATGAACGCAGGGCCCAGTCTTCGTTCGTGGGTCTGGGGGGTGGGTGACACGGCGGGTTCAAGGGGTGACGGCTATACCGTGAGGTAGAGGTGGAGCCACCACCCGTGCGGGTGGACCAGAGGGAGCCGAGCCGCTTCCGCGACGGCCACGCCAGACACCTGGGTTGCGGGAGCGGGTGTCGAAGAACCTTCCGGCGCAAGGAGGCTATATGTCACTACTTCACGGATAGCGTGTATAGTTGACCTCGTGAAATCGACATCCCTCGGGATAGACCTTCTCGATGCCCTCGCAGCCGAGGGGCGGAGCGCCACCACGGCTGCAGAGGTGCGCGATCGGCTCGGGCTGAGTGCTCAGGCAGCTTCGAACCTGCTCGCCCGCCTCGTGAGAGACGGCTTCGCCGAGCGGGTTCGTCGCGGCGAGTACATCCTCCAGCCGCTAGGAGAGCTGGGCGTGTCAGCTGTCGCCGGCGATCGCCTCGCCGAGGCGGTCCTTCTTGCCGTCGGTGACCGGTCTCACCGGATCTGCTACCGGACGGCCCTCTATGAACACGGCTTGCTCACTCGACCAGGGCGAGCGATCCAGGTGGCCGTCGATCGTCGTCTACGCGTGCGAAGCCTTGGGGGGCGACCTCTGGAGTCGATCATCGAGGATACCGACCGGATCGATGTCGGAGCGGAGTCGCTTGATGTGGCGAGGATCTCGAGCGTGGAGCGAGCGTTGCTCGAATCCGCACAGGTGCCTCGCCGGGTTGGCAGCATCGCAACCGTCGCCGAGGCGCTCGCCGGCGCCGCGCCGAGGGCGATCCACCTTCAGTCCCTGGCGTCAGAACTAGGGCTCGCGGTCGGCCTCCGCCGGCTCGTCTCTCTCGATCAACTGCTCCGCATCGACCGCATCGGAAGCGTCCGGCTTCCCAGGCGGGACGGGCGACCGTTGCCGCTGGACCCGACGGACACGCGGCAAGGCGGCTTCCTCGACGAGGGACATGGCGTCCTCTGGCCCGGTGAGCCCGCGGAGCTGGCAGAGGTGATCGGTCAGTGATCGGACGAGGCGAGATCACCAAGGCAGCCCAGAGCGACGGTGTCGACGCTCAAACCGTCGAACGGGACTACGTGCTGGCCCACGTCGCAGCCGCGATCGGCCGTGAAGGCGGCGAGCAGCTCGTCCTGAAGGGAGGCACCTGTCTCCGTCTGGCCCACTATCGCGACTACCGATACTCCGCTGACCTGGACTACTCGCTCCAGGCGATTGACGTGGCTGGAGCTCTCGACGTGGTCGAACGTGCGTTGGAGGCATGCCACGAACGGGCCGAGCTAGCGCACCTGCGCCTTGCCGACGAGCCGGAACTCCTCCGCATCGAGTACGTCGGTCCTCTCGGAGCGAAGATCCGGACGATCAAGCTCGACCTGACCGATGACGAACTGGTGCTCGAACACGCGGACCTGCCCATGATCGTCGGGTGGCGTGACCTCCCCGACGAGGTGGTGCTCTGCGCCTACACGCTCACCGAGGTCTGCGCGGAGAAGCTCCGCTGCGTCATCCAGCGCCGGCAGTGCCGGGACGTCTACGACCTGTGGGCCTTGTTCGACGATCGAGGCGGGGCCGACTTCTTCGAGGCCTGGCACCGCTTCGAGCGAAAGGCTCGACACAGCGGCCTCGACCCAGCGCGCTTCTTCGACCGATGGGACGACGGCGTCGAGTGGTACGGCGCCCGCTGGGAATCCGAGATGGAGGACTACCTGGGGGAGGAGTGCCCGGACTTCGACTCGGTGGCGAGAGTCCTCGGGCGCCGCGTCACAGAGCTGCGGGACTACCTGGCGTAGGTCCGGTACCGCACAGACCAACTACCGCCGCTCGGCCTCGCGCTTGATGAAGGCGTTGCGCTTCTCGAGCAACCCGCGCGTGTTGACTATGTGCACGACCTGCCCGTGGCCGTCGTCGAGGACCTCGAGGCGGGTCCTTTCGGGCGGGTCCTTTCGGGCGGGCCTTCCTCGAGGACCTCGACCGGCAGCTCGCCGCCCTGGTCGGCTGATGCTCCGCTCAGCTGGCGTTGGTGATGCGTCGGGCTTGGTGGCGGAGGAGGAGGCCTTCAAGGACGGCTTGGACGTGGGCGCGTTCGTCGGGTTCGAGGGCTTCGAAGGTGAGGGCGAGTTCGTCGTCGGGTCCGCAGTCGCCGGTGTCGGTGGGCTGCCGGCGGCGGGGCTGCCGGCGGCGGGGCAGGTGGCGGCGGTGTCGTTGACGGTGACCACCGAAGGGGTTGATGACAGCGGTTGGGTGGTGGTGTACGCAGAGGACGTGGCGGCGACACGGCGAGTTCCATCGGTCGGTGCACGGTCCCGATCATGATCACTGCCGCTCGCCAGCTGCAAGGGATCGGGGTTCCGCCAGCCGGATGGGACCACCGGTGGGGTGTTGACGTCGGCGATGCGTTGCTCACCGGCGGTGGCGGGGTGGTCAAGTGGTGAGGGTGGGCTGCTGGCAGTTGCGGTTGCGGTAGCTGTCGCCGGCGACGACGAGTTCGTAGGCGACGGACTTGATCCGGTCGGCGGCTGATTGTGCGAGGAGGAGGTCGGCCATGAAGTCGAGCCACTCGGAAGTCGAGTCACTCGACGGGTTCTCGGTTGGAGGTCACGATTGTTGAGGCGGTGCGGGGGAGTGCTCAGCTGGCCTCGAGGTGATTGCGGAGAGCCTGGCGGATGACCTGGGAAACGGGAACGCCTTCGGCGGTGGCTCGGCGGATGAGTTGGTCCTTGAGCTCGGGGTCGAGTCGAACGGACTCAACAGTGGAGGGAGCGGTGCCGAGTCGGGGTCGACCGCGCTTGTTGCGTCGTGCGACGATCTGGTCGACGTCGTAGCCGGCTTCGGCTTCGTCGGCGAGCTGATCGACGAACTCGTCGGTGATGGGGGCACCGGAACGGGTGCGGCCGTGGATTCGGTTGGTCATGGGTCAAGGAGCCTGCGGTAGACGGGACCAAGGGCATGGCGTGGATCACGATCTCGTCGCCTTCACCGGTCACGAGGACCACCAGCTCGAGCAGGTTGCCAGCGGTGTCGGGCCCGATGACGAGCCATCGGTCAGGGTCCTCATCAAGGTCTTCGATCGCAAGTGAGCAGTCGATGGCGTGGAGCATGTCGGTGTCGTCGATGCCGTGAGGCGAGCGGACCGGTGGATCTCCACACGTGTTTACTGTACTACGAAACTCGGGTGTTGTCAGCGGGCACGACGCAAGTGAAACGCACTGGTTCGGGTGCCACCGATGTCCCAGCCGGGCAGGTGAAGCTCACCAATCACGGGCACGGGCCGGTGGACGTGACGGTGGATGTGACGGACTGGTTCTCGTCCACCGGGGGCCCACCAGGTGGGACACTTACCGCAGCGGATCCGCAGCGTGTCACCGGTTCCACCCCGCTCGGGGTGGCGTCGGCGTCGACCGAGGACGTGGCGGGTGTCGGTGACATTCCCGAGGACGACGTTGTCGCGGTGGTGGCGACGGTGACGGTGTCGGAAGCGGCGGCTGACGGGCCGATCGTCGTCTACTCACCTGATGAGGTGTCGCTGCCGGGCACCGCGCCGGGCGAGGCCATGGTCGTCGATCAACCCGGTCGGACCTCGACGAATCCGGCTGCTGCAAAGTCGTGATCGAACGCGAGTGCCTCGCGCAGTCGGCGGTCACGCATGACCCGGAAACTCGTCGCGTCCACGAACGAGTACCCGCGCTCGTCGTGCCGACGCAGCCACTCCCACGCCGCCGTCTCCTGGTCCTCGGTCACGCGGTGGACGACGAGTCGGCCCGCCGAGGTCAGCGCATCCAGCCGCTCGATGAAGGCGAGGGCCGTGCGGTGGCTGTCCTTGCGTCGCAGGAAGGTCCACGTTTCGCCGGCGACGAGGTTGGTCGTGAGGATCTGCTCGGACCTGCCGACCTGCTGAAGGGAAGCCAGCGCCTCGCCATGCCGACGGTCGCCGCGAAGGGCCCACGCTGCCCACCAACTGGTGTCGGCGAACTTCACCGTCCGTAGACGATCTCGTCGACCTCGTCTCCATCGACGGAGATGCCGTCGGTGCCGAAGCCGGCCAGGGAACGCCACAGATCGCCCTCGTCGTCGTCGAGCCCGTCGCCCAGGACGGCGCCGAGTCCCTGGCGAATGAGCTCCGACTTCGAGATGCCACGCCGGCGTGCTTCGTCCGCTGCACGCCGGTCGAGCTCCTCGGTGATCGTGATGGTGATCGCCTTCACGTCGAAGATCCTACATCGTCACTGCGACAGTGACTACATAGTCCGCTCGAGGAGCCGCCTGAACGCAGTCAGCCTGCGCTGCCCGACGGACGGGCGCCATCTCACGGGCCCAGCAGGGCGGCGGGCACCACGGCGATGCCGTCAGCGCGCCGGTAGGCCTCTGGGCCGGTCGTGACGATCACCGCATCGAGAAGCTCGTCGCCGATCTTGTCGCGGAGCCAGTGGAGGTGCGTGACGTCGCTGTCGTTCACCGCGGCAGAGAGCTTGATCTCGAACGCCACCACTCGATGGTCGTGGCGTTCGAGGATGAGGTCGACCTCGTGTTCGCCTCGGTGGGTTCGGAGGTGTCCGACGGTTGCCTCCGAACGCTGCGCGAACACCCGCAGGTCGAGCACGGCCAGCGATTCGAAGAGCGCGCCGAGGAACGGGCCGTCCCGAGGGATCGGCACGCCTCCGTCGTCGCCCGACAGGAGGGCCTCGGGCCCCAGCCCCAGCACCGCCGCGGCCAGCGCTGGATCGACGAGATGGTGTTTCGGCGCCGCTGCGAGCTCGGAGATGTGGTTGCCGGTGGGCATCCACGCCGTGACCGGGTCGAGGACGTAGAGAGCCTCCAGGGCATCACGGTACGGGCGGGTCGTCGTTCTCGCCGGTTTGCCGTTCTCCCCTGCGCTCGCTGCGTCGCGGATCTTCTCGAACGAGGTGGTTGTCGCCGTCGCTGCGGCGTACGCGGCGAGCCAGCGACGCAGGGCCACCGGGTTGCGAATCGTTCTTCCCGTAGCGTCAGGTATGTCGCGGTCGATGACCCGTTCGACGTAGCCGAGAAGCTGCGCTCGTCGAACGCGGTCGCCGAGCTGGCGGATGGCAGGAAACCCCGATCGCACGATCTCGGCTACGTAGTCGACCAGCTTCACCGGCGTTTGGCCACCCACCGATGGGCGCGAGCCACCGAGCAACTCCCCTACCGACACGGTTGGTTCGCCGATGCCGCGTTCGACCAACGTCATCGGGCGCATGCGGATCTTCAGGATGCGACCAGCGCCGCTGTGGGTCCCGGGGTGGGTGGCAGAAGCCGAACCCGTGAGAAGGAACTGACCTGGTTGCGCGCCAGCGTCGACTGCACGTCGAACCACGTCCCAGGTGGCGGGGAGACGCTGCCACTCGTCGATGAGAACGGGCTCATCGACGTTCACTCTCGTCGGGTCGGCTTCGAGGAGCTGCCGGGTGATGGGGTCTTCGAGCAAGTAGGCCACTGCTGCCCGTTCGGCAGCCGTTGCGCTCTTGCCGACGGCCTTCGCCCCATCGATGGCGATGGCGGCTGCCCCGTCGGCGATCAGTTCGTCGAGTTCGTCGTCGACCACCCGCCTCGTGTAGGGGACCGCTCGAACACCGTCGGACATGGCTCGTACACTACCATTTCGAGATATTGAAGACTACTAGTTCGTCCCAGAGTGATGTGCTGTTTCGGGACGCTGGCGATCGTCGTCCAGGCGATGCCCACCATTCGTGTCCACGTCGACTGTGCAGCGCACCTCGCCCCGTCGGCACGGCGCACACCATTCGACTGCGAGGCGTGGGCACGAACTCGCACCCCAACCCCGCCGCGCCACGGGTCACCACCATGGGGGGCGCTACCACCGGCCGCCCCGAGCGGCAGCCAGACGCCGTCGGGGTCGCTAGGGTGTGGCCGCTGACACCGGCGGTTGGCCGAGAAGGTGGCCCATGAACCTCGCATCGATCATCGACGAGCACCCGAGCAACGCCGTGGCGGTGGTGAGCCGGGGGCGCCCCACCACCTACGGCGAGCTGCGCGACCAGGTGGCTCACCTGCGCGGCGGGTTCGCCGAGCTGGGTCTGGTGGCCGGTGACCGCATCGCCTTGGTGTGTGGCAACAACTGGTACTTCGCCGTGTCCTACCTGGCCGCGCTGGGTGTGGGCCTCGTTGTCGTCCCGCTGAACCCCTCGGCGCCGGGGCCGGAGCTGACCCGGCAGTTGGCCGTCACCGGCGCACGAGCAGTGGTGGTCTCGCCCGCCGCCGCCAAGGCCGTGGCCACCATCGACCGGGCCGAGTTGCCCGAGCTCGAGCACGTGGTGGACACCGCCGGCATCGACCTCGAGGGCGCCACGTCGCTCGACGAGCTCATGGAGGCCGAGCCGATGATGGGGCTGGTGCCCCGCGAGGACGACGACCTCGCCGTGCTGGTGTTCACCAGCGGCACCGCCGGTGCGCCCCGGGCAGCCATGCTCACCCACGGCAACCTGCTGGCCAACCTGCGCCAGATCCAGTCGTTCGAGGGCCGGCGCCAGCAACCAGAGGACGTGTCGTTCGGCGTGCTGCCCCTCTCGCACATCTTCGGGCTGAACGTGGTGTTGGGCCTGTCGCTCTACGCCGGCTCGTCGGTGGTGCTCGTGGAGCGGTTCGATCCCTCGTCGAGCGCCGAGGCCATCGAGCGGCACGGCGTGACGGTCATCGCTGGGGTGCCCACCATGTGGGCGGCGTGGGCCAGCCTGCCGGGCTTGGGCCCCGACACCTTCTCGACGGTGCGCATCGCCAGCTCCGGTGCGGCCAAACTGCCGGTCGAGACGGCTCAGCTGTTCGAGGACCGCTTCGACGTGCGCATCACCGAGGGCTACGGGCTCACCGAGTCGTCGCCGGTGGCCACCACCGCCACCGGCACTGACGCCCCGTGGGGTTCGATCGGCGCCCCGCTCCCCGGCGTGGAGGTCCGACTGGTCGACGCCGACGGGGAGGACGTGCTCATCGGCGACGCCGGCGAGCTGTGGCTGCGCGGCCCCAACGTCTTCATCGGTTACTGGGGTGATCCCGAGGCCACCGAGCGCTGCCTGAGCCCCGAGGGGTGGTATCGCACCGGCGACGTGGCCGTGGTGGACGACCACGGCCACCTCTACTTGGTGGACCGGGTGAAGGACATCATCATCGTCTCGGGCTTCAACGTGTTCCCCGCCGAGGTGGAGGAGGTGCTCAACGAGCACCCGGCGGTCGACCGTTGCGCCGTCGTGGGGGTGCCCCATCCGCACTCGGGCGAGGCGGTGAAGGCCTACGTGATGCTCGAGGACGGCCGCTCCGCCGAGGAGGACGACATCGTGGCGTGGTGCAGCGACCGGCTGGCCCGCTACAAGTGCCCCGACAAGGTGATGTTCGTCGACGAACTCCCCATTGCCCTCTCGGGCAAACTGGTGCGGCGCGAACTTCGTTGAACGACGCTCTTCGGAGCGTGTCGCTGCAGGCTCAGGTGGTCCGCCGGCGACTTTGTGAACACGTGAACGATCCCGGTAGTGTCGCCGTCGATGGCCGAGGACGACCGCCGAACCATCCCCGAAGCGACCGTTGCCCGACTGCCCATCTACCTGCGGACGCTGGCCGATTTGGCGGCGTCGGACACGGCCACCATCTCCTCGGAACGCCTGGCCGAGCTGGCTGGGGTGAACGCCGCCAAGGTGCGCAAGGACCTGTCGCACCTGGGGTCCTACGGCACGCGGGGCGTGGGCTACGACGTCGAGTACCTCGTCTACCAGATGAGCCGTGAGCTGGGCCTGACCCACGACTGGCCCGTGGTCATCGCCGGCGCTGGCAATTTGGGACAGGCCCTGGCCAACTACGCCGGGTTCGGCAACCGTGGGTTCCCGGTGGTGGCCATGGTGGACACCGACCGGTCGAAGGTGGGCTCGCGGATCAACGGGGTGCCGGTGCGTCACCTCGACGAGCTCGAGGACATCGTGGCCGAGCACGGGGACATCATCGCCGTGCTGGCCACACCCGCCGGCGCCGCCCAGGACGTGGCCGACCGGATGATCAGCGCCGGGGTCACCTCGGTGCTCAACTTCGCCCCGGCGGTGCTCAACGTGCCCGACCATGTGTGGTTGCGCAAGGTAGACTTGGCCGTGGAGCTGCAGATCCTGTCCTTCTACCGGCAGCGTCACGCCGACGCCACCGCCACCGCCACCGCCAGCGCCGGCAACGGCGAGCCGGCCGCCACCGGCACGGGCTGATGACCCTCCCCGAGACCCTGTACCCGGTGAACCTCGTGCTCGAGGGGCGCCCGGTGTTGGTGGTCGGGGGCGGACGGGTGGCCGCGCAGAAGGTGCCCGAGCTGGTGCGCTGCGGTGCGGTGGTGCGCGTGGTGGCGCTCTCGGTGCGGTCCGACGTGGCCGAGCAGGTGGCCTCGGTCGAGGAGCGTCCCTACCGCAGCGGTGAGGCCGCCGACTACCACCTGGTGGTCACCACCACTGACGACCCTGCGGTGAACCGGCAGGTCCACGAGGACGCCGAAGCCGCCGGGGTGCTGGTGAACAGCGCCGACGATCCGGCCAACTGTTCGTTCACGCTGCCCAGCCGTGTCCGTCAGGGGCCGCTGCTCGTCACCTTCTCCACCGCAGGGCGCAGCCCGGCCATCGCCACCTGGTTGCGCCGGCGGTTCACCGAGGAGTTCGGGCCCGAATACGCCACACTGATAGAGATCCTCGCTGCCGAACGGGACCGCATCCGGGCCGGCGGCGAGTCCAGTGAGGATCGTGATTGGCAATCCGCACTCGACTCGGGAATGCTGGAGATGATCCGCGAGGGTCGTCTCGCCGAAGCCAAGGAGCGTCTGGCAGCGTGTCTGTCGTCGTCATCGGACTGAATCACCGCACGGTCCCACTCGAGTTGCTCGAGCGGATGACCATCGACACAGCGCACCTCCCCAAGGCGCTCGACGACCTGACCTCGCGCCCCAACGTGAGCGAAGCGGTCGTGCTGTCGACGTGTAACCGCACCGAGGTCTACATCGTGGCCGAGCGGTTCCACGGGGCGTTCCATGATGTCCGTCAGTTCCTGGCCGAGCAGTCCTTCCTGCCGCCGGAGCGCTTTGCGGACCACCTCTACGTCCACTACGACACCGAGTGCGTGCGGCACCTGTTCGAGGTCACCGCCGGGCTCGACTCCGCTGTGGTGGGCGAAGCCGAGATCCTGGGCCAGGTACGTGGTGCGTGGGAGACCTCCCGCACGGAGGGCTGCGCCGCCACCGGGCTCGACCTGTTGTTCCGCACCGCCCTCGAGGTGGGCAAGCGAGCGCGTTCGGAGACGGCCATCGGGCGCCACGTGGCCTCGGTGTCCTCCGCAGCGGTGGCCATGGCCGGCGAGCACCTCGGGTCGCTGGTCGGCCGGTCCATCCTGGTGCTCGGCGCCGGCGACATGGGCGAAGGCATGGTCCGCTCGCTGGTGGCCAGCGGAGTGGCCGACGTGCGCATTGCCAACCGCACCTGGGAGCGTTCCGAAGAGTTGGCCGGCCGGCTCGGTGGGCGGTCGGTTCGCCTGGCCGACCTGACCGACTCGCTGGCCGAGGTGGACCTGCTGCTCACCAGCACCGGCGCCAGCTCGCTCATGTTGGAGCACGGCGACCTGGCCCGGGTGATGAGCGCCCGCGCCGGACGACCGCTGTTGGTGGTCGACGTGGCCGTGCCTCGCGACGTCGATCCGTCCTCGGCCGATCTCCCCGGGGTCACCCTGCTCGACATGGACGACCTGCGCCGCTTCGCCGACGCCGGCGTCGAGGCCCGACGTGGCGAAATCGCCAGCGTCCGTCCGCTGCTCGACGACGCCGTGCAGCGCTACACCGACCGCAGCTCCGCTCGTGAGGTGGCGCCGCTGGTGGGGGCGTTGCACGACTACGGCGAGGACGTGCGCACCGCCGAGCTGGAGCGGTTGGCCGGCCGGTTGGCCACCCTCGACGATCGTCAGCGTGAAGCGGTGGAAGCACTCACCCGCGGCATCGTCGGCAAGCTGCTGCACGGCCCGACGGTGGCGCTCAAGGACGCGGCAGGCACCCCCAAGGGCGAGCGCCTGGCTGACGCCCTCCGCCAGCTGCACGGCCTGTAGCGAGCCCGGGCCGCCATGCTCGTCCGGCTGGCCACCCGCGCCTCGCCGTTGGCCCGCTGGCAGACCGAGCGGGTGGCGGCCATGCTCGAGGCCCACGACCCGGCGGTGCACTGCGAGCTGGTGACCATCGAGACGGTGGCCGACCAGCGCCTCGACATCCCCATCTGGCAGATGGGCGGCAAGGGTGTGTTCGTCACCCAGGTGCAGGCCCTGGTGTTGGCCGGAGCGGCCGACGCCGCCGTGCACTCGGCCAAGGATCTCCCGGGTCGCACTGCCGACGGTCTGACCCTCGCCGCCGTGCCCGAACGGGCCGATCCCACCGACGCGCTGGTGGGCGCGCGCCTGGCCGAGCTGCCGCCCGGCGCGGCGGTGGCCACCGGTTCGGCCCGTCGGCGAGCCCAGTTGGCCTGGCGGCGACCGGATCTCACCTTCGTCGAGTTGCGGGGCAACATCGCCACCCGCTTGCGTCGCCTGGCGGAGGGGCCGGCCTCGGCATTGGTGATGGCCTCCGCGGCGCTCGACCGCCTCGGCGTCACACCGCCGGTGGTCGAGCGCCTGTCACCGTCGGTGATGCTGCCGCAGGTCGGCCAGGGTGCCATGGCCGTCGAGTGCCGCAGCGAGGACGCCAACGGGCCACTCGGCGAGCTGTTGGCTTCCGTCGAGGAGCCGGTCACGCGCCGAGCGGTCGACACCGAGCGGGCATTCCTGGCCGAGCTGGGCGGGGACTGCGACCTCCCCGCCGGTGCCCACGCCACCGTGGCCGCCGACGGGACGATCACCGTGGAGGGCCTGTTGGCCTCGCTCGACGGCCACGTGCTCGCCCGGCAGCGTCGGAGCGGTGCCGACCCCACCGAGGTGGGGGCGGGCGTCGCCAGAGAACTCCGGCGGGCCCACCCCGTAGACTGAGCCCGTGACCTGTCCCTCCTGCGGAGCGGACGTCCCCAGCGGCGCCCGCTTCTGTTCAGCGTGCGGCCGTCCTGTGGTCGCCCGAGGCGAGGAGCGGCGGGTGGTCACCGTGGTGTTCGCCGACATCGTGGGGTTCACCACGCTCGCGGAACTGGCGGACCCAGAGCACGTGAAGCGCACGGTGGACGCCTGCTTCGAGCGGTTGGCGCGTGACGTCACCGACTTCGGTGGTCGGGTCGACAAGGTCGTGGGCGACGCCATCATTGCGCTGTTCGGGGCGCCGGTGGCCCACGAGGACGACCCCGAACGGGCGGTGCGGGCCGCCTTGCGGATGCAGCAGACGGTGGCCGGTCCCATTGCGGGGGTGGCCTCACCCCTGCAGGTGCGCATCGGGGTCAATACCGGCGAGGTCCTCGTGGGAGCACTGCGCGCCGGCGGCGACTACACCGCCATGGGCGACGTGGTGAACACCGCCCAGCGACTGCAGGCGGCAGCCGAACCGGGGACGGTGGTGGTCGGTCCGGCCACCTACGCCGCCACCAGCGAACGCATCGCCTACGAACCGCTGGGCTCGCTCCGAGCGAAGGGTCGCGAGCAGGAGGTACCGGCCCACCGGGCCGTCGAGGCGTTGCTCCCGCCGGGCCACCGGCCCCGTCGGGTGGGCACCCCACTGGTTGGGCGTCGCAGCGAGCTGTCCCTGTGC
Organism: Acidimicrobiia bacterium; assembly: GCA_020832495.1. Classification (GTDB taxonomy): domain Bacteria; phylum Actinomycetota; class Acidimicrobiia; order Acidimicrobiales; family Acidimicrobilacustridaceae; genus JAFIEP01. The sequence goes on along the minus strand of JAFIEP010000035.1, from coordinate 9,831 downwards.
ACCGAGGCGGTGGGCATGTCCATCCGCCACCGGCGCTCGGCGGCGTTGGTGCTGCTGGGCGAAGCGGGCATGGGCAAGTCGCGCCTGGCCATCGAGGTGGGGTGCGCTGCCGCCGGCGACCACGGCGCACAGGTGCTCGAGGGACGGTGCGTGCCCTACGGCGAGGCCAACGTGTGGTGGCCGGTGGCCGACGCCGTCCGCAGCGCCTGTGGCATCGGTGCCGACGCCACCGCCGACGACGCCCGCGCCGCCACCGACACGCTGGTAGCCGACCTGTTCGGCGGTACCGAGGACGCCACCACGGCGGACCGTGTGGTGCAGGGGCTGCTGCACGTCATGGGCTATGCCGTGGCGCTGCGCGACATCGACCCTCAGCACGCCGGGGGCGAAGCCCGGTGGGCGCTGCTCACCCTGTGCAGCGCCCTGGCCGCCCGGGCCCCGCTGGTACTCAGCCTGTCCGACGTGCACTGGGCCGACCCGTCGGTGGTCGAGTTGGCCGATGACCTCCTGGCGCACCTGGCCCGCGAACCCTTCGTGCTCATCGCCACTGCCCGGGGTGACGCCCCGGCCTCGCTGCTCACCTCTCGCCGGTCGAACGTGGCGGTGGTGCACCTCGATCCGCTCGACCGCCAGGCTGCCGCCGAGTTGCTGAGCGCCATCTCCGCCTCTGAGTTGCCCGACGGCGTCGCCGACGACCTGGTCGACCGCAGTGGTGGCAACCCGCTGTTCCTCGAAGAACTCGCCGCGCTGCTGGCCGAGTCCGCCGAGTCCGCTGGTTCGGTGGTGGGTGCCGACCGGAGCGGGGCCGAGCTGGCCACCGATCGGGCCGCCGACACGACCGTGCCCGACACGCTACGGGGCCTGGTGGCTGCCCGACTCGACACCCTTTCCGCACACGAACGCTCGGTGCTCGAGGACGCGGCGGTGTGGGGTCGGTCGGGCCCGCTCGAGGTGCTCGAGCACATGGGCGAGGGTGCGCACGAACTGGACCGGTCCGACGTGGGTGCGGCCGTGGACCAGCTCGTGGAGCGGGACCTGTTGGAACGGGACGGGTCCCGATGGTCGTTCCGCTCGGACCTGGTCCGCGAGGTGGCCTACGCCACCCTGACCAAGACGGCCCGGGCCTACCTGCACTGCGGGATCGCCTGGTTCCTCGAGCAGAGCCATCCCACACCTGCTGATGCCTCCGACCGGGCCACCGATGTCATCAGCCACCACTACCTCACCGCTGCGGGTTTGGTGGCGGTGCTGGGCCCGCTCGACAAGCTGCCCGACGACCTGAGCGCTCGAGCGGTGACCTGGGCGGCCGAGGCCGCCCGGCGGGCACGGGTGGCCGACCATCCCGCCATGGCTGCCCAGCTGTACGGCCGGGCGCTCGACGTCGGCGCCGACGACGCCGGCACCGAAGCGGATTTGCTGCGCGGGAGGGGTGATGCCCTGGTGGCCGCCGGTGACCTCGCAGGCGGGCGGGCGGCGCTCGAACGAGCGCTCGAGCTGACCGCCGGTCTGGACGAGCCCGGGTTGCGGGCCCGGGTGCAGGTGGCCCACGGCGAGTTGCTCCAGGCCGAGGGGCATCCGTCGGACGCGGTGGAGGTGCTGCGCGACGCCATCGAGCGCTTCAAGGAGGTCGACGACGCTGTCGGGGAGTCCGATGCGTTGCGCGCGCTCAGCCTCACCCTCATGTTCTCCGCCGACAACGAGCGAGCCGAGGAAGCGGTCATCGAGGCGCTGGCGCGCTACCAGAGCTACGGCGATCGCCGCGGCGAGGCCTGGGCGTTGCAGCACCTGGCCTGGATCGCCTACGTGGACGGACGGGACCGAGAGGCCGACGAACGCCTGGAGACGTCGGCGGCCATGTTTCGTGAGCTCGGCGACCGCGGCGGCATGACCTGGTCGCTCGGGTTGCAGGCGTTCGTGAAGTTCCATCGTGGCGACCTGGCAGCCGCCCGCCACCTCGGCGACGACGTGTTGCGCGAATCTGCCGAGCGGGGTGACCGCTGGGGCTACGGGATGATGCAACTCCTGGGGTCGTCGGTGCGGCTGTGGTCGGGCCACGCCGTCGATGCGGTGCGCACGGCCCGGGCGGCGCTCGAGACGTTCGAGTCGATCGTGGACGGGTTCGGGGCCACCCAGGCCACCATCGCGTTGGCCCGAGCCCTGGTCACCTCGGGCCAGGTGGACGACGGGCTACGGGTGCTCACCGAGGCGGCGGCACGGATCGAGCAGCAGCCCGACTCCGGCGCCCGCGCTGACGCCAGCGCGGCGGTGGCCATCGGCCTGGCCAACACCCAGGTGCAGCTGGGTCGGCCGACCGAGGCGGTGGTCACCCTGGACCTGCTCGAGTCGTCGTGGCGCACCCACCGTGGGCTCGGCGACGTGGAGCGGGTGGTGGCCCGAGCGCTGGCCGAGGTGCAGCTGGGGTCGGTGACCGAAGCTCGCCACCGCCTGGAGCGGCTGGTCGATGCCCAACCGGATGCGGCCGACTCGACGTTCCGTTCGGCGGCCGCCGCGCTGGCCGCAGCGGCGGCGGGCGCGGAGGTGGACGAGGTGGAAACCTTGGCCGAGGAGGTCATCGGCGCCACCCGAGGCACCTACCTCGACCGCTTCACTGCGCAGCTGGCGGTCACCCTGGTGCGGTGCGGCCGCTACGGCGCCGACGAACTGGCCGGGTTCGACCACCTCGAGCAGGTCGTCGACGCCACCGATGACGAGGTGGCGCGTGCCGTGCTGGCCACCGCTCGGGCCGAGGTGCTCGGACACCTCGGTGTGCCTGGCGGGGACCGCGCCGCGGCCGAGGCCGAGGAACGCTGGACCCTCCTCGGCGGAGAGGGTGGTGGGTGGCGCACGGCAGCCCGTGCGGTGATGGCGGCCGGCGCGGATCGGCCGGGCCTGGTCGCCGGTCCGTCCTCGGGTTCCTGACCACGCCTCGGGCGAAAACGACCACGAGGGCCCGGGGGGAGGGCCCTCGTGGGAGGCCGACGACAGGGGGATGTCGTGTGGCCGTTGGTTGGGTCGGGGCGTTGGGGGGAACGCCTCGCCGACCCGTTGGGGGATCAGGACGACTGGTCGGTGACCAGTCGAAACTCAGGGTCGGTTGCTCAGGCGGCCTTCTTGGCCGTCGACTTGGCAGTGCTCTTGGGCGCCTCGGCCTCGGCCAGCACGACCTTGTCCGACACTGGCTTCACGGCGGCGAGGAGCGCCTCGGCGAAGGCACGCTGCTGCTCGATGACCTTGGTGAGGAAGTCGAACTGGTTGGCGATGATGGCCTCGGCGGTGGGGAGACGGTCGGCGAAGGGCACCGTCACCTCCGGCACGACGGACTCGGCGCGCTCGGCGGCGGTGCGCACGGCGTCGACCACGGGGTCGTGCACCTGACCGACGGTGTCGAGCACCTTGGTCTGGATCTCTTCGAGCTTCTCGATGGACTCGGACATTTGGGGGACCTCCAGGTGGGGTGCCGGCGGGGGAGACTCCACCGGCGGAGTGCTTGCTGCAGTTATCAGTGTGCTCAGTAAAGCAAGCGTTGCTCGCGACGTCAACCCCTGTGCTTGCAATTGTTAGCATGACATCGGTCACGTGAGCGCAGGGAGAGCGTCCAGACGGTCGGCCAGGTCCTCGGCGATGGCCAGACACGCCGTGGCCGCCGGCGAGGGTGCGTTGAGCACGTGCAGGCACCGCTGCGTGGCCACCAGGGCGAAGTCGTCGAGGAGCCGTCCCTGGTCGTCCACGGCCTGCGCCCGGATCCCCGCCGGAGCGCGCAGCAGGTCACCGGCGGTCACTTCGGGCACCAGGCGCTGCGCAGCGCGCACCAGCAGCGGTGGCGCCACCGAGCGGCCCAGCTCCGCCACACCGTGGCGCCACCACCGTCGGCCCATGGCCCGCGCGGCGGGGTCGGCGGCCAGTCGCAGCAGGGCCCGTGGGTCGCTGGTGCGCCAGCGGTAGGCCTCGGCACCGAGGGCGACCACCGCGTTGGGCCCGATGTGCACGGCGTCGTGCACGTCGCGGGTGAAGTGCACACCGAGGAAGGGCAGTGCCGGGTCGGGCACCGGGTAGACGAGGGCACGGACGAGGTGTCGTCGCTGCGGTCGCAGGGACCAGTACTCACCGCGGAAGGCAATGATGCGCACTCCGAGCGTGGGCGTGCTGGTGGCTGCCAGACGAGCGCTGTGCACTCCGGCGCAGGTCACCACGGCGGCGGCCTGTCGCTCACCCTGCGACGTCTCGACGGTCACCCCGTCGGCACGTTCGACGATGGCACGGACCTCGGTGCCCAGCTCGAGGTGGCCGCCGCTGTCGGTCACCTGGCGGGCCAGGTGAGCGGCCACCGCGGGGAAGTCGACCACTGCGGTGGACGGCACGACCAGTCCGGCGACGGCGTCGACGTGGGGCTCGACGGCCAGCACGCCGGCCCGGTCCACCAGCTCGGTGCTCACCCCGGCCCGGCGGGCTCGATCGGCCAGGGCGGCCAGCCGACCGAGCTCGTCGGTGCGGGTGGCCACGATGACCTTGCCGCAGACGCGATGGGCGATGCCGGCCTCCGCACAGAGTGCCAGCAGTGCTGTGCGGCCGGCCACGCAGAAACGAGCCTTGCGCGACCCCGGTGGGTAGTAGACCCCCGCGTGGGCCACCCCTGAGTTGCGCCCACTCTGGTGGGTGGCCACCGCCGGTTCCTTGTCGATCACCACCACGTGGTGTCCCCGTTGCTGGAGCTGGCGAGCCGTGGCCAACCCCACGAGGCCGGCACCGATGACGATGATCTGTCGTGGAGGTGACATTCGGCCCCTTTTTAGCGATAAAGCGAGCTTTTTCCGGTCGATCCTGCGAAGCTGAAGGGGTGAGGCTCGACGTCGTGGTGATGTTGCTCGGGTGGGCCGCCGGCTGGTGGCTCCTGTGGCGTGTGCCGCGCCTCGCTGCCCGTGCCGGAACCCGTCGCAGCGGCGACGAGGGCCCGCCGTCGGAGGTCGACATCACTGTGCTGATCCCGGCACGCAACGAAGAACTCAGCCTGCCACACCTCCTCGAGAGCCTCATGGCCCAGACGGTGCGGCCGCGACAGATCGTGGTGGTGGACGACGGCTCCACCGACCGGACGGCCGCCGTGGCGCGGTCGTACCCCGGGGTCACCGTGGTCGAGGGTGAGGAGCTCCCACCGGGGTGGACCGGCAAGGCATGGGCCTGCTCCCAGGGCGCGGCCCGTGCCGACGGCGAGCGACTGGTGTTCCTCGACGCCGACGTCCGGCTGGCCCCCGACGGGCTCGAGGCCGTGTTGACCCACCACGACCGTCACGGCGGACTGGTCTCGGTGCAGCCCTACCACCGCATGGAGCGGGCCTACGAGCGGCTGTCGGCCATGTTCAACCTGGTGGGCATCATGGGCGTGGGCATGGCCTCGCCCGGCCGGGACGGCCGAGCTCGCGCTGCGTTCGGCCCCTGCGTCGTGTGCAGCCGCCACGACTACGAGGCCATCGGCGGCCACGAGGCCGTGCGGGGCGAGATCATCGAGGACATCGCCCTGGGACGGACCTTCGCCAAGGCCGGCTACCCCGTGCACGCCTACGGCGGTGGAGATCAGGTGGCCTTCCGCATGTACCCCGGGGGTCTCGGCCAGCTTGTCGAGGGCTGGTCGAAGAACATGGCGTCGGGTGCCGGCGCTGCCGGCGTGGTGCGCACTGCGGCGGTGGCGCTGTGGATCACTGCCGTGTTCGCCAGCATCGTCAACCTCATCGAGTGGGTGGCCGGCACCGGGGACCTCGGTGCGCTCGATGTCGGCCTCGGTTGGTTGCTCTTTGTGGTCCAGTTCGCCGTCATGCTCCGACAGGTGGGCAACTTCAGGGCCTGGCCCGTGCTGGCCTTCCCCGTCACGGTGGCCATGTTCGTGGTGGTGTTCCTCCGATCGCTGTGGCTGACCCTGGTGCGGCGTCGGGTGTCGTGGCGTGGCCGGCCCATCCCGCTGTCGGGGAGCCGACGGTGGCGCCGGGTACCCGAACCGGGCGGAGCGTGACGTGCGCATCCCCCTGACCGACGGTTGGGCAGTGGTGGTCGGCTCGGTGGTGTGGGCGGTGGCGGGGACCGCCGTGGGCTACGTCATGCACCGCCTGCCGGTGACGCGCTTCGACCACGACACCTGGCTCACCCGGCTGCGTCCCCGCGAGGTGGACGGGCGGGTGTACGAGCGACGCTGGGCCATCCGGCGATGGAAGCGCTGGCTCCCCGAGGCCGGCGACGCCTTCGCCGGCGGCTTCTCCAAGAAGCGCCTGGGTGGGCGCAGCACGGCGCATCTCGAGCGCTTCGTGGCCGAGACCCGTCGGGCCGAGCTCACCCACTGGGTGGTCATGGCCTGCGGCCCGTTCTTCGTGCTGTGGTCGCCGCTGTGGTTGGCAGCGGTGATGGTGGTCTTCGGCGTCGTGGCCAACCTGCCGTGCCTGGTGGCCCAGCGTTACAACCGGGCCCGGCTGCTGCGGCTCCTGGGTCGTCGAGCGGCGACCGGCTCGGTCGGACCCGTTCCCTCCACCGGTTGACCGTGCCGCACCAGCGGCTCGGGCGGCGACTGGACGGCTCGTCTGTTCCCCGTGTCGCTCCCCACCGCGGTTGGGGGACCGGTACCGTGGTGGCACCTCGGACGACGTGGCGGAAGATCCCATGAACCCAACAGGACACGAGGTCGAGACCGACGAGCGCCGAGGCGGCGCGCTCTCGGGAACCACCTTCGGCGACGTCGACACGGTGGCGCCCGTGTGGGGCGGGCCCGTCCCCGCCGGGTGGGGCACCGACGACCGACTGCGCGGCCTGTTCGAGCAGTCACCCGTACCCATGTCGGTGATCGAACTGGCCACCCGCACCGTGCGGGCCAACCGGGCCTACCTGGCCCTGTTCGGCTACGACGCCGACGACGCCCCTCCCATGGATGCCACCCGGCTCACCCATCCCGCCGACAGCGCCGAGACAGCCCGCCTGTTCGAGGCACTCGTCCGCCAACGCATCGATCGCGTCGATCTCGACAAGCGGTACCTGCGAGCCGACGGCTCGACCTTCTGGGGCCACCTCGACGCAACCTTGCTTCGCGAGGAGGACGGTCGCCCGTGGGCCATCCTCACCGTGTGCCGCGACATCACCGACCGACTCGAGGCAGTGCGTGCCCTGACCGAAAGTGAGTCGCGATTTCGTGCGCTCGTGCAACACAACAACGACGCCATCGTGGTGCTCGACGACCACGCCCGCATCACCTACGCCTCGCCGTCGGCCGCCCGGTTGGTCGGCTACTCGGTGACCGACCGGGTTGGGGAGGACGCCCTGTCGGTGGTGCATCCCGACGACGTCGAGGTGGTGGCGCGGGAGTTCCTGGCTGCAACGGTCGAGCCGGGGCGCTCGGTCACCCTGCGTCATCGGTTGGTGCAGGCCGACGGATCGGTCCGTCACGTCGAGTCGACCGCCTCCAACCACCTCGACGATCCGGCGGTGGACGGAATCGTGGTGAACATCCGTGACATCACCGATCGCCAGGACATCCAGACCGCCCTCGAGATCTCCGAGCACCGGTTCCGGCGGATGCTCGAGAACATCTCCGACACCGTGACGCTGCTCGGCGCCGACGGCAAGGTCATCGCCACCACCGGCGCCGAACGGGGTGCTCTCGGGCACTCTGCCCGCCTACTGTTCGAGCGCAGCATCATGGAGCTGGTCCACCCCGATGACCTCGAGTCGGCCCAAGACGTCTTCAGCCGCATTCTCGACCGGCCCGGAGTGCCCGTCAGCGGCGAGTTCCGGATGAAGGCACACGACGGTCGCTTCCTGCTCATCGAGGCATCGGCGGTCAACCTGCTCGACGATCCCGCGGTGGAGGCCATCGTGGTCACCACTCGTGACGTCTCGGATCGTCGCCGGGCCGAACGCGAGCTTGCGGCGGCCCGCGACGCGGCGGTGCGCGAACTGCAACGACGCACCGAGTTCGTGGCCAGTGTCAGCCACGAGCTGCGCACACCCATCCACGGGGTGCTCGGCTTGTGCGAGCTGCTCACCACCGCTGAGGGACTCGACCCCAGTGAACGCCGGCTGGCGGCGTCGATCGAGAAGGCAGCCCGAGGGCTGCAGTACGTGCTCGACGACCTGCTCGACTACACCCGCATCGAGTCGGGTCGGCTGGAGCTCGGTGCCGAACCACTCGACACGGTTGAGTTGCTCGAGGAACTGGTGGCCCTGCACGCCCCGGCTGCCGAACGCCGGGGGGTACCCGTGCGCCTCGAGGTGGCCGACGACGTGCCCGCCAAGGTGGTGGGTGACGGCCTGCGGGTCCGCCAGATCGTCGGCAACCTGCTGTCGAATGCCGTGAAGTTCACCGCCGAGGGCGAGGTGGTGGTCCACGTCGACGTCCGACCGGCGAATATGCACGACGACAGCCCACCAAACGTGCGGGTGGCGGTGCACGACACCGGGATCGGCGTGGCGGCCGACGCCATCGACCAGCTCTTCGAGCCGTTCTCGCAGGCCCATGTCTCCACTGCCCGCGACTACGGCGGCACCGGACTCGGGCTCACCGTGGCCCGCCGGCTGGCCGAGCAGATGGGTGGTCGAATCGAGGTCAGCTCCACGGTCGGGGAGGGTTCCACCTTCACGGCAGTGCTGCCACTCCCCTCGGCCGAGGTCGACCCGGTCACCGGGGTGGAGCCGACGTCGACCGTGGCTCCGCTCGAGCGCCACGGTCGGGTCCTGGTGGTGGAGGACAATTCGGTAAGCCGGCTGCTCATCGAACACCAGCTCACTCGTCTGGGCTACGAACCGGTCATGGCCACATCGGGGGTGGAGGCCCTCGAACTGTTCCACCCGCTCCACGTGGACGCCGTGCTCATGGACTGCCAGATGCCGGGGCTCGACGGCTACGAGACGACGCGTCGGATGCGCTCCCACCAGCCGGCCGGCGACGGCGCCGGCCGCTGCCCGATCATCGCACTGACCGCCAACGTGCTCCCCGAGGAGCGGGCTCGGTGTCTTCGCGCCGGGATGGACGACGTGGTGGCCAAGCCGGTCGGGCTGGAGCAGCTCGACCAGCTCCTTCGTCGCTGGGCACCGCTGGCGGACCCCGCCGCGCAGGACGCGGTCGATGCCTCCGATCCCCGCCAGCACGAGCACGTGGCTGCCACTGCAGTGACCTTCGACCGGGCAGTGGCCGACCAGCTCGCCGACGAGGTGGCCCAACCCGAGGTGGTGCGTGCGGTGGTGGGGGCCTACTTGCGGGAGCTACCGCTGCGCGTCGGCCAGCTCGAGTATTCGCTCCAGGAGGGTGACCGGGCCACCCTCGGTCGAGTGGCCCACACCTTGGGTTCCACCAGCAGGACAGTGGGGGCGCTTCGGATGGCGGAGCTGGGGGCGGGACTCGAGGAAGCCGCAGGAGCGATCGGCGTCGGCGACGACCACCTGACGTTGTGCGTGGCCGAGCTGGTGGACGAGGCGCCGGCCACACGCGGGGCCCTCGAGGCGTGGATCGGGAGGCTGTGAACGCCCCCGACTGGATGTGCGCGTCCCCACTCGAGTGGTGTGGCCCCGGCTGGGTTCCTGCGAACGACTCACCGGCGGTGACCTGCGGCACGCACGCCAGAATCCGCTGAGCGGGTGGGTGCGGACGTCGGGATCCACGGTGGGGGCTGGCGGGTCCCTGCCTCGCCGGGCTCACCTCGAAATCCCCGGCCGGAGCACGACGAGCGGGTGGCCTCCAGCTAGCCGGTGGCCTCCATCCGGTAGCCGACACCCCGTACCGTGCGGATGCGGGACGGTCCGCCCGCCGGGTCGATCTTCTTGCGCAGGTTGGCCATGTGCACGTCGACCACGTGGTCGTCGCCG
>JAFIEP010000009.1 GCA_020832495.1 Acidimicrobiia bacterium | reverse complement strand
CCCCCCCCCCACACCCCCCCCCCCCCCCCCCCGCGCCCCCCCCCCCCCCCCCCCCCCCCCCCCCCCCCGCCGCCGGGGTCACCGCAGCACGACCGAACGCCACTCCCCCACCCAGCGTTCACGCTCGGCGGCCACCTCCGCCGAGGGGAGCTCCCAGGGGTCGTCCACGACCACGGCGAACGCCTCGAACACCTCGGGTAGGGCCACGTCGCTGCGGACCGGTTCCACGAACATCGACAGCGGAATGGCTTCCTGCACCGCCTCGGACAACAGGAAGTCGATCACCGCGCCTGCAGCCTCGGGCACCTCGGTGCCGGCCAACACCCCGGCGTACTCCACCTGGCGATAGCAGGTCTCGGCCAGCACCCCGGTCGGGGCCTGCTCGGGCAGTTCGCCCGTCGCCTCGTAGGCCTCGCTGAAGAGCACCTCGGCGGGCGGGCTGGAGGCGTAGGACACCACCAGCGGCCTGGTCCCCTCACCCGAGCCGCCGGAGAACTCCCCGTAGTAGGCCTGTTCCCAACCGTCGACCACGACCACGTCGTTGTCGACCAATGTGTCCCAGTACGCCATGGCCTCCTCTTCGCCGAAGGCGGCAATGGTGGCCAGCAGGAAGGCCAGACCCGGCGACGAGGTGGCTGGATTCTGCACGGCCAGGAGCCCGCCATAGCCGGGGTCGGCCAGGTCCTCGAGGGTGACCGGGACGTCGAGATCGTTGCTCTCGAAATACTCGACGTCGTAGTTGACGCAGACGTCGCCCACGTCGATCGGCGTCGCCCGGTGCTGGGGATCGAGGGGCAGACCCTCACGGAGCGCAGCGGCGTCGGTCGCTTCGTACGGTTCGAACACGTCGGCATCGAAGGCCACGTGCAAGGTGTTGTTGTCGATACCGAAGAGCACGTCCGCCTGCGGCCGCCCGGCGGTGAGCACCGCCTGGTTGACCACGGTGACGGCGTCCCCACCGGCCACCACCTCGATGCGGATCCCCGACTCCTCCTCGAAGTCGTCGAGCAGGTCCTCCGGCAGGTTGAACGACTCGTGGGTCAGCAGGCGCACGGTCACGACCTCGTCGGCGGGTCGCTCGCCACCGTTCGCCTCCTCGGCCGCACCATCGTCACCGCCACAAGCAGCGAGCAGGAGCGCACCGGCCCACAGCAACGGCAGTCCTCGTCGGACGTGGCGGGTGTTCGGACGTGACAACATCAGGTTCCTCCTGTGTCGGGTACGAGACGGACCGGGGCCAGGGCGTCCTGGCACAGCGGTGGACGGAAGACGTCGGGCTGGATGACCAGGACGACGCCGGAGTCGACAGCCACGGTGCCCGCCGGGCCGAGCAGTTCGTTGCTCACCCCGAGACCGGCGAGCGGCCCCAGGGAGGCATCGCACAACTCCCAGCGGAGCCCCTTCGTGGTCACCCCACCCGCCACACCCACCGGCGCCACGAGGCTCACCAGGCTGCCCGGCGCGCCACGCAGCTCGAGCGAACGGCCGGGTCGGACCACCCGGCACAGGTCGGCCCCGACCACGGCCACCACCTCGGTGTCGGCCAGTTGTGGCGAGACCAGCATGGCGGTGTTGGCCAGCAGGTGATCGAGGCGACCCCCACCGACGCCGAGAACGACGACCTGCCGAGCACCGAAGGCGGCGGCACGGGCCAAGGCCAACTCGCCGTCGGTGCGGTCCTTGGCCGTGGGATGCTCCTCGACGAGGGTCCCCTCGACCCGCGCCTGCGCCAGCGCGTCGGGATGCACCGAGTCGAGGTCCCCCACCACCACGTCGACGTGCAGGCCCAGCGCACGGGCGTGCTCGAGCCCCGAGTCCGCGGCCACCACCACCGAGGCGTCACCGACCAGCGTCGCCGAGGCGGGAAGCGGCGCTTCTCCGCCCAGCACGACCACGGCGCGAGTGGAGCCGTGGCGGTCAGCACGCTGCATCGTCGATCGTCTCCGTTCACTGCTTCACGGGGACGATCTCGTCGAGAGGTGCCTCCCTGCGCCGGCATTATCCGGATCAGGTGATGACGGTCGGAGGAGTGGTCCTCCCTCTCAGCCCGGCTGCCCGGGCTCCCGTGGTGTCACCACCGTAGCGGGCAGGTCCGGATTCGTGCGAACACCGGCACACCGCCGAGCGCGCACTACGGTGCGCGCATGCGCCGCACCCTGTTCGACGACGAGCACGAGATGTTCCGCGACAGCTTCCGCCGCTTCGTGGCCGAGGAGATCACACCCCACCACGAGCGTTGGGAAGAGGCAGGCATCGTCGATCGCGACCTGTTCCGAGCCGCCGGAGCGCACGGCTTCTTGTGCATGGCCGCCCCCGAACGCTGGGGCGGCGCCGGGGTCGACGACTTCCGCTACAACCTGATCATCTCCGAGGAGATCCAGACCGCCGGCGTGGCCGGGAGCGGGCTCGGCCTCACGCTGCACAACGACATCTGCTTCCCCTACTTCGACAGCCTCACCACCGACGAGCAGAAGGATCGTTGGCTACCGGGCATGGTCAGCGGCGAACTGATCAGCGCAGTCGCCATGACCGAGCCGGCCATCGGCTCGGATCTGGCCGGGATGCGCACCTCGGCTCGCCGCGACGGCGACACCTATCTGGTGAACGGCTCCAAGACGTTCATCACCAACGGCATCAACGCCGACCTGATCATCACCGCGGTGAAGACCGACCCCGGCCAGCGCCACCGGGGCATCAGCCTGGTGGTGGTCGAGGCAGGGACACCCGGGTTCGAGCGCGGCCGCAATCTCGACAAGGTCGGTCTGCACGCCCAGGACACCGCCGAGTTGTTCTTCGACGATGCCCGAGTCCCGGTGGCCAACCTGCTCGGCGAGCGCGAGGGAGACGGCTTCACCCACCTGGTGACCAACCTGCCCCAGGAGCGGCTGTCGATCGCCATGTCGGGCGTGGCCGCGGCGCGAGCGGTGCTCGGGTGGACGCTGGCCTACGCCAAGGAGCGCGAAGCGTTCGGGCAGCCGGTCGGCAGCTTCCAGCACAACCGCTTCGTGCTGGCCGAACTGGCCACCGAGATCGAGGTGACCCAGAGCTTCGTCGATCGCTGCGTCGAAGCCCTGGCCGACGGTGAACTGAGCGCAGAGGACGCGGCGATGGCCAAGTGGTGGTGCACCGAACTGCAGAAGCGGGCGGTGGACGCCTGCGTGCAACTGCACGGCGGCTACGGGTACATGCGGGAGTACCCCGTGGCCCGTGCCTATGTCGATGCCCGGATCACCACCATCTACGGCGGCACGACCGAGATCATGAAGGAGATCATCGGGCGGTCGCTCGGCGTCTGAGCGGTCGCCGCCGCATGACGAACTACCCTCTGGCGATCCCCTGACCCGAGGACGGCGTCCCGTGCGACCCTACGAGCGGATGTTCCGCGACTATCTCGCCGCCATGGAACCCCATGTCGGGCCGGGGCTCACCTTCGTCAACCTCGGCGCCAACGACGGCATCACCGCCGACCCGGTGTACCCGTTCATCCGCCGGTTCGGCTGGTCGGGGCTCATGGTCGAGCCCCTCCCCCACATGGCGTCCCGGCTGCGTGAGAACTTCGCCGACTCGCCCGGCATCGTGATCGCCGAGGCGATCGTGGCGGCGGAGCCGAGGACCATGTGGTACGTCGATCCGGCAGCCGGTGGCATCGCCTACGTCACCGAGCAGATCGGCAGTACCAGCCGGGCGCACCTCCTCGAGACGATCGCCTTGCTCGAGGCGAACGCAGAACACATCCCCCTCGAACCCCCGGTGCTCGCCGAGTACCTCGACCTGGTCCCGGACCGGCCCGCTCCGGAGCGCACGGTGGCCACCGACATCGCAGAGCACGTCCGGGAACTGGAGGCACCCTGCTACACCTTCGACGAGCTCATGGGGGAGTAGGGCATCGAGGACGTCGACTTCTTGAACCTCGATCTCGAAGGGGCCGACTACGAGGTGTTCGCCTCGATCGACCTCGAACGCTGGCAGCCCGACATCGTCTGCATCGAGTTGGCCACCATGGACGCACGGGAGAAGGGGATCACCGAAGCACGGCTGGCCGACCACGGCTACGTCCACGTGGCCAACCCGCCGTACTCGGAGGTGTACGTCCACCGCCCGGGGCCTACTCCCTGAGCAGGTCCTTGGCGATGGCGATGATCTGCTGCTCGTCGGTGCCTGCGTAGATCTGCAGCACCTTGGCGTCGCGGGCGAGCTGTTCGACCCGGTACTCCGCCATGTACCCGTTGCCACCGAAGAGCTGCACCGCCTCGAGGGCCACCTCGGTGGCGGCGCGGGCCGAATAGAGCTTCATGGCCGACGCCTCGGCGAAGCTGAGGCTGACCCCTGCCTGCACCATCTCGATGTAGCGGAACACCAGGTTCTCGACGTTCAGCCGGGCGACCTCCATACGAGCCAGCTTCTCTTGGATGAGCTGGAACTGCCCGATGGGCTGGCCGAACTGCACCCGGTTCTTGGCATAGTCGATCGACAGGTCCAAGCACTCTGAGATGACACCGAGCGCCATGGCGGCCACGCCGGACCGCTCCATGGCGAAGGTGTCCTTGGCCCCTGACCGTCCACCTGCGGGCACGTCCTCGGTCTCGCCGATCAGTCGGTCGCGACCCACCCGGACGTCATTGAGGAACAACATGCCGGTGGGCGACGAGTGCATGCCCATCTTGCGCAACGGCTTGGACTGTTCGAGGCCCTCCATGCCGGCGTCGAGCACGAAGGACAAGATCTTCCGCTCGGCAGGATCGTTGCCCTCGTCCAGCTTGCAGATGTACACGATCGTGTCGGCGTACGGACCATTGGTGATGAACGTCTTCTGCCCGTTCAGCAGGTACTCGTCCCCGTCACGCCGGGCGGTGGCACGCATCGAGCCGAATGCATCCGAACCGCTGTCGGGCTCGGTGATGGCCCATGCGCCGATCTTCTCGAGGGTGAGCAACTCCGGGACCCAGCGTTCCTTCTGGGCAATGGTGCCCTTCGAGTTGATCGAGGCGGCGGTGAGGCCCATGGAGACGCCCATGGCCGTCACCATGCCCGGGCTCACCCGACACAGCTCGATGATGGGGATCATCTGCATCGACGGGTCGAAACCACCCTCGCGCTTGGGCTTCTCGGGCGGGGTCTCGCCCCGAGCCACCGCGTCGGCGGCCGTTCGCTCGAACTCGATCTGGCGCTTGAAACGATCCCGGGCCATTGAGTCCATGCCGAAGGTGGCGAACAGCTTCCGCAGGACGTCGTAGGGCGGGGTGTCGCCGTGCTCGAACTCCTCGACGTGCGGTCGGATCTCCTTGTCGATGAACTGGCGCACTGCGTCGCGCACCATCAGTTGCTCGTCGTTCCAACGGAACATCTCGTCCCCTTCCACCTGGTGCCGGTCCGTCCGGCACCGCGTTCTCCGAGTGTCCGTCACGCTCCGCGCGCCGACGGACCACTGATCTCTCCCTCATGCTAGGAGCCGCCGGACCAACCTGCCGAGTCGACCGTGGAGCCCCGATCGGCCGAGATGTGGCCCACCTGCCCGCTGCCCGCCGACGAGCCATGAGCGATACGCTCGGCGGTGCCCTCATCGAGGCATCGGCGGGACATCCCTACCCCCACGGGACCGATCGCCGTGCGATTCGGCCCCCGCACCTGTGAACCTCCACCGCACCTCGCCTCCAGCACGCAGCCTCTTCGCCGGCGACGAGCCAGACGAGGAACGCACCTCGCCGAGCGCACCTCGCCTGCCCCACGTCGAGGCACTCGACGGCCTGCGCGGCGCCTGTGTCCTGGCGGTGCTGTGCTTCCACGCCGGGTTCTCCTGGGCCAGCGGAGGCTTCCTCGGCGTCAGCACCTTCTTCACCCTCTCGGGCTTCCTCATCACCACCCTCCTGCTCGTCGAGCATCGCCACAGCTCCCGCGTGGACGTGGTCAGCTTCTGGCGCCGCCGGGCCCGTCGCCTGCTGCCTGCGGCCAGCCTGGGGATCCTGCTCGCCATCGCCTACGCACTCTTCGCCGGCACCGAGACGCAACGCCAGGGCATCTTCGGTGACACGGTGGCGTCCGTCGGCTACGTGGCCAACTGGTGGTTCATGGCCGGTGAGCGGGCGTACGGCGACGACCTCATGGGTCAGTCACCGTTGCTGCACTACTGGAGCCTGGCCATCGAAGAGCAGTTCTACCTGTTCTTCCCGGTGGTGGCCCTGCTGGTGCTCGCCCGCGTGCGAGGACGGACACGGCTGGCCGTGGCCGTGGTCGGTGTGGCCGCAGCCTGTTCACTGTCCCCGCTGGTGCTCGACCTGTCACCCGACGTGACCTACTACGCCACGCCGACCCGCATGGGTGAACTGCTCGTCGGCGTGGCGCTGGCCCTGTTCTTCGACCGACGCGCCAGCAGGGGCGGGCTCGTCGGTCGCAACCGCGTCCCACAGCACCTCGCCGCAGCCGGTCTGGTCGCCGCCGCGGCAACCGTCGTCCTGTGGGTCGTCACCACCACGGCCAGCGGGTGGGTCTACCAGGGCGGGCTCGGGGCCTACGCCATCCTGTCCGCCGCCGTCATCGCCGCCGCGCTCGTGCCCGGCAACCCGTTGGCCGCCGTGCTCGGGCTGCCGGTGCTCCGCTGGCTCGGGACCATCTCCTACGGGGTGTACGTCTACCACTGGCCGATCTTCCTGTGGTTGGACGAGCAGCGGACCGGGCTGTCGAGTTGGCCGCTGTTCGTCGTGCGCATGGCGGTCACCCTGGCGCTGGCCGAAGCTTCCTACCGCCTCGTCGAGCGGCGCATCCGCTACGCCCGCGGCACTCGCAGCGGCCCTCGGGCCATCCCGCTGGTACCGGCGGCCGTCGCCGCCGCCGTGGTGCTCAGCGCGACCGCACTCGTGGTGAGCGTCACCGCCCCCGACCGGTCGCTGGACCTCGATGCCACCCAGCGCGACCTGTCGAGTGCACTGGCCCAGACCACGTCCTCCTCGCCGGGGGTGGCCACCGAAGCCGCTGACGGCAGCGTCGTTCTCCCTCCCGGGCCCCGTCCGCGCATTGCGGTCTACGGTGACTCCACGGCGTTGTCGACAGCCTCGGGACTGGCACGCTGGGCAGAGCTCGACGGCGAGGTGGACGTGGTCCTGGGCTCCACCCGCCTGGGTTGTGGCCTCGGTCGGGCGACCGAGCACATCGCCAGGACCGGCCTGCCGTCCACGTTCCCACCCCACTGCAGTGCCTGGCACGAGACGTGGCCCGAGGCGGTCCGGGCTGCCGCACCGAACCTCGCCGTCGTCCAGACCGGCCCCTGGGACGTCGTGGATCGCCAACTCAGCGCCGGCGGACCTTTCGTCGGACCGGGCGACCCGACCTTCGACGCCTGGGTCCGTGACGAGTTCCTCGACGTGGTCGACGTGCTGAGCGCCGACGGCGCCTTGGTGGTGTGGCTCACCAGCCCGCCCGACAGTCCGCTGGTGGCCGCCCGTGCCGGCCCCGGTGACGGCGGGGCGCTCGAGCCCGAACGGTGGGATCACCTGAACGGGGTCATCGAACAGCTCCCGGCGCTGCGCCCGGGTCGTGTCGAGGTGGTCGACCTCGCCGCGTGGATCGACCAGGCCGGCGACCGAGACTTCGAACTCCGCCCCGACGGCGTCCACTTCAGCGAAGCGACGGCGCTCGAGGTGGCCCGGGAGTTCCTCGGCCCGGAGCTGCTCGCCCTCTACGACACCGCCACGGCGGACGACGAGCTGGCCCTGCGCTGGGCTCCGCCGCCCACTCCGCTGCGACCGCTGGCGTCGGACGAACCAACCAGGGTGCTCGTGTGGACCGACCCGTCGACCCGCCCCGTGGTCAGCGCGCTCGAGGACGTGCTCGGTGACGACGTGGCCGTGTTCTCCTTCGCCGACTCCTCGTGCGGGGTCATCGGCTCCCTCGGCACGTCCGTCGACGGCGTCGCCCGGGCGGCCGACCCGATGTGCCTCCGCCGCACCGACCTGGAATGGTCGCTCGACCGGATCCAACCACACCTCGTCCTCCTCCTCTTGGGCGGCTGGGAACTCGGCGAGCAGCGCCTGCCCGGGGTGAGCACGCTCGTCGCTCCCGGTGACTGGCCGTACTCCGACTGGGCCCGAGCGGATCTGGCCCGCGGCGTGGACATGGCACGGGCCAACGGCGCCGCGGTCGCCATCGCTGCGGTGCCTGCCGCCCTCGGCGGGGGACGACCCGGTGGCGACCGACGGGCGGCGAGCCTCGTCGGCCTGGTCGAGCAGGTGGCACACGCGCCCTCACGTGCGGCGTGGGCCACGGCGATCGACGCCGTGTCGCGTCCGGTCGGGGTGACCGACACCGAGATCGAGAGCTGGATCGACGCCGATGGCTGGACGCCCGACGGCGCCGCTGAGGTCGCCCGGCTCATCGCCGACGACGTACTCCCCTGGTGGCGCCGCCTGGCGGCGGCAGAGACCTGACGAAGTCGGCGCGAGCGGCGCGCGGCCTGGCCCGACAGCACTACCCTCGGCGCCGTGGAACTCCCCGGATACAGCGACCTGCGCCCCGTCGGCGCTGGCGAGTTCGACGAGCGCTACTGGGCCGTCGATGTCGCCAGCAACCAGGCAGTCCTCATACGGACCCTTCGTGGGAACGCCGCCGACGAGCGGCTCCAGCGCAGGCTGCAGCGCGAGGTCGATGCCTCGGCGCGCATCGGCCCTCACCCCGCCATCGTGGGGGTCCAGGCGTCGGGCACGTCGCCCGACGGCGTGGTGTACCTCGTCAGCGAATGGTGCGGCGGTGGTGCGCTGCACGAGTTGCTGAGTGCCCACGGACCGCTGCCTCCCCATGTCGCACTCCGGATGGGGACCGAGCTGGCCGACGGTCTCGCCGCCGCTCACGAAGCCGGCGTCCTGCATCGCGATCTCACCGACGCCTCGGTGCAGTTCACCGACGACGGGCACGCCAAGCTCACCGGCTTCGGTGTCTCGTCGCTCGACGGTGGCCAGGCCACCGCCGCGTTGTCGTTCACTCCCGTGCACACCGCCCCCGAGGTCATCGAAGGCAAGGAGCCGGACGAGGCGACCGACGTCTACCAACTCGCATCGGTGATCTACACCGCCATCGCCGGAACCCCACCCTTCGGCAGCAAGGAGGAAGGCACGGCCACGGTCCTCGGTCGCATCCTCACCACCACCGCTGCCCCACTCGAGCATCCCGATCTCCCTGCCGGACTCAACGAGATCCTGGCCACGGCCATGTCCCGTGCCCGCGAAGACCGCTACGGCAGCGCCCGGCAGTTCGCCGAGGCGCTGGCCGGCGCCGCCCAGGGGAGCAGCCCCGCGCCGGCCCCGGCACCACCGCCCGCAGCCGACACACCACCACCACCGGCCCCTGCACCACCGCCCGCAGCCGACACACCACCACCACCCGCCCCGGCA
>JAFIEP010000006.1 GCA_020832495.1 Acidimicrobiia bacterium | reverse complement strand
GTCGCGCGCCGCTTCGTCGGCGAAGCCGATCAGCGCCCAGCCCTCGTCCCGCCCTGCCCGACGCATGGCCTCCACCCGGTGGTTGCCGTCCTCGAGCACCAGTTGACGATCCTCGTTGAAGGTCACGATGAGCGGCGGGGGCTCCCAACCCTCCTCGACCCGGTCTTCCATGTCGTCGACGTCGTCACCCCAGTCGTCCTCGTCGATGGGGCACATCACGCGCTCCCCCTCCGGACCGGCCAGTCGGTGGAGGAGTCGCAACGGCACCTCCAGCGGACCGAGCCAGGCGCCACACTGCTCGGCCAAGGCGTTGCCCAGGACGGCGTTGTCGCTGCCCGGGCTGGTGAGGAAGGCCCGCACCCACTCGGCGGTCGCGCCGTCGTCTGCCGCCTCGCGGGCGGCGTCAACCGTGTAGTGCTGCTCGTCGGACATGGTGCGGTCCTACCCGCCCCCGCCGGGGACAGACCAGCGGCCGCCCCACCATGGGATCGGCGCGGCGCGACCTCAGTCGATCGACGGTGCGCGACGCAGGTGGCTGGCCTCGTTGAAGCTGTGCAGAGTCCACCGGCCGAGCGCCGGATCGTGGTGCCATTCGGTGAGGCCGGTGTTGGTGGGTCGCAGTTGCGTCCCGGTTCCCGGATGCGGCACGGCGAAGAGGGTGCGGATCGACGCCATGATCACCCCCGCATGGCACACGGCCACCACGGTCTCCTCGGAGTGATCGGTGGCCAGGCGTTCGAGCAGGTGCTGCACCCGCTCGTGGAAGCTGTTCCAACTGTCGCCGCCGGGGGCGAATCGGCGATCGGGCTCGGCTTCCATGTCGAGCGGGCCGAACCGCTCGGTGTAGTCGACCCAGTCCAGGCCGTCGGCGTCGCCGGTGTGGACCTCGCACAGGTCGCAGTCCTGGGCCACCTCGTCGAACCCCAGCCCTGGCGCGATGATCTGCGCCGTCTCGATCGCCCGGGGCAGTGTGCTCGACACCAGGACATCGGGCCGCAGCCGCCCGGTCGCCGCCAGGTGGTCTCGCAGCAGCGCCGCCTGCTGACGCCCCCGATCGGTGAGCCCGCGGCACCCACGCTCGCCGGCGATGGTGCCGGTGAGGCCCGCATGGGCATCACCGTGTCGGACGAGGACCAATCGCACCCCTCCGAGGCTACGGCGTCCTGCGCATGTTCCTGCTCGGTGCAGGTGGACAGCCCTTCGCCCCGGCACGACGGCCACAACCCCTGTGCCACACTGGAGGGGTCCGCAACCGGGGGGTGCGGTCACCGTGCGCTCCTCCGCGTCGACGCTGCGTCCGCGCGTCGACCATCGTCGACTTCCCACGAGGATCCCCATGCCGTTCGTACGTCCCACGCTCGCCGTCCTCACCAGTCTGCTGCTCGTTGCATCCCTCGCCGGGACGGCGGCTGCGGTCGGGCCCGCCCCGATGTACAACGCTCCGGCGCCGGGCGACGGCGAACTGGTGAGCGAGACCATGCGGATCGGGCCGATCTCACTCGCTGCGCAGGGACACTCGGGGTGGGATCGCAACATGGTGGGCGCGGTGCCCATGCCCACCGGCACCGGCGGCGAGGATTGGATCGCCATCCGCGGCATCGAGTTCGATCTCGTCGACGACCAGGGCACGTCGCTCGGTAACGACGACGTCCACTTCCACCACATCGCCTTCTTCACCCCGGGCGCTACCGATCCGGCATGTCCCAGCCGCGGGTTCGGGCACCTGCACCTGGCCTCGGGCGCAGAGCGCACACCCGTCGCGCTGCCCGACCCCTATGCCATGCGCAAGCCGAACGCCCAGAGTTGGCTGGGCAACTGGCACGTCATGAACCTGGCCGACGAAGCCCGCGACATCTACATCGAGTACGAGGTCGTCCACCAGCCGGGCCGCACCGATGACACCACCCGCTGGGTGGAGCCCTGGTTCCTCGACGTCAGCGGTCACTGCGGCAATGCCGAGTACGACGTGCCCGGCGACGGCGGTCCTGACAGCGTGCACGTGCAGTCGAAGACGTGGACCATGCCCGAGGCCGGGATCATCGTGGGCACGGGTGGCCACCTCCACGACGGCGGGATCGCCACCGAGCTGCGCACGGCCGACGACGATCTCATCTGCCGGTCCGAGGTGGTCTACGCCGACGACCACCACGACCACGATGGCCACAGCGCCCGCTCCGGTGGCCATCACCACGGCACCACCATCGAGCGCATCAACCCGTGTGCGGTCCACTGGCAGTTCGAGGCCGGGGAGGAACTGACCCTCGACTCGATCTACCACAACCACCAACCCGAGCCCGGGGCGATGGGCATCAACGTCACTTTCATCTGGTGGGGTGACCAGCACGACGACGCCGAGGTCTTCCCCGACGTGCCCGAGACGCACGAGTTCGCCCGACACATCGGCTGGGCCGCCAGCACCGGGGTCACCACGGGCTACGACGACGGCACGTTCCGACCCACCACACAGGTGAGCCGCCAGGCGCTGGTGGCGTTCCTGTACCGGGCGTTTGCCGGTGACGACGGGCACGACGAGCACGACGAGCACGACCACCACGGGCACAGCAGTCGTCACGGCGACCACAACGGCCACGACCACGGCGGGTTCTCCGACGTGCCGGCCGACCACCCCTTCGCCGACGCCATCACCTGGGCCGCCGACGGGGGCCTCGTCAAGGGCTACCCCGACGGCACCTTCCGACCCGATATCCCGGTCAGCCGCCAGGCACTGGTGGCCTTCCTCCACCGACTGGCCGGCAGCCCCGAGCCCCACGACGACCATGACCACAGCGGGCATGACGACCACGACGGACACCACGGGCACAGCAGCCGTCACGGCGACCACAACGGCCACGACCACGGCGGGTTCTCCGACGTGCCGGCCGACCACCCCTTCGCCGACGCCATCACCTGGGCCGCCGACGGGGGCCTCGTCGAGGGCTACCACGACGGCACCTTCCGGCCGCTCGAGCCGGTGAGCCGCCAAGCCGCTGCAGCCGTGCTGTACCGGTACGAAGCCGACCGCTACGCCGCGGAGCTCTGGCAGCTGTATCGAGACCTCTTCGACTGGGAGTGACCGTACGGTCGCGTCACTCCGTGCGGTCGCGTCACCCCGTGCGGTCGCGTCAGTCGGTGCGGTCGCGTCGATCCGTGCGGTCGCGTCAGTCGGTGCGGTCGCGCTCGGTGGTGACCGACCACGTCACCCCGTCGGTGCGGACGGTGACCGTTCCGTGCACGTCGGTGCCGTAGAGGGCCACGTCGGCATCGAGCAGCCGCTCGACCACGACGTCGTGGGGATGGCCGTAGGAGTTGCCCGCCCCGGCGGAATACACCGCCACCGACGGTGACATGGCCCGCAGGAAGGCAGACGTGGTGGAGGTGGCCGAGCCGTGGTGGCCCACCTGGTAGACGTCGACGTCGAGGTCCGCCGCCGAGGACACCACCAGGTCGGCTTCGGTCGGCCCTTCGGCGTCGCCGGTGAACAAGAACGACACGTCGCCGTAGTCGATGCGCAGCACGAGCGAGTCGGCGTGCAGGTTCCCGGTCAACACGGTCGGGTGCAGCACGGTGACCGACAGCGAACCGACGTCGGTGCGGTCGCCGGCGCGTGGCTCCTCGTAGGCCACGCCGGTGTCCTCGATGGCGTCGAGAGTGCGCTCGAAGGTCTGGGTGGTGTGGGGGGTGCCCGACATCCACACCTCGTTCACCTCGAAGGTGGAGAGCACGTCAGCCACCTGACCGATGTGGTCGGCGTGGGGGTGGGTGCCGACCACCACGTCGATGTGGGTCACGCCGAGATCCTCGAGGTGGTCGACCACGTCGGAACGGTCGTGGCGTCCGGCGTCGATGAGCACGGTGGCGTCCGGTGCACGCAGCAGCGTGGCGTCACCCTGTCCGACGTCGAGGAAGTACACGGTCAGCTCGCCCTCCAGCAGGGCTGCGTCATCGCCCGGCGCCGGTGGATCGTCGGCGACACCATCGGGCCCCTGATCGTCCTCGACCGCCGCGCTGGTCGTCGTGCTGCTCGGCGCCGGACGCTCGGTGGAGGCAGTGCCGCTCCCACCGTCGGCGCGCAACGGCATCCCGGTGTCGTCGCTCCCACAGGCTGCCGACCACATCACCATCAGCGCCGCGGTTGCCAGCGCCGCCGACCGCGCACGGGCGCGGTGAGATCGGCGCCGCCGGTGCTCGCTGCTGGTCCGCAGGTGATACACGTCGTCGTCCCGGGGCAGTGGTCGACGGTCGGGGCGATGCCCGCCGCACGGTGGCCGACGCACCGGACCAAAGGGCCAGTCCGCGCCCACCGCCGTCCCAGCCTATGACGCTCCGTGGTCGGGCCACCGCGCAGGGTGAGATCCTCGCGTTCAGATCGTCAGCGCCACGGTCGGCTGGCCAGCACCTCGGCGGTGGCCGGATCGGCCGGGTAGAAGGTCTCGATGGCCAACTCGTCGAGGGTGATGTCCACCGCTGTCCCGAAGGTGGCCACCGTGGAGAACAGCGACAGGTCGCGGCCCTCGACGGTGATCTCGAGTGCCAGGGCGAACACCGGTCCGTCCCCGTCTGGCAGGGGCGGGCTCTCCGACGGCACCAAATGGCTGACCTCGTCGAGCAGCGCCACCAACGCGCTGTCACCGGTCAGCTCGGCCGTGCGTTGCAGCCGATCGACGAGGTGGGCGGCATAGCGATCGAAGTTGCGCACCCGGGGAGCCAGGCCGTCGGGGTGCAGCGACAACCTGGCCACGTTCACCGGTGGTTCCAGCAACCAGCCGGCCACGCCGGTGCACAGCCACAGTGCCGCCTCGTTGGCCAGCTGCAGGTTCCAGTGCCGATCCATCACCACCGCCGGGTTGGGGTCACTGCACCGAAGGACGTCGTCGAGGACATCGGCCACGGCCGTCATGGCAGCGTCGTCGAGCGGCCGCTCGTCGTACACCGGGGCGTATCCCGCAGCGAGGAGCAGCCGGTTCTGTTCACGCAAGGGAACCTCCAGCGCCCGGGCCAGGTGCAGCACCAGCTCGCGGCTGGATCGAGCACGGCCGGTCTCCACGCACGACAGGTGCCGGGTGGACACGCCGGTCTGGCTGGACACCTCGAGTTGGCTGAGGTGGCGTCGGGCACGCCACTGGCGGAGCAGCTGGCCGAGTTCCGCGGGCGGCTGTCGGCGTTCACCGCCGGTTGGCAGGTCACGATCCGTGGGGGGTGCGAGCCGAGGTCGTGTCCGCGGAACGCTGTCCATGACCGCAGCGTAGAGAGCCCTCGCCCGTCACACCATGACCTCACAGGTCATGGATCAGCCGAACCCAGCTGCGCACGATGTCGCCATGCACACCTCACCCCGCCCACGACCCCACCCCATCCCGGCCCCGATCGCCGATCCCGGCGGCACGCTGGCTGCGGCCCAGCGTCTACGCAACGTGGTGCGCCTCAACGCCCTGTTCTCGATGGTCGGCGCCACCTCTGCGATGGCTGCGCCCACCGTGGTCGCCGACGTACTCGGGGTCGACCACCCCGGTGCCGTCCGAGCGCTGGGTGTCGGGTTGGCCCTGTTCGCCACCGGCCTCGGCGTGCTCTCCACCCGACCGGTCGACCGGCTCCGGCGTTGGACGCCGGCGCTGGTGAGCAGCGATGTCGGGTGGGTGGTGGCGTCTGCGGCCACCATGGCGGCCGGTTGGTACGCCACCAGCGGGGACCTGGTGGTCGGGACGGTTGCCACCGCCGTGGCCGCCTTCGCCGGACGCCAGTGGTGGGCGCTTCGTCACCTCCGCCGCCTCGATCCCCACAACAGCGTCGCCGACCGGCCTCCGGTGGAGGTGCTCCGTGTCAGGCGCACGATCGAGGCTCCCACCGCCGACGTGTGGGCACAGATGGTGGACCACGAGCTCTACGGACGGCTCGCACCGACGCTCTCCGCCGTGCGGGCGACGACGCCGAACGGGGCCGGACTCGAGCGAACGTGTGCGAACCGCAAGGGCGAGACCTGGCACGAGTCCTGCACCCTGTGGGACGAAGGCCACCGCTTCGACGTCACGGTCGACACCAGCGACTATCCCTATCCCTTGGCCGAGATGCAGGGTTCGTGGTGGGTCGAGCCGGCGAGCGGCGACGATGGTCCGCAGCCCAGCTCGGTGGTGGGCATGGACTTCCGTTACCGGCCGCGACCGGGCCCCGCCGGCGCGGCCCTGGCGGCGGCCATGCAGCTGGTGTTCCCACCGGTGCTGCGCCGCATCCTGCGCGGGTGGCGGGACGAGGCGCTCCGACCGAACGGTGACCGGTGACCTGACCTAGCGTGTCGGCGCCGCCCGACGCGGCGCCGCCCGACGCGGCGGTGTCGCTCTCAGCAGGCCAGCATCCACTCGGCGGATCCGGAGGGTCACCGATGCAGCCACACGCCCCCCGGCGCCACCCCTCCCGGCCCCATTGCTCCCGACGCCGCACGACGGCTGCGCTTCTCAGCATCATGGCCGTGCTCGTACTGGTCGCCGGTAGCACGGGGGCGGCCGCCGACCCGTCGCTTCCGCTCGGCGAGCGGGCAGCACAGGACCGCAGCAGTCCGCCCAACGACGCCTTCGCATCGGCCCGCACGGTGGTGGGTGCCTCCGGCTCGGTGACTGGCTCGACCGTGGGCGCCACCGCCGAGGCAGGCGAACCGTCCCATCACCCCGACGGCACCACGCCGCCCAGCGCCTCGATCTGGTACCGCTGGACGGCACCCACCACCGGTGGGTTCACCATCGACACCACCGGCAGCGACAGCCCCACGATCCTGGCCGTCTACACGGGTGAGAGGCTCGGCGAGTTGGCGCAGGTCACCGCCGACGCCGGCTCTGATCTGGCGCCGCAGAGCCGCGTCGCCCTCGACGCCATCGCCGGCACCACCTATCACCTGGCCGTCGACGGCGCCGACGGCGTCACCGGCGCCGTCCTACTCACCGTCCGACCCGACGGCGTCACCCCGCCGCCCAACGACGACCTCGACGACGCCGACGTGCTCGACGGGGTGGGCCTCGCGTTCGGTTCGAACGTCGGCGCCAGCGCGCAAGCAGGTGAACCCCGACACGACGCACCCGACTCGGAGGGGTTGAGCGCCTCCATCTGGTACGAGCTCACGTCGCCGGCCGACGTGCTCTATCTGCTGTCGACGGCCGACAGCCCCACACCCCTCGCGCTGTCGGCCCACGTGGGCAACAGCCTCGACGACCTGACCCCGGTGACGCCGTTGACCGAAGAGGACGTCGACCTCACCAGCGGGGTCCCCCGCGTCGACGACCTGCCCATCGACGGGGCCATCTTTCGCCAAGGCAACCGCAGCTACCTCTTCGCCACCTCCGGTACCCGGTACCGCTTGGCGCTCGACGGCATCGACGGCGCCACCGGTGACACCGTGCTCCGAGTCCTTGGCGGCGTGTCGGACTGTGCCGCCGCCACACCGGTGTATGCCTTCGCCGACGTCACCGTAGCCAACCCGTTCTGCAACGACATCCACTTCCTCGCCGCCTTCGGCATCACCACCGGCATCCCCCAGCCCGAGGGACTTCCCCTCTTCAAGCCCGGCGACCCGCTGTCCCGCCAGGCCATGGTGGCGTTCCTGTGGCGTATCGAGAAGCAGCCGACCCTGCAGCGGTGCGCGGCCAACGGAGGGCTGAGCTGGTCACCGAGGCTGGCCGAGCCGCTGTTCGCTGACGTCCCGACGGACCATCCGTTCTTCGCTCCCATCCAGTGCTTCGGCTTGTGGGGGATCACCACCGGCACCCTGCAACCCGGTGGCGCGCCACTGTTCAAACCGACCGACCCGTTGTCCCGCCAGGCGTTGGCCGCGTTCCTGTGGCGGGTGACGGACCAGCCCACCTTCGACGAGTGCTCAGCACGAGCCGTCGGCGAGTCGGACCGTGGGGCGCCCGCACCGCTGTTCGCCGACGTGAACCCCACCCACCCGTTCTACGTGCCCATCCAGTGCCTGGGCCTGTGGGGCGTGTCCACGGGCTTCGCGCAGGCGGACGGGTCCACGCTGTTCCTCCCAGCCAGCCCACTGTCCCGCCAGGCGATGGCCGCCTTCCTGTTCCGTGCCGTCGGGGATCCGGGCCAACTCATCTGATCGCCGGCCTCGCCTGGCTGCTGGGCTCAATCGGCTGCTGGGCTCAATCGGCCGCCGGCCTCACGTTCCCGCCGACCAGCGCCACGACGCAGAGATGCGCGGCCCGGAGCTTCGTCGCTTGGGCACGCCGTGCTCCCAGTCGCGCTGACACGCGCCACCCATGACCAGCAGGTCGCCCGATGCGGGGTGCACGTCGACCGAAGGGCCCCCACCGTGGGGCCGCACCAGGAACGGGCGCTTCGCTCCCAGGGTGAGAATGGCCACCAGCGTGTCGTCCAGACGACGTAACTCGCGGTCGCGGTGCGGCGCCACGCTGTCGTGCCCGTCGCGGTAGTAGTTGAGTCCGACACCGCCGAGCCGGCGACGGTAGCGGCGCTCGAGGTCGGCACGAACCACGGTGAGTGTCGGGTGTGGGTCGTCGTCGCGTCGGAACCACCTCGACAGGCGCGGATCGTCGACCATGGCGTCGAACATGATCCGCCGTCCCTGCGTCCACGCCACAGCGTCCCGCAGCTCGGCGAACAACGTGTCGGCGCCAACGAGGTAGCCACGGACCACGTCCACCCACGACGTCGCGTCGAGCCAGCGACGCTCGACGGTCGGGCCGTCGGCGAGCACCGGGTCGTCGCTCGCGCTCAGGGTCAGTTGCAACGGCGCCACACCGTCAGGCTATCGAACGTTTGTACCCACCGCCAGTGGGCCTCCGGCCCCCGCCGCCGCACGGTCGACCGGCGGGGCACCGCCAAAGGCGCTCGGCTACGGGGCTCCGGCGCCGCGCAGCAGGCCTCCGGGCCGGACGCCGGTGGGTTCGTCGAACTGGCGCACCACCTGGCCCGACTTCACCGTGGCCACGTAGCCCTCGGCGCGTTGCACCAAGCGCTTCCCCCCGGCGGGGAGGTCGTAAGCCATGGTCGGAGCCGCCAAGGCCAGCCCGTCGAGATCGACCACGTTGAGATCGGCCACATACCCGGGCGCCACCAGGCCGCGGTCCTCGAACCCGTAGAGCAGCGCGGTGCGTCGGGTCTGGTGGTGCACCACCGCCTCGACCGGGAGCGTGTCGCCGCGCGAGCGGTCCCGGGCCCAGTGGGTGAGCATGAACGTCGGCAGGCTGGCGTCGCACAGCACGCCACAGTGGGCGCCGCCGTCGCCGAGGCCGAGCACGGTGCCGGGATGGCGGAGCATCTCGCCGATGTCATCGAGTGAACCGTCGACGTAGCCGAGCAGCGGCAGGTAGAGCAGCGCGCGGCCATCGCGCTCCAACATGAGGTCATAGGCCACCTCGAGGGGTTGGCGACCCTCTCGCTCGGCCATGGCTGCCACGCTGGATGACGGGTGGGGTTCGTAGTCCGGCGGGTCACCGAGGGGGAACAGCTTGCTCAGGCTGGCCAGCATGAAGGCCTCGAAACCCGTCGACTGCCCGGGCGGTGCGGCCAGGATGGCCTCGCGCACCTCGGGTCGGCGCAACTGGGCGATGCGCTCTCCGTGGGGCAGATCGGCATACGGCCGGTAGGCGGGATTGCGAACGAACGGGTGGAACGACGACTCGAAGCCGACCAACACGGACGCTGGTTTGCCGGCAACCTGTGGCACCAACCAGGCGCCGCGGCGGTTGGCGGCCAACGCCCGGTCGATCCAGTCCCGCCACCAGTGGGGAGCGAAGTCGACAGCGAGCACCTGGAAGGTCACCGGGATGCCCGCCGCTCGGGAGATCTGTTCCATCCAGGCGAACTCCGCGGCGGGGTCGGCCATGTCGCTGGCCACCGAGAACACCCGGTGCCCGGTGTCGGCCAGGGCCGAGCCGATGCCGACCAGCTCGGCGGCTGCCGCAGTGGTGCCTGCGGCCAACTCGCCGTCCTTGGCCCGGTGCAGCAGCGTGCGGGTGGTGGACACGCCCACCGCGCCGGCCAGCGACGCCTGGCGGGCCAGCGCCGCCATGGCGTCGATCTCTTCGGTGGTGGCCTCGTCGTTGGGCCGATCGGCGCCCAGCACGTAGGCGCGCAGGGCACCGTGAGGCACCAGCGCGGCCACGTCCAGCACCCGTGGCAGCCGCTCCAGCTCGTCGAGGTACTCGGGGAACGACTCCCAGGCCCACGACATGCCCTCGTCGAGCGCAGCGCCGGGGATGTCCTCGACCCCTTCCATGAGCTGGATCAGAAACTCCCGTTCGTCGGGCCGCACCGGAGCGAACCCCACGCCGCAGTTGCCCATCACCACAGTGGTGACGCCGTGCCAGCCCGATGGTGACACCTCGGGATCCCAGGTGGCCTGCCCGTCGTAATGGGTGTGGATGTCCACCCAACCGGGCGTGACGGCGGCACCGTCGGCGTCGAGCTCCCGGCGACCGTTCCCGTCGACGTCGCCGACCGCAACCACCCGGTCGCCGTCGACGGCCACGTCAGCGGTGACGCCGGGTCGACCGCTGCCGTCGATGACCGTGCCCCCTCGGATGACCAGGTCGTACATGGGACCCCCTCAGGTCGTGTCCCCCGCTCGTTCGTCACCCCCACCGACGCCGTCCCCCAGGGGCCGACGTCGACGACGAGCCTATCGGGACGTCGTAGGCGCTGCGGCCGGCTGGTCGGGCGTTCGGGGCGGTTCCTGAGCCAGCGCGTGACGTGGCGGCGCATCGACGTCGTCGCCGTAGCGTCGCGCCAGGGCGTGACCGATGCCGGCCAGGGCGACCCGCACCTCCTCGGGTTCGAGCACGTCGAGGACGTCGACGAACCCGGCCGCCTCCACCGCCAGCGACCACACGTGGTGGCCCCGCAGCTCCACCTCCACCCAGCCGTCGGGCCGGCCGTCGCACCGGCAGTCGCCATGTGCGGCTCCGAATGCGACCCGACGACCGAAGACCATGCGCAGCATGTCGAGCGCCGAGGGATCAGCCACCGCACGCGCCCGCACCGGCGTGCGCAGCTCGTCGACGGTAGCGACCACCTCGCTCCAGGTCTCGGCCAGATCGAAGTCCTCGGGCCGCTCGGCTGGCTGGCCCGTCATCTCGACGGAGGTGATTCGGTCGACGCGGAAGGTTCGCTGGCCGGTGTCGGTGCCAGTGAGGAGATACCAATGGGGTCCCTTTGTCACCACACCCAAGGGGTGCACCCGACGGATGCTGGCTCGACCATCTCGGCGGCGATAGCCCAGGTCGACCTGCTCACCGGCCACGAGCGCGCGCTGCACAGGTGCCAGGAACTCGGGCTCGGCGCGACCCCCGGCGAAGTCCCAGCCGGCGGGGTCGAACACCACCGACGATGCGGCGTCGGCCGCCCGGGACCGCAACGGCTCGGGCAGGGCCTCGGTGAGCTTGCGCAGGGCAGCCGCCACCGTCGGCGTGGTACCCCGCTGACCCGTGAGGAAGACCAGGGCGGCGGCCTCCTCGGCGGTGAGACCCGAGAGGTCGGTCCGACCCTGCCCGGCCAGTCGCCACCCCCCGCCTCGTCCCCGCACCGAGTAGACGGGAAGGCCGGCCATGCCCAGCGCCTCGAGGTCGCGTCGCGCCGTGCGCTCGGAGACCTCCAGCTCCTCGGCCACCTCGGCCGCAGTGACCTGGCCGCGCTGCTGGAGCAGCAGGAGGATCCCCACCAGCCGATCAGCGCGCATGGCTCCATCATGTCGGATTTCTCGACAAACAGGCCAGAGGGTGGCCACTTTCTGATGCGATGGTGAGCGCATGAACGACACCACGACCAGCACCTCGAATCCCGACACCTTGCCTCCCGACGGCCTCGCCGGCGTCGATCCCCGTCCCCACTTCGAGCGATCTGCCGCGCAGGCCGCCGACGTCATGTCCCAGGTCCGCCCCGATCAGCTGGATGGCCCGACACCGTGCGACGCGATGTCGGTGCGCGACCTGCTGGCCCACCTCGTCATGGTGGCTCGACGCCTGGGCTGCGCCGCACGGGGCGACGCCATCGAGAACTGGCCCGTCGAGGACACCGACGTCGCCCACGACCAGTGGGCGGCCACCATGGCCGACGCTGCTGCGGGATCCCTCGCCGAGTGGACCGACGAGGCGGTCCTCGACCGGCAACTCGTGCTGCCGTGGGACACGATGTCGGGCCGGGAGGCGGTGGCCATCTACCTGAACGAGGTGGTGGTGCACACATGGGACCTGGCCCGGGCCACCGGCATCGAGGTGACGTGGGACGACGAGGTCGTCGCCGTCGCCGAAGCCGCGCTCCACTCGCAGCTCCCGGTGGCCGACCGCGTCGAGTTCTGGGCGCAGATCCAGGCCGAGTTGCCGCCGGAGGTGCCGTGGGAGGACCCGTTCGCCTCAGCGATCGAGGTGCCCGACGATGCCCCGGCCATCGACCGGTTGGTGGCCTGGGCCGGCCGCACGCCCTGACCCCCGAACTGCCGGCGTTTCACGCTCGATGTGCACCAGATTGCCGGCAGTTCGGAGGCTCGCCACTCAGCGGGCTCCTCGGCCACGGTAAGTGGCCGCCCGCCGAGGTGGACGGCTACGCCCGTCGGCCGTGGAGCAGGATGCGGTTGAACAGGTGCGTGTAGGGACGATCCCCGGCGGGATCCCCGAGCGTGTCGAGCAACGCCTCGGTGTAGGTCGCCAGGAACTGCTCGAAGCGCTCCGAGCCGAGCTGACGCCGGTGCTCGGTGAGCAGCGTGCCCTTCACCCACTCGATGACCGATCTGGTCGACGGAAGGTGGTGCACGTACACCTGCAGGCGGACGGTGAGGTCGGTGAAGGCGAGGTCGTCGAGGAGGGCGGCGTACCCCTCCGCAGTGAGGACCGACTCGAAGCGCGCCACCGGCGGCAGTCCGAACTGCTGGCCCACCTCGTCGGCCACGATGTGGCTGGGATGGCTGAAGTTGGCCGGCACCTGCACGGCCAACTGTCCTCCCGGCACCAACATGGCATGCAGTCGAGCGAACAGCGCCGGGTGATTCGGCACCCACTGGAGGCTGGCGTTGGCCAGCACCACGTCCAGCGGAGCGTCGGGTTCCCAGGTGGCCAGGTCGCCTTCGACGAACTGCAGGCCGTCGACCGCCTCGGTGTCGGCCTCGGCCAGCATGGCCGCTGAGGAGTCGACACCGATGGTCGTGGCCGCACCGACGTGGCCGTGCAGTTCCAGGGTCAGCCTGCCGTTGCCGCAGCCGAGGTCAGCGGTCCGACCACCCGGCACGGGATCCACCAGCGCCAGGAGATCCACGAAGGGCTGGCGGCGCTCCTCCCAGAACCGGGCGTAGAGGTCCGGATCCCAGGTGTCGGGCGACGGAGGTCGCGGTTGGTCGGTCAGCTCACGCGCCATGCAGACATGTGTAATACAAGTCTCATCGTCATTCGAGGGGATTTCCGATATCGGTGCTCGGTGGCGCACCGGTCTACGACACGGGACAGCTGGGTAGTTCTCTGACATGGCCACACCGCAGCAGTCCGAGCTCCGCCGCAGCGAACACGTGGAGGCTCTGTCCCCCGATGCCACCGCCGGCCGACGGGCAGCCTCGGGACCGCCGCCCGCCGACGACGCGCCGCTGGGTCCGGTACCGGTCGACAATCAGCCAGGGGTGCACCCGGATCACGACCAGGACAAGCCAGACCTCGACGACTTTGCCGCCAAGTTCGGTGTCCCTCCGGCCGACGATGTCGATGCTGTCGATGAGGTCGATGAGGTCGATGAGGTCGATGAACCGGACGTCGATGGCCCCGATGACGTGGAGATCGACGACATGCCTGACGAGCATCTGGCTCATGACGGGTCGGCGGGCAACGATCCCGATGGCAGTGTTCGTCGGGTCGGTCACGCCGCGGCGACCGCAGGTGTCGCCCTGGCGCACATCGGCGCCCACATGGCCCTCGGCCCGCTGGTGATCGCCGGGCGAGGTGCCGAGCGATTGCTGGTCGCCATCGACGACCGCTTGGGCTACGAGCACGACGCTGAGAGCTGACCGCGTCTGACGGTCGTGGACTCGAGCCGCCGCCGCCCAGCGAGCCCACATCACTGACCCGCCCGCCCCGCTATCGGGTTCTGCGTGCAGCCAGGTACCGATGCGGTACCCCAGCGCACACAGTCCCGGGCGGGCATCGGCGCGCCCCTGTGACACACAACACGTTGCCAGCCAGCAGATCCACGAGCATTATCGGCGCTAACTTATCAACGCTAACTTAGCGCTAGTACGGCCAGGAGGCCCGCCATGCTCTTCGCACGACTCGGATCCGCAGTTGCACGGCGGGCGTGGTTGGTCGTCATCCTCGCCGCCATCGCCTTCGCCGGCGCCGGCGCCATCGGTGCCGACGTGGCCAACTCGCTCAGCTCGGGCGGTTTCTCCGCTCCGGGCGCAGAGTCCACCGTCGCCCGGGAGGTGATCGAGGATCGCTTCGGCGCGGACGCTCCGAACCTCGTCCTGCTCGCCCGCCCTGACCCGGGGACCACGGACGCCGCCACCACCGTCGACGTGACCACCATCCGCGACGCCGGCCTGGCCCTCACCGACCGGCTGGCCGCCGAGGAGGGCGTAGCCGACGTCATCAGCTACTGGTCGCTCGGTGGTGCGCCACCACTCGCCGCCGACGACCGCCGCTCGGCGCTGGTGCTGGCCAGCATCAACGGCAGCGACACCGCAGTGAACGACCGGGTGGGCGAGCTGATCGAGCGCTATACGGGCACGACCGGCGACGGCCTCGAGGTGGCCGTCGGTGGCCAGGCCGCAGTGTTCCACGAGGTGGGCGAGACCATCGAGAGCGACCTGCGCACCGCCGAACTCATCGCCCTCCCCCTCACCCTGCTGCTGTTGCTGTGGGTGTTCCGCAGCGTGGTCGCCGCCCTGCTGCCCGTGCTCATCGGCGGGTTCGCCATCGTCGGCACCTTCGTCGTACTCGAGCTGCTGGCCTCGGTCACCGAGGTGTCGATCTTCGCCCTCAACCTGACCACCGCGCTCGGGCTCGGCCTGGCCATCGATTACTCGTTGTTCGTGGTCACCCGCTACCGGGAGGAACGCAGCGGCGGCCTCGAGACCCGACCCGCCCTGTTGCGCACGGTGATGACCGCCGGGCGGGCGGTGGCCATCAGCGGCATCACCGTCGCCGCGTCGCTGGCCGCCCTGCTGATCTTCCCCCTCAGCTTCCTCCGGTCCTTCGCCTATGCCGGCATCCCTGTGGTGCTGCTGGCCGTGACCGGCGCCGTCGTGGTGCTCCCCGCCATCCTCATGGTGTTGGGCCACCGCATCGATGCCGGGCGGATCGGACGTCGCCGGGATCCCGCCGAGGCTGCCGCCCGCGCCGGGCGCACCTGGGCCCGACTGGCCACTGCGGTGATGCGCCGTCCGCTCCCCATCGCCACCGTCGTGGTGCTGGTGCTCTTGGCGCTGGGCACCCCGTTCCTGAACATCAACCTCGGCACCCCCGACGATCGGGTGCTGTCGGTCGATGCCGCCAGCCGCCAGGTGTCCGACGCCCTCCGCAGCGACTACAGCTCCAACGAGGCCCAGGCCACCACGGTCGTGTTCACCGCCGAGAGCGCGCTCGATACCGACCTGGCCACGTCGGCCGCCGACACTGCCGCCGTCCTCTCGACGCTGGCATCGGTCTCACGGGTCGACAGCGACAGCGGCGTGTGGCTCGACGGCACGCAGGTGCTCCCAGCCGCCCCCGGCGATCGACGGTTCGCCGCTGACGACGTGGAGTGGCTGTCAGTTGTGCCCGCAGTGGAACCCATCTCCGCCGACGGCGAGCAACTGGTGGCCGACATCCGTGAGGTCGCCACCACCGCGGCGGGAGCGACGGTCCTGGTGGGCGGACCCTCCGCCGAGCTGGTGGACACCAAGGCTGCCCTGCAGGCCCGGGTGCCGCTGGCCCTGGCCATCATCGCCTCGGTCATCTTCGTGCTGCTGTTCCTCACCTTCGGGAGCCTCCTCGTGCCCCTCAAGGCCCTGGTGCTCAACGCCCTGAGCCTGACCGCCACGCTCGGCGCCATGGTGTGGGTGTTCCAGGACGGCAACCTGTCGGGCATCCTCGGCTTCACCCCCACCGGCATGCTCGACGCCACCACTCCCATCCTCATGTTCTGCATCGCCTTCGGGCTGTCGATGGACTACGAGGTGTTCCTGCTCAGCCGGATCAAGGAGGAGTACGACCGCACCGGGGACAACTCGGCATCGGTGGTGGCCGGCATGGCCCGCACCGGTCGAGTCATCACCGCAGCGGCGCTCATCATCTCGGTGGTGTTCCTGGCCTTCGCCACCTCGAGCGTGGCCTTCATGACCCTGTTCGGGCTCGGTCTGGCCCTGGCGGTGCTCATGGACGCCACCGTGGTCCGGGGCCTGCTGGTGCCGTCGTTCATGGTCATGGCCGGCGATGCCAACTGGTGGGCCCCGCGGTGGATGCGGCGCATCTACCATGCGGTGGGCATGAGTGACGCTGCAGCCGAAGCCGCTGCTGACTCGATGGTCGTCGACCTCTCGGACGCTGTCGGGCAGGCCGCCCCA
Organism: Acidimicrobiia bacterium; assembly: GCA_020832495.1. Taxonomy (GTDB): domain Bacteria; phylum Actinomycetota; class Acidimicrobiia; order Acidimicrobiales; family Acidimicrobilacustridaceae; genus JAFIEP01. The sequence goes on along the minus strand of JAFIEP010000006.1, from coordinate 30,800 downwards.
TCCGACCCGTCCGACCAGTCGGCCTCGCCACCGGTCGGTGCCGGCACGCCGTGAGCCACCACCACCAGGGCGGGGACCGGCGGTCGTCTCGGCGATGACCCCGACCTCCGATCCAAGCGACGATCCCGCCGACGGGCGCACCTCAGGGGGCGCCCGTCCGGCGCGTCGTGGGCACCGCGCCCGTCGGGGAGAGGGCCAGCAACTTCGTGAGGACATCCTCGATGCCACCGAGGAGTTGTTGGTGGCCGCCGGCGACGAACAGGCCGTGTCGATCCGGGCGGTGGCCGAGAAGGTGGGCCGGACCTCGCCTGCCATCTACCTCCACTTCGACGACAAGGACAGCCTGGTCCACGCCGTGTGCGAACGGCTCTTCGATCGGCTGGCCGATCGGATGGACACGGCACTCGCCGACATCGACGACCCGGTCGAGCGGGTGCGCGCTGCTGGCCATGCCTATGTCGCCTTCGCCACCGAGCACCCCGCTGCGTACCGCGTGCTGTTCATGGACCGCAACGACTGGACGGGACACGAGTCCACCATGGAGGGGCTCCACGACTCGGTGGCCTTCCAGAGCCTCTACCGCAACGTGGTCGATGCCTACGACGCCGGCCGATTCCATGGCCCCGGCCCGGAACTGACCTCGCTGGCGCTGTGGATGGGCATGCACGGCCTCGCCTCGCTGCTCATCGCCAAGCCATCGTTCGAGTGGCCCGAGCAGGAGTTCCTGGTCGACCTGCTGTGTGAGCAGAGCCTCCGCGGCCTCCTCCACGACGAGATCGGCTGAGTCGACGGACAGCGGGCCGCCGCACGCTCGCGCGCCTCTCCCGCGTCCCCTGCGCCCCAATCCCGCACCCCTCTCGCATACTGCCGGCGATCTGGGGCATATCGAGCGCACATCGCCGGCAGTTGGGGGTGTCGACACCCACCGTGGGCGCCGACGACGGAGCGCGGTCAAGGGAACGTGCCCAGCCAGAGAGCGCGGCCAGACAGCCCGGTCAGACAGCCCAGGCAGGGAGCGCGGTCAGACAGCCCGGTCAGTGGGCGTGGCGCAGAGATTCGGGCGCCGAGTCCTCCAGCTCGAGACCTCGGGTCTCGGGAACGGCGGCCACCACCAACGAGAGGCACACCGCAGGGACGGCCACCGCCATCATGGCCACACCGAAGCTGTCCGCCCGGTCGGCCAGCCATCCAACACCGAACAGCCCTGCGGTGGCGGCGGTGACACCGAGCACCACCATCCACCCGGCCACCGAGGCCCGGATCGACGTGGGGAACAACTCCGAGGCCATGGCCGACATCGGGGTGGCGAACACCGATCCGATGAAGACCGCACCCAGGAACCCCACCGCCAGCGCCGTCGTGCTCCCCGAGTAGGCCACTGCGGCGCCGACACCGAGGCCAGCCAGGCCGATGGCCACGGTGGGGCGTCGACCCAGGCGGTCAGCCAGAGCTCGACCCACGAGCAGGCCGCCGAGACCCAACGGCGCCGAGGACACCACGAGCGCTGCGGTCAGGCTCGCCGACGCGTCGAGCACACCTTCGGCGAACACGAACAGGAACGTGTTGGCCGGCGCCGTGACCGCCGAGGCCGCCATGACGAGCGCCGCCACCACCACGAAGCGTCGACGGAACGACCCCGGCACGGGGGTTCGAGCGGCGTCCGTCGCACCATCGGACACCGGGTCATCGACCACCGCCGCGGCTGGTGGACGGCGGAACCACGAACGGTCGAGCCGGAGCCGCACCCCCGCGGCGCGGGTGAAGCGTTCCGGCTCGACGAGAAGCCGGGCAGCCACCGCCACCAACACCCACGCCACAGCGGCGGCGGCGAACACACCCCGGAACGACACCTGCGTCTCGAGCACCGCACGCAGGACCACCACCAAGCCGGCGCCGATGCCGTACGAGGCGGCCACCAGGGCCAACGCCCAGGTGCGTTGGGAGGCGCTGGTGTACTCGGCGGCCAGCACCTGCCCGATCGTGTTGGTGGCGGTGAGGAGCGGTCGGGCGAGAGCCAGTGCCACCACGAACCACCAGTACGACGGTGCACCGGCCGCCACCACCGTCATGGCGATGCCAGCGCTCACCCACCACAAGGCGGTGCGGCGCCGTCCGCGGCGGTCGGCCAGGGCGGCAAGGGCCAACGCACCCAGCGACGCCACTCGGATGGTGGCCAGGCCGATGCCGAGCGCCGTACCGGACAAGCCAGCCTGCTCGGCAATGGTGTCACCGGCACCACCCGGCTCGCCGAAGTACTCGGCCACGTCGGCGAGGACCGCCGCGGGACTGAACTGGCAGAAGCCCACCGCCACCATCAACAGTGCCACGCCGAGCACCGGTCGGCTCCGCCAACGGTAGAGGTGCAGGGGCGGCTCAGGGTTCGACAACGATCCAGCCTCGGCGCTGCAACTCAGCCGCCAGCAGTTCGGTCGGGACCGTGCGCAGGTTCCGCGCCTGGCGACCAGCGCCCGCGCCGGCCGGTGGTGGGCGGTCTCCCCCAGCCCGGGACCGGTCGGCGTCGCGCCCCGACGTCGTCGAGGCGGCCTTCGGCGACGAAGTCGACCGCTTCGGCGGCGTCCCACGCTCCCGGGCCGGCGACCGGCCCTGCCCACTCACGTTGTCGTGCGGGGACTCGCCGGTCGACGCCACTCGCCCGGCGGCCACATCGGCCTCGTGTTCGAGGCGTGCAATCAGTTCGTCGGCCTCGTCGCGGGTGAAGCGTCCACCGGCCTGGCGTTGGTTGAGTCCCAACGGCCCTCGTGCGTCGGCGAAGTCCACGTGACCGGCCTCCTGGATCAGCTCGCTGAGCTGGGTGAGCTGGCGCGCGGTGGCCGGCGGACCGGGAGATCGACCGAAGGTCATGGACCGATGTTCGCAGACCACTGTGACCACATGAGCCATGCACTCGCAGATCCGTGGATCGACGTGCGCCGCCAGAGCCTATTGGCAAAGCCAATTGGCTATGCCAATATGTCGACATGGTCCCCGGCGCCGCACACGCCACTCCGCATCCCGGCCCCGATGCCGTGGTCGAGGTCCTGGCCAACGACATCGTCTCCGGCCGCCTACCGGCCGGCGGCCGGCTACCCACCGAACGGGAGGCCGCCCTGCGCTTCGGTACCAGTCGGGCCTCGGTGTCGAAGGCCTATGCCCGACTCGAGGACTGGCGCCTGGTCACCGTCCGTCATGGTTCGGGCGTCGAGGTCCGCCCACGACGGGAATGGTCGCTGCGGGCCATGCCGCTGCTGCTGGCCCACGCCGACCGTCAGCTCCGCCACGACCTGGCCGGCGAGTTGGCCGACCTGTTGGCGGCCTTCGTGGGTGACGCTTTCCGACGTTGCCAGCGGACGATGCGCCCCGGCGACCTCGACGACGCTCGGGCCGCGGTCGAGGGGGCCTGGCGTGTTCGCCACGACTCCGACGCCTGGTTGGTCGCCGATACCGAACAGTTCGCCCTCACCCTCGAGGCGTGCGGTTTGTGGGCCACCCTGTTCGTGGTGAACGACACGGGCGAAACCTACCGCTCACTGCTTGCTGCCGCCGGTCGAGCCCACCCTCCCGACGACTACGTGGCTGCCCACGAGGCACAGTTCACCGCCCTCGAGGCCAACCGGTTCGACGACGCCGCCGACCTCCTCTGCGACTACCTGGCGCGCAGCACACCAACCGAGGCGGCCGATGCCACCGCCAGCACCCATCCGCCCACGCCCGAGCCCGGAGCCGACCAATGAGCCTCTACGACACCCACCCACAGGAGGACCGCCTGGACACCCGACGCCTCGAGTCTCGGCAGGTGGTGCGCGCCTGCGTGGCCCGAGCAGAGGTGGCCGACCTCGGTCCGGGCTGGGTGGAGCTGCGCACCGTGGCGCCGGCAACGCGCATCCAGTCCGGTGAGGTCACCGCAGCAGACCTGCCCGACGAGGGCCAAGAACTCGTCGGCCGGTACCGCATCGACCTGGTCGGCTCCGGCGGCGTGCGGCTCCGCTACTGCGAGGGTGACGCCGTGCCTGACGGCGACACGCCGATGCTTGTCGACGTGCCCCCTGCCACGGTGGCCGGCGACGCCGAGGAGGTCGACGGCATTGTGCGCCTCGTCGGCGAGCAGGTGACCGTCGTGGTCACCCTGGCCCCGTTCTCGGTGCTGATCGCCGACGCCACTGGTGAGGAGATCGTGCTCGTCGGTGGGCCGGAGAAGAACCGGTGGGGGCTGTGGGACACCTCTCCCACCGGGGTGCACCGCGTGACCGACAGCGGTCGACCGGTGGCCACCGAGACGTTCGGCCTGCGCCCCGGCGAGTGCATCTACGGCTTCGGCGAGCAGTTCCTCGGCCTCGACAAGGTGGGACAGACCATCGACGTGAACATGGAGGAGGCCACCGGCACGACCACGCCGCGCAGCTACAAGAACGTTCCGGTCTTCGTGTCGACCCACGGCTACGGCGTGTTGGCCAACCACTCGTGTCGCATGACCGCCTGGGTGGGCAGTCGGGTGGCCGCCGATGTCCAGGTCGCCCTCGAGGATGCGCACTACGACCTGTTCGTGCTGGTCGGCGACATCGCCACCGTCCTCGACCGCCTCACCGAACTCACCGGCCGGCCCGGCCTGCCACCACGGTGGTCGTTCGGCTTCTGGCAATCCAAGATCTCCTATCGTTCCGCCGAGGAGACCCGGTCACTCGTGCGCCGGCTACGCGCGGAGCGACTGCCGCTCGACGTCCTGCACCTCGACACCCACTGGTACGACCGCGACTGGTTCTGCAACCTCGAGTTCTCCACCGAGCGCTTCCCCGACCCCGCCGGCTACCTGGCCGAGATGGCCGACCTCGGCGTCCACGTGTGCCTGTGGCAGCTGCCCTACATCCCCGAACCCTCCGCGCTGTTCGACGACCTGGCCGCTGTCAACGGCTTCGTACAGCAACCCGACGGCAGCATCTACGACGTCGGCCTCTGCTACTCGCCCGGCTGGGAGGGCGGGCGAGTCGGCTGCATCGACTTCACCAACCCCGACGCAGTCGCCGTCTACCAGCGCCACCTCCGCCGGCTGTTCGACCTCGGCGCCGCCGCCATCAAGGCCGACTTCGGTGAGCAGGCCCCCCTCGACGGCGTCTATCACGACGGCACGCCCGGCCATCGCATGCACAACCTCTACCCGCTGCTCTACAACCGCGCCGTGTGGGAAGCCACCGAGGCGGCCACCGGTGAGCCCGTCATCTGGGCTCGTTCGGCGTGGGCCGGGTCGCAGCGCTACCCGCTGCACTGGGGCGGCGACTCCACCGCCGACTGGTCGAACCTGGGGCCCCAGCTGTGTGGTGGCCTGTCGTTCGGGTTGTCCGGCTTCCCCTTCTGGAGCCAGGACATCGGTGGGTTCCTCGGGCGACCCGACGGCGAGATGCTCATCCGCTGGCTGCAGGTCGGCCTGTTCGGGTCGCACGCCCGCATCCACGGCGAGAGCGACCGTGAGCTCGACACCTGGGGGCCCGACATCGCCGACATCGCCCGGGATCTGCTCGACCTGCGCTACCGGCTGCTGCCCACCATCTGGGCGGCCGCTCGCCGCGCCGTCGACCGGTCACTTCCCATGCTCCGACCGCTCGTGGTCGACCACCAGGACGACCCCTCCACGTGGCGCATCGCCGACCAGTGGACCTTCGCCGACGCGCTGCTGGTGGCGCCCGTTCTCGACCCGAGCGGGCGACGACGCGTCTACCTCCCGGCCGGCACCTGGGCCGACTGGTGGACCGGTGAGCTCATCGACACCGACGACGGGGGTCGGTGGATCACCGTCGAGGCACCGCTCGAGCGGATCCCTCTCTACCAACGGGCCGGCACCGTGGTGGCGCTCGGCCCCACGATGCAGTTCGTCGACGAACGTCCCATCGACGAACTCGAGGTGCGCCTCGTGCCACCGCGTGCCGGCCAAGCGCTCGAGGCCACGTCGTTCGAGGTGGACGACGAACGGTCCCACGACGTGCGGGTGACCCCCGAGGACGGGACGCCGAGCAGTGCCGTCGTCGACACCGGTGACGGCCCGGTCGGTCAGGTCACCGCCCGAGTGGCCAGCCCCTCGGGCTGGAGCGACCCGCTCGAGGTGCAGGGCACGTTGCGCTGGTGAACCGACCCGGTCGGGTCCGAGGGGAACGCCTCGGCCGAAGTCTTCAGCAGTAGGCGACGGGGTCCTTGCGGGGCGTCACACGGGGAGCGCCCATGAGTACCGACACGTGTGGTGGCGTGCCGTCCAGTTCGGGTGGCGGGGCCCACGTCACCTTGGCCAACTCGCCGAGACGTTCGCCCTCGGCGATGTAGTCCTCGTTGACGCTCTGCTGGTCGTGTCGACGGGCGAACGCCGTCTTGCCCACCCACGGAACGCGCGCCGCCTGCAACCGCAACGGGGTCACCCTGATCGTGATCGCCGGGTCGACGAGGGCTCGCAACCGGGCCACGTCGCTGATCCCGGGGATCCACGGCGAGGCGGCCACCTCGACGCGCACACCGGCGTCGGCGATCTCGTGCACTGCGACGAGCCGCGCCTGTGGCGAGTCCGCTTCCCGGTCGACTGTGCGGACGAGGTCCGGGTCGATGCCGGGAATGGACATCACCACCTGGCACCGTCGGTCGGCGGCGCGAAGGAGATCGAGGTCACGTCGCACCAGGGTGCCCTTGGTGATGATGGTGAAGCGACGCTGTTCCTCCACCAGTGTGGCCACCACCTGGCGGGTGACACCGTGGACCGCTTCAGCGTTCGGATAGGCGTCGCACAGTGCCCCCACGCCCAACCGCGCCCTCGGGGCGAGCGCCGGCAACTCGCTGCGCAACTGTGCTGGCGCTTGTTCCGCAGACACTCGTGGGGTCGACCGACCCTGCACCCCGGTGATGCAGTAGTCGCAGCGAATGTCACAGCGCTCGTAGGTGGAGAGCGCCCAGCCCTCGAGCGGCCCGAGACGTTCGAGCAGTGGACGTGCTGACATCGGCCGACCTCCCCCGGGATTCGCGACACCCCCGCACGGGAGCGGGTGGACCAGCCAGAACTTACCTGTATCTGGCTACGTCCTGCAGCGCTTGCGGACGCTCGGTGGGTCCCCTTGCGAACTCACCGGTGTCGGCGACGATCACAGGGTTCGCGGCGACAGCAGGTAGAAGAACGGGCCCGAGGCGCAGCGGCTGTCGATCGCTCAGTCATCGATGGTGATGGGCAACTCGACCGTGTTGATCTCGCTGCCGTCTCGAGCCGACAACTCGTAGAGCACCAGCGTGGCTGGACCGGGCCCGGGAATCTCGACGTCGATCGTCACGTCGAAGTCGTTGCGGAAGATCTCGTCGGGACGGTCATCGGGGCGACCGGTGGCCGTGGCGAAGTCGTCATGGACCACGTCGTCGTCCACCACGACCCGGATCTGGAACGTGGCCTCGAACGTCGATGCCGAACCGACAATGCGCAGCGGCAGCGACTCCTCGGCGAAGGGCAGCGGTGACTCGACCAGGATGGCCGGTGCCAGGTCCTCCCAGTCGTAGCGGGTCTGCGGCTCGTCGAGCAGCAGCCCCTCGCCACCGAGCACCTCGAGCGGCGCACCGTCCACCCAGAAGACCACGGCATCGACGGTGGGGAACTGGGTGAGGGTGAACACCACCTGCGCCACCTGGGCCTGCACCGTGGCCGAGCCGGCGGTGTCGGCGAAGTCCGCCGAGAGGTCGACGGTGGCGATGCCGTCGGCGATGTCGAGATCGAGCAACGTGGTGCCCTCCGGCACGGCCGTGCCGAACCCGAGTGCTTGTTCCTCTGCGGTCGGGCCGTCGAGGAGCCCTTCCATGGCTGCGGCGCCCGTCTCCTGACCCTCGGCCACCCGTGCCACCGGCGCCACCGCCTCGTCACGGACCAGGTAGGCCCGGACCTCGGTCAGCGCCGCCTCGTCGTCGTTGTCGTCTGTCGCTTCGGTAGTGGTCGTCGTATCGTCGGCAGTGGTGGTGGTCGTCGGTTCGGTGGTCGTGGTGGGTTCGTCGTCCGGATCGGTGTCGTCGTCGGTGCCGCACGCCGCAGCCACCACGGCAAGTGCCAACAGCGCGGCGATCATCCGGACGGTGCGCGCCCGGCCGGGTTGCCGACGTGCTGGCGTTGACGCTCCGTGTGCGGTCATTGCTCCCCCTTGTCGTCGTGACCCGCGACTCACCGACGGGTCGTGGTGTGTTCTACCCCGAGCGCAGCTTCGTCAGACTCGGCCTCGAGGGCGACGAGTTCCTCGAGTGACAACCCCGGCAGCTCGGCCACCGCAGCGAGCAGGTGACGTTGCCAGAGTTGCTCGAGCTGCACCAGCAGCGGTGACCCGGCGTTGAACCGGAACCGGTCGAGGACGAACGATCCGTCGAGGTAGATGCCCATGTCATAGGGAGGACCGACCGACAGGTTGGCCCGTGCCGTGCTCATCATGGAGCCGAGAGCAATCTTGGTGGCCGAGGACATGTCGGCGTTCGACTTCACGGCGAACTCGAGCATGAACTTCCCGTACTTGGTCTCGCCGATCTGCAGGAACGGCCGGTCGTCCGACGCTCGGATGTAGTTGCCCTCGCCGTGCACGAGCAGCAGGTCGGGTGGCTCCTGTTGCACCTGCCCACCGAGGATGAAGGTGGCGGTGGGATCCGCCCCGACGGCGGACAGCGCCGGGCGGTGGACCTCGGCCACCTCACGGTTCAAGCGCCCGATGTACAAGGCCGCTTCGAAGAGGTGGGAGACGGTGGCCAGGCTCTCGTGGTCGCCCGACGTCGCGAGGTCACGACGAATGCGGTCGAGCACCTCCTGGGTGGTGGCCAGGCTGCCGGCCGACTCGAGCACGAACAGCCGGTCGGGCGTGGGCTGCAGCACATGGAGCTTCGGGTAGTTGCTGACGTTGTCCACGCCGGCGTTCGTGCGGGTGTCGGCCAGGAACAGCAGGCCCTCGTCCAGTCGCATGGCCAGGCAGTAGGTCATGAGCAGTACCTCTCGGTGGTGTCGTGACGGTCCCAGCGCTCACCAACGGGACGTCGTTCGTCCCGTGAGGGCGTCAGGCGCCTCAGTATGTCGGAGGGGAACAACGATCCCTCGCGCATCCCGACAGGTGCGGTCACGTTGCTCGTACCACCCCGTGCATGGCCCAGCGCTCGTCGGGTAGGGCGGCTGCATGTCACGAACAACGAGAACACTCGCTGCGCTGGCCTCGGCGTCGGTGCTGGCCTTGGGGGCCTGCGCCACCGACGACGACGGTGACGTGTTCGACACCACCGAACCTACCGACGGCCCGACGACGACCATGCCCCCCGATGCCGGCTTCGATCAGCCCGGACCGATGGACGAACCGGGTGACGGGCCCGTGCTCGACGACGGCGACGAATTCGTTCCCGGCGACCCCGACGCCGGCGCGCTCTAGCCGGGCACTCGCCGCAGGAGGAACGGCGTCGGGCATCGACGTCCACCCGGCACGTCGACCATGGTGATGCCGACCAAGGTGTCCTGGTCGACAGCGCGCACCTCGTCGCGCACCCATCGCCACGGGCGCGGCGCGTCGCGCCGGTAGGTGATGGCCGCCACGGTGAAGCCGTCCCACCGTGACCGGTCGGTCGTCACGCGCATGGGGAGCACCTCGCCGACCTCGTCGCCACCGGCCGGGCGACAACGGTTGGTGCCCGCCACGGCACCGTCGACCGCGAAGAAGCGTTTGCCCTCCCAACCCGGGAGGCCCGTTCGCGCCAGCGCGACGGTGGCCACCTTCCGCATCGCCCTCGGCCCGAGCAGTTCCGCGGCGAACGTCCCCTCGAGCGTGGGCAACGCCGGTGCGGGCAAGGTGCGGAAGCAGCGCAACCAGGCGGCGAGCGGCGCCGAGGAGGTGGGCATCCGTGTCGCGTTCCCGACCGTCGCCTCGTCGCTGGCGCCAGCGCCGGGTGCACGGACCGCAGAGGGGTCGGTCGCCTCGGCGACTGGCGCCGGGAACCGCGCCGCGAAGCGTTCGGCCAGAGCGCAGATGGTGAGGGACGGGTTCACCCCCAGGTTCGCCGGGATGGCCGCCGCGTCGACCACGTACAGCCCGGGATGACCGAACACCTGGTGGTCGATGTCGATGACCCCCTCGGTGGGATCCGCCCCCATGCTCGCCCCGCCCAGGATGTGCGCCGTCATGGACACACCCCCCACACTCTCGACCAGCAGGTTCAGCGGGGTACCACCCGACGACGCAGCAAACGCCCGGGCGGCGTCGTTGGCCACCGGCAGGTAGCTCGGTGCCTTGCCACCCCGGACCTCTCCGGACCGCAGCACCCGACGCCACGGACGCATCGGTGACCGAGCGAAGCGGAAGCCGACCTGGTTGTCGTGATCCTGCATGACGGTCAAAGCCGTGAGCCGGCGCTCGAAATTGCGGGCAGCCACCACCTTGGCATGGGCTGCCGGTCGGCGGGCGATGGCCACCAGCGTGTCCAGCGCACGACGGCCGGGCCGGACGCCGTCGACGAGGGGGCCGAGCTGGAAGCGCATGTGCCAACCACCCATGTAGCGGTTCTGGGTGATGTGGGTGTGCGCGTCGGGGTAGTAGTGGCTGGAGATGGTCGGCCCGACCGAGAGGTCGGCGTCGGCGTCGGCGTCGAGGATGGCGGTGACCGCTTCACTGTTGGTGCGGACCACCTCACCGAGCGTCGATGAGACGTCGGGCAGCGTGCCCAGTTCGTCACGACAGCGGTAGAGCAACTCGAGCGTGCCCAGCACGCCACCGGCGAGCACCACGTTCCGAGCGCGCAGCGGCGGCCGGCCGGCGATCCCCACCTCGTAGCCACCGCCGGGCAAGGGCTTGAGGGCATCCACCCGGTGCTCGGGTCGGATTTCGGCGCCCCGCCGCTCGGCCAGGTACAGGTAGTTGAGGTCGAGGGTGTTCTTCGAACCATGAGGGCAGCCGACCAGGCAGCCTCCACAGAGGTGACAGCCGGTACGGTCGGGACCGTCGCCGTCGAAGAACGGGTCGGCCACCGTGCGGCCTCGTTCACCGAAGTAGATGGCCACCGGCACCGGCCCGAAGGTGTCGCCCCCGCCCTGGGCCTCAGATGCCGCAGCGAGGTGGTCGTCCATCGGACCCGACACGGGGCACGTGGTGCGTCCCAGCATCCGCGCTGCCTCGGCGTAGTGCGGCGCCAGGGTGGCCTTCCAGTCGGGGTCGAGGTGCGCCCACGCCGGATCGGTGAAGAACGAGTCCTTCGGTTCGAGCAACACCGCCGCCCACACGATGCTGCCGCCGCCCACGCCGGACGCCCCGATGATGGCCACGTCGCGGAACACCCGCTGCCAGAAGAAGCCCTTCCGCAGGCCCACTTCGGGTTGGTAGAGGAAGTGGCGTGGGTCGCGTCGGGCGGCCAGGAGGTCGTCGCGGGAATGACGACGACCCTTCTCGAGGACCACCACCCGATGGCCCTTCTCGGCCAGCCGCAACGCCGCGGTGGCCCCACCGAAGCCGCTACCCACCACGATGACGTCGGTGTCGAAGCCGGAGGCGCCGCCAGCAGGCGGCGACGAAGGACCACCCGTGGGCGCTGACGCGAGGGGAGCGGAGACCATGACGGCCGAAGTGTGGCAGCGGCGAGCGCTGCTCGCCAGCGCTACACACGCTCCGTGCTGGCCAGGCGACCCCCGTCGAGGCCAGGTGGGGGCCAGGTCACGCCGTGCCGCGTGTCGACACCCCCGCCGTGCCGGGCAGCGCCGACCAGTGCAACGACAACCACAAGGTCGCCCTGTTCAACGTCACAGGGGCGCGCCATAGTGGGTCGACGACGACCGCGAGGCCGCCGGCCACGCGTCGCCGCCCGACCCCACCGCCACCTGCACCCACCACCCGGCCTTCAGCCGACCACCCGCGACGGACGAGGACGCCATGACCGCCCGCACTGCGCTCTCCGAGCCACCGACGACCGCCGAGACCACCACCGGCACCAGCCGACGGACCGATGGCACCCCCTTTGCATGGACGACGACCCCCAGCCCCATCGGGCCGTTGCTCGTGATCACCACCCCGGCCGGCGTGGCCCGCGTGTGCTTCGCCACCGAGGACCACTCGTTCGCCCTCACGCAGTGGCTGGGTGACCGGCCCGACGACCGCTCGGCAGATCCCGTCGAGGACCGCACCGGCCTCGACGAGGCCGTCCGCCACATCGATGACGCCGTCGAGCAGCTCGCTGCCTACTTCGCCGGATCACGCACCGACTTCGACGTACCGGTCGACCTCGGTGCCGTGCAGGGCTTCAGCGCTGCGGTGCTCGACGAGCTCCTCACCATTCCCTATGGGGAAGTCCGGTCCTACGGCGAGGTGGCGAACAACATCGACAACCCCGCGGCAGTGCGCGCCGTGGGCGGGGCGTGCGGCCGCAACCCCGTCCCGCTGCTGGTCCCGTGCCATCGGGTGCTGCGCAGCGACGGCAGTCTCGGGGGGTTCGGCGGCGGCCTCGACGTGAAGCGTTTCCTGCTCGATCTCGAATCGTCGGTGCGCGCCGACGTCCCAGCCACCGACGGAGGCGACACCCCGGCAGTTCAGGCCGCACAGCGGTAGCGTCGGGTATGGCTCTCCCCACCCCCGCACCCCACCGCACCGCTGTCATCACCGGCGCCTCCTCGGGTATCGGCGCCGCAATCGCCCGCGAGCTGGCCGGCCGAGGTCACGGGGTGACGCTGGTGGCGCGTCGCGCCGAACGTCTGGCCGCCTTGGCCGAGGAGCTGACCACACGAGGCGCGCGCGCCGAGGTGCTCGCCGCCGACCTGTCCGACCGTGCCAGCAGAGCGGAGCTCCTCGATCGGGTGCGGTCGCTCGACCTGATGCCGGCGATCCTCGTCAACAACGCCGGCATCTCCACCACGGGTCCGGTGGCAGCCTCCGATCCCGAAGCCGAGATGGCCATGATCGAACTGGACGTGCTGGCCGTGGCCGACCTGTGCAGCCGCTTCGTTCCCGTCATGGTCGAGGCCGGCGTCGGCGCCGTCCTCAACGTGGCCTCCACCGCTGCGTTCCAGCCGCTCCCCGGGCAAGCCGGGTACGCCGCGTCCAAGGCGTTCGTGCTCTCCTACACGCGCAGTCTGGCCGGCGAACTGCGCGGCACCGGCGTGACCACCACGGCGCTGTGCCCGGGGCCGGTGGAGACCGAGTTCGCCGAGACTGCCGGCTTCGGCAGCGACGAGACCGGCGTGCTGCCCTCGTTCATGTGGGAATCCCCCGAGGCGGTGGCCCGCTGCGGCGTCGACGGTCTCGACCGTGGCGACCAGGTGGCCATCCCCGGCCTGGCCAACCGGGTGTCGGCCAACGTGAGCCATCTGGTGCCCAAGCGCTTCCTGGTGCCGCTGCTGGCCCGAACCCATCCGGCGCTGCGCCGCGCCGGCTCACCTGGGTGACCATGGGTGGGATCGTCGTCGCTCTGGCGTTCGTGGTGGCTGGTGCCGGGGCGTGGCTCATCGGCCCGGGATCCAGCGACACCGATGAACCGGCGGTCCTGGCCGGTGCCGTGCTGGTCGCCGCTGCGGTGCCGTGGACGGCGAGCGGCCTCGCGCTCCTGGCGCACGATCGCCGCCGGCGCGAGCTGGCGGCGGCCACCCGTGGGCGCCGCACCGACACCGCCACTCCCCTCGCTGGCGCCGTGCCCCCGGCGGACGGGGCGGCGTCAGGTGTCGACGCGTCAGGTGTCGAGGCGGCCGCCCCTGGCCCGCTACCGCCTCCCGCACCACCGGCACTCTCGGAGGCTCCGCCACGCCACGCCCACGTCGTCGACGGCATCCACCGTCCGCTCCGCCGGGGACGCATCGCCGTGGTCGGCCTGCTCGGCGCCGCCCTCCTCGGTGGCGGCGTCTGGCTGTGGAGCGGCGAACAGGTCCTCGCCGGCGTGACCGCGGCCTGCGTGGGCACATTGCTGTTGTCGTTCCTGGCCAGCACCATCGTGGTGGGGCGCCGTGAGGGCGCCATCTGGCACGCCGAACCCGGTACCACCTGGCCACAACAGCGCGGGACCGCCGAGGTCATCGGCGTGTGGCACGAGGGTCGTCTGGCCTCGATGGACGTCTGCGTCCTCGACCTACGGGTCCACGTCGAGGGCGTCTCGTGGGAGGTGCGCCTCCGCCAGGAGGTACCCAGCCGATGGGTCTCGGCGGTGGCGCCACGGTCTCAGCTGGCCGTGCGGGCCGACCCGACCGACCAGCACCGGGTGGCCGTGGACTGGCCGGCGTCCGACCATCCACGCGATCCGATCTGAGCCGTCGCGGCGCGTCAGTTGGCGTTGCCGACGACCAGCGGGTCGCCCGGCACGTCAACCAGCGGCATCACCGGTGAGCCACCCGGCGGTTGTGACGGCGGGACGAGTACCGCTCCCCACGTGGTGCGGTCCGACGGAAGCGACCAAGAATCGGGACAGGTGTGATACGCCACCCGCCAGGTGCTGGCACCGCCGTAAGCGGCCACCAGATCGTCGGGCAGCTCGGTGCGAAGCACCAGCATGCGGTCGTTGAACTTGGCCGACGAGATGCGGCCCGGGCCGGGCTGCGGGTTACCACCACCGCAGGGGTTGCCGACGGTCAACCCTCGCGAGTCGAGCAGGTCGCCTGGTGCCACACTCCCCTGCCAACCACCGGTGGGTGCCACGTCGCCACCGGTCTCGTCGATCACCTCCCACTCGAAGCCAACCGGGTCACCCAGCGGGTCGAGCAACTGCAGCCCCACCGTTCCTTCCGCAATGTCGTAGAGCCAGGCCTCGAGGGTGGCCCCGCCCCACTGTCGGTCCACCTGGGTCAGGTCGAACGACGACAGGGCAGCGGTGAAGTAGGCGTGGACACTCAGCCACTCGGCGCCGGCCACCACCACGCAGTCGGGGGAATGAGGCACGGCCGGATCGGTCGGGTCACCGCTGCACGGCTCGAACTGCTCGCCGGTGCGGACCCGCACGCCGTAACTGTTGACGAAGTGCTGAGCCGAGCTGACACCGTCGGGCACCGGGCCGGTGTCCACCTGGAGGTGATACGTCGCCCCGGGTTCGGGGTCCACGACGGTGTGCAGATCGCACCAGCGCATCGACCACGAGTGGTCGCCACACTGGAAGCCGTTGCCGGTGCCGACATCGGCGCAGTGCTGGGCTGTCTCGAAGGTGCGGCCGGCCAGCACCGGCGAAGCCGCTGGCGCGCCGCTGCCCGCCGGACCTCGAACCCGAAAGCGCGTCCAGAAGGGGTCGCCCAAGGCCCCGATGTCGATGCCGGCCTGGTTGGGCGGGACCGGATCAGAGGAGGCGTTGCCGCAGCGAGCAGCGTCGAAGACCTGCACGGTGAACGAGTCCCCGCTGAAGGTCTCAGGAACTTGCAACGACAGCAGATAGCCATCCGCATCGTGGCTGTCCACCATGGTGATCTCGGGATCGGTCGCATCGGTGCAACCTCGCCACTCGGGAGAAGTCCATCCCGGGGAGCCCCACGAGGGCGGCGGATTGGCGGTGGTGAAGTTCCCGACGCTCACCGGCAGCAACCAGTCGCCCTGCTCACGGCTGGAGCATGGGCCGTTGATCGACAGCCAGGCCTGCTCCGCCGCCCAGGTCGGGACGCCCGGCATGCCCCGCAACTGCTGGTCGGTGGTCACGAACGGCAGGTTGCCGGTGCCCAGGTAGTTGCGTCCGGCCCCCAGGTCGAGCACCACCTCACCGTCGGGAACCACCACCTCGTGCCAGGGTCCGTTCTCGGTCCACACCCACGGTTCACCGGCCACCCGAGCCACCATGCGCACGTGATGGGTTGCCCCCGGAGTGAGGCCGTCGACCGTGACCGTCCCCTGCTCGGCGGGTGCCACAGCGGCCACCTGGCCGTCGACGGCGATGCCCACCTCCAGGTTCAGCCCGTCGAGGTCGGCGCTGGTGAACCAGGTGACGGTCACCCAACCCTCACCGGTGGAAACCACGTCGAAGGGCCACCCGATGGTGGCGTCGGGATCGGACTCACACGACGCCGCCAACAAGGCGATGGTGGCCACCAGGACGCCCACCACCCGGGTGGGTCGCCACGTGCCAACCGGTCGACGACGCACCACTGCAGCATCCTGTCCACCAGGCGCACCCTGCGACCGTCGTTCCCCCCGAACTCGTCCCATCCTGCGCGTCCTCCCAGCCGACGGCCTACCGATGCAACCTGCGAGCTGCCGACGCCCGCCCGTTCACCGGCGCTCGCCCAACTCGTTGATTCCCCTCCATCTCACTACAACCGCGCTGCTTCAGCAAGCAGCTCATGTCCGGACGGTGCGGCAGGCGCCGCCCGCTCGCACCATCCCCTTCGATCGTCACGCGACCGCCCGGTAGACGAGCGCGGCATCACCGCGTGCCAGCGTCAGGGTGGGTCCGTCGATCTCGAAGGTCACCTCGCCGTCGTCGAGCAGGTCGGTAACGGTGCGCTCGAGTTCCATGCGCCCTGGCTCACAGGCCATGCGGGTGAGCGGCAGCGGATCGAAGCGCAGCGTGTCGTCGATCACCTCGAACCCGGTGGACCCCTGGTTGCATCCGGCGAACACCGCCACGCTGCCGTCCGCCGCGAACTGCAAGGTGGGCGCCCCGCCCGTCCGCGGAGCGTCGTCGACCGGCGTGTCGGGATCCGAGCCCTCCTCGCCGGGCGCCGGATCCTCGAACAGCCCCGGGGTGGAAGCCACGTCACCGTCGATGATGGTGTCGAGCCGCCAGAGAGTCCCCTCGAGCGGCTCGTCGGGCACGGCCACCGAACGATCCAGGAGCACGATACGGGCGTCGTCGGTGGTGACCACCAGGTCGTCGCCGTCGAGGGCGAGCGTCGGTGCGCCGGTCAGCACGCCGGCCAGCCACTCGTCCTGGGCGTGGAGTTCGGGATCACACCCCATCTCGGTCTGGAACAGCCCCTCGACCACCAGGGTGTCGCCATCGAAGGTGGCGTCGCCACCCATCGAGTTGCACCCCGCCGACGCCCCGAGCTGGCCGTCCTCGAACGACAGCATGATCTCCGTCCCCTCCACGAGATCGTGGCCCTCCACCTCGATCGACAGGAACGTCCGCCCATCGAGGTCCGCGGCCAGCGTCGATTCCTCACCGGGCTCGTCGGTCGGTCCAGTGGCCACACCGGCATCGTCCCCGGCACAGGCAGCGGCCGCAAGGAGCAGGCCGAAAGCAACGGGGACGGCGGCGACCAGCATCACCCAGCCTCGTCGCGGCGGCCCACCGCGTGGCAGAGGTGCACGGTCACCCGGGGCATCGGTCGGGACTCGGCGATCGGTCATGGTGGTGGGACGCTCGGCGGCGCCGGAAGGTTCCAAGACCGTTGCGTCACGAACGGACCCGGCGGATGGCCGGGAGACCCCGAGGCCGGGCGACGGAAACTCCGTCGACACCGGCGTCGTGGTCTGGTCTGCTCTGGCCATGGCCGCTCCGATCATGCGGTGGGCGCGAGAGTTCGAGGTGGCCGTCGGTCGCACCGTGCCACGAGGCGCGTTCGATCCGCCGCCCCGGGTGCCCTCGGCCGTGCTCCACGTCCACCGACGGCGCCACCGAGGCTGACGCTGCTCAGGCGGGCGCAGCGGCGTCGTCGTGCAGCAGGCTGTGCACCCGGTCGGTGGTCTCGATGCACTCCTCGACCAGGTCGTAGATGACGTCGCGGGTGCGCCGCACCTTGGTCATCTGGCCGACGATCTGGCCCACCGGGTTGAACCCCACCGGCTGGGCGGCCTCGGCGTAGCGGGCGTGGCGGGCCACCATCTCGCCGGTGACCATGAACTGCAGCGGCATACCCAGCGGATCGGGGGTGTCCTCGCGCTCCCAGGCATCGGTCCACTCGTTGCGCAGCATGCGACAGGGCTTGCCGGTGTAGGAGCGGGACCGCACGGTGTCGCGGCTGGAGGCGTCGAGATAGGCCTGCATCTGCGCCGGTGGGATGTCGGCTTCCTCGACGGTCAACCACAGCGACCCGGTCCACACGCCCTGGGCACCCAGTGCCAAGGCGGCGGCCATCTGTCGGCCGGTGCCGATGCCGCCGGCGGCCAGCACGGGAGTGGGCGACACCTCGGCGATCACCTCGGGCCACAACACCAGCGACCCGACCTCGCCAGTGTGTCCGCCGCCTTCGGTGCCCTGGGCGATGACCACGTCGACGCCGGCGTCCACGTGACGGCGGGCCTGGTGCGCCGATCCACACAGAGCGGCCACCAGGCGACCGTGGCCGTGGATGTCCTCGATGACCTCCGACGGCGGCGTGCCCAACGCGTTGGCGATGAGGCGCACGTTCTCGTGTTCCATGGCCAGCTCGACCTGGGGCATGGCGGTGGCCAGCGTCCACCCGAGCAGGCTCGGGGGAGCAACGTCGTCGGGCAGGTCGGGAACCCCGTGCTCTTCGTAGAGCCGGCGGGCGAACGCACGGGTCTCCTCGGGGATCATGGCCTCGAGGTCGGCCTCGAGCTTGGCGGCGTCGTCCTCACCCATGCCCTCGTACTTGCCGGGGATGACGATGTCGACGCCGTAGGGGCGTCCGTCGGTGTGCTCGTCGATCCAGTCGAGCTCCACGGCCAACTGTTCGGGGCTGAAGCCCACGGCGCCGAGCACCCCCAACCCGCCGGCGTTGGTCACCGCCGCCACCACGTCGCGGCAGTGGGTGAAGGCGAAGATGGGGAACTCGATGCCCAGGCGCTCGCAGATCTCGGTGTGCACGGTAACTCCTTGGTTGGTGATGCTCGATGGCGGTGACGGCCGGTCGGCCGCCAAATCGGTGGGGATCGTGGGGTGGTCAGGTGGGCGCGGTCGCGCCCTCGATCAGCAGGGTCAGGCCTTCGACGGCCAGGTCGTCGGGAACGGCAGCCGGGTCGATACGGCGCTGCAACTCGAGGCCCAACAGCACGGCCAGCACGAGCGTGCCCCGCTGCGACGCCGAGGGATGCTCCAACGGCTGGCCGGCCCACGACTCGAATGCCGCCGCCATCTCCCGCCGAGCCATCTGGTAGCGGCGTGCCACCCGTTCGGCGAGTTCCGCGTCCCGCGCTGCTTGCAGGAGGACCTCGTGCTCGAGCAGGCCCCACGCCGCGCCCGGTTCGTCGGCGGGCGCCTGGGCGCTCGCACGGTGGCGCGGCCCCGGCGGCTCGAGCCCCGCTGGTGTGGCGGCGTCGGATCCACCCGGGGCAGGGCCGGCCGTGTACTGCTCCCACAGCACGCCAGCCCGCTCGCGGGTGGTGTCCGCACGGTCGAGGCGATCGGCGGTACGACGAGCGACGTCGCGCTCCCATTCGTCGAGCAGGGCGCGCAGCACTCCGTCCTTCCCACCGAAGTGGGCGTACAGCGCCCCCGAAGTGCGTCCCGCTCCTTCGGCAATGGCATCGGCCGAGGTGGCGTGCACCCCTTGGGAGGCGAACAGTGCCGCCGCCGAGGCCAACAGACGGGCTCTCGTCTCGGCCTTTCGCTCCTCCTGGGTCAACGCCACAAGATATATTGGCTAGTCGATATAAGTTGGCCGGTCAAGGGCCGCCACCCTGGTCGGGGCGGCGGAGGCGGTCGGACCTCAGCGCCTCGACACCCGATCGGGTGACCGGGGTCGAGGATCGGCGGTCGAGCGGTCCATACTGGCGAGGTGAGCGAACGCAACGTCCTCGGCGACGATCTCGAGCAGTGCAGTCTCGACCCGCTCACCGGGTTCTTCCGCGACGGATGCTGCCGCACCGGCCCGGCCGACCTCGGCAGCCACACCATCTGTGCCGTGGTGAGCGCCGAGTTCCTCGACCACCAGCGCAGCATCGGCAACGACCTCAGCACCCCGATGCCCGAGTACCGGTTCCCCGGCCTGCGACCGGGCGACCGCTGGTGCGTGACTGCCGTCAACTGGCTGCGCGCCCACCGCGACGGTGTGGCCGCCCCGGTGGTGCTGGCCGCCACCAACGAGCGCGTGCTCGATATCGTGCCCCTCGAGGTGCTGCGGGAACACGCTGTGGACGTCCCGCCCGACCTCAGCGCGCTCGAGGACTGACCCCAGCCCGCGCCCGTCGAGCCCGCGCCACCACTCGGTCAGGCGGTCGACGCGGTCCTCCGCACCGTGTGGCGGGTCGGCTGCCCGAGCGCTCGCCGGCCTCGGCCGCTCAGGACGACCAGGTCAGGCCGGACCGGAGAACTGGGTGCCCCGCTGCGGGCCGACCTCGGCCGAGGGCACGGCGTCGTCGGCATAGCGAGCCAGCTCGGCGCGCCCCACCACGTACCAGTGCACCTCGTCGGGACCGTCGGCCAACCGCAGGGTGCGCTGACCGGCGTACAGGCGGGCCAGCGGCGTCCACTGCGACACGCCGGTTGCGCCGTACATCTGGATGGCCTCGTCGATGATCTGGCACACCCGCTCGGGCACCAGGGCCTTCACCGCACTCACCCACACCCGCGCCTCGGCGTTGCCCATGGTGTCCATGGCCTTGGCGGCACGCAGCACCATGAGGCGCATGGCCTCGATCTCCACGCGAGCCCGGGCGATGACCTCGGTGTTCTTGCCGAGACGAGCCAACGGCTTGCCGAACGCCTCGCGGGTGAGCCCTCGCCGCACCATCAGGTCGAGCGCCCGTTCGGCGGCGCCGATGGAGCGCATGCAGTGGTGGATGCGCCCCGGGCCCAGCCGCAGCTGGGAGATCTCGAACCCCCGGCCCTCACCGAGCAGCATGTTGTCCGCCGGCACCCGCACGTCGGAGAAGCGCAGGTGCATGTGGCCGTGGGGGGCGTCGTCCTCGCCGAAGACGTGCATGGGACCGAGGATCTCGACGCCGGGGGTGTCCATGGGCACCAGGATCTGCGAGTGGCGCCGGTGTGAGGAGGCGTTGGGGCTGGTCACCACCATGGCGATCATCACCTTGCAGCGAGGATCGCCGGCCCCGGAGATGTAGTACTTCTCGCCGTTGATGACCCACTCGTCGCCGTCGAGCACCGCAGTGGTGGCGATGTTGGTGGCGTCGGAGGAGGCGACGTCCGGCTCGGTCATGGCGAACGCCGAGCGGATCTCACCGGCCAGCAGCGGTTCCAGCCACTGCTTCTTCTGCTCGGGGGTGCCGACTCGCTCGAGCACCTCCATGTTGCCGGTGTCGGGGGCGCTGCAGTTCAGGCACTCGGGTGCCAGCGGGTTCTTGCCCAACTCGGCGGCGATGTAGGCGTAGTCCAGGTTGGACAGGCCCTCGCCGGTCTCGGCGTCGGGCAGGAAGAAGTTCCACAGGCCGGCCTCCTTGGCCTTGGCCTTCACCGAATCGAGCAGCTCGAGCTGTCCGTCGCCGTAGCCCCAGCGCTCGGCGCGCCCGTCACCGAGGCGGTAGAACTCTTCGGTCACCGGCTCGATCTCGTCCGCGATGAAGGCGATCACCCGCTCGAAGAGCGGCAGCGCGCCGGGCGACATGGCCAGGTTCAGCGCCTCGTCGGTGGCGACGTCGGAGTGCATTCCGGGTGCGGGCATGGTGGGTCCTTCCGGCGGTCGTGCGGGGCGGATCGGCGCGCCCCCCGCTCACCGTACGCCAGCGGACGGCGGCGAAGGGTCCCCGGCGTCCGACCGTCTCCGGCCTCGCCACACCGCTGCGCCCGCCACGACTGCGCGCCACCAACCACCAATGCGGTGGCCCACTGCGCGCAGTCGACTCACACCGCTGCGCCCACCACGACTGCGCGCCACCAACCACCAATGCGGTGGCCCACTGCGCGCAGTCGACCCACACCGCCACCGGCGCCCGGCGCCCGGCGCCCGGCGCCCGAGCCGACTCAGCCCCGGTCGACGGCGCACAACGTCGTGTTCGTGGCCAGACACCGGTCGCGGACCGCCATGACGTCGTCGCTGGAGCGGTGAGCGGCCCGTGCGATGCGAGCGACACCGCGGGGACAGCGTCGAGAGCGGCGTAGCGAATCCGTCTGCTCGGTGCGGAGACCATGGCGGCCAGTGAGGCGCCATCGGGGGTCACCAATGGTGCCGCACCGCGACGCGGTGAGCCGGTCATCAGCTGCGGGCTGCGGTTCCGGGCGCTGCCCCTGCGGTGGTCGGCTCGCACGAGGGACCACAACCGAGGACCACGTTGGCGAACTGTTCGCTGTCGCCGGTCTTCACGTACCACTCCCAGCGCAGCCCGTCGGGACCGTCAACCCAGGTCTCGGTCTTCTCTGCGTAGCAGCACTGGGTCTCGTCCACCCCAGTGGTGGCCACCCCACTGTCGGACAGCCGGGCCTCTGCCGCCACCACCTCGGCGGCCGCATCCACCTCGACGCCGAGGTGGTTGATGCTGCCCGGCTCACCGGCGCCTTCGAAGAGGACCAGCTTCAGCGGTGGCTCGGCGATGGCGAAGTTGGCGTAGCCGGGCTTGCGCTTGTCCGGCGCAACGCCGAAGAGCCGAGAGTAGAAGTCGACGGCCTCGTCGAGGTCGGCAACGTTGAGGGCGAGCTGCAGGCGCATGGCGGAGTCCTTCCGGTCATTCATCGATATGTGTCGATCCTACCGTAAGATCGACCTCTGTCAATACGTTGCTCCGGGTCTCCCAACCGCCCGTCCACGGGTGGGCACACCCCGACATGGGAACCAACGACGTCGGTTCCGGGTCCAAGGTCCCTGGCTCCTCGCCGCTGCAGCCCTTACCCTCGACAGTGAGCACCCAACCGAGGAGGGTCATGAGCGGGAGTGAGACGGACAGCACGGAATCGAACGGTCTCGACGGAAAGGTCGCGGTCGTCACCGGCGGCGCCGCCGGCATCGGCCGGGCCACGGCGCTGGCCTTCGCCCAACGCGGCGCCAAGGTGGTGGTGGCCGACGTCGACGACAGTCGAGGCGACGAGGTGGTGGCCGCCATCGAGGCAGCGGGCGGCGAGGCCACCTACGTGCACACCGACGTCTCGGTCGACCGCCAGGTGGCCGACATGGTCGACACCGCCATCCAGACCTACGGTCGACTCGACGCCGCCTTCAACAACGCCGGCATCGAGGGATCGCCGGCCACCATCGACCAACTGGCGCGCGAACAGTGGGATCGCCTCTTGGCCGTGAACCTCACCGGCGTGTACCGGTGCATGGCCGAAGAGTTGCCTCACCTGACCGATGGCGGGGCCATCGTGAACTGCTCCTCGGTGGCCGGGCTGGTAGGCATCCCCGCCTCGGCCGGCTATGTCGCCACGAAGCACGCCGTGATCGGCCTCACCCGCAGCGCGGCGCTGGAGGTGGCCCCCCGAGGCATCCGGGTCAACGCCGTGTGCCCCGGGGTGATCGACACCGAGATGGTGGCCCGCGCCACCGCCAATCAGCCCGAGCTGGTCCAAGGTGTCCTGGCCGCCCACCCACTCGGTCGCATGGGCCGGGCCGACGAGGTGGCCGAGACGGTGGTCTGGCTCTGCTCGTCGGCGGCCAGCTTCGTCACCGGCCAGGCCATTCCCGTGGACGGCGGCTACACCTCGCAGTAGCACTGGCCCGCCCGGACAACCGAGGTCACGGTCGCGCCCGGCACACACCGGGCACACCACCGTCACGCGCACCGCCATCGACCGCGGTGGCCTCCACCTCCTACCCGGAACGGGTTTCTGCCGACCGACGGCCAACGGCCATACTTCGAGGTCGTGATCCGCGACCAGCTCACCGACGCCCTGGCCGCCGCCCTCGACGCCGCGGGCATCGAGGTGGACCGCAGCCGGATCACGCTCGAGCGACCAGCCCGCCGGGAGCACGGCGACTGGTCAGCCAACGCGGCGATGGTGGCGGCCAAGGCCGCCGGCCGACCACCTCGCGAACTGGCCGCCGAGCTGGCCGCCTGGTTGGAGGAACCCGCCAATCGGCCGGCCCACGTCGAGCGGATCGAGGTGGCCGGCCCCGGCTTCGTGAACGTCCACCTGGCCCCCAGCTGGTTGCACGACGTACTCACCGAGGTGGTGGGGTGCATTCCGGCCGAGCTGGGCGCCTCCGACGACGGCGCCGGGCGGGCGGTGAACATCGAGTTCGTCTCCGCCAACCCCACCGGTCCACTCCACGCCGGCCACGGCCGTGGCGCCACCTACGGCGACGCCCTGGCCCGTCTCCTCGAACGCACGGGCTGGCAGGTCACCCGCGAGTTCTACGTGAACGACCGCGGCACCCAGATGCGCCACTACGCCGCCTCGTTGGCGGCGGCCGCTGCCGGGCAACCGGTGCCCGAGGACGGCTACCGGGGTGAGTACATCACCCGGTGGGCCACCGAGCTCCCCTCGGAGCTCGCCGACGGACCGCCGCCGGCCGCCGACGGCGACGACGTCGACCCACTGCTCGAGTGGGGCCTCACCCGGGCTCTCGACGACCACCGCGACGTGCTCGACCTACTCGGCGTGCACTTCGACGTCTGGTTCAGCGAACGTTCGATGGTCGGCTCCGGAGCCATCGACGCCACCCTGGCCGACCTACGCCAACGCGGCGTGGCCTACGACAGCGACGGCGCCGTGTGGCTTCGCTCGTCGGACTTCGGTGACGACAAGGACCGGGTGCTCGTGCGCTCGGGGGGCGAACCCACCTACCTGCTCCCCGACATCGCCTACCACCGCGACAAGTACGGCCGGGGCTTCGCCCTGCTCGTCGACGTGTGGGGGGCCGACCACCACGGCTACGTGCCCCGCATGGCTGCGGCCCTCGCTGCCCTCGGCCACGAACCCGACAGCTTCGAAGCCGTCATCACCCAGCTGGTCAACCTCCAGCGTGACGGCGAGCCGGTGCGACTCTCCAAGCGGGCCGGTGAGATCGTCGAATTGCGCGACGTGGTCGACGAAGTGGGCACCGACGCCGCTCGCTTCACCTTCCTGCTGCAGTCGGTGAACACGGCGCAGACCTTCGACCTGGAGTTGGCCAAACGGAAGTCGATGGACAACCCCGTCTACTACGTGCAGTACGCCCACGCCCGCATCGCCTCCATCGTGCGCAAGGCCGAGGGCGCCGGCATCGAGCGCCTCCCCCTCGAGCAGGTGGACCTGGCGCAGCTCACCCACGAGCGCGAGCTGGCCCTGCTGCGAGCGCTCGAGCAGTTCCCCGAAGTGGTGGCCGACGCCGCCCGCACCCGCGGCCCCCACAAGATCACCGCCTGGCTGCGCGAGCTGGCCGGCCGCTTCCACGGCTTCTACCACGACTGCTACGTGGTGGCCGACAGCGTCGACCCCGAGCTCACCCAGGCCCGCCTCTGGCTGGTGGAGGCCACCCGCGTCGGCCTGGTCAGTGGACTCGACCTCGTGGGCGTGTCAGCCCCCGACGCCATGGACGTCCTCGACGACGACCAACGCGCCGTCGACTGACGTCGCTCAGGCAGCCACCCGCCGCAGCAACCGGGCGAGCGTCTCGGGCTCCTGCGCGCCGGGGATGACGAAGCTGTCGGCCACCACGAAGGCGGGGACGCCGGTGATGCCCCGTTCCGCTGCAGCGGCCAGGTCAGCGTCGACCTCGGCGCGGTAGGCGTCACCCTCGAGCACGGTCGCAGCGTCGGGGCCCTCGGCCACGATGCCGGCCTCGTCCGCCAGGCGCACCAGGGTGGCGTGGTCGGCGATGTTGGCCCCGTCGGTGAAGTAGGCAGCGAAGAGCGCCTCGGCCAGCCGACCCTGGGCGGCCGCGCCACCCTCGGCCCAGGCCCATGCCATCAGCCGGTGGGCGTCGGCCGTCCCCACCCGCAGGGCCCGGTCGAAGCGGTAGTCGATGCCCTCGACCGTCCCGAGAGCCCCGAGGCGCTGGGTCATGACGTCGAAGGCACCGGATCCGTACTTGCGCTCGAGTGCCGTGCGCAGATCACCGGGCGTGGCCGTGGCCCTGGGGTCGAGCTGAAAGGCTCGCCAGCGGACCTCGACGTCGCCAGGGTCGGCACCGAGCAGTTCGATGGCCTGTTCCAGCCGGCGTTTGCCCAGATAGCACCAGGGGCACACCACATCGCTCCACACGTCGAGTCGCACCCTGACACCAACCCGGTGCGGCCTCGGGCCATTCCCGCAGCGAGGTGGCCAACCCGCCTTCCCGCCAGCAGGCAGACTGGAGCCGTGCCCCGGCCGCGCGACCCCAAGCTCGACGACCAGATTCTGGGTGCCGTGCGATCCATCATGGCGGAGGAGGGCTACAGCGGGTTGTCGATGGAAGCGGTGGCCACCCGGGCAGGGGTCGGCAAACCCACCGTTTATCGTCGTTGGCCCACACGGGCGCACCTGGTGTTCGCTGCCGCCACCAACGACGGTCGCCTCGACCCGACGCCCGATCACGGCGATCTTCGCTCCGACCTGCTCGCCGTACTGAACCACGCCGCCACCTCCATGGCGGCGAACCCCCGCGACGCAGTGGCGGACCGGATCGCCGCCATCATCAGCGACGCCGACTTCTCGGCCACCGTGTGGGCCGAGCAGTTCGACCCCCAACTGGACCACGCCCACAAGGTGTGGGAGCGGGCGGTGGAGCGTGGCGAGGTGTCGCCCGACGTCGACGGCCGGGCCATCCTCGACGACCTGCGGGCCACCCTGTTCTGGCAGGTCATCGCCGCGCACCGCCAGCTCAGCCACGAGGACGTGGAGGAGATGCTCGACCGGCACCTCGACGGCTGCGAACTCCGACCACCCACCAAGGACACGAGCAACGGCGACGCTGTGCCCACCAGCGGCTGACCCACCAGCGGACCACCCGACGGCCCCCACCACCCCACCTCCCGTGCGGGCGCGCAGCGCACGGCAACGCCGTCCGCAGTAGCATCGCCCCCTGCTGTCGGACCCATCGTCGGTCCACACGCGCCGCACCAATGCTCCATCCTCGCTGGTCCCGCCCTCGGTCCTCTGACCGACGTCCTCACGCCTGCCCGGACCGGCGCGCCAGCCGCCGAGCGGCGCAGCACCCCGACATCGCCCGGCGTCGACGCCCGGCGCTTCACCGACGCGGACCAGGCGCTCGCCGGTTCGTGGTGGCGTCAGTGACCGTTGCCCTCCTCGCACCGGTGCTGGGCGTCACGTCGGTGGGCTCGCCGCCGGACGCCTGGGCGCGTGAAGCCGGCCAACCATCTTCGGACGCGGCCGATGCGCTGCTGGGTGACCACCCCGAGGGTGTCGCCCCCTCTGCCGAACTGGCCGCCGGTGCCCTGGCGCTGACCGCAGAACTCGAGGACGTCGATGGCCGGCTCCTCGAACTGGAGGCGGAGCACCGTCGAGCTCGAGCTGCCGCAGCGGACGCCCTGCTCACCGCCGCCAACGCCCACGCGGCACGCGAGGCCAGCCACGACGACCTCCGCACCTACGCGGTCGCTGCCTACGTCGCTGGCGGTCGCATCCCCGACTCGGTGCGCCAACAGCTCCTCGGGGCGGCCCGCCACGACGCTGACGTCGAGGGCACCCTCCACCTGCTGGCCACGGTGCACGACCAGTTGGTCGGCGCCGTGGTCGACGCCGACCGAACGGTGGCCACCGCCGGCCAACACGTCGCCACCACCGCAGCCGCCGAACATGCGCTGGCTGCGCAGGTCGACGAACTGCAGCAGCATCGCAGCACCCTGGCCGCCCAGCGGGCCGAGCTGGTGGCGGCCGCTCACCGGGCGCGGGAGGAAGAAGACCGGGCGTTGGCCGAGCTGATCGCCCGCGAAGCTGAACTGCGAGCCGGCGTCCCACCGGCCCAGCCGGTGGCCACCGGCGTGGTGCCGCCCCGGACGGTGCCCGATGAGGTGATGGCCGCGCTGGGCGGCATCATCCCGCCCACCTCCCTCGACGCCTACTGGCGCGCTGCAGCCCTCGCCGCCGCCCGAGCGCCGGGATGTGGCATCGATTGGGCGCTCATCGCCGGGGTGGGTGCGGTCGAGTCCCGCCACGGGACCTATCGCGGCGGTTGGCCCAATCCCGACGGCACGGTCTTCCCAGCGCTGATCGGCATCCCGCTCGACGGCACCCGGGGCACCGCCCTCATCCGCGACACCGACGGCGGCCTGTACGACGGCGATCCCGTCTACGACCGGGCCGTCGGTCCCATGCAGTTCATTCCCGGCACGTGGGTGCGCTGGGCCGTGGACGGCAACGGCGACGGCATCGCCGATCCGCACAACATCTACGACGCCACCTTCGCCGCCGCGCTCTACCTCTGCAGTAGGGCCGGCGGGCCGATCACCGACCCCGAGGCCACCCGCCGAGCCGTGCTCGGTTACAACCGGTCGTGGCACTACGTCGGGCTGGTGCTGGCCAACGCTGCCACGTATCGGGCCCTCGCACCGGTGACCCAACCGCTCGAGGACGAGACCCCCGACGCCGCTGACGTCGCCGCAGTGGTCCCGGCGCCCGGTGACGTGACCGACGCCGTTCGTCCCGGGGACGGTGCGACCTCCACCACCACCCCGTCGGGTGAGTCGACCACCACCTCGACCACGAGGCCCGACGTCCCCGACGAGGCCGACCCGCCCCGCGAACCCGGCTGAGCTGGCACGACGCAGCCCGCGTGGCATTCGACCTGCAGCTGGCTCGGGCGAGCGATTCAGAAGGTGAACTGGCCCACGAGCTGGCTGTAATCGGGATCGAGCGAGAACAGCACCACGAAGCCGCCGCCCTCGAGCGCACCGGGCAGGACGAGCGACAAACAGAACATGTCCTCGCGCACGATCATCTGCTCGTCGACCACCACGGCGTCCTCGGAATCGTCGGGGGCGTCGGCAATCACGCCGTAGAACAGCGGGGACCCCACTGTCATCCGGTCCAGCACGAACTCCTCGCTGTACCCGCTGGCGCTCGACGACTCGCACACACCGTCGACGTCGCGTTCGACCACCGGCAGGGCATCCATCTCGCTGAACTCGACGGGCTGATACCGCCGGCCGGCGTTGACCGCCTCGATCATGGGCAACGCCAGGTTGACCGGGCGCAAACGGTTGACGCGTTCCTCGAACCCGTCTGATCCCCGCTCGAAGCGGATGGCGGTGGGGATGGCCACCAGCTCGCCGCTGCGGTTGGCGGCCAACCCTCCGGAGTTGCCCTGGGCGATGGCCGCCTCGGTGTTGATCCAGGCTCGGCTCTCCTCGAGCAGCGGGTCGCTGATGAAGCTCCCGACCGTGCCGGTGGTGAGGGTGAGCGAAGCCGACTCGGCGATGCCGGGGTGGCCGAGCACGGTGAGCGGATCGCCCACGGCCAGCAGGTCCGAGTCGCCCAGCGGCACGAACGGCAGGTCGGTCGGACGGCGCGGGTCGTCACCGAGTGGTGCGCCGAGTTCGACGAGTGCCAGGTCGAGGTAGGGGTCCTCGGCCACGACAGCCGCGGTGTACGCCGCCCGCACCGGGACGTCGTCGCCCTCGAAGAACGACACCACCAGTTCGCTGCCCGGCTCACTGTGTCCCTCCACCACGTGGGCGTTGGTGAGGATGAGCCCTTCGGGACTGATGATCGTGCCGCTGCCGAACGACAGGAACTGCGACGTCTCGAGGTCGAGACGGACCGTTGCGTTCTTCAGCAGGTCGAGGTCTGCCACCTCCTCGTCGTCGCCGCCGGCCACCACGAGCACCCCGGTGACCACAGCGGCGACGAGCAGGACGGCCAGCAGCCCGAGCAGCACCGGGAGTCGCCGTCGAGGCGGACTGGGCTCGACGGTCGGGCCGGAGGTGAGCAACAGCACCTTCTCGCCGGCATCGGGTGGGCCCAACCAGGCCGTGGTGACCCCGCTGAGCTGCTGGCGGGGGGTGCGCGTTCCGTGGATGTAGGTGCCCTGGGCGCTGTCGAGGTCCTCGAGCACCCAGTGCGCACCGTCGTGGCGGACGCGAGCGTGGCGGCGGGAGACCAACGGGTTGTCGACCACGATGGTGGCCGCCGGGTCGCGACCCACCACCACCTCGACCGACGTGTCGAAGGCGTAGTCACGTCGGTCGGCGTGGACACGCAGCGAAGTGTCGTGCTCGCTGACCTGCACGGTGCGACCCGCCGCCATGGCTGCCGCCGGATCGGCTGCTGGACCCGGCGGCGGACCCGCTGGCGGGCCGGGTGGGGGACCCGACGGCGGACCCGGCGGCACCGCGGCGGACGGATCCGCCGGCGCTGAGGACCCTGATGACGGCGGCGGCGCCAGGGCGCCGGCCACCTCGAAGGTGAGTTGCTCACCGGTGTCGGGACCGCCCAACACCACGCGGGCGCCGTGGGTCACCGGCGCGTGGTCGATGCGCTGACCGTTCAGGTAGGTGCCGTGACTCGAGCCCAGGTCACGCAGCATCCAGTGGCCGTCCACCAGCCGGACCTCGGCGTGGTGACGCGACACCTCGGGGTTCGTGCAACGGACGTCGCAGTCGTGCTCGCGGCCGAGCACTGCCGGGCCGGTCTCGATGGTGTGCGAGCCGGTGGCGGTGTGGACGGTGAGTGCGGTCACGAAGCCTCTCGCCGAGAACGGCTGCAGGCTGCAGCCCCGGGATGTGGATGAAGGCCCCGCTGGTGCGTGCCCCCGCTGGCAACGGGCACTGCCGAAGCACTCGGCGGTTCCCGGAACGCTCGGAGCATAGAGCACGGGTACGACTCGGCGACGGCCGGCCCACGCGGCGGCCCGCCCGGGCGGGCCGCCCCCTCTGCTCGCGCCTGTTGCGCTGCTCGCCCGCCCCTTCTCTTCGCAGCCCTTGCCAATAGATACTCGGTATGTATACTGGGTATCTATGAGCATCCGCGCTGCGCTCCTGCAGCTCCTCGACGAGAGCGATGCCCACGGCTACCAGCTCAAGTCCGAGTTCGAACGACGTACCGGCGGCGTGTGGCCCTTGAACGTCGGACAGGTCTACACGACCCTCGACCGGCTGCGCCGCGACGGTCTCGTCGACGAACTCGAACCCGTCACCGCCGGCGCCGCCGGTGACGGCCGTACCCACCGCCGCTACACCATCACCGACCCCGCGCGG
>JAFIEP010000004.1 GCA_020832495.1 Acidimicrobiia bacterium | reverse complement strand
CCCGCCCCCCGCCCGCCACCACCGGGGGTGCGGGGGCCTGGGCCCCGGTCGACTTGCCCGAGCCCGACAGGCCGGTCAACCACACGGTGGCGCCCCGTTGTCCGGTGCGCTCCGCCCGGACCGACGCGGGGATGTCCGTGGGGTGCCAGACCACGTTGGGGCTGGCACCACCGGCGGTCATCCGGCCTGCGTCTCGCCGACGATCATCCCGGCACCGACGGTGGTGTTGGTGTGCTCGTCGATGAGGATGAAGCTGCCGGTGAGACGGTTGCGTCGGTACTCGTCGAAGAACAGCGGCGACGTGGTCCGCAGGCTGACGCGCCCGATCTCGTTGAGGGTGAGGGCCTGGGCCGACTCGTCGCGATGCAAGGTGTTGATGTCGAGTCGGTAGTGGAGGTCCTTCACGAGTGCACGGGCCGTGTTCGTCGTGTGCTTGATGGTGAACTTCGCCCGGGGGCTCAACATGGCGGCATCGCTCATCCAGCAGACCATGGCATCGATGTCCTGTCCCATGGTCGGCTGGTTGTTGGGACGACACAGCATGTCGCCGCGCGACACGTCGAGGTCGTCGTTGAGCGTCACGCTCACCGCCATCGGCGGGAAGGCCTCCGACACCGGACCGTCGAGCGTGTCGATGGACCGCACGGTCGAGGTGAACCCCGAGGGGAGCACCATGACCTCGTCGCCCGGCTTCAGTACCCCGCCGACGACGGTGCCGGCGTAGCCCCGGTAGTCGTGCCACTCCCCGCTCATGGGCCGCAGCACGTACTGCACCGGGAAGCGCGGGTCGATGAGATTGCGGTCCGAGGCGATGTACACCTCTTCGAGGTGGTGCAGCAGCGACGAACCCTCGTACCAGTCCATGTTGGGCGAGCGGTGCACGACGTTGTCGCCCTGCAGTGCGGAGATGGGGATGAAGGTGATGTCGGTTATGTCGAGACGCGACGCCCAGGCGCGGAACTCGTCCTTCAGCCGTTCGAAGACCTCTTGGTCCCAGTCGACGAGGTCCATCTTGTTGATGGCCAGCACCAGGTGGGGAATGCGCAGCAAGGACGCGATGAAGGCATGCCGGCGTGACTGCTCGAGGATGCCGTTGCGAGCATCGACGAGCACGATGGCCAGGTCGGCGAGGGAGGCACCGGTCACCATGTTGCGGGTGTACTGGATGTGGCCCGGGGTGTCGGCGATGATGAACTTCCGCCGTGGCGTGGCGAAGTAGCGGTAGGCCACGTCGATGGTGATGCCCTGCTCACGCTCGGCACGCAGGCCATCGGTGAGCAATGCCAGGTTGGTGTACTCGTCGCCGCGGGCGACGCTCGTGCGCTCCACCGATTCGAGTTGGTCCTCGAAAATGGACTTGGAGTCATAGAGCAGTCGCCCGATGAGCGTGCTCTTGCCGTCGTCGACCGAACCGGCCGTGGCGAGTCGGAGAAGTTCCATCAGAAGTAGCCCTCACGCTTGCGATCTTCCATCCCCGCCTCGGAGATGCGGTCATCGGCCCGGGTCGCACCTCGCTCGGTGACCCGGGTGGCCGCCACCTCGGCGATGACCTCCTCGACCGAGGAGGCCGTTGACTCGACGGCGCCGGTGCACGTGGCGTCGCCCACCGTCCGGTACCGCACGGTGGCCTCGAACAGTTCCTCCTCCTCGGAGCGAACGATGGCCGGGTGGTCCGACAGCAACATGCCGTCGCGACGGAACACCTGACGACGATGCGAGTAGTAGATGGTGGGGAGTTCGATGGCCTCGTCCGCGATGTACTGCCAGATGTCGAGCTCGGTCCAGTTCGAGAGCGGGAACACCCGGATGTGCTCGCCCTTGCGATGCCGGCCGTTGTAGAGGTTCCACAGCTCCGGACGCTGGTTCTTCGGATCCCACTGACCGAAGTCGTCACGGAACGAGTACACCCGCTCCTTGGCCCGGGCCTTCTCCTCGTCCCGACGGGCGCCACCGAACACGGCGTCGAATTCGTTCTCCTCGATGGCGTCGAGGAGCGTGATGGTCTGCAGCCGGTTTCGACTGGCCCGTGGGCCGGTCTCCTCCTGCGCACGTCCCTTGTCGATCGACTCCTGCACGCTGGCCACCACGAGCCGCGCCCCTGCCCGTTCGACGGCTCGATCGCGGTAGTCGATGACCTCGTCGAAATTGTGGCCGGTGTCGACGTGCATGACCGGGAACGGCAGCCGGCACGGCCAGAAGGCCTTGACCGCCAGGTGGAGCATCACCACGGAGTCCTTGCCGCCGGAGAAGAGCAGCACGGGCCGCTCGAACTCCGCCGCCACCTCTCGGATGATGTGGATCGACTCCGCCTCGAGGATGTGCAGGTTGGTCAGTTCGTAGTCCATCGCATCTGCTCGCAGTAGGCATCGGTTGCTGGGCTGACCGGAGCGTCGGATCGGACGGAGTCCCCCATCTCGACGTCGACGTCCCGACCCGCCAGCGCGACAGCGTAGGCTACCGAGCGCCCCGATCCGAAAAGTCGACCGAATGGGTGAACATTCCGTGCCGCTGCACCCCGCTGCCACCGCCGCTGACCACCGCCAGGCTGGCGAACTGGCCCTCGAAGCCGGTCGACTCCTCGTCGAGCTGCGCGCCGAACAGTCCGCCGCCGGTACCGACCCGAAGCAGATGAAGGACGCCGGTGACAACCGCTCGAACGAACTCCTCCTCGAGCGACTCGAGCCCAACGTGGCCGCCGGGGACGCGGTGCTCAGCGAGGAGGCCCGCGACGACCTGGGGCGGCTCGACCACGAGCGGGTGTGGATCATCGACCCGCTCGACGGCACCCGGGAGTTCGGCGAGGTGCCGCGCACCGACTGGGCGGTCCACGTGGCATTGACCATCGACGGCCAGCCCGCCGCCGGCGCCGTCGCCCTGCCCGCACTCGAGGTGGTGTTCACCACCTCGCCAGCCCCCACCGTCCCGGCACCGTCGGGTGGACGACCCCGGCTGGTGGTCAGCCGCACCCGTCCCCCCGCCGCAGCCACGTTCCTGGCCGAACGGCTCGACGGTGACCTCGTCGAGATGGGATCGGCCGGCGCCAAGGCCATGGCCATCCTGCGCGGGGACGTCGACGTCTACGCCCACTCAGGAGGCCAGTACGAGTGGGACTCCTGCGCGCCCGTCGCCGTGGCCCTCGCTGCGGGCCTCCACGCCAGCCGCATCGATGGTTCCCCGCTGCGCTACAACAACGCCGATCCGTACCTGCCCGACCTCCTCATCTGTCGACCGGAGCTGGCCGACGCCGCCCTCGGGGCCCTCGCCGCCTTCGACGAGTGACGCCATGGAGTTGAAGGCCATCCGCTACGAGGTCGACGACCGAGTAGCCACCATCACGCTCGATCGGCCCGACCGTCTCAACGCGTGGACCGGCCGCATGCACACCGAGTACCGCTGGGCACTCGCCCAGGCCGACCAGGACGACGACGTGCGGGTGGTCATCGTGACCGGCGCCGGCCGAGGGTTCTGCGCTGGAGCGGACGCCCGAGCGCTCGACGGCCACGCCGAGCGGGGTGGCTACGACCCCGGCACGCCGCCGGAGATGGCAGAGCCCGGCTACGGCGTGCGGCCCGAGTTCGACCACGACTTCGCCTTCCACCTGGGGCTCCGCACGCCGGTGCTGGCTGCCGTGAACGGACCGGCAGCCGGCGTGGGGCTGGTGCTGGCCTGCTACTGCGATCTCCGTTTCGCCGCGGCAGGCGCCAAGCTGACCACGGCACACGGACGGCTCAACCTGCCTGCCGAGTACGGGCTGTCGTGGATCCTGCCCCGCATCGTCGGCCTCGGTCGGGCGAACGACCTGCTGCTGAGTAGCCGGGTCGTGCTGGCCGAGGAAGCCCTCACCCTCGGACTGGTGAATCAGGTCTGGCCGGCGGAGGAACTGCTCGAACGCACCCGC
This sequence comes from Acidimicrobiia bacterium, assembly GCA_020832495.1. Lineage (GTDB taxonomy): Bacteria > Actinomycetota > Acidimicrobiia > Acidimicrobiales > Acidimicrobilacustridaceae > JAFIEP01. Next base: position 62,450 of record JAFIEP010000004.1, on the reverse strand, counting down.
GACTACGCCCACACGCTCACCCACGAGGTGGCTGCCCACAGCCTGGCCGCCACCAAGAGGGCGGTGGCCCTCGACCTCTGCCGAGACCTGGGGACGTCGGTTGCCGAGTCGACCCGCCTGCTCGACCAGATGATGGGTGAACCCGATTTCGCCGAGGGCGTCGCTGCACTGACCGCCAAGCGACCACCCCGGTTCTGACCTCTCCCGTCCCACGGCGCGCGAGGGCCCCTGGGTGGACCGCTGCTAAGGTGAGCGCGACCCGACCCCTTCATCTGCGCCGGGAGCGCCTCAGCCAATGGAGACACGCACGCCGACGCCCAGCCGGTCCGAGGACCGACCCAACGTCCTCTTCCTCTGTTTCGATGACCTGAACGACTGGGCGGGGTTCCTGGGAGGCAACCCGCAGGCCTCCACCCCGAACATCGATGCGCTGGCCGCAGACGGGGCCTCGTTCGACCGTGCCTACTGCACGGCGCCGATGTGCATGCCGGCCCGGACATCGGTGATGTGGGGAGAGCAGCCGTACCAGAGCGGCATCTACAGCCACTCGCCCGCCTCGCGCGAGATCTACGCCGACTACCGCGTCACGATGCCGTCCATCGTGACGGACTTCCGTCGTGCCGGCTACACCACCATCGGGTGCGGGAAGATCTTCCACTCCATCGCGCCCGACCACTGGGACGAGAACCGAAAGATCTTCGGCTACGCCGGCAACCCCAACTCCGGGGGGAAGGCCAGCCTCCGCTACGAGCCGTGGTGGGTGTCGCCGTGGAACGGGAAGAAGTTGTCCGAGGGGGGCGGCGGCGAGAAGTGGATGTACGACTACGGCCCGAGCGGCCTGTCGAAGGACGAGCAGCCCGACGGACAAGGTGCCGCCTGGGTGCGGGACAAACTGCGCAAGCGCGCCAGCGCGCCGCTGTTCCTCGGCTACGGCACCCGCATGCCCCACATCCCCTGGCGGGTGCCGCAGGAGTTCTTCGACCTCCACCCGCTCGAGGGCATCGCCGAGCCCGAGGTGTGGCCCATGGACCTGCAGCAGCTGACCCGCAAGGGACGACGCCTGGCCGACCACGACGCCGCTGAGAAGATCAGGGAGTCCGGTCACTGGAGGAACCTGATCCAGGCCTACCTGGCCGCCGGTTCTTACGCCGACTGGTGCATGGGCACCGTGCTCGACGAGTTGGCATCGAGTCCCTACGCCGACGACACCGCCGTGGTGTTGTGGTCGGACCACGGCTACCACCTGGGTGAGAAGCTCCACTGGCGGAAATTCACCCTGTGGGAGGAGGCCACGCGCGTCCCGCTCGTCGTGCGCGAGCCGGGCGATCGACGCCGTGCCGTGACGATCACCGAGCCGGTGTCCACGATCGACGTCGCTCCGACCGTTGCCGACATCTGTGGCGTCGAACTGAGTCCTCAGCACCGCGGCGCCAGCCTGATCGACGTCATCGACGACCCCGGTCGAGCCGCTGAGCGGCCGCCGCTGATGACGTGGCAGCCCAACAACCACGCAGTTCGGAGCGGACCCTACCGGTACATCCGTTACGCCAACGGTGAGACCGAGTTGTACGACCACCGCACCGACCCGCGCGAACGCCAGAACCTGGCGGCCGACGCCGACATGGCCGACACCGTGCAGCGACTCGACGCGTTCCTCCCCACACCCGTCAGCGTCTGAACCACCGAGGCCGATCGTCGTCGCCGGCCCGAGGGTGTATGGCCCGTACACACCACTGCTCGGCCGGACGAGGGATCTCCGGACCGGCCGCCGTACACTGCGACATGGTCGACGCCACCGCCACCCATCCCCCTCACGGCGACCCCTTCACCGAGGCGTTCGGGCCGGACCGACCCGACGCACCGGCCGATCTACACCTCGGGTCCTTCACCGACGAGGCCCCGTGGATCGTCCGACCCGACGAGCTGACATGGGCACCATCGGTGGCCGCTGCCCGCTGGCGGATTCGACGTCAGCTCCCCGAGTTGGTGCGGCCCCGACAGTTGCCCCCGGTCGGGCGTCTGGTGTCAGTCTCTGCACGCGTGGGTGCGGCCGTCGCTGCGTGGGCGGTGGGAGCGCGCAAGGCGGGCGGCTCCCAGAGCAAGGCCGACCTCTCCCGACGCCTGCGCCGCTGCGCCGAAGTGCTCGGCCCCACCACCATCAAGTTGGGGCAGATCATCTCCTCGGGGGAGGGGCTGTTCCCCAAGGAACTGGTCGACGAGTTCGCCAAGTGCCGCGACCAGGTGCCGCCCGAACCGTTCCACGTGGTCCGCGCCGTGGTGGAAGACGACCTCGGCGCGCCCCTCGAGGCAGTGTTCGCCTCGTTCGACCGGGCGCCGATCGCTGCGGCCTCGATCGCGCAGGTCCATGGCGCCGTTCTCCACACCGGCGAGTCGGTGGTGGTGAAGGTGCAGCGCCCGACGGTCGCCGCCGCCGTGCACCGTGACCTCTCGGTGATGGCGTGGCTGGCACCCTTCCTCGTGGGACGGATCCCGGTGGCGGCATTGGCCAACCCCCCGGCGTTGGTCGAGTTGTTCGCCGAGACGATCACCGAGGAACTGGACTTCCGCATCGAGGCCGCCAGCATGCTCGAGGTGGCCAGTGCCTTCGCCGCGCTCGACCAGCGTGGCTACGTCATCCCCCGTCCCCATCCCGAGCTGGTCACGCCACGCGTGCTCGTCATGGAGCGTCTCGACGGGTTCGCCTTCGCCGACGTGGTCGGCATGCAGTCAGCAGGGGTGGACACCGAACAAGTGGTGCGCACCGGCATGATCGGGTTCATCGAGGGGGCGATGCTGCACGGCGTCTTTCACGGTGACCTGCACGGCGGCAACTTGTTGGTCCTGCCCGACGGCCGGGTGGGACTCCTCGACTTCGGCATCACCGCTCGCTTCAGTGAGGTGAAGCGGCTGGCCTTCCTGCGACTGCTGGTGACGGCCACCATGAACGACATCAAGGGCCAACTGGCGGCCATCCGGGACCTCGGTGCGTTGCCGCCCGATACGGATCTCGACGCCGTCATTTCCGATCTCGGCCTCGACCGGGCGCCGATCGACCCCACCACCCTGACGCCCGAGGAGATGGTGGCCGAGATCCAGCGAGTGGTGAAGGCGCTGCTGGGCTACGGGGCGCGCATGCCCAAGGAGTTGATGCTCTACGTGAAGAACCTGGTCTTCCTCGACGGCGCCATCGCCTCGCTGGCCCCGGATCTGGACCTGTTCGCCGAGATCGCGCAGATCTCGATGTACATGGCCACTCGCCACGGAGAGACCATCTCCAGCCAGATCGGCATCGATCCTCGCCAAGTGGAGATGGACCTCACCGGTCTCAAGGCCGGCTTCGGCGTCGACCCCGACGAGGTCACCACCCTCACCTACCGGGAGCTGCAGGAGCGACGGGAGCTGATCCGCTCCCGGTTCTCCCGCCGACAGGTCGGCTGACCCACGAACCAACTTGGCACCCGCAGTCCACCCCCTTGGTGGCTTCGGCCCCACGGTGACGAGACCCCACGGTGAGCACTACGGTCTCGGCCGATGCGCTTGGTGATCGCCCGGTGTTCGGTGGACTACGACGGACGGTTGACCGCCCACCTCCCCTTGGCCGTCCGACTCATCATGGTGAAGGCCGACGGATGCGTGGCCATCCACGCCGACGGCGGCGCCTACAAGCCCCTCAACTGGATGAATGCCCCCAACACGCTGGTGGCCGACGAGGACCAGTGGGTGGTGCGGAACCCCAAGGGGGAGACGCTGACCATCTCCATCGAGGAGGTGCTGGCCGACGTCGACCACGAACTCGGGGAGGACCCCGGCTTGCGCAAGGACGGCGTGGAGGCCCACCTGCAGGAACTCCTGGCCGCCAACCCAGCGCACCTGCGCGAGGGCCTCCGCCTCGTGCGTCGGGAATACCCGACCGACATCGGGCCGGTCGACCTCCTCTGCCGCGATGCCGAGGGTCGGGCGGTGGCGGTCGAGATCAAGCGCCGAGGCGAGATGGACGGAGTCGAACAGCTCGCCCGCTACCTCGAACGCCTCGAACGGGATCCCTCGTTGCGCCCGGTCACCGGGTTGTTCGTGGCCCAGCAGATCAAGCCCCAGGCACGCGTGCTGGCCGAGGCCCGTGGCATCGCCTGGCGTGAGGTGGACTACGACGAGCTCCGGGGCATCGCCCCCACCGAGCTCCGGCTGTTCTGAACCGCCACGGCGCCGCGCCGGCAGCCCTCCACCGGTACGGTGCACCCATGGGTGTCCACCGTCTCCTCCCCGCCACCGAGCTCACCACTTGGGGGCTTTCGTCAAGAGACCGGACAGCCAGTCGAGGTGTCCACCGTCTCCTCCCCGCCACCGAGCTCACCACCCTCGCCGGCTACGAAGCCGCCGGAGGTGGCGAGGCGTTGGCCCGACTGCACGACCTCGGCCCCGAGTGGGTGCTCGATCAACTCGACGCCGCCGGGTTGCGCGGGCGAGGTGGCGGCGGCTTCCCGACCGCCACCAAGTGGCGGTCGGTCCGTGGGGGCGGCGCTGAGGTCGGCACCCGCTACGTGGTGGCCAACGGCGCCGAGGGCGAGCCCGGCACCTTCAAGGACCGCACGCTGCTCCGGGCCAACCCGTTCGCTGTGCTCGAGGGACTGGTGGTGGCGGCCCGCGTGGTGGGTGCCGAGACGGCCTACCTGGCACTGAAGCGCACGTTCGTCACCGAGACCGCACTGGTGCGCCAGGCGATCGACGAGATGGATGGGGCGGGATGGCTCGACGGACTCCACATCGAGCTGGTGCTGGGTCCGAGCGAGTACCTCTTCGGTGAGGAGAAGGCGCTCCTCGAGGTCATCGAAGGCGAGGACCCACTGCCCCGGCTGGTGCCGCCCTACCTCTACGGACTCTTCTCCACGGCACCGCAACTGGGGTGGTCCGCCGGGGCCGGCGACGGGGACAGTTCGAACCCCACCGTGGTGAACAACGTCGAGACGCTGGCGCACGCCGGGACCATCGTGGCCAACGGTGCCGAGTGGTTCCGGGCCATCGGGACCGAGGGCACGCCCGGCTCCCTGCTCGTCACGGTGAGCGGCGACACCCGCCGCGCCGGGGTGGCCGAGATGGCCGCTGGTACACCGCTGCGTACGGCAATCGACGAGATCGGCGGCGGAGTCACCGACGGTCGCGCGGTGAAGGCGGTGCTCTCCGGTGTGGCCAACCCGGTGGTCACCTCCGAGCAGCTCGACGTGCCGCTGTGCTTCGACGCCTTCGGCGCCATCGGCAGCGGCCTGGGCGCGGCAGGGTTCGTGGTCTACGACGGCCAACGCAACATGGTGGGCGTGGCCCACGCCGTCTCGCAGTTCCTCCACGTCGAGTCGTGCGGCCAGTGCCCTGCCTGCAAGTTCGGCACCGGGGAAGTCACGGCCCGCCTCGAACAACTCCTCGTCGAAGGCGGACAGCCCGACGCCATCGACACGGTGGCCGCACGACTCCGCAGCGTCACCGACGCCAACCGCTGCTACCTCGGCACCCAGGAACAACAGGTGGTGGCCAGCCTGCTCGCCACCTTCCCCGACGACGTCGATCGTGTCCTCGCCGGCGACCCGGGCGATCCCGTGCCGCCCGTGGCCCCCATCACCGACATCACCGACGGCACGGCGCTGCGCGACGAGCGCCAGGCCAACAAGCGTCCGGACTGGACCTATGGCGAGCAACCCCTGTCGTCGCTCGTCCGCCGCAGGCAGGCGCCGTCGGCCTGATCGGGCGAGCGCAGCGGGCCGAGTCGATCAGCGGTAGGTGATGCGCCCGCCGTCGAGCACCACGCGATCGTCCTCGCCGTGACCCGACGCCGTCGTGCGGAAGGTGGCCGAGCCCTCGCCGTCGGACCAGATCGACACGGTCAGCGACTCCCCCGGCCACACCGGGGACGAGAACCGGCCCTCCATGGAGCGCACGCGGGTCGGATCGTTGTCGCACAGCGCCCGCAACAGGGCACGGCCGGTCACCCCGTAGGTGCACAAGCCGTGCAGGATGGGCCGGTCGAAACCCGCCTTGGCAGCGAAGGAGGGATCGGAGTGCAGCGGGTTGCGGTCACCCGAGAGGCGGTAGACGAGCGCCTGGTCCGCCGAGGTCGGGAGCGTGACCTGGTGGTCGGGCGCCGTGTCGGGTGGCACGTTGCGGGGCCCGGACGGGCCGCGATCTCCACCGAACCCGCCTTCACCTCGAATGAACGCCGACATTGTCGAGGTGAACAACACCTCGTCGTCGGCCACGTTCGTGCCGGTCACCGCCAACTCGACGAGAGCACCCTTGCCCTTGTCGTAGATGCCCGTGATCTCCCCGACGTTGCGGACCGTGCCCGAGGTGGGCAGGGGTGCGAACAACTCGATCGACTGCTCACCGTGCACCAGCATGGCCGGGTTGAACGTGCCGATGGAACGCATGGCCCCGAACCCGCCGACAGCGAGCACCACGGCCATGGTGGGCAACGCCTGTAGCGGGGTGTCGGCGGTGTTCTCCGTCGTGAAGGCCAGGTCCTCGGTACCGGCGCCCACGCCGAGGGCGTAGAGCATGCAGTCCTTGGTGTCCCACGAGTGCTCGTGGGGCTCGCTGCGGGTTCCGACGGCATCAGGGTTGATCGGCATGGGTCCCTCTCACTCGGTCCGGTCGCGCCCGGACATGTCGGCATTGGGTCGTGCGTCGGCCACCAGGCCGAGCACCATGGGTCCGAGCGCCTCTGGGTCCTCCACCGGTTCGACGGTGGGGCCGCGGTGCCAGCCCTCGCTCACTGACAGGGCCATCCCACTCACGTCGAACACCCGACCGGTGACCGGTCGCGACTCGCTCGACGCCAGCCAGCACACGACGGGGGCGATCCACCGGGGCGCCATCCGCTCCTTGACCTCGTCAGAGGCCTGACCCATACCGAGGTTCTCGGTCATGCGGGTGAGTGCTGCGGGGGCGATGGCGTTCACGGTGACGCCGTAGCGACCCAGTTCCATGGCGGAGATGATGGTGAACGCCGCAATTCCGGCCTTGGCTGCCCCGTAGTTGGTCTGACCCGGGTTGCCGTAGATGCCCGACGGCGACGACGTGTTGATCACGCGGGCGTCGACGTCGTCGCCGGCCTTCGACCGTTCCCGCCAGTGCACGGCTGCGTGGTGCGTGGGAGCGGCAGTGCCCTTCAGGTGGACCTTGATGACCGCATCCCACTCGGCTTCGCTCATGTTCACCAGCATGCGGTCCCGCAGGATGCCGGCGTTGTTGACCAGCACGTCGAGCTGGCCGAAGTGCTCGACCGCCTGAGCAACCAGGCGACCGGCGCCGTCCCAGTCGCTCACGTCGTCGGTGTTGGCCACCGCCGAGCCGCCGGCGGCCACGATCTCGTCGACCACCTCCTGGGCCGGGCCCGTCGAGGCACCCGAGCCGTCCATGCTGCCACCGAGGTCGTTCACCACCACCGAGGCACCGTGGGCAGCGAGGAGCAGTGCGTGCTCGCGCCCGATGCCGCGGCCTGCGCCGGTGACGATGCAGACCCTTCCCTCACACAGTCGTGCCATGCGTACCCCCTGATCGCGACCCCCGTGGGCCGCACCTGTGCAGTCTGCCCCATCGGTGACCCATGGGCGCAAGCTGCCGCTGGTCGCTCGCAGGGTGACACCACTGCAGGCACGGTTCGTGGAATCCTGTCGGGTTCATGCGCACTCGTTGGGACCGTCGGGACAAGCTGCTGCTCGGCGTCGCCGGAGCGGTCCTTGGCCTACTGCTGCTCTTCGGCGCGGCGTGGGGGATCGACGCCGCCATCCACGGAGACCTGGTCCGCCGCAACGTGGCACTGGTAGACACCGCCGTCGGAGGCCTGTCCGAGAACGACCTACGGATGGTGGTCGAGGACATGGCCGAGGCCCACGCCGCCACCCCGGTCATCGTCGCTTCACCGGCCGTCGTGCTCGAGACCACCGCGGCCACCGCCGGGCTGGCCATCGACGTGGACGCCACCGTCGAGGAGGTCATGGGGATCGATGCAGGAGTGGGGCTCGCCGCCCGACCCGGTCGCTGGCTCGGATCCCTGGTCGAGGGCAAGACGGTGCAACCAGTGGTGACCGTCGACGACACCGCTCTGCTCGCCGTCCTCGAACCCCTGGCGGACGCCAACACCGAGGAGTCGGTCGAACCGACCATCACGGTCACCGACGGGGTGGTCACCGTGGTGCCCGGGAGCGAGGGGCGCCAACTGGACACCGCTGAGGTAGCCGCAGCGGTCACCGACGCAACCGACCGAGCAGGCTGGGTGCCGGTCGAGGTGTCCGTGGAGCCATCGGTGATCCCCCCTCGGTGGAGCGACGGCGACGCCCAGCAGGTGGCGGCCGAGGCCAACGAACTCACTGCGGAGCCGATCACCGTGATCGTCGGGGAGCAGAGCGTCGCCGTTCCTCCGCCGACCATGCGCTCGTGGCTGCGGGCCGAGCCGGGACCCGACGAGCTCGACCTGGTCATCGACGAGGACCGCGTCGGTGAGGATCTCGACGAGCTCGTCGGCGGCATCGGCAGTCCCCCGGTCGAACTGGCCTGGTTCGTCGACGGTGAAGGACGCCCCGGCTACACCGAGGGCACCCCCGGGGCCCGTTGCTGCGCCCCCGACAGCACCGAGCGGCTGATCGAGGGCCTCCGCAGCGGCGCTGGGACCGTCGAGTTGGCCTTCGAGCCGTGGTTGCCACGTCACGATGCCGCGTGGGCGGAGTCGATGGGCATCGTCGAGCCGATCGGCTCGTTCACCACCGAGCACGCCTGCTGTCAGAACCGCGTGCGCAACATCCACCGGATCGCGGACCTGACCCGCGGTGTGGTGATCGAACCGGGAGGAACCTTCTCGGTGAACGACCACGTCGGTCGCCGGACGGTCGAGGGCGGCTTCTTCTCCGACGCCGTGATCTACAACGGCCGCCTCACCGAGGACGTCGGCGGCGGCGTGTCGCAGTACGCCACCACGCTGTTCAACGCCGCCTTCTTCGCCGGGCTCGACATCCCCGCCTACCAGATGCACACGCTGTACATCTCCCGCTACCCCTATGGCCGGGAGGCGACGCTCTCGCATCCCCAACCCGACCTGCAGGTACGCAACAACACCGACCACGGGGTCCTGCTGTGGCCCACCTACACCGACACGTCCATCACCGTGACCCTCTACTCCACCAAGACCATCGAGGCCGACCAGACCGGGCAGGTCCGCTTCCCCGCCGGCCGCTGCACCGGTGTGGAAACCGAACGGACCCGCACGTGGTTGGCCACTGGCGAGCAGCGCACCGACACGTTCCGGGCCACCTATCAGCCCGCAGACGGGGTGCTCTGCTGAACGGGTGCGTCCCCGCCCAGCGAGGTAGCGTCGCGCCACGGCTGGTCGAGCACGACCGACGACGTGGAGCGTGATCGGTGGACGACGGACTGGACATCATCTTCGAGGCTCGCATGAGCGATGCCGACGCGCTCATGTGGCGCATCGAGAAGGATCCCCTGCTGCGGAGCACCATCGTGATGGTCATGGTGTTCGACCACGCGCCGCCACGAGATCGGCTCACCCGGCGCATGGAGCGGGTCACCCGTCAGGTCCCCCGACTGCGCCAGCGTGTACTCGGGCATCCCCTGTCGATCGCGCCGCCCCGATGGGAGGTGGACCCCAACTTCGATCTCCACTACCACCTCCGCTGGATGCGGGTCCCCGGACCAGGGACGCTGCGCGACGTCTTCGAGATCGCTGAACCCATCGCCATGCAGGGGTTCGATCGCGCCCGCCCCCTGTGGGAGTTCACCATCGTGGAAGGTCTCGAGGATGGTGGCGCTGCGCTCATCGGTAAGGTGCACCACTCGATCACCGACGGCGTGGGTGGCGTGAAGCTCCAGATGGAGTTGCTCGATCTCGAGGCCGAGCCCGGAACCGAGCCCGATCTGCCGCCGGCGCCGACGGCTCGCTCGTTGACCGAGGCCGCACGCTGGCGCGACGCGCTGTGGTGGGAGTCGGAGCGACAGGCCCGCTCAGCGCTCGACGTGGCCGCCTCCGCGGCGAGCAACCTCGGTCGGTTGACCAACGACCCCGTCGGCGTCGGGACCTCGGCCCTGCGCACCCTCGACTCGGTGGCCCGCGTCCTGCGCCCGGCGGTGGAGCCCATGAGCCCACTCATGCGGGACCGGTCCCTCAGCGTGCACCTCGACAGCCTGACGGTGCCCCTCGACGACCTCAAGCGCGCCTCGAAGCTGGTGAGCGGCAAGCTCAACGACGCCTTCGTGGCCGCGGTGACCGGGGGCCTCCGGCGGTACCACGAACACCACGGCCAGCCCGTGGAGCAGCTCCGCATGACCATGCCCATCAATGTGCGCACCGAGCGCAGCGCCCACCTCGCCGGAAACCGGTTCGCGCCGGCGCGCTTCGGCGTGCCCGTGGGCACCGAGGACCCGATCCGTCGGATGAACGACATCCGCGAGTTGGTGGAGCGCTACCGGGCCGAGCCGGCGCTGGGGCTCACCGAACCACTGGCCAATCTCCTCAACCGACTCCCGGCCACGGCCACCACGGCGTTGTTCGGCTCGATGCTGAAGGGCATCGACTTCGTGACCTCGAACGTGCCCGGCCCACCGATCCCCGTCTACGTGTGCGGGGCGCGCATGCTGCGCCAGTACGCCTTCGGGCCCATGACGGGTGCGGCCACCAACATCGTCCTGCTGTCGTGTGAGAGCGACGTGAACGTGGGCATCACCATGGACCCCGCCGCCATCCCCGACGGCGACACCTTCGTCGAATGTCTGCAGGAGGGCTTCGACGAGGTGCTGGCCCTGGTCTGAGTCGACTCAGTCCACCGAGAGTGTGGTGAGCCAATAGGTCGGTTCGGGGACCCGGAAGGACGCCACCACCTGCTCACCGTCGCGCTGGTGAACGATCTCGATCATGGCCTTGTTGGCATCCTCGACGTTCTCGACCGGGGACCGGACCTCGACCACCGAGGCTCGGTCGATGGTGAGGATCTGTTGCGGCGCCCACTTGACGAACACGATGCGGCTGGAGTTCGCAGCCAGCACCCCCATCCCCTTGAGATCGGGGTCACCGTCGGCGTCGGTGCCGAACCCGACGGCCCGCGCCTCGATGATCTCCGGCTCCTCGTCCCCCAGTTCCGCCTTGGCCAGGCCGGCGGCGGCGCTCTCCTTCTTGCGGAGCATCGGGTTGGCGACCACCAGCGCGACGACGCCGAGCACGATGACCACGATGAGGACGATCAGCCAGGTAGGCACGCTCCGACGCTAGCGCACGACCACTCGGAGGACGTCGACCATCGTCGGCCGAGCGGGCCCCGTGGTGTCAGCGGAGCGAGGAGTCCGCCAGCGCGGTGTCGGGGACCCAGTTCCCGTGGAAGCCGGTCGGCACCCGGACCGGCAGGTGCACGCGGGCGACCGGACCAGCGGCCACATCGGTGGTGTCGATCGCCACCAACTCGAAGCGGTCGGTGCTGGCGTCGTGGACGAACCCGACGAGCCACCCCTCGCCCTCGGGGGCACCGTCGCGAGTCGAGCCTGGTAGTGCATCGCGAGGGGTTCACCCGACTCCACACCTGGCTGGACAGCGTCCCGGCCGATCTCGACCCCGGCACCCGACTGCGTGCGCTGGGCCACGCCTACCAGGACGCAGCCTTGGCCCAGCCGGCGCTCTACGTCGTGATGTTCGAGCGACCCGACCCGAGCTTCGAGCCGACCGACGCCGACCGCCAGGCGGCGCTGGCCGGCGCCGAGGTCCTGATCGAGGCCACCAAGCAGGCCGTCGACACCGGCGTCCTGCACGACCCGCGCGGCGATCCCGAGCGGCTGGCGGTCCGACTGTGGGCCATCAACCACGGCATCACATCGTTGGCCATTGCCGGCATGCTCGGAGGGCGCGACTGCCTCGACCCTCGGGGAGGAACTCGATGCCGCCGTCGATGCCGTGCTCGGCACCGAGGTGGCGCGGTCCGGAGCCGACCTCGCGCCCGAGGCGCCCTGAGCTGGTGCCCAGGCTGTCGGCGCTGCCGCATCAGCGCTGCTGCCCACCCGAAGTCCAACACTTCCATCTGACGAACCACGACCCGCACCCGCGCGCTCGGCAACTTCGCCAGCGAACCGCTGGGGGTGGGCGTTGCCACCACCGCGCCATAGTGGCATAGTCATGCCATGGCTCGCATACGCGTGAGTACGACCGTTGACGATGGCCTGCTCAGCGAGGCTCGAAAGGTGACCGCGGCGACCTCCGATGCGGCGCTGTTGGATCAGGCGCTCACCGCGCTCCTCGCGCAGCACCGGCGCGCTGAAGTCGATCTCGCCTATGCCGCCTACGACGAGAGGCCCCTCCACGAACCGGACGAGTGGGGCAACCTCGCGTCGTTCCGCGCCGCTGCCGGTTCATCGTGAGCGACCACCCCCGTCGAGGGGAGCTGTGGTGGTGCGAACTGCCCGACATCGGTCGCCGGCCCGTCGTCGTCCTCAGTCGCGACGTGGCGATCCCCCGCCTCGGCCGAGCCCTCATCGCTCCGTGCACGACAACGATCCGCCACCTGCCGAGTGAGGTGGTGCTCGATCCCCAGCTGGATCCCGTCCCGAAGGTGTGCTCGGTCAACCTCGACTCGGTGGAGAGCGTGTCACTCGGCGTGCTCGTCGATCGTCTGGGACGGCTCAGCGACGACCGGATGCGGGAGGTCTGCAACGCCCTCTCGGTCGCCGTCGACTGCTGATGACCCGGCGGATAGGGGGGTGGGCAGGCGTCAGAGGCAGATCGGTGGCTCGGCGCGCGTCATGACGAGCTGGACGAGATCCAGCGGCTGATCCCAACCGTCGAAGCGGCGGTCCATCGCTCGTAGGCGCACGAACAACCACACCCGGCGACATGAGGCAACCAACTCCTCGTCGTCGAGAACCCGGGTGGTGTCCTCCCGGACAGGCACATCGTCGGGGATGCCGTCTCAACACCCGTGCCCAAGCTCGCCGGACGCCGGGCGCCGGGCGCCGGGCGCCGGGCGCCGCAAGGAGGTGATGATCTCGTCGCTGGTGGCCACAGGGCAACGGTAGGACAGCGCGCTGGCGGCTCGGCTCGGCTCGTCTCGCACTCGGGCACCGGCGATCCGCACGCTCTCCCGGCGTTCGGGGGTGGTCGCCACTCCCGCTACGTGGGTGCACCCTCATAGAACTCGGACGGGTTGTGAAATCCAGCGGCTTCCAGGTGCGGTTCGGCGGCAGGAGCGTCGCCGGGCGACCCGTCGCGTGCCACGATCGCGAGCACTGCACCGGCTCTCGCGGCGGCCTCCGCCGCCACGATCGCCCGCTCGGGCTCAACATCGCCGAGCGCACAGACCGGCCCGCCGGGGTCATACACCGGAGGTGCCGGTACCACGAGCGCCTCGACGTCGCCCATAGTGACCGGTCCCCAGGTTGCCGGTTCGCCCTGGGGTGTCAGCTCTTTCACCCACCATCGCGCCACCACCGCCAGGCCGGCCTCGGACAGCATCGTGCGCTTCGGCTCGTCGCGGCGAGCCGTGACGACCCGCACGACGGACTGCCCAGATGAACGTGCTGCCCGCCAGCAGGCCATCAGGAGTTCTTGACCGTCGGTCGACCACAGCATGTCGTCGTCGACGGCGAAGTCGTCGACAAAGAACCGGCCATCTTGGGGAATGGCGAGCACGAAACCGTGATCGGTCCGCAACGCCACTGCGTCTTCGCTCGCCGCTGCCGCCTCCATGAACCGGGCGTGGATGTCCACCACGCCCGTAGCGGGACGCCACAGGACGGGTGAGAATCCCGCGTAGTGCTCTCGGCGCTGCTGCATCAGCGCTGCTGCCCACCCGAAGTCCGACGCTTCCATCTGACGAACCACGATCCGCATCTTCGCGCCGGGCGAGTCCGACAGCGAACGGCTGGAGATGGTGACCGCCACACTGCGCTGGGGGAATGTTGAGCGCGAGCGCTGCAACCGCGTCATCCTGTGGATCGTGCCGGACCTACCAGGTGACCAGTACTCGACGATCGAGGGTGGCTTCGTCATCACACGCCTGCCCGTGCCGGGCTCACGCGACTCCGTTGTGCTCCTTGACCCTGATCGCCGGCCCGACGATGTTCTACCGTGGCATCCGTTCCGGAACGTGCTTCGGGTCACGCCGGTTGGTGACGTCCTGTGGCGTGCCGAGCTGGTTCCAGGAGAGGCCACGGCGAAGTGTTGGACAGGCATCACCTGGGATGGTGAGCTGATCGCCACGACGTACTCGTATGAGTGCGAGCTGGCCGGAGACACTGGGCGAATCGTTCGAACCACCTTCACCAAGTAGCGCAGCCGCACCGCTTGGACCTGCTACCCGGCGTTCAGTCGCAGGACTTCGACCGCGCACGTGATCATCGGCGCCGCCTTCAAGCGTTGGTCTGCGGTGACCAGGGTGCAATCGGCGTCCCTTGCGGGGCCGCTTCGAGGGATCACCCCTCGTGGATCTCCTGACTGCGGAACGTGATGCCGATCGCCGCCGAGAAGCTGTACGGTGACTCCTCGATTCCAGCGCCTCGTCCTCGACGCGGCCCGCCTGACGGCAGATCACCCGATGGCGTACGCCGATGCATTCGGCGCCGCGCTCGCTGTCGCTGAGGATGCGACGCTGTGGACGGGCGACCCCGAGTTGCTCCTCGACGGGTCGCGGTGGCGCTGGCGGGACCTACGCCATCGCCACTGACGCGCCGTGCCGCCGGCGTTGTACGCCGGACTCCCGATGGCCACTCCCGCCCCGCCCCAACGAGCCGCTCGAGTGCGGGGCAGGCATGGCCCAGCCGACGCTACGAGCCGATGCTCGGCACGGGCCCGTCGGCATAGCGGTAGAGGAATGCCGCCATGGCCTGGCGGGTGACGGCCGCCGTGGGACGGAAGGTGCCGTCCTCGTAGCCGCCGGTGATGCCACGCTCGGCCATCCACGTGACGGGTGCGTAGAACGGGTGTGACGTCGGCACATCGGAGAACGGACTCGCCGCCGGCGGCACCCACTCCGGCTCCCCCGCCAACCGGTACAAGAACGCCGCCATCGCCTGACGACTGATGGCCGCCGCCGGGCGGAACGTCCCGTCCTCGTAGCCGCCGGTGATGCCTTCAGCAGCCATCCACATGATGGGGAAGGCGAACGGGTGGGTATCGCCCACATCAGGGAACGACGAACTCACCTCCACGCTGGCGTGTGGCTCGCTCGGCGGATCTTCCCGGTTGCCCACGCCGTCGACCGCCGCGCTGGCGAAGTGATAGGTCCGACCGGGCTCGGCCACCAGCCGTGGTGTTGCGGAGCGCGACGAACCGAGGAGGGTTGCCGGGCCGTCGTCGACCCACACCCACAAGTCGATGCGGCCGATGCCCGACGCACCGTCCACGGCATCGATGTCGAGGTCGACGTAGATCTCGTTCGCAGCAGCGCCGCTCACCGAACTCACCGGCGGCGTGGCGTCGACCAGGTTCGACCACGTGTTGGTGACGATCGGGTCGTTGAAGTCGAACACGATCGATGCCTGATTCTCCACCACGAGCCCTTCGAACGGGTCGAGGAGTTCGACGGTGAACCACACCGATCCCTCCCCGCGGCCCTCCTCGTCATTGGGCGGTAGGAAGCCAGCGAACGGATCGATCGGGAAGCCCCCGGTGGTCGGATCGACGGTGGTCAGCTCCCAACGCAGGTGCCCGGTCGCCGGATCGACCACCTCAGCGCTCACGTCGAGCAGGAGGCCTGAGCCGTCGCCCACCGGCACGGTCGCATCGAGCGACGGTGACCCCCCGGAGCCGACCTTCGACCAGTACCACTCGACCGCCCCGAAGCGGACCGTTGACAGGTCGAACACGGTCGGGTCGAGGTGGTCGTCGATGGTGACGAACAGCGCGGGAACGTCCGCGTCGGGCAGGTTCTCGAAATCGATGCGGTAGGCCAACGGGCCCTCGCCGTCGATGGTGCGCGCCTCACCCACGCCGGTGGGCCCGACGATCTGGTTCGGGTCGACGGCGGTCGCCGGGCGCAACGGACGCGGATGCTCGTCGTCAGGGGGCAGACACCCGTCGACGAGATCGGCGCCGGTGGCGATGTTGCCGTAGACGGTGTTGACGATGGAGATCGCCGGCGCGATGGCCTGGCCCCCGGGCATCACGCTCGAGACGCATTCCGCGCCATTCAACACGGTGGTGATGGTGCCGACGGTGCTCGACACCTCACCCAACGGAGAGCCCTCATCGGGTCCGGGGAAGAGGTCCGGCAGGGCAGCGCCGACCAGGTCGCTGGCCACGCCCGCACACGCGCCCAACGGCGAGGTCACGTGGTCGACGAGCTTGTCGACCACGATGTTGCCGATCGTGCCCAGACACTCGTTGCTCAGGATGCCTCGCGCCATGCCCGATCGGTCGAGCTGCCACGAGTCGGTGCACGAGTAGACCACCCCGCGGACGGTCACGTCCTCGTCCACCGTCTCGAGCGGCAAGGTGACCACCAGGTCGATCACCTGCGCATCACCCGCGGCAATGCCCGACAGGACGAGCGGCAACGTGACGGTCCCGTCACCGTTCGGGTAGGTGAGCTCGGTCAGGTCGGTCGCCCGCTCGGAGCCGTCCAAGCTGACCGACACCGACTCGGGTGACTGGATCACCGTGCCCTCGGGCAAGCCCGCCACGGCGACGGGGATGCCCGTGGCATCTTGGTTCCCCGGGTTCGAGACCAGCACTCGGAACCGGCTCGGGAACCCGGGCCGGTACACGTCGTCGAGCACCGACACCCCGAGGCGAGGCTTCACCGGCTCGACCACCTCGACGTCCCCCAGGTCGTCGACCGACCGACCTGGCCGGTCCACCTCGAGCGTCCACGTGCCGAGTGGTGCACCGCTCAGGTCGAAGGTGGCCGTGAGTCGCCGTTCGTCGTCGTCGGCCGCCACGGTGGCGACCCGGGCGGGCTCCCCCGTTCGCACCAGGCGCACGTCCGTACCCGCACCGAGCGCGGCACCCCACACGGTCACGGTGGCGCTCGACGCAGCCGAGAGCTGTCGGGGCGAGGCACTCAGCGACACGTCCTGGAACGTGACCGGTCCGAACGGACCCCGTTCACCCAGGGTGGGGTCGACCACGACGACATCGAAGGTACCGACAAGATCCGACGCATCGACTGCGAGCACCGCCGTGGCACCGCTCGTGGAGGTCACCGTTGCCTGGCGAACGTCGACACCGTCGTCGCGCAACCACACCTCGACACCGGGACGCACGACGGGCACGCCTCCGTCGGCGCCTGCCAGCCAGAGCGTGGCGGAGCTCGAGGGTGTCAGGGTGGTCGGCGTCACCCAGACGCCGTCGGCAGCCGGTCGGATGGCGCCGAGCGAGTCGCCAATGCTGTTGGTGAACCAGATCGAACCGTCGGCCGCAGCGGCGATGCCACTGGGTCCGTCCATGTACGGGTTCGTGAACCGGGTGAACACGCCGTCGGTGGTCATCTGTCCGAGGGAGCCGGTCCCCCACACGGTGAACCACAAGGAGCCGTCGATGCCGGTCGTGATGTCGCGTGCCGCCAGAATCTGCGAGTCGGGGAAGGTCGTGACCTCGCCTGCGGGGGTGATGCGACCGATCGAGGGCGCCGAGTTGTTGGTGAACCACAGGTTCCCGTCGGGGCCTGCGGTGATCCCCCACGGACCCACGATGTCCGGATCGGTGAACAGCGTGATCACGCCCTCGGGCGTGACCCGACCGATCGAACTGTTGGCCCAGTTGGCGAACCACAGGTTTCCGTCCGGACCGGCCGTGATGGCCCGGGGCAACTGGATCTCGGGGTGTGCGAAGGTCGCCACCGACCCGTCGGGACTGAGCCGACCCACCGAACCTCCTGCGTAGTTCGTGAACCACAGGTTCCCGTCGGGGCCTGCGGTGATCCCCCACGGACCCACGATGCCCGGGTCGGAGAACGTGGCGAGTTCGCCGCTCGGGGTGATGCGGCCGATCGAGCCACCGGAGTGGTTCGTGAACCACATGTTGCCGTCGGGCCCCAGCGTGATGTCGGCCGGCCTGGAGATCTGCTCGTCGGCGAAGTTGTCGGTGAGGCCCTTCGGCGTGGTGCGACCGATGCTGTCGCTGCCCCAGTTGGTGAACCACAGGTCACCAGCCGCACCGACCGCCACGCCGCCGGGTTCACGGATGTTGTTCCCCAGGCTCAGCGTCACCTCACCGGTCGGTGTGATGCGTCCGATGGAGTGCTGCAGCGTGTTGGCGAACCACAGGTTGCCGTCGGGAGCAGCGACGATGTCCCACGGCCAGTGCACGTCGGGGCTCTCGAAGATCGTGATGTCCCCGGCCGGCGTGATCCGGCCGATCGAGCCGGCGAAGATGTTCGTGAACCACACGTTGCCGTCGGGCCCAGCGGTGATCCCGTGGACGCCGGCGATGAAGATCGACTCGGACGCCCAGGTCTCACCGGTCGGGCTGATCCGACCGATGGTGTTGTCCTCCTGGTTCGTGAACCAGAGGTTCCCATCGGGGCCTGCGGTGATGTCCCACGGCTGGCGGGTGTTCTCGTCCGCGAAGTTGGCGATCGTACCGTCGGGAGCTATCCGCCCAATCGAGCTGTTCTCCTGGTTGGCGAACCACACGTTGCCATCGGGACCGGCGGTGATGCCCTCAGGTCTGGCGATACCACCACCGGCGAAGATGCTCACCACCCCAGAGGAGGTGATGCGCCCGACCGAGTTGCCACCGGAATTGGTGAACCACACGTTGCCGTCGGGACCGGCGGTGATCGAACCGGGGCGATCGATGCCGTGGTGGTCGAAGCTGCTCACCGCACCCGACAACGTGATCCGACCGATCGTGTCGTTGCCCACGTTGGTGAACCACACCGCACCGTCAGGACCGGCAGCGATCGACTCCGGACGGTCGATGCGCTCGTCGACGAACACGCTGTGGACGCCATCGACGGTGACACGGCCGATGGAGTTCCGCCCGTAGTTGGCGAACCACACCGCACCATCGGGTCCGAGCGCCACTGAGCGAGGGTTGGCGACGTCGGTGGCCACCAGGTCGATGTCGACCGGCAGGGCCGACGCCGTCGCTCCCTGATGGGGTGGCGCCAGGGCGATCACCGTGGCCAACAGCGCGGTGACCACGATCAGCGAAACACTTCTCGCGCGCGTGTCGGACGTACCCATGTCGCACCTGCTCCCTGTGAAGGGCCCGCACCTCGACGCAGCCCGACCTGGCCATGGGGTCTAGCCCAGCGGATCTGACTCGTCAACGAACCACTGAACCGGCGCACCCTTCGAGAACGACGTTCTGACAGCCGGCGTCTCTCACCTCGACGCGCCGAGCCACTCGGTCAGCAGCCTCCTAGCCTGGAAGCAGTGACCACGCCCTCGACATCGGCCGACCCGCACACCGTCCCCACCAGCTGGTGGCACCAGCTGGACGACGGTCGCATCCAGTGCGATGTCTGCCCTCGCGCCTGCAAGTTGCGCGAGGGCCAGCGCGGTGTGTGCTTCGTTCGTGGCCGGTCCGACGACCAGATCGTCCTCACGTCCTACGGCCGCTCGAGTGGCCTCTGCATCGACCCGATCGAGAAGAAGCCGCTCAACCACTTCCTGCCCGGTACGGCCGTGCTCTCCCTGGGCACCGCCGGTTGCAACTTGGCCTGTCGGTTCTGCCAGAACTGGGACATCTCGAAGTCGAAGGACGTCGACCGGCTCTCGTCGGTGGCCTGGCCCGAGAGCATCGCGCAGGAGGCTCGCCGCCTCGGCTGCGCCTCGGTGGCCTTCACGTACAACGACCCGGTCATCTTCACCGAGTACGCGGTGGACACCGCCCGGGCCTGTCGGGAGGTCGGGGTGGCCTCGGTGGCGGTCTCCGCCGGCTACGTCTGCGACGAACCCCGTCGCGCCCTGTACTCCGAGATGGACGCGGTGAACATCGACCTGAAGGCGTTCGACGACGACTTCTACCGCCACGTGGCCATGGGCTCGCTCGCGCCCGTGCTCGACACGCTGCGCTACATCCACCACGAGACCGACGCCTGGTTGGAGGTCACCACCCTGGTGATCCCTGGCCACAACGACTCCGTCGACGAACTCGACCAACTGAGCGGTTGGATCGCCGACGAGCTCGGACCCGAGGTGCCCCTCCACTTCTCGGCCTTCCACCCCGACTACCGCATGCTCGACGTGGCGTCCACGCCCGTCGAGACCCTGCGCAGTGCGCGTCGGCTGGCCCGCGCCAACGGGCTGCAGTACGTCTACACCGGGAACGTCCACGACCCCGAGGGAGATGCCACCCCCTGCGCCGGGTGCGGCGCCACCCTCGTCCAGCGCGATCGCTACGACATCGTGGCCTGGCACCTCGACGACAACGGCGCCTGCACCGAGTGCGGTCGACAACTCGAGGGCGTGGTCCACGGGCCGCCGGGCGACTGGGGACGGCGGCGTCAACCCGTGCGACTCCGGCGGCGGTCACGATGAGTACCGAGCAGGCCGTCCGGCCTCCAGCGGTGGCCGGATCGTTCTATCCTGCCGAGCCCGCCGCGCTGCGCACGCTGGTCGACGACCAGTTGGCTGCCGCCGACGAGCGTGCCGCCGCCCGGGGACCGGCGTGGCCCGAAGCAGTGACCACCGGCGACCACCTCGGGGCGGTGATCGTCCCCCATGCCGGGCTGGTCTACTCCGGTCCGGTGGCAGCAGCGGCGTACGCGCTGCTCCGCCGCCAGCCCCGCCAACCCCGCACCGTGGTGCTCATCGGGCCCGCCCACCGTGAACGGGTGCGTTCGATGGCCGTCTCCGGAGCTGATCGCTTCCGCACACCCCTCGGCGACGTGCCGGCAGCCCGGGCACTGCGCGAGATGGTGGCCGGCGACCCGGACGTGGCCGTCGACGACGGTCCGCACCGTCACGAGCACGCTCTCGAGGTGCAACTCCCCTTCCTGCAACGGGTGCTGCGCGACTCGTCGTGGCAGGCACTGGCACTGGTCGTCGGAGGCGCCTCGCCCGAGGCCACCGCAAGGGTGCTGCGTGCCGTGTGGGATCCACCCGACACGCTCGTCGTGGTCTCCACCGACCTCAGCCACTATCTCCCCCGTCCTGAGGCGGTCCGCCGTGACCGCGCCACGTTGGCGGCCGCCGTCGCCCTCGAGAGTGACGATCTCACCGGCGCTGATGCATGTGGGGTACGGCCGCTTCGAGCCACCCTCGAGCTGTGCCGCCAGCGTGTGCTGCAGCCGGTGCTGCTCGAACAGGCCACGTCCGCCGACACCGGGGGGCCACCCGACCGCGTGGTCGGCTACGCCAGCCTGGCCGTCACCACCGCCCCGCCCACCCCGGCGCCTTTCGACGCCGCCGCTGCTGCGGCAGTGCTCGATGCGGTGGCGGCGCGGCTCCACCGTCGCCTCGGCGTGCCGTACGAGCACCGCCACGACACCACCGCGCACCCTCGCCTCGCTCAGCCAGCCGCCACGTTCGTCACCCTCCGCCACGCCGACGGCTCGCTGGCCGGGTGCGTCGGCACCATCCCACCCCCCGACGACGCTGTCGGGGACACCGAACGGCGCAGGCGCCGGGGACGCCGCGCCGACCCATCACCGGCGTCGCTGATCGACAACGCCCTGCACAACGCCGAGGCCGCCGCCTTCTCCGACCCCCGTCTCCCTGCGCTCACCGCCGGCGACCTACGCGGGCTCCGCATCAGTGTGTCGGTCGTCGGCTCCCTCCAGCCGCTCCGACCGGTCCGCAGTCCCGAGGAACTCGCCGAGCAACTGGTGCCACCCCTCGATGGGGTGTGGCTGTCGTCGGGTCGCGCGCGAGGAACGTTCCTGCCGGCGGTGTGGGACCAGTTCGACCGACCCATCACCTTCTGCCGAGCGCTGTGGGACAAGGCAGGTCTCGCCTCGACGCCAGATGGATTCGTCGATGCCTGGCGCTACCGGACCACGTCGGTGGAGCCCTGACCGGAGGCGTCAGCGGTGGTCCTCCACCTCCACCACGAAGGTGGCACGGTAGCGCTCGCCGGGTGCCACGGTCGGGTGGGCACCGCTGACCAGGGCGTCCGCCGCCGCCACCATCGGTTCGATGGCCACCACATCAGGCGCCTCGGGGACGTAGAGCTGTGTGAAGGCGTAGCCCTCCCCGGGCACGACGCGCACCGACGTCCCGTCGTCGGTCAGCGTGAAGGTCCGCAGCTCCGCTGCGGTGCCGACGAGGCGGTAGGCGTCGTCGTAGGTGCGGTCACCGAGGGTGACGTCCTCCGCCGGGAGATCCTCGGTGTCGCCGGTGGGCAGCATGCGGTCGTCGAGCACGAGGGCCTGTCGCTCGGGGAGCTGCAGCCTCCACGCTGAGCGTTCCGAGGGAAGGTGGAAGTACGGATGCCAACCGAACGAGACCGGCACGGGTCGATCCCCCGTGGCGTGGACCGTCACGCTGACCACGAGCGCCACCGCCCGGAGCTCGTCGACGAGCGAGAGCTCGTGGGTCACCTCGAGGTCGTGTTCGTAGGGAAAGGTCGACCACAGCGCCGGGTGCGCCGTCATGTCGATACCGCTGCGCACCAGCACCGACCCCGGTGCCGTCTCCACCGAGCGCACGTCGAACGGTCGCCGACCGAGCATGGTGCCGTGCATGGGCAACCCGGCCGGGTCGCGGCTCACCATGGGCGACTGCGTCAGGTCGACGGTCGTGCCCCCCAGGTCGACGGTGTCGCCACCCAGACGGTTCGCCCACGGGTAGAGCAGCGGGATGCCGAGCGTGTGTGCACCGCGCTCGAGGTCGGAGATCGCACGGTGCGGGGAGACCACGACCACCTCACCCAGCCCGAGTCCCACCCCCACCATGGCGAGCTCCGGCAAGACCGTGCACGTGGCATCGCCCACGGCCAGGGTGAGCGCTGCCTCACCAGCGACCACGTGGGCGCGCACACTGCCGTGCGGCGGCTCGGTCAGGTGGCGGTCGGTCGGGCTCACGGTGCTCAGCCGGCGGGCTTCTCGTCGTGACCGCCGAACTGCTTGCGCATGGCCGACAGCAGCTTGTCGGCGAGTTCCGCCTCGCCTCGCGACATGAACCGCTCGTAGAGCGCGGCGGTCAGCACCGGCGCCGGCGCCCCGGTCTCGATGGCGGCCATGGCGGTCCACCGGCCCTCGCCCGAGTCCGAGACCCGCCCGGCGAAACTCGACATGTCCGGATCAGCCACCAGGGCTGCGGCGGTGAGGTCCAACAGCCACGAACCGATCACGCTGCCTCGACGCCACACCTCCGCCACCTTCGGCAGGTCGATGTCGAACTGGTAGTACTGCGGGTCGCGCAGCGGGGTGGTCTCGGCGTCCTGCTCTTGTTGGTGCAGCCCCACATCGGCGTGCGCCAGGATGTTGAGCCCTTCGGCGTAGGCGGCCATGACCCCGTACTCGATCCCGTTGTGCACCATCTTCACGAAGTGGCCGGCACCGTTGGGGCCGCAGTGCAGCCATCCCTGTTCCTCAGGGGTGGGCTCACCCGAACGGCCCGGCGTCCGCTCCACGTCGCCGATCCCGGGGGCGATGGTGGCGAAGATGGGTGCGAGGCGCTCCACCACCTCGTGCTCACCGCCGATCATCAGGCAGTAGCCACGCTCGAGGCCCCACACACCCCCACTCGTCCCGCAGTCCACGTAGTGGATCCCCGACGTCGCCAGGTCAGCGGCCCGATCGATGTCGTCACGGTAGAACGAGTTGCCACCGTCGATGATGACGTCGTCCGCCTCGAAATGCTCGGCCAGCGCTGCGACGGTGGCGCCGGTGACCGCCGCGGGCACCATCACCCACGCAGCCCGCGGCGTGGTGAGTGCAGCAGCGAACTCCTCGAGGGTGGTGGCGCCGGTGGCACCCTCGGCCACGAGCACAGCCACGGCATCGGCGTCGAGGTCGTACACGACACACTCGTGACCCGCTGCCATCAACCGGCGGACCATGTTGGCCCCCATCCGACCCAGACCGACCATCCCCAACTGCATCGCTGCCTCCTCGTCACGGACCGGTGTCCGACGGCTCCCATCTTGGCCGATGCCAGGGCTGCCTGCTGCAAGGGGCCGGGGACCGCAGACCTCGCTAGGGTTGTGGTGCGCCCAGCGGTTGGCACGGATCGCCAATGGCATTGTGGAGATCACCGATGACGCCCACATCTCCGTATCAGGTGCTCGGTGTCTCCCCGGCGGCCAGCGACGCCGAGGTGGAGCGTCGGTACCGCCACCTGTTGCGGGTCAACCACCCCGATCTGCTCCACGACGCTGACCAGCGGACGCTGACCGACGCGACCGAGCGGACACGGACCATCAACGCCGCCATGGCGCAGATCCGCGCCGATCGCCGTCGTGCTGCCGGCGGGGTCCGGCAGGACTCGTGCACCGGCGAACGACGGCGCGCTCGTTCGGCAAGGCGCTGTGTCCCCGACGAGGCAGCGTGCCCGTTGTGCCCCGCCATCTTCGGCGATCTGACGTCGTTCCAACGCCACCTCGTGGAGCGTCACCGCATCGACCGCCTCTACCGGCGACGTGCGCCCCGGCGCTCGGTGCTCGGCTCGTTGGTCCGAGGACTGCGGCTCGTTCCCATCTCGATGCTGCTGGCCATCACCGTCGTGGTGTTCATCGGAGCAGGCATCACCTGGGCCATGGCGCCGATGCTCGGCATCTGTGCCGTGCTGTGGGCGCAGACCACGCCGCACTTCCGCAACGGACGCCACTGATCGGGTATCGCCGGCGCTGAGCTCAGTCGAGGGTCGACTGCGTCCTCAGGCGCGCGCCGACGAGCGATGCCACCACCTCGAGCGGCTCGACCTCCGCCGTGCGCAATGCCCGAGGTGTCCCATGGGCGAGGAGGAGCAAGGCCTCCACCGCATCGGATACGCGAACCGGCACGATGGTGACCGCTCGGGCACCGGCGCGTCGCAACCGCTCGGTTCCGGCAAGGCCCTGGTCCACCGTGCTGCCCGCCGTGTAACACGCAGCCGTACCCTCGACGAGTTCGACGAGGGTCCGCAGTTCCCCCACCTGCAGCGATGCCACGAGCACCTCGAGGGGCCCGCTGCTGGCCACCAGGCTCGGGTCACCACCACCACAGCGGATGAGCGCCGCCGTGCTCATGCCGCTCAGCTCTCGGCACGAGGCCAGCGCCCGCGCCGTCAGTTCGCTCGGAGGAGCCTCCGCCAACCACCGGGCGTGGTGCCCGAGACGGTCCAGCGGCGTGTGCACCGGCTCGCGTCCCACAACGGCCAGGCGCTCCCCGAGCAGCGCAGCGCTGCGACGCACCCATCCGACCTCGAGCGGATCGGCCGCCACCGCTCGCTCGACGTTGAGCGCACCGACCACGACGCCCTCCACACGGAGAGGAACGCACACCTCGGCCCGGACACCCGGCACGGCCTCCCGATACCCGGGCTCGGTCGTCGGATCCCCGAGCAGGACGAACTCGCGGCCCTCGACGAAACAGCGGCCGGTCACGCCCACACCCGGGGTGAGGCCGTCGAGGACCTGCCACAGGCCTCGCTGGGCCTGGCAGCGCAATCGGTCGCCCTCGAGGAGGTAGACCGAGGGCAACCATCCGCGTCGGTGGAGTTCCTCCACCACGGCCTCGCAGGCCGCCTGTGGGTCCGGCGCCAACGCCAACGACGACCGCAGCGACCGCACGTCCGCCGGCTGGGCCACGCCACCCAGGCCACCGACCGCGGTCGACCACGGCTCGTCGGGCACGCCGAGGAGGAAGCCCTGCGCCAGCTCGACGCCCGATGCCCGCACGGCATCCAACTCTGCGGCGGTCTCCACCCCTTCGGCCACCACCGTCGACCCGAGCTGCATGGCGAAGGACGCCAAGGCGGTCACCAGGGCCTGACGGTTCCGGTCGGACTCGATCCCGGCGATCAGGCTGCGATCGAGCTTGATGAAGTCGGGTTCGAGGGCAAGGACGTGACGCAAGCTCGCATAGCCGGCACCCGTGTCGTCCACCGCCACGCGGGCGCCCATGTCGGTCCATCCCCGCAACTCGTAGAGGAACCGTTCGTAGTCGGCGATGATCTCACCCTCGGAGACCTCGAGCACCAGTCGGTCGGCGCCCGGTTCGCAGATGGCCTTGGCTCGGGGGTCACCCAGGGTGGAGGGCGACAGGTTCACGAAGAGCAGGGCCTCACCGGGGGGAGGACCGATGGCCATGGCCCGATCGAGGCACAGCAACTCGAGATCGACGCGGCAGCGGAAGCGGTCGGCCGCCTCCAGCCAGCTCAGTGGTCCGGTGGCGGCCACCCCGACCCGGGCCAGCGCCTCGTAGGCCACGAGCCGCTGGTCGGCCAGCGCCAGGATGGGCTGAACGACGCTTCGGACGTCGCCGGTGTCGAGCACGCGCGCCAGCTCCGCTTCGCTGGGCAACGCTGACCTACCACCGATGGCTGGTACGGATGCCACCGACGTGCACCTCCTGACGTGATCCGCCACGTCAGGCAGTATGCGATGTGGATCTCGGCTCCCCCTACAGGATCCGCTGCGGGATGATGAACAGTCCCTGATGGAAACCTGACCTGTCCCCTCGGGGACGCGCCGGTGGTGACTCGGTGGAGCCGGTCCGCAGACCCCGGGTCACGCCCCTCGCCACGCCTCGGTGAGGAACGGGGTCACGCTGCGGGCACCGGCTTCGCCGTCGGGCAGGGTGGGTTCGGCGAGACCGTGGACGCTGTTGTCGAACACGACGGCGCTCACGTTGTGGACCAGGAAGATGAAGTTGAGGTCCTTCGCCATCTCCTCCTGCACGATGCCCCACTGCTCCTTCCACACATCCTCGTCGTCGGTGGCACGAGCGGCGTTCATGGCCTCCACGATCGTCGGGTTCTCGTTGCGGGTGAAGTTCAGCGCCGACCCCTCGGGGAAGTTGGTCATGAAGACGTAGTCCCGGTCGAGGATCGGGGCGCCGAACAGGATGAAGCCGGTGGCCTCGTAGGTCCCGCTGATCGCCTGGAGGATGAGTGATGCCTGGTCGAGGCTCTCGAGTTGTGGCTCGATGCCCACTTCCTGAGCCTGTTGCTGCAGGGTCTCGGCGATGCGCTGGATGGCCGGGTCGGGCACGATGTTCACCGCGAACGAAAGGGGCTCGCCGTACTTCTCCTCGTACTCGGCCACGAGTTCGCGTGCTTTGTCCGGGTCGTAGCGGGGTATCTCGGTCTCGACGTACCAGGGGGAAGTGGGCTTGAACGGTCCGTACGCCGGCGGGAAGATGCCCTCGTAGGCCGCCTCCGACAGGTCGTCGCGGTTGACGGCGTAGGCAATGGCCTGACGGGCGAGGGGATCGTCGAACGGCGGCTGGGACACGTTGAGCGCGATGAACGTCTCGTTGGTCTCGGAGTTGCCATCGGTGAACATCTGGAACTCGCCACGTTCCGCACGACCGGCGAACTCGACGATCTGCGAAGCATCCTGGGTCTCGATGACCTGCACCTCACCGCTGGTGAGGGCGTTACCGCGAGCGCTCACCTGATCGAGGATGCGGAACTCCACCTCTTCGAGGTAGGGCAGGCCTTCACGCCAGTAGTCGTCGTTCTTGATGGCCCGCAAGGTGGAGCCCGCCTGCCAGCTCTGGAAGACGAACGGCCCCGAGCCGGAGGGATTGCGGGATCCCGTCTCGCTCTCCATCATCGACGGCGCCATGATGTAGCCGATCTGGCTGGTCAACGCGTCGGGGAAGGTCGACCAGGGCAGTTCCATCTCGACGACCACCGTGTTGGGGCCGTCGGTGCTGATCATCGGCTCGGGCGACTCACCGGACTCGTCCATGCCGATGAAGGTCACCGCCGGCGACGTGAGCCCCGACAAGCGGTGAGCAATGAGATTGTCAGCCACTGCCTGGGCGTCGACAGGGCTGCCGTCGTGGAAGGTCACCCCAGGTCGCAGCTCGATGCGCCACTCGGTGAAGTCGTCGTTGGGCTCGACCGACTGCGCCAGGTAAGGAGCCGGACGGAAGTCCTCGTCGTAGGCCATGAGCGGGTCGTAGAGGGCGTTGCCCACGATGTAGGCCGAACCAGCCCAGCGATCGGCGGTCACGTTCCATCCATCGGTCTCCGCAGCCAGGCCGAAGGCCAGGCGACCACCGGGTTGTGGATCGCCGGACGCCTCGACGAGCACGTCGATGAGGACGTTGCCCTCCTCGTCGACGTCGACCGGGGGGCCGGCCTCGTCGCCGTCGTCGTCGGTGCCGGCTTGCCCACAGGCAGCGGCCACGAGGCCGAAGGCAATCAGCATGCCGACGAGTACGAAGAGCGGATGCCGCTCGGATCGGGTGGTCACCGGTAATCCCCCTGTGTCGAGTTCCGCTGCAGCGTAGTGCAGCCCACCACGGTGGGTGGTCCGCCCACCACTGCGGGCGGCCGTCGTCGGCCGGCGGGTGGACACGTCTCCCCGCACCTGCCCTGCTGATCTGACATAGTGTCAGATCAGCAGCCGGTGCTGGCGCCGAGAGGCGCACTCGACCACAGGGGGATCGCGTGGCCTACAACCTGGCCGATCTGTTCGAACATGCCGTGGACGCCGTCCCCGACCGAACGGCGCTGTGGTGCGGTGAGGACTCCCGCACGTTCGGCGAGCTCGAGGCGAGGGCCAATGCCCTGGCGCACCATCTGCAAGAGCGTGGCATCGGCCCCGGCCACCACGTGGGCATCTACGGCCACAACAGCATCCCTTGGGTCGAGGCCATGCTGGCCGCCCTGAAGCTGCGGGCGGTGCCGGTCAACATCAACTACCGCTACGTGACCGACGAACTCCGGTACCTCTTCGACAATGCCGACCTCCGCGGCCTGGTGTTCGATCGGCAGTTCGCTCCCGCAGTCGCTGAGCTGCACGGCGAACTCCCCCTCCTCGAGGCCCTCGTGGCCATGGAGGATCCACCGGACGCACCCACCGGCGCGGCGACCGACGACGAGGTGGCCGACGCCGTGGCCGTCGCGGGTGCCGTGGACCTCGACGAGGTGGCTGCGAGATGCTCCCCTGAGCGCGACTTCGCCGAGCGTTCGGGCGACGACGTCGCCATCATCTACACCGGCGGCACCACAGGGATGCCCAAGGGCGTCATGTGGCGGAGCGAGGACATCTTCTTCGCCCTGTGTGGCGGCACCGACCCCTTCACCCGCGAGCCGGTTCCCGACGAGTTGACCTTGGCCGCCGCAGGCGCAGCCGCCGAGACGCAGTTGGTGTTCTGCACCACACCGCCGCTCATGCACGGTGCTGCCTTCTGCGCCACCCTGATGCAGCTGTTCGGTGGCAACCAGAACGTCCTCATCACCAAGTTCGAACCCCGAGAGGTATGGCGGACGATCTCCCGGCGGCGGGCGAACTCCATCCTCATCACCGGCGACGCCATGGCCCGTCCCCTCATCGAAGCCCTCGAGGCCATGGAACAGGAGGGCGAGGAACTCGACGTGTCCTGCGTCGTCTCGCTGTCCTCCTCCGCTGCGGTGTTCAGCCCCACGGTGAAGGACCGGTTCCTGGAGCGGTTCGAGAACCTGGTGCTCACCGACTCGATCGGCTCGACCGAGAGCGGCTTCAACGGCATCCTCATGGTGGGCAAGGGCGCCACCGCCATGCGGGCCGGCGGACCAACGGTCAGCCCCGGCCGAGACGCGGTGGTGCTCGACGACCACCTGCAGCCGGTCGCACCCGGCAGCGGCGTCATCGGACGCCTGGGGCGTGGGGGCAACATCCCCATCGGCTACTACAAGGATCCCGAGCGGACCGCAGCCACGTTCGTGACCGCGCCGAACGGCCAGCGCTACGCCGTCCCCGGTGACTTCGCCAGCCTCGAGGAAGACGGCTCCATCACGCTGTTGGGGCGAGGCTCGACGTGCATCAACAGCGGCGGCGAGAAGATTTATCCCGAAGAGGTGGAGAGCGCTCTCAAGGCCCACGCCGACGTGTTCGACGCCTTGGTGGTGGGGATCCCCGACGAGCGTTGGGGGCAACGCGTGGTCGCCGTGGTACAGCCCCGCCAGGACGCCGAGCCGACCCTCGAGGCACTGCGCGACCACTTGCGGCCACTGCTGGCCGCCTACAAGCTGCCCAAGGACCTCCACCTCGTCGAGGAGATCCGCCGCTCACCCAGCGGGAAGCCCGACTACCCGTGGGCCGCCTCGGTGGCAGCGGACGTGTGAGTGGTTCACACCTCGGTCGATCAGCCGCGGAGCCTGATGCCCTGAGCGACAGCCGACACTGACCCGTTGCGCGGGTGGCGTCACGCTCCGGGACGGTTGGTGACCGCAGTGCGCTCTCGACACGCCTGGCCTCGCAGCGCAGGGCACGGAGCCAACGCCGAAGGGATGGCTGGGGCGGGCAGGAACGTCAGCGAGAGCGACGACGGGGTGGCAGGTCCTCGACCGATGCGATGGGTGGGGACCTCGTCGTCGGCATGCAAGGACGCGAACTTCCACAGCGCATGGTCGCGGCCCGGGGTGGAGATGCGGATCATCAGCTGGGAGCCGGCCCTGATCGGCGCGCCGACCGAGGGGATCTGCACGCGGGCCTCCACCAGCTCACCGGCGGGGATGGGCTCGGCGTCGTCGGCTGCGAAGGTGCGGCCGATGAAGAGGCCATCGGTGGCGCTCGGGTCCTCGGCGCGGGCCGACAGGCGCAGCCAGCCGATGGTGAGCAGTACCTCGATGCCATCGGGGCGGACCTCCGAGAGGGAGACCTGCACAGCGGCATCCTCGGCGTCGCTGCCCATGTGGAGGGTGACGGCCCCGGGGCCGGCGAGCAGGGCGTCCTCGGCGAAGGGCTCGGTCAGGTACTCGAGCGACCGCCCTTCCTCGAACCGGGTCCAGTCCCAGTCCCAGATGGCGTCGAACTGGGGATAGCCGCCGTCCTCGGCCACGGCGATGGAGGTGGTGTCACCGGCGTCGGGATCGTGCTCGTAGGCGTCGACGCCGTCGTCAGCCGGCGGGTTGTCGACCAGGGCGCCGTCGGACGCCAGGAACCAGGTGCGGACGTCTGCGTCGGGTGCGGGCCAGGTCGGGAGCGTCAGCTCGAACGTGCCGCCGGGCTCGCCGGGCTCGTCCTGGCCGAAGCCGTTCTCGAAGACCACGCGGATGGGATCCTCTGCTTCGTAGGCGGCGAGTGCCGCCTCGTAGTCGTCACCGAACTCGTCGTAGAGGCGATCGGGTGCGAGCGTCACGTCCTCCACCCCGAATTGCGACGCCAGCTCCGCTGCGAGCCCGACGCGCACCAACGGGTTCAGATTCGGGACCTGCCGGGCCACGTAGAGCGACAGGAACTCGTACCAGGCGATGATGTTCATGGCGGTGTACCCGTCGGCGTGGACGCCGCTCCACAAGCCGACCCGCAGGATCGGGGCCTCGTCGAAGCGGCTGATCACCTCGGTGAAGTAGGCGCCCGTCTGCTCGTCCTGGAAGGCGCCCGTGAGGAACGTGGGCACCTCGATGCGCGGCGCCAGCTCTCGGAGGTCGCGGTCATCGGCACTGTCCGGCCGCGCCTCGAGCATGCGGATGAACGACACGAAGTCCATGTTCTGGCTTCGCAGGCGCAAGTTGTCCGCGCAGGTCGCATCACCGCCGTCAATGCGGTTGTCGACCCAGGACGACCCGCCCGGGGCGCTGGAGGCCTCGCGCTGGCGGACCCACTGCTCGGCGAACCCGCCGTTGTAGACACCACCGGGCCACTGCACGAGCCAGGGGTCCTCGGTGAACGACTGGGGGACGATGGCAGCCAGCGACGGGGGCGCCATGGCGCCCGTGTACATGGCCATCATCCCCGAGTAGGAGAGGCCGACGACACCCACCTTTCCGTGCTCGACCCACGGTTGGCGGGCCACCGTCTCGACCACGTCGTAGGCGTCGACCTGTTGCGCGGCGTTGAAGATGTCGAAGACACCGCCGCTGCAGCCGGTGCCACGGATGTTGACGGCGACGGTGGCGAAACCGAGGGAGCGGGCGAGCAGCGCCCCCGGAGGGTCCCCGTCGGGGTTCGAGGCGGAGTACCCCTCCATCTCGATGATCGTCGGGTACGGGGGCTGCCCGTACACGTTCGAGTCCGGGAACTTCACCGTGGCCGAGAGCAAGGTGCCGTCTCGCATCTCGAGGTACCCGAAGCCGTCCGCGCCCGAGACCCCCTCGGGGTAGTCACCGATGATCGGGGTCTCGACGCCGGTGAGTTCCTGGCGCTCGTAGAGCTCGGCATCGGGGACGTGGTTCTTGCCCAACACCTCGACGTCGTCGCTCACCGCAGGGTCGTCGTCGAGAGAACCCACGGCCACCCGGTAGGTGCCCGGAGGCAGCGTCATCCCTTCGGCGCTGGGCAGAGCGGGATCGACAGCCTTGTCCTGCACCACGTAGTCGCTGGCCACGTAGCCGATGTGGAGCTGTCCGAGATCATCGGCGACGCCGGTGATCAGCACGCGGTCGTCCTCGTCGGCGAGGTGCACCTCGGAGCGAGGCCGCAGACCGGTGATGGTCACCTCCTCGGTGCCGCCGAGGACGGCGACCTCGTCGGGGAGGGTCGGTGCACCTTCGCGCTCGAGGGTCGGTCGCTCGTCGGTAGGTGACGGGTCGCTCGCCGTGTCGGCGGTGCATGCGGTCACCACCAGCGCCGTTGTGGCCACGAGCGCCATCGCTGCGCGCCAGCGTGAGGTGATCATCAGGGGTGCCGGTCGTCGGGAGCGCATGAGCGTCAGGCCGTTCCTCGAAATAGGGAAATGACGGAAATCGTCAGTTATTCATAGCACACAGGGCTAAGCTCAGCAGGTGGCAGCGGGCACGACCTCGACCACCAAGGGAGCGCGCACCCGCCGACGCCTGATCGACGCGGCCCGGGAACGCTTCGCCCGTGACGGCTACCGAGCCACCTCGGTGGCCCAGATCTCCCGGGACGCCGGCGTCGGCCCCTCCACCGCATTCATCCACTTCGCCAACAAGGAAGCGCTCTTCTTCGTTGCTGTGGATGACGACCTGACCACCATGTTCCACGAGCTCGCGTCGCGCTTCGCCGATCCCAAGACCCACGGCCTGCTCGCAGACGAGCTGCTCGGGACCCTCGTCGAGCTCGTCGAGGAGCACCCGTTGGCCAAGCGATTGCTCGCCGGGCTGGAGCCCGACTCCACCGGTCGGGTGCTCGAGTCCGCATCGTTCCAAGGCATGCGCGCCGAGGTGACCAGGCTGATCCAGAACTCGCAGCGCATGGGCTACATGCGCGCCGACCTGTCATCGGAGCGACTCGCCGATGGCCTCGTGGCCATGCTGCTCGGCGTCACCATGGCATCGGTGCAACTGGGCCCCGCCATCCCCGAGGGCTTCGGGCCGGGGTTCGGCGAGGCACTGCGCGCGCTGTTCACTCGCGAAATGGGGCTCGACGGCCCCAGCGACGCGGGGCCGGGCCCATCTGGCTCGTAGTCGAATCGCTCCTGCTGTGGTTCGCGGACCCGGCTCAGCCGTGTGGGGACGGTGACTCATCGAAGCCGGCGGCTTCCGATGACGAAGTGAGCAACGTCCGAGCCTGCTCACAGTCTCGCCCCATCTGGGCGACGAGCGCCTCCACAGAGTCGAACCGCTCCTCGTCGCGCAGGCGAGCCACGAAGCTCACCCGCAAGGACTCGCCGTAGAGGTCGACGGGCGCCATCGGATCCACGTCGAGCAGGTGCGCCTCGAGCAACGACACCGGTTGGTCCTCGTAGAAGGTGGGGCGTCGACCGAGGGAGATGGCGGTGGGATGGACCGAACCGTCCTCCCGGGTACACCACCCGGCGTAGATGCCGTCGGCCGGCAGACAGATCCGACCATCGACGGCAACGTTGGCCGTCGGAAACCCGAGGTCTCGAGCCCGCTTGTCACCGTGGCCGACCCTCCCCCGCACCTCGTGCGGTCGGCCGAGCATGTGGTTGGCCGCCTCGAGCTCACCGGCCCGCAGCGCGGCGCGGATAGCGGTGGAACTCACCTTGGCGCCGTCACCCGCTGGCTGGCCGTCGGTGCCCACCAGGTCGATCGGCCGCACCTCGAACCCCACCTGGCGTCCCATCTCGTCGAGCAGGGCCACGTTGCCACGGCGTTCGTGGCCGAAGTGGAAGTCCGCACCCACGACCACCAGCCGGGCATCGAGGCAGCCGACGAGGGTGCTGGTCACGAAATCCTCAGCCGACTCCTTTGCTCGGACCTCGTCGAACCGC
This sequence comes from Acidimicrobiia bacterium, assembly GCA_020832495.1. GTDB lineage: Bacteria > Actinomycetota > Acidimicrobiia > Acidimicrobiales > Acidimicrobilacustridaceae > JAFIEP01. Next base: position 28,308 of record JAFIEP010000004.1, on the reverse strand, counting down.
ACGACCACGGTGCGATCGATACCGGTGGCGGCCAGCAACTCGAGTTTCTGGTCGAGGTCGCACAGCAGCGCCGGAGCCGATTCGGGACGCACGATGGCCGCCGGGTGCTCGTCGAAGGTGACGACCGCCGTGGTCAGCCCGCGCTCGGCGGCCAACGCACGGACCTGGTTGATCACCGCCACGTGCCCCCGGTGCACACCGTCGTACGCTCCGATGGTCACCACTGACCCTCCGCTCGGGGGAGGACAGGGCTCTGCGTCGCGCACGATCTGCACGGTGGCAGGGTACTGCCACCGCCGTTGTCCCCACACGTCCGTCCCAGCGCCGTGCCCTGGCGGGCGTCGGGGTCAGGTGGCCGCCGGGGTCAGGACCACGGCCGGCTTGGCCGTCCCCGATCGGTGTGGCTCGTAGACGGCGAGCAGCGTGGTGCCCGCCTCGTCGAGCACCGCCCAGGCCTCCGCATCAGCGCTGTCACCTGCCGGTCCGATGCGGTCGACGGGCAGGACCCGACCGTGGCGCACGTCGGCGGCCACGTCCTCGGTCACCCGCACGGCAGGCATGTCTCGCACCGCCTCGGCGGGGGAGAGCAACGAGGACACGTCCAGCTCGTCGAGGGGCACGGCCTCGGCGTCGGTGAACGACCCCACCCGGGTTCGCCGCAAGGTCACCAGGTGCGCCGAACCGTCGAGGGCACGGCCCAGATCGTCGACCAGCGTCCGCACGTAGGTGCCGGTGCCACACACCACGTCGAGGTGCCAACGACCGACGGTGTGGTCCACGGGCGACACGTCGAAACGATCAACCTGCACGGTCCGCACCGGTCGCTCCACTTCCACACCTTCGCGGGCCAGGTCGTGCAACCGACGCCCGTCGACCTGCACGGCGGAGACCATGGGTGGGATCTGTTGCACGGCTCCGGTGAGCGCGGCGGCCGCCACTTCCACTTGCGCAATGGTGACCGCCGACATGTCGTGGCGGGCCACCACCTCACCCTCGGCGTCGAGGGTGTCGGTAGCCACCCCCAACTGGAACTCACCCACGTAGGCCTTGCCCAGCGCGGTGAGGAAGCGCAGCAGCCGAGTGGCCCGCCCCACCCCGAGCACCAGGACCCCAGTCACGGCCGGGTCGAGGGTGCCGGCGTGACCCACCCGTGAGGTGCCGAGCTGCCGTCGGGCACGGGCCACCACGTCGTGGGAGGTCCAGCCCGCAGGCTTGTCGACCACCGCCACCCCGTCGGGGCCGTCGGCACCGCGCCGTCGCCGAGCCACGATCGGGGCTCAGCGACCGTCGTCGGGATCGGCCAGATCGGGGTCGGCCAGATCGGGATCGGCCAGATCGGCGTCGGACTCGGCGTCGGACTCGGAGCGCAGGTCGGCCAGGATGGCCTCGATGCGGGCACCGGACCGGACCCCCTCGTCGGGGCGGAACACCAGCTCCGGGGTGCGTCGCAGCCGGGTCTGGCGGTTCAGCTCCTGTTGCAGCGCCACCCTGCGCCCCTCGAGAACAGCCACCACGTCGTCGTCGGAGGCCAACTCTGCGTCGCCGTTGTCGAAGTACACCACGGCCCGTCGGATCTCGGGGTCGACCTGCGCACCGGTGATGGTGACGGCGATCAGCCGATCGTCGTCGATCGAGCGGAGCTCGTCGGCCACCACCTCCCGGATGAGCTCGCCCACCCGATCAGTGCGGTCGTACGGGCGCCGGCCCGTCTGCTTCCGTCGTCCAGCCATGACGCTCCTCGCGTTCGTCGAACCCGGTGATCGTACTGGCCGGGATCAGGTGTCGGTCTCCAGCCACACCCGGGTGGCCTCGAGCACCTCGACATCGGGGAACGACCAGACGAACCGCTCGGCGCGGTCGATCAGTTCGACGGTGTGGCCGGCCGAGCCCGACACCGCACAGAACGTGAGCTGGGCTCGCTGCCAACGGTCGAGATGGTCGGTCTCGGCCACCGCCAGGCCGAAGCGGTGACGTGCGCCGTCCACGATGCTGCGCACGACGGCGCGCTTCGCCTTCAACGAGGCCGAGGCAGGCACGTGCACCTCGACCACCAATGCCTGGACATGCGCTGTCACCAGGCGAAGCGTAGCGAGCGTCCGGCGTGTTCTTCCCTCGCCGGTCCGGTGATCCGCCATGACGGGAATACCTGACCACTTGGGTCGGGTTTACGGGAACGTGACCTCGAACCGTCCCCTCACCCGGCCGACCAGCCCCGTCGCCGACGCGAGTCCGGCCGCACCGCCACCCATCGATCCCCGCGGGCCCCGCACCAACCAGGCCGTGCTGGCCACGGCGTTGGCGGTGGGCTTCGTGGCGGGCTGGTGGCCGATCGCGCCACTGTTCGCCGGGGTGCTGGCCCTCGGCGCCGCCTTCGGGCCTCGCTACGGCCCCGTGTTGCGCTTCTACACAGCGGTGATCCGACCCCGTCTCGGGCCACCGACAGAGCTCGAGGACCCCCGGCCTCCCCGGTTCGCCGCCACCGTCGGCGTGGCCTTCCTCACTGCGGCCACGGTGGCATTCGCCCTCGGTGCAACCAGTGTCGGCTGGTCGCTCACCCTGGTGGTGGCAGCACTGGCCGCCCTGAGCGCGGTCACCGGCCTGTGCGTCGGTTGCGAGCTCTACGTCACGGTGGCCCGATGGCGGGCACGTCACCGGCGCCGGACAGCCTCATGACCGTCCGCCTGGTCGTGCTGGTCCTCGTGGCGGTGGCCGTGGGCGTGGCGGCGGTCTGGTGGCGCTGGCGCGCCTCGGCCGACCGGCACCGCGGTGCAGAGGGTCTCCCCCGGCTGCCCGCCGAGTGGCGTGGCCACGATCCCACCTGGGTCGTGTGGACCGCCCCGACCTGCGCCTCGTGCCGCGGACTGCTCGATCTGCTGGCCCGACGAGCGCCAGAGATGGCCGTGCAGGCCGTGGACGTCACCGAGGAACCGGAGGGGGCCGAGAACTACAGCATCCGGTCGACCCCGACCACGCTGGTGGCCACCGCCGACGGACGCGTCACACACCGCCTCGTCGGTGTCGACGCCGCCCGCCGACACCTCGAGGAAACGGTCAGGTCCGAGGGATCTCGCGCTCCTCGAACGTCTCGATGACGTCGCCCGACTTCAGGTCCTGGAAGTCGGAGAGCCCGATGCCGCACTCGAAGCCCGCAGCCACCTCGCGCACGTCCTCCTTGAAGCGACGCAGCGACGACACGGTGCCCTTCCAGATGATGGTGCCCTCCCGGAGGAAGCGCACCTTCGAGTTGCGGGTGATGACGCCGTTGGTGACATAGCAGCCGGCCACTTTGCCGATGCGGGGCACCGAGAAGACCTCGCGCACCTCGGCGTCGCCGGTGACGATTTCCTCGTACTCCGGAGCGAGCAGGCCCAACATGGCGTTCTCGATGTCCTCGAGCAGCTTGTAGATGATCTCGTAGGTGCGGATCTCCACGTGCTCGAGTTCGGCGAGTTCGCGAGCCTTGCGATCCGGCCGGACGTTGAAGCCCAAGATGGTTGCGTTGGACGCAGCAGCGAGCTGGATGTCGTTCTCGGTGATGCCACCGACGCCGCGGTGGACGAACGACAGCTTCACATCGTCACGTTCGAGCTTGCGGAGACTCTCGGTGACCGCTTCGAGCGAACCGGTGACGTCGGCCTTCACGATGAGGTTCAGCGTGGCCGCTTCGCCGGCCTGGATCTGGGCGAAGATGTCCTCGAGCTTGGCGCCGCCGGCCATGGCGTGCGCCTCCTGACCCAGCGCCGCCACCCGTCGCCAGTGCTCCCGGGTGGAGGCCACCTTGGCCGCCACCTTCTCGTCGGGTGCCACCACGAACCGGTCGCCGGCCTCGGCCGGCTCGCTGAGTCCGAGCAGCTGCACGGGCGTGGAGGGCCCCGCCTCGCGGATCTGACGGCCGTGGTCGTCGAGCATGGCCCGCACCCGGCCCGACGCTGCGCCGGCCACCACCGGGTCACCGACCGTGAGCGTGCCCTGCTGCACCAGGATGGTGGCCACCGGGCCTCGCCCGATGTCGAGGTGCGACTCGAGCACGATGCCCCGGGCGCGCCCTTCCGGCGTGGCCCGAAGGTCCTCGAGCTCGGCAACCACGAGGAGGTTGTCGAGCAGGTCGTCGATGCCCAGGTTCTGCAGGGCCGACACCTCCACCATGACGGTGTCGCCGCCCCAGTCCTCGGGCACCAGCCCAGCCTCGGAGAGCTGCTGCTTCACCCGGTTGGGGTCGGCGTTCTCCCGGTCGACCTTGTTGATGGCCACCACGATGGGGACCTCGGCTGCCTTGGCGTGGCTGAGCGCCTCGGTCGTCTGGGGCATCACCCCGTCGTCGGCGGCCACCACGAGCACCACGATGTCGGTCGCTTCGGCGCCACGGGCACGCATGGCGGTGAACGCCTCGTGACCGGGGGTGTCGAGGAAGGTGATCGGACGGTCGTCGCGTCGGGTCTGGTAGGCGCCGATGTGCTGGGTGATGCCGCCGGCCTCGCCGGCCACCACGTTGGCACTGCGGATCTGGTCGAGCAGCTTCGTCTTGCCGTGGTCGACGTGGCCCATCACGGTGATCACCGGAGGACGAGCATCCCAGCTGGCGCGTTCGTCCTCGTCGACGTCCCAGTCGACGTCGAGGAGCTTCTGCAACTCGACTTCCTGCTCCTCGCCCGGATCGACGAGACGGATCTCCGCCCCGATCTCGTCGGCGAACAACTCGATCATGTCGTCGCTGAGCGACTGGGTGGCCGTGACCATCTCGCCCTGCTGCATGAGGTAGCGCACGACGTCGGCCGCTGTGCGGTTCAACTTCGGACCCACCTCTTGCGGCGTGGAAGAACGTTCGATCACCACCTCGCCCTGGGGGACCGGAGCCTCCTTGGGGGTGTAGCTGGGCGCGTCCATGGGCTGCAGCTCGTCGCGGTTGCGACGGCGACGTCCCTTGCGGCGAGGCGGACGACGTCCGCTGGGACCGCCTCCCGGCCCACCGCCACCAGGGCCACCCCGACCACGCCCGGGCGGCGGTGGACCGCCCCCGGGCCCGCCCATCGAAGGACGACCGCCCCCGGGGCGTGGTCCGCCCGCCGACGGAGCGCGACGTGGTCCACCCGAGCCCGGCGGGCCACCGCGTCCCTGCGTGGTGGGTCCCGACGAGCTGCGCGCTCCCGGTGGGGGTGGAATCGGCTTGCCGGTGGGCGACAGCGGCGCACGCGGCGGTGGCGGGATCGGCTTGCCGCTCACCGACACGGGGCCCGTGCCCGGCTTGGGCGGTGCCACCGACGGCGGACGCACACCGGGATCGACCGTGGCGGCGGGCGGGGGCGACGGAGCGGAGGGCGGGGCGGGCGGCGCCTGCTCGGCGGCCGCCGGGCGCTGGGGCTCCGGCTCGACCTTCGGCGGGCGCGGCGGGTGCTCGCTGCCCGAGGAAGTCACCACCCGACGCGGCTTCGACGGTGGCTCGTCGGCCTCGGTGGCCGCCGGCGGCGCACTCGGGACCTCGGTCTCTGCTGCGGGGGCGGGCGGGACGGGCGCCGACGGAGGGGAGGTCGGCGGGGCCGCCGCCGGAGCAACGGGCTCGTCCGGCGTGCTGTCGACCGGCTCGGCGGGTTCGGCCGGCGCAGGAGTGGGGGCCTCGGCGACCGGCGCGACAGGCTCGGCCGCTGGCGCCGCGGCCGGCGCGTCGGTCGGCTCGGCTGGCGCAGGCGGTGCGGCATCCGCTGCTGGAGGCGGAGCAGCCGCCTTCTTGGCAGCCTTCTTCGAGGCCTTCTTGGCCGTCTTCTTCTTCCCCGGTTCCTCGGGCTGCTGGTCGCGCACCAGCCCTTCGCGCTCGGCCTTGCGTCGGACGCGGTCGGCCTGCGGCCCGACGACCGACGACGAGTGGCTCTTCACCCCGATTCCGAGCGACTCGCAGAGCTCGAGACACTCCTTGTTGGTGAGCCCGAGTTCCCTCGCAAGCTCGTAGACCCGGATGTTTGCCACTACTACGTCCTTCGTACTCGTCGTCGTTGCTGCCGAGGCTGGCAGCTTGCAGCGGTCACTCGCCGCTACAAGGGGCGGTCGCATGTGCGCGCCACGCGATCACACAGACCCTTCATTGTCGCGCAGCACACCGGTGCCGCACGAAGCCGTCACATCACTGCTCGTCGGGCACTGCCTCCACCTGGGGCTCGGCGTCGGCCGTATCGCCTCCTGGGCTGGGTTCTGGATCCGCTGCGGCGTCGTCGGCCTCGGGGGCAGCAACCGCCTGCGCAGGTGCTTCCTCGGCCTGGGTGGCCGCCACCTGCGCCTCGTCATCGGCAGCACTCTCCGCCGCCGGCGCCTCAGCCGACGCACCCTCGGAGGGAGCGTCGTCGCTGCTGGCGGCCTGCGTCCACTGCTCCACCGAGATGGCCTCGCCACCCTCGGCCGGCTGCCAGACCTGTTCGCCGGTCGCCTCGTCGAGCACCCACTCGCCCTCGGCCCAGTCCTGGTCGGCGTAGGCCTCTTCCTCGGCCAGCTGCGTCTCGCTCTTGATGTCGACACGCCATCCCGACAGGCGGGCGGCGAGGCGGGCATTCTGCCCCTCCTTGCCGATGGCCAACGACAGTTGGTAGTCCGGCACGATGACCTCGGCCACGCCGCTGTCGTCGTAGAGGCGCACCTCCTTCACCTTGGCCGGGGACAAGGCCTTGGCCACGAACTCCTGCTGGTCGTCGGAGAAGGGCACGATGTCGATCTTCTCGCCGCGCAGCTCGTTGACGACCATGCGCACCCGAGCGCCACGGGCACCCACACAGGCACCGACGGGGTCCACGTTCGAGTCGTTGGACCACACGGCGATCTTGGTGCGGGCCCCCGGCTCGCGGGCGCAGGCCTTGATCTCGACCACCCCGTCGGCGATCTCGGGCACCTCGAGCTCGAACAGTCGCTTCACCAGGCCGGGATGCGTCCGACTGACCACGATCTGAGGGCCCTTGGCCGTCCGGCGGACCTCGACGATGTAGGCCTTGACCCGGGCATTCGGCTCGAGCCGCTCGTACTGGGCCTGCTCTGCCTGGGGCAACAGGGCTTCGACCTTCCCGAGGTCCAACAAGGTGTAGCGGGTGTCGGTCTGCTGGATGATGCCGGTGACGATGTCCCCCTCGCGCCCGGCGTACTCCTCGTACTTCATCTCGCGCTCGGCCTCACGGATGCGCTGGTTCATCACCTGCTTGGCGGTCTGGGCAGCGATGCGGCCGAAGTCGTCAGGGGTGACGTCGAACTCGGGACCGGTCGGCTCGCCGTCCTCGTCGAGCTCCTGCGCATAGACGCGGAACTCGCCGGTGTCGGGGTCGATGGTCACCCAGGCGTACTCGTACGCCCCCTCCATCCGCTTGTAGGCGGTCTCCAGCGCGTCGGCCAGTGCCCCGAAGAGCGTGTCGACCGAGATGCCCTTGTCCGCAGCCAGCGCTGCCAGGGCTTCCATCATGTCGGGATTGTTCATGACGCCTCTACCTCTTCGTCCTTGCGTGCAGTCGGGCGGTCGGATGGCCCGCTCTCGGCGGTCGGCTTCTTCGCCTTCGATCGAGACGAACCAGGCGATCGGGAGGCCGAACCCGGCTTGGGGGTCGGTTCCCAGACGAAGACCGTGGTCGCCCGTTCGACCTCGTCGTAGGTCAGGCTCCGCCGTTCACCAGCCGGGTCGTCGAGGTCGACGGTCAGGCCGTCGTCGTCCGCCTCGACCAGCGTGCCCTTCGGTCGCCGATCCCCAGGTGTGCCGGGTGTGGTCTTGATCGCCACCGTCCGCCCGACCGCCCACCGGAAGTGGTCGGGAGTGCGCAGCGTGCGCTCGAGACCAGGCGAGGACACCTCGAGCGTGTAGCTCCCCGAAATCGGGTCGTGTTCGTCGAACAGTCGGGAGATCCGTCGGGTGGCCTCGGCGATCGCCTCGAGGTCCACACCGCCGGCCCGATCCACGGCGACGCGCACCACACCGCCCTCGTAGGTGAGGTCGAACAGCTCCAGACCGAGCTCGTCGAGCACGGGAACACACAGGTCGTTCAGTCGGTCCACGACGGTCATCGGTCACCTCCTCGGCTGTCGTCTGTCGGGCGGTCAAGCGGCTGGTGGGCGGTCTGCGGCCTCCGGTCGTGCCGATGGCACGCGCTGCACGAGGCTGCCCGCACTCGGCACCGTCGGTGCCCGAGCGAGAAGAAAGGCGTGGGGTGACCCACGCCTTTCGATCGAGCTCGAACGAGTTGGCGGACACAGTGTAGCCGCTCGGCGCTGGGCGGACCCACTGAAGCGGGGTAGGCCCGCCCACGCCGCGACCCATCGACCGGCTCCGCCACCGACCGGCTGGGGCGACAACAGGTCGGCCCGGACGGCGATCGCCAACTGCTCAGCAGGACCGTCAGTACGACCGGCCGACGTACGCCACGAGGCCCGCTTCGTCCTCACTGTCGGGCAGGGAACCGTCTTCTCTCCGGAGGCAACGGACGGTGACCGCCGATTGTGCGAGCGTCGACTCCCCCGCCTCGCCCACGAGGTCCCAGGGCAACGTCGCCCACCCGACACCGGCGGCCTCCACCGCCTCGTCGAGGCTGGACACCGCAGCAATGCGTTGGTCACGCAGCGTGGTGGCCTGGGCCAGCAGGGACGTCTGGGCGGCGGTCAACGCCTCGTCCACCGCGCCCGCCACGCCGGCCAACGGCACCGGCTGCTTGTCGCCCTCGATGCGTCGCGCCAGGACGGCCCTGTCCTCGGCCAGGTCGCGGGGGCCCAACTCCAGACGCACGGGCACGCCCTTCAGCTCCCACTCGGTGGCCCGACGCCCCATCGACAGCTCGGTGCGGTCGTCGAGCCGCACGCGCCGACCCGCGCCACGGAGTTCTTCGGCCAGCGCCCGACAGCGGTCGACCACGTCGGCGTCGTCGCGCACGGCCAACACCACCACCTCCACGGGGGCCACCGCCGGTGGCACTCGTAGCCCCCGATCGTCGCCGTGGGCCATGATCAGGCCGCCCATCATGCGGGTGGAGACGCCCCACGACGTGGTCCATGCCACCTGCTGGCTGCCCTGGTCATCGAGATAGGTGATGTCGAACGCCCGGGCGAAGTTCTGCCCCAGTTCGTGACTCGTCCCCATCTGCAAGGCCTTCCCGTCCACCATCATGGCCTCACAGGTCATGGTGTTGGTGGCGCCGGCGAAGCGCTCGCTCGGTGTCTTGCGACCCACCACCACGGGGATGGCCAACACCTCACGCATGAAGTTCTCGTAGACGTCGAACAGGATGCGACGGGCGTACGCAGCAGCGTCGGTCTCGGTGGCGTGCGCGGTGTGACCCTCCTGCCACAGGAACTCGGTGCTGCGCAGGAACGTCCGCGGCCGCAGCTCCCAGCGCACGACGTTGGCCCACTGGTTGAGCAACAGCGGCAGGTCGCGGTAGCTCTGCACCCACTTGCCCATGAACTCCCCGATGACCGTCTCCGACGTGGGCCGCACCACCACCGGTTCCTCGAGTTCCTTGCCCCCGGCATGGGTGACCACGGCCAGTTCCGGGCTGAACCCCTCGACGTGCTCGGCCTCACGCCGGAGGTAGGACTCGGGGATGAACAGCGGGAAGTAGGCGTTCTCGGCGCCGGCCGCCTTGATGCGGGCATCGACGGCTGCCTGCATCCGTTCCCACACGGCATAGCCGTAGGGCCGGATGACCATGGTGCCCCGCACCGGGCCGTTGTCGGCCAACTCTGCCTTGTTGAGAACGTCCTGGTACCAGCGGGGGAAGTCCTCCGCCTGGGGGGTGAGCACGGGAGCCTTGGCCATGGCGGCGCAGCCTACCCACCGCGACCGTCGGGCCGAGCGGCAGTTCCCGCACCCTGTCGGCACCAGACGTTCACCTGCTCGCCATTGGGCGCAGAGCCGCCGCTCGGAAGTGCCGACTACCATCGGAGGCCACCAATGGCGGGCGCACGAACGACGGGGGATCCGGTGCCAGCTTCGAACCGACGAGACGCAGGGGTCGGCGGGCCACAGCCGACGCGGCGACGGCGAGGTGGCGACGGCTGGTCGCCTCGCGTCGATCGACGCCACTTCCTGCTGTCGACCGCTGCGGTGGCCGCAGCAGCCGTCGCCTGGCGGCCGGCCACCAGCCTGGCCGGCATCACCGCAGCCCGGGCCATCACCGACCCGCCGTTCACCCTCGGCGTGGGCAGCGGTGACCCGCTGCCCGACCGGGTGGTGTTGTGGACGCGCTTGGCCCCGGACCCACTCGAGGGCGGAGGTATGGCTCCCGGCGACGTCACCGTGGACTGGGAGGTTGCCGCCGACGAGGGGTTCGCCCGGGTGGTCCGCTCGGGCAGCGCCACGGCCCCGGCTGCCTTCGCCCACAGCGTGCACGTCGACGTCGACGGCCTCGAGCCCGACACCTGGTACTGGTACCGCTTCTCGGTCCCTGGATTCTCGAGCCCGGTGGGGAGAACTCGCACCACACCGGCAAACGGCAGCGCTGTGGCCCGCATGGCCTTCGGCTTCGCCTCGTGCCAGAACTACGGCAACGGCTACTACACGTCCCACACCCACCTGGCTGCCGAACCGCTCGACGTCTGTTTCCACCTCGGTGACTACATCTACGAGTCCACCGGCAGTCGCATTCGACCCGTGCCCGGCGGAGAGGCCCAGGACCTCCTCGGCTACCGGAACCGCTACGCGCTGTACCGCAGCGACACCGAACTGCAGGCCGCGCACCACGCCTTCCCCTGGGTGGTGACCTGGGACGACCATGAGGTGGACAACAACTACGCCGACCTCATCAGCGAGAACAACGACCCGATCGAGGCCTTCCGCACCCGTCGAGCCGAGGCGTACCAGGCGTGGTGGGAGCACCAGGCCGTCCGGATGCCGCCGCCGGTGGGCGCCGACCTCCCCATCTACCGCAGCACCCCATGGGGGCAACTGGGCACCTTCTACGCGCTCGACACCCGCCAGTACCGCGCCAACCAGGGCTGCGGTGACGGCATCGTCGAGCCCTGCGCCGACAACGACGATCCCACCCGCACCATGCTCGGTGACGCCCAGGAAGCGTGGCTGGACGGGGCGATGCGCTCCTCGGACACGACGTGGAACGTGGTGGCCCAGTCGGTGGTCATGGGCTCCACGCCGTTGGGTCCATTCATCAACCAGGACCAGTGGGATGGCTACCCCTTCGCCCGCCAGCGGATGATGGACCTGTTCGCACGACCCGAGGTGCGCAACCCGTTGGTGCTGTCGGGCGACATCCACGCCTCCGGCGCCGGACACCTGCTGGCCGACTGGGACGATCCCGACGGGTCGCCGATCATCGGACACGAGGTGGTCGGCACCTCGATCTCGTCGAGCTTCCCTGCGGAGTTGGTCGACATCTTCGGCGACCTGGTCAGCGCCCTCCCCTGGGCGGTGTACGCCAACGCCCGCCATCGTGGGTACGTCACCGTTGAACTCACCCCCGAGTCAGCGACCACGCGCTGGCGGGTGGTGGACACCATCGACGAGCCGACCTCGGCGGTGCGCACCGATTTCGAGTGGACCATCGATGCCGTGGCCGCCGGAGAACCGGCCAGCCCTGGCAGCGGCCCCAGCAGCGCTCCCGCTGGCCCGACCGGCCCGAGCCCCTCGGGGGCCCAGCGACCCGCACCGGCCCAGCCGGTGCGCACCCAGCCCCGCTTCACCGGCTGAGCCGCCACCCTCACCGGGCGGTGCGGGGCCTCGGGGTCGGGACCGGCGGGACCGCGCCGACGTGGACCCAGTTCACGGCGTAGGGGGTGGTCGTCGCGGGTAGCGTCGTGACCGCCATCCCGACCATCACGGAGAACCACGATGCAGCGCTACGGCATGACCATTCCCTTCGACGGCGTCCCACTCCACGCCCAGAGGGAGTGGATCGAGGAGCTCGAGCAGCTGGGCTACACCGACGTGTGGTCGGCCGAGACCGACGGTGCGGATGCCTTCACCCCGCTGGTACTGGCCTCGCAGTGGGCGCCGTCACTCCGGCTGGGAACCGCCATCATCCCCGCCTACACCCGTGGGCCGGCGTGCCTCGCCCAGTCGATCGGCGCCATGGCCCAGGCGGCGCCCGGTCGGTTCGTGGCCGGCATCGGTTCGTCGTCGGACGTGATCGTCGAGCGGTGGAACGGTCTGTCGTTCGACAAGCCCTACGCCCGGGTACGCGACACGGTTCGCTTCCTTCGACACGCCCTCAGCGGCGACAAGGTGACCGAAGAGTACGAGACCTTCTCGGTCCAGAAGTTCCGGCTGAAGGCCGTTCCCGAGGAACCGGTGCCGATCCTGGTGGCGGCGCTGCGAGAAGGCATGCTGCGACTCGCCGGCCGCGAAGCCGACGGCGCCATCATCAACTGGCTCTCCCCCGACGACGTGACGACCGTTGCGCCCATCGTCCGGCAGTTCGGTGAGCAGAAGGAGATCGTGGCACGCATCTTCGTGGCGCCGTCCGACGACGCCGCGTCCGTCCGGGAGATGGGCAAGTTCGCCATCGCCGCGTACCTGAACGTGCCGGTGTACCGGGCCTTCCACGAGTGGTTGGGTCGTGGCGATCTCCTCGGCGGGATGTGGGAGGCGTGGGGCGCCGGCGACCGAAAGGCGGCCCTGGCCGCCATCCCCGACGAGGTGGTGGACGACCTGATCGTGCACGGCACCCCCGAGCAGTGCCGCCAGCGCATCGCCCGCTACGTCGACAACGGCGTCACCACTCCGGCACTGGCGGTGCTCCCGTTTCCCGGCATCGACGCACGCGCCGCCTTGGCCGAACTGGCGCCGAACCAACCCTGACCGCGCACCGGCGGATCGGGACGAACGAGGACCATCGCCTCTGGTCGTCCGACGTCGGACGCCCTACCGTCAATGGACAGACAGCATCCGCTGTGCCGACCTGAGGAGGATCTCCCCATGACCCACATCGTTGTCGCCGTCGACGGCTCCGACAGCTCGCGCACTGCGCTCCGCCTCGGCGCCCTGCTGGCCTCCACGACGGGCAACGAGGTGCGTGCCGTGCGGTGCTGGGAGTACAGCGCCAACCTGCCATTGCCCTCGGCGTTGAGCGATCCACCGCGCGCCGACGAGGTGGAGGCCGAACACGCCGAGGCACTCGCCGCGTTCGTCGACGAGACCCTGCCCGCGGGCACCGAGGTCGTCACCCGTCTCCGCCGGGGTCCGGCCGCCCACAAGCTGCTCGAGGAACCCACCATCGGCGACGTCGACGCCTTGGTGGTCGGCTCGCGAGGGCTCGGCGGTTTCAGTGGACTCATCCTGGGTTCGGTGAGCCGGCAACTGGTGGAACACGCCACCGTGCCGGTGGTCGTCGTGCGAGAGGACGCCGCGGTGGGCGAGCGACTCGAACGGGTCGTGGTGGCCATCGACGGCTCGACCGGCGCCGAACGGGCCGCTGCCTGGGCCGCCACCCTGGCCGAGCAGGCCGGTGCCGAACTGGTGGCCGTCCACTGTCCCGAGATGCCGCAGGCCGAACTCCCCCCGGAGGTGGCCGTACAACTACGCGACGAGGCACGGGAACTGATGACCACGTGGACCGCGCCACTGCGCGACCGGCCGGTCGAACTCGAGACCATGGTGATCGACGACGACCCGCGTCGGGCACTGCCCGAGGTGGCCGAGCGACAGCAGGCCGATCTGCTGGTGGTCGGCGCCCGCGGTGCCGGCAAGCTCCGCCAACTCCTGCTCGGTAGTGTGGCGGACGCCGTCGTGCGGACGTCGCCGGTGCCGGTGGTGGTGGTACCGGGCGATCGACCGAACCCCTGACCCCCGGGAGCGGGCAATGGACATCGTCGACCAACTCGTCGCCCTGATCACCCGCCTGCTCCGCTCCGACGAGGACCTGGCCGCTTTCGAGCGGGACGCCGCCGCAGTGCTCGAGGACCACGGTATTGGGTCGGCCACCGGTGAACAGGTGGCGCAGGCCCTCGATCGGGTCGGGGCGTCGAGTGGCGAACTGGGTGGCGTCCTCGGCCGCCACCCCGATGCCCTGGCACCGCCGGATGTGCTGGCCCCGCCGGATCGCTTGACGGCCGTGGCGCAGCGTCTCGAGGAGGTGGTGAGCGGTCTGGCCTCGGAAAACCTTCTGGCCTTCGGTGCGGGCGCCGGCACCGGGAGTGCGGCAGGGGCGGTGGCCGCCCGAGCCGTCGACGTCGCCGAGGACCTCACCCCATTGACCACGGCCGAGGAGATGCCCGTGCTGCCGATGCCCGCCGATACCGCCACGACGGGCCTCGGCGCCGGCAGCGCGGCCGTTGACGGACTGCTCGGCACACCGCAGGGACCCCCCACCGACGACCATCCTCCCGACGACGCCGTGTGGGAGCCCTGAACAGCACTCAGGTGGAGGCTGCGTGCTCCGCCGGCGCGGCACGGATCTGGCGGATGATGGCCGACTGGCTGGCCGTCGCCATCAGGGCCCCGTCCTCCGACCACAGGTAGACCAGGCCGTGACCGAAGCCGTTGGCCATGACGTCGAGGCGGATGTCGGCCAGCACCCACTCGGTGGGGACCACCCGACCGATGCGCAGCGTGTTGTCGAGGCTGTTGGAGGTCACGTCGCTGGTGGTGGTCTCGGCGATCCCCAACGGCACGAAGTCGCCGAGCACCGCCAACGCCGGTGCGGAGACACCGAGCAGGTCCGGCATGCGTGTCCACACGGCGCAGCGGCCGGCGCCCGGGTCGCGAAGTGCCCACCGCTGGTCCATCCGGTCGATGATCGAGTTCCCCGTGCGCCAACGGGACTCCCTCGGAGGGCAGTCGTCGGGTTGGGGCACCTCGGGTGGGGCGACCCACTGGCCTGTCTCGTCGAAGGGGCGCTCACCGAGCGCGGCGTTCACCGTCAGGATCTCGGTCCCGGCCACGGTCCCGACGGCGCGTGCCTGAGTGGTGTGGTGTCCGGCGGCGGCCACGGTGACGTCGACGTCGAGGACCGTGCCCGGCCGGGCGAACGACAGGTACTGGGCGGTGGCCCAGATCACCGGACGCTCCGTGGTGCCCTCGAGCGCGGAGATCGCCGCCCCCAGTCCACAGCCACCGAACAGGAAACCGCCGCCGGTGGAGATACCCGGCACCACGGGCAGGTACCAGCGCATGGGGTTGTGGGTTGGGGACAGGCCGAGCCACTGGCGTGCATCCATCATCGGGCCGAGGGTAGTTGCGGCGCCGCCGGCACGGACGGTGAGCAGTGCTCATAGACGTGTGCTTGACTGCCACCATGGCTGACACCCCATGGCTCGGAGACACCTGTTCGCTCGTTGAGGCGTTCCGCACGAAAGAGCGGTCACCGTTGGAGGAGCTCGAGGCCACACTGGCCGCCATCGAGACCAGCGACCTGAACGCCTTCAGCTTCATCGACGCCGACCGGGCCCGCGCGACTGCCGCGGCGGCAGATGTGCAGTTGCCCTTCGGTGGCGTGCCGTTCGGCGTCAAGGAGCTGACCACAGTGGAGGGGTGGCCGAACACCAACGCCTCACTCGTGTTCGCCGACCGTCGGGGTACCTACACGTCCACCATGATCTCGCGTGTGCTCGAGGCGGGCGCGGTGCCTGTGGGTCAGACGACCGCCAGCGAGTTCGGTGGCCTGAACGTCTCGACGACGAAGCTCAACGGGACCACCGGCAACGCCTGGCGCACCTCGCAGACTGCCGGTGGGTCGTCAGGCGGGAGCGCCACCGCGGTGGCCGGTGGCCTGGTCAGCATCGCCTCCGGTGGCGACGGCGGCGGCTCGATCCGTATCCCCGCCGGTTTCTGCGGCCTGGTGGGGATGAAGGGCACAGCAGGGCGCATCCCCCGCGGACCGCAGACCGGCATTGCCCCGTTGACCGTGGTCATCGGCTGCCTGGCCCGATCGGTGCGCGACACCTGCCGGTGGTTCGACGTGGCCAGCGGCTACGACCCGCGCGACCCCTACTCGCTCCCCCGCATCGACGGTTGGGAAGCCTCGCTGGGGAGCTACACCGACGCGCTCCGAGGCAAGAAGGTGGCCATCGTCGCCGACCTGGGCAAGGCCGTCCTGCGTCCGGAAGTGGAGGCGCTCGTCCGAGACGCCGGCGAGACCCTGGCCGACGTCGCCGGGCTCCGCATCGTGGACAACGTCGAGATCGACGTGCCCGGGCTCGGGTTCGAGTGGGCCATGGCCAACCTGGCCGGCCTGCTGGCCGAACTCGGGGACCGCTGGCCCGACTGCAAGGACCAGCTCACCGAGGAGATGGCCTTCGGGCTCACCCTGGCCACCGAGCACTACGACCTGGCCATGGCGGCGCGGGTCGAGACCCAACGCACCAAGGCGAACGAAGCCATGGCCGCCGTCTTCGACGAGGTCGACATCGTCATCTGCGCCACCAACCCCGACGCCGCCTACCCGGCCCACGTCACCCTGAACACCAGGGTCGGCGCCGAGCGGGTCGGGCCGGAGAACAACGGCGCCCTGACGATCCCGGCCAACATCGTGGGCAACCCGTCGTGTCAGGTGCCCATCGGCCAGGTCGACGGCCTGCCCGTCGGCATGCAGATCATGGGACGACACCATGAGGACGCCCTGGTACTCGACCTGGCCCATCGTTTCGAGCGAGAGCGGCCGTGGCCGCTGGTGGCCCCCACCGCACCGTGCTGAGCGGGGTGTCGGAGGAAGACCGCTCAGGACCCCGCTGAGGGGGAGCTGTCGCCGTCGACCGCCCAGGCGGCCGACTGCTCGGGGTCCTCGCCTTCCTTCACCGGTTGCGGGGGCGGATCCTTGCGGCACGTGGCCAGGGCCGCCTGCGCGGACCACACGTTCGCCCGACACTCCTCGTGGCGGGTGGTGAAGCGCAGGACGTCGTCGCGGGCCTCGAGCACGTCGACGTCCGCTCGGGCCAGCTCGGCCGCCAGCCGTCGCTCCTCGGGTGAGGGCACGCTCAGGTCGACCTGCTTGGCCCGGTCGCCCTCCTGGCGGACCCGGGCGATGGCCTCGGTCTCCCCCGCCGCTTCCCAGCGTTGCGCCATGGCCAGCGGTGAGAGCGCACCCGTGCGGTACTCCTCGAGCGCGGCCCGGCCGTCCTCGGTGGTGAGCAGCGGTTCCGCCGCCCAGATGGGGTGCGGGCCGACGGCGTCGTCACCACGCATGGCCGCGTCCTCCGCAGCTGCCCGTGCCACCTCGCGCTGTTCCACGAGCACACCGAGTGCCTCCCGACACCGAGCGACCTCCTCCACGGCCGCCTCGGCCCGAGCCCGGGCTCGGTCCAGCTGCGCCTCGATCGCCCCCAGCGCCGCTTCAGCTCGCTCGAGCGCCAGTTCTTCGGCCACGCACGGCCCGAACGTCTCGGCGAACGACTCGACCGTGCGCTCGCCGCCGCCGAGGTCCAACTCCTCCTCCAGGCGTCGAGCTCGCCGGACCTGCCACCAGAACGCACCACTCACCCCGACCAGGATCACCACAGCGACCAAGATGACCGGCAGGAACGAACTCACCTCCACCTCGGGTCGGTCGCCGTCGTCGGTCGTGGCCGCGCCGTCCCCACCGGCCTGGGGGTCGGACGCCAACGCTTCGGGGTCGGGCGGCGGTTCGAGATCGGCCAGCGGAGCGGCGATGTCGCCCACCAGCGACATGCCCACCACCCCCGGTTCGGTCACCACCACGTCGGTCTCGCCGGTGTCGGCCGCCACGGTCACCAAGCCCTCGGCGGTGACCACGAGGAGCAGGGCCCCGTTGTCCTCGGTGGGTCCGAGCAACACCATGACGTCCTCGGGACCGGGCACCTCGGCCACGACCGATCGTTCCCCGCCGTCGACGAACAGGACCGTACCCGCCTCGACGTCGGTGACGTAGAAGCCGCCACCCGGCGCGGACACCACCGCGGTGGGTTGGCCGAGGTCCTCGGCCAGGCGGTCGACCTCTCCCCCGGGCCCGATGCCGGCGAGGGCTCCTGAGAAGAACTCGGTGACCACCCGGCCACCACCGGCCACCGTGATCCCGAGAGGCCCGTCGAGTCCGGCACCCACTTCGGTGACCGTGTCCGAGGCGAGGTCGACCTCGCTGAGGGTCCCTTCGAGCAAGGAGGTCACCAACAACCGCCCGGGTGCCAGCACCAACAAGTCCGCCGGCGTGGGGTACTCGAGCACCGTGACCGGTTCGGCCGGATAGCGCCCCCCGAGGCCGACGAGGCGGTTGGCCCCGAACTCGGCCACCACCAGCGATCCGTCGGCCAGCACGGCAATCCCTCGCGGTCGATCGAGACCGGTGGCCAGGACCCGCCGTTCGCCGGCAGCGTCCACGGCCAACACCTCGCCGGCCTCGAACAGCGTCACCACGATCTCACCCGTGCGGACCAGTGGGGTGCTGAAGGCCGGGTCCGGCTCAGGGGGCGG
Source organism: Acidimicrobiia bacterium (assembly GCA_020832495.1). Classification (GTDB taxonomy): domain Bacteria; phylum Actinomycetota; class Acidimicrobiia; order Acidimicrobiales; family Acidimicrobilacustridaceae; genus JAFIEP01. The sequence continues at coordinate 9,986 of JAFIEP010000004.1, read as the reverse complement.
CTCCTGTGCGGCCGTCCCGGTCGGCACGAGCGCCACCGCCACGACGAGCGCTCCCGTCAGCCACCTGCGGAGACGCCGCCGTGGCGCGTCGCCAGGACCACGCCACCGTCGCCGATGGCCACGGTTGCCAGCCCTGTCGATCTCCCCCGGGCGCTCATCACGCCGCTCGGCCACGGTCACCACTGAACCTGTCATACCACCTGGGCACACTCGAACCATGGCATCCCAACTCAACCTCATCGCTCCCACCCAGACCTCGACGGCGTCGGAAGGCCTCACATCGTCAGCGCAGACACCCTCGGTGCGCTCGCCGCGTCGCCGAGCAACCAACCGCAGCCGACCCCGGCAACCAACCCCCAGTCGTCCGTTGTCAGCCCAATCCTGCCAGATCGGACGGGAGGGCGTGGCCCGTGCACGGGCGGCCCTCGCCGCTGCCCGCCAGCGTGTCCTCGAACGAGAGGGCGCAACGACGGCCGGCGACGGCTCCGCCGACACCACCGAACGCACTCACCCGACCGCAGCCTGAGCATGCCCGCTTCACCGCGTCGCCGCCTCGATCCACACAGCCGCATCGCCGATGGGTTCGGGTCGGATCGGGTCACACCCGAGCGGTACGCTCGATCCTCATGAACGACGTCGTCATCATCGATGCAGTCCGCACGCCCATCGGTCGCCGCGGGGGCGGGCTCAGCACCGTGCACTCCGCCGACCTGCTCGGCTCGGTCCTCACCGCGCTCGTCGAACGCACCGGTGTGGATCCCCGCCAGGTGGAGCAAGCAGTCGGAGGTTGCGTCAGCCAGGTGGGCATGCAGTCGTTCAACGTCACGCGCACCGCATGGCTGGCCGCCGGGCTGCCGCTCGACACCGCCGCCACCACCGTCGACACCCAGTGCGGGTCGTCGCAGCAGGCCACCAACCTCGCTGCCGGCCTCATCGCTGCCGGAGTCGTCGACGTCGCCGTTGCCTGTGGTGTCGAGTCCATGAGCCAAGTGCCCATCGGCGCGAACAGTTCCAAGAAGCTCGGCTTCGGCTCGGCCATCCCCAAGAGCTACTTCGCCAACTGGGAGTTCACCACCCAGTTCGAGGGCGCCGAGCGCATCGCCGAGAAGTGGGGGATCAGCCGTGCCGACGCCGACGAGTTCGGGCTCCGCTCCCAGGAACTCGCGGCGCGTGCCTGGGACGAGGACCGGTTCGCCACCCAGGTCATCGCCGTCGAGGCACCGGTACTCGGTGACGACGGGAAGCCGTCCGGGTCGACGGTGGTGGTCAACCGTGACGAGGGCTTGCGGGCCACCGACCTCGACAAGCTGGCCTCGCTGAAGCCGGTCGCCCGCGAGGACGGCGTCCACACGGCCGGGTCGTCATCGCAGATCTCCGACGGCGCCGCCGCCGTGCTGATGATGTCGGCCACCAAGGCCGACGAACTCGGTCTCACCCCACGGGCACGCGTGGTCGACACCTGCCTCGTCGGGGTGGACCCCGTCCTCATGCTCACCGGTCCCATCGACGCCACCCGCCGGCTGCTCGACCGCACCGGGCTGACCCTCGACGACTTCGACGTGGTGGAGATCAACGAGGCCTTCGCCTCAGTGGTGCTGGCCTGGGCCCGCGAGTTCGACGCGGATCTCGATCGGGTCAACCCCAACGGTGGCGCCATCGCCCTCGGCCATCCGCTCGGCGGCACCGGGGCGGTCCTCACCACCAAGGCGCTGCACGAACTCGACCGTACCGATGGGCGCCGCGCCCTGATCAGCATGTGCTGCGGCGGTGGACTGGGCACCGGTACGGTGCTCGAGCGCCTCGGCTGAGGGGTCCGACCATCTGGCGGGCACCATCGACACGGTCGCCGTGGTGGAGTCTGGTCCTGCTCGTCGCCCTCGTCGTGGCGGGCTGCGCAGGCAACGCGTCACCGGCTGACGGGCCGGCTGCAGCACCGAACGACGCCGCCGAGGTGGTCCGCATCATCGACGGCGACACCATCGTCGTCGGCATGGACGGCCACGAGTACCGCGTCCGCCTGATCGGCATCGACACTCCCGAGACCCACCATCCCTCTCGACCAGTGGAGTGCTACGGCCCCGAGGCCACCGCCCACATCCACACCCTGATCCCCGAGGGGTCGGAGGTGTGGCTCGAGCGGGACGAGGAACTGTGGGACCTGTACGGGCGGATCCTGGCCTATGTCTATCGGGCGGGCGACGACCTGTTCGTCAACGCCGCCATGGTCGAGGGCGGCTACGCCACCACGTTGGTCATCCCACCGAACACCGCCCACACCGCCACCTTCGCCGCCGCCGAACGAGCAGCATCGGAGGCCGGCATGGGCTTGTGGTCGGCCTGCGACCACGTCGGCTGATCCACCACCACCAAGCCCACCGGACCCGGGCAACGGGCGGTACCGTGGGGTGGTGACCGAACTCGCCCGTCGACTGGGATTCACCGACGACGACTGCCTCGTCATCATCAACTGCGACGACCTGGGCATGTGCCACGCCGCCAACAGCGGTATCTACGAGGCCCTGCGGTCGGGCGTGGCCACCAGCGCCAGCCTCATGGTCCCGTGCCCGTGGGCACGTGAGGCGTCGTCGGCCTATCTCGGCGAGGACGTGGGGGTGCACCTGACGCTCAACGCCGAGTACGACCGGTACCGCTGGGGTCCGATCACCCAGGCCCCCTCACTCCTCGACGGGGACGGTGGCTTCCCACGCACCGTCGACGACGTGTGGGACCACGCCGATCTGGACGAGACCCGACGCGAGCTGCGATCCCAGGTGGAACGAGCGATCCTGTGGGGCTTCGACGTGACCCACCTCGACTCCCACATGGGCACGGTGCAGCTCCGTCCCGAGTTCTTCGACCTCTACCTGGAGTTGGCGATCGACTTCGGTCTACCGCTCCGCCTCTCGGGGGCGTCCACCGAACCGCTCATCGGCTTCCCGTTCCGCCAACTGGCCGCCGACGAAGGCGTCCTCTACCCGGACCACTTCGTCTACGTCAACGGGGTGGGCAGCCGTCGGAGCATCGAGCGGGCACTGTTCGACCTCCGCCCCGGGGTCACCGAGCTGTACGCCCACCCCGCAGCGGACACGCCGGAGTTGCGGGCCATCGCCGACGACTGGGCCGCACGTGTGGACGACCACCACCTGCTCAGCCACGACAGCGGGCTGCGCACCATGATCGAGCGCAGCGGTGCCCACCTCGTCGGCTGGCGGTCACTTCGCGACGCCATGCGCGCCGACTGAGCGACGGCCCCGACGAGCCGGCGACGAGGGTCAGGACCCGACGCCGTCGATACCGGCGAACAGGTCGTCCTCGGGCAGTGCGGTGTGCACCCGGGACTGGGCCAGCACGTAGACGTCCTCGGGATGGATGGTCTGCGCCACGTCGTCGGGCAGACCGAACCAGAAGGGCGAGTCCGGCGCCACCTGGGTGGCGTGGGCCAACAGCGCCGCCTTGCGCACCTCCCACTGGTCGCTCACGTCGATGCGGGTGGTGATGCGGTGGTCCTGCGACGGCCGTTCGAACCACTCGTCGCTGAACGGCGACGTGATGCCGAGCTCGAGCATCTTGGCGTGGACGGCCTCCACCCTCTCCCGCGACCAGACCGTGTAGTACAGCTTGTCGACTGTCCACGGCGGTCCGGCGTCAGGATAGGCGTTGGCGTCGCCGGCGAGGTCGAAGGCGGCCACACTGATGTCGTGCACCCGGAGATGATCCGGGTGGGGGTAGTGCGACTGGTCGTCGTTGTAGGTGACGAGCACCTGGGGCTTCACCCGGCGGATGATCTCCACCAGTCGGCCGGTGGACTCGTGCAGGTCGGCGTTCCAGAAGTTGGTGGGATCGGCGTTGGCCTCGCTGTCGGGCATGCCGGAATCTCGGTAACCCAGCATGACGACGTCGTGGTAGCCGATGGCAGCCGTGGCCGCTGCCAGTTCCTCGCGTCGCACGGCGTCGAGTCGAGCCCGCACCTCGGGGCGGTCCATGGCCGGGTTGAGGATGTCGCCCGCCTCGCCCCCCGTGCAGCACACCAGCACGCAGTGCACCCCCGCGGCGGCATAGCGAGCCACGGTACCCGCACCCTTCGAGGCCTCGTCGTCGGGGTGGGCGTGCACGGTCATGAGGCACGGTCGCTCTGCCATGCCAGCACGCTACCGGGCCACTCCGGCGATCGGCCGACACTCCGGGTCGGGCGATGGCCCACCCGATATGATGGACGTCGGGTGCCGGGCCTTCGCCGCCCGGCACGCCACCGAGGCTGACGTCCGCACCACACGCCACCCGGACGGGCGCTCGGCGAGCGGCCCACTCGGCCGCTCGTCCCACCCACGGTCACCACGATCGAGAGGTTGCTGACACCCATGGAATCAGAGTCGATGCGCTGGATTTGGCTCGTGGCCGGAGTGGTGTTGCTCATCGGCGAGATGGCCACCACGTCGATGTTCGCCCTCCCGTTCGCCATCGGTGCCTTCGGTGCTGCGGTGGTGGCCTTCATCGGGTTCGGCATCCCGGTCCAGATCGTGGTGTGCGCCGCACTGTCGGGCGCTTCCTACGCCGGCTTGCGACCGCTGGCCCGTCGCATGAACGCCCAGGGCAGCGCCACCGGTGTGGGTTCACGCCGCCTCATCCACGAGGCCGGTGTGGTGCTCGCCGAGATCCCCGCTGGCGACGTCGGCATGGTCCGCGTCGATGCCGAGGAGTGGCGTGCCGAGAGCTACGACGGCCAGGCCATCGAGAAGGGCGCCCGCATCCGGGTCCTCGACACCAAGGGCACCCGCGTGGTGGTCGCTCCCTTCGAAGCACCCGTTCCCGACCCACAACTTCCCGAGTAGCCTCGACATCCAGTCGGGGTCAACGACCAACCTCCCACAAAGGAGACGCGGCCATGGCCGTAGTTGCCGGTATTGCCGGAGTCTTTCTCGTCTTTCTCATCTTCTACTTCGCCGCAGGTGTGCGCATCGTGCGCCCCTACCAGCGGGGCGTGATCGAGAACCTCGGCCGCTACAAGACGACGGTCGACCCCGGCCTGCAGCTGATCTTTCCGATCTTCCAGAAGATCCGGGTGGTGGACATGCGTGAGCAGGTGGCCGACGTGCCACCCCAGGAGGTCATCACCAAGGACAACGTGGTGGTCTCCGTGGACGCCGTCGTCTACTACGAGCCCACCGACCCGCAACGGCTGATCTACAACGTGGCCAACTTCATCTTGGCCATCACCAAGCTGGCGCAGACCAACCTGCGAAACCTGGTCGGCGACATGGACCTCGACAGCGCCCTCACCTCGCGCGACCAGATCAACCTGAACCTGCGCAACATCCTCGACGACGCCACCGACAAGTGGGGCGTGCGCGTCGGCCGTGTGGAGATCCAGCGGATCGACCCGCCGCCCGACGTCATGAGCGCCATGCACGAGCAGATGAAGGCCGAGCGCAACCGTCGTGCGGTCGTCACCCAGGCCGACGGTCAGCGCCAGGCCGCCATCGCCCGAGCCGAAGGTGAGAAGCAGGCCGCCATCCTCACAGCTGAGGGCGTCAAGCAGCAGCAGATCCTCGAGGCCGAGGGCCAGGCGTCTGCCATCCGGGCAGTGGCCGAGGCCGAGCAGTACCGCGAGCAGGTCATCGCCATGGGTGAGGCCGATGCCATCCGGTCGGTGTACGAAGCCATCCACCAGGGCAATCCCACCAACGAACTCATCGCCATCAAGTACCTCGAGGCGCTCACGCAGGTGGCCGACGGCAACGCCACCAAGATCTTCCTGCCGGCCGAGATGTCGGGCATCATGGGTTCGATCGGTGGCATCGCCGAACTGTTCAACGGCGACGGGTCCAACGGGTCCGGTCCCAACGGTGGCGGCGGAGGCGGAGGCGGCGGTGGCCGCACGCCATCCGGCGGCGACGGCTCCGGTCGCGCCGCTGCCGGTCAGCCGGAGGCCCAGCACGCTACGAGCGGTGCACCCGCCGGTGGCGCCGCCCCGGCCACGCCCCCACCACCGCCGTCACAAGGACGGGCCAGCAACCGCCGGCGCAGCAGCGGGCCGGCCGCCGCCGGGGCTCGGGCGGCCAGCCGCAACCCGGATCTGCAGGGGCTGCGCGACGCCGCTGCGCAGGTGGCCGAACAGATGGCCCAGGCGGGCCAGGTCAGCGGACGCTGACCTCATCCCAGGCCGAGCGCAAACTGCCCGGGTCGGCCGGCGAGAGCGACAACGCTCCCGTTTCCTCGTCGACATCCAACTCCCAGCCGAGCAGGCGAGCCAGCAACTCACGGCCCTCGTCGGGACCCGCCGCGATGAGGTCGTCGCCGGCGTGCAGCGTCACCGCGCCGCGGGGGCGGTAGAAGTAGCGACCGCCCCGCTGCACGGCCAACACGCTGAAGCCGGGTTCGATGTTCAACCTGAGCTGGCTGAGTGCGGCACCGTCGGCACGTGAACCCTCGGCCACCGGCAGCTTCACCACCACCTCGTCGCTCTCTCCGAGAGCCAGCCCCAAGATGGGGTGGACCTCCTCGTCCTCCTCCACCAGCCACACCATCTGCTGGGCGGCGTCGCCGATGTCCTCGGCTGCCTGGGAGAGGTGGAGCAGCCCTCGCAACGGTGAGGGGTCGAGGTCGTCGCGCGCTGCCCGCAAGACCCACAGCTCCAAGCGATCCTTCATCTCGTCGAGGCGGTCCTCGAGGTGACGGACCTCGGCGGCCAGCCCGGCGTCGCGCAGCACCAACGCCGAGTAGGCCAGACCGACGGCCACCTCGGAGATGTTCTTCATCTCCACCAGCGTGTCGACGGCACGGTCCAGGTCGGTGAGCGCCCCGTCCTCGGGCGGTTGCGGGGGCTCCCACACCGGCGCGTCGGCCAACTCGCGCACACGGGGGATGCCCGCAGCGGGACCTTCGAGGAACAGCACGTCGCTCGGGAGCAGGACCTCGGTGCCCTCGACGTCGCTGACCCAGTCCCGACCGCGTCGGATGGCCACCACCCGCATACCGGTGGCCACTGGTAGCTCGAGGGCGCTGAGCGGGCGGTGGGCCATGTGTGATCCGTCGCGCACCAGCACCCGGTGCGACACCTCCTCGGCGTCGGACAGGTCGGCTACCAGTTCCCGGGGGATACCCAGGCGGTGGGTGACGATGCGGGCGATGTCGACGGCGTCGTTGGCGATGCGTTCAATGGCGGAGATCACCTGCAGCACCGAGGCCATCTCTCCGGCCTCCCGCGGGCTGCGGGCCGCCAGGATGCACACGGCACGCATGTCGTGCACCAGGTCGCTCATGGAGCGTTCGAGGTCACGCACCTCCTCGGCCATGTCCGGGTCGCCGAAGTAGAGCGCGGCATAGGCCAGGTCCACCATGAGCTCCGAGGTGTCCTTCGCCTCGGAGAGCATGGTGCGGAGGTTTCGTGGTCGGTCATCCATGCAGGTCAGCCCCTCGGGGGTGGGTCAATAGTAGGGCGGCGCCACCGCGCCGGTGGACTCGACATCACACGAACACCACCACGGCGGCGATGAAAGAGAAGCTCCCCAGCAGATCGATCGACGACGTGACCAGCGGGATCCCCAGGTTGTCGGGGTCGAGGCCCAGCCGGTACGACACGATGGCCCCGTAGTAGGCCACCAGCATGGACAGCACCGTGGCGAACATGCCGCCCACCATGGCCACGGCCAGCATGGCCACCACACCGGGGCTCTCGAGGTCGATCAACAGCGCGGCGAGGTCGGCCACCAGCGAGGCCAGGGCGAACACGGGCAGCGCCAGGACCATGGCCAGGGCCAGATCGACCCGGGCGACCGGTCCGGGGACGGCATCGGGTTCGACCACACCGAGGTGCAGCTTGGAGGTCATGCGCGACGACACGATGCCGCCCAGCGCACCGGCGCTGGCCAGGAACGGCGGCACCAGGGCCAGTAGCGCCGGGTAGGTGATGAGCGACTCCACCTGCCGCTCGAGGGTCAGCCCGGCGACCAACGACAGCACGCCTGCCGCCACCACCACCCACAGCGCTTCTCGCAGGATGGCCCGCAACTCGCGGTGGTTGGACCGGAACGCCGCCACCAGAGCCGCGGCGGCGAGCAGGGTCGCCACCACGCTCACGCTCACCGACAAGCCGGGGATGCCGATGAGCAGCGTGGCCACGAACAGCGCCGGCAGCGTCACCATGTCGCCTGACGCCGTCACCAACGGCGCCATCACGTTGTCGAGGTCCCACCCTGAGCGCACCGAACTCTCGGCCAGGAACACCGTCAGGGCGAGCACCACGATCGACGACAGGACACCTCCGATGAACGAGATGGCCATGAAGTCCACCAGCGAGATGGCGTTGGCGATTCCGAAGACCTCGGAGATGACCTTGGCCAGCACGGCCAGGGTGACCGAGGTGAAGAAGGTGAGCACGCCTGCGGCCATGACGTTCTGGCCGAGCACGGAGTCGGGGCGGCGGGTGAACCGGTAGGTGCCGGCGTGAATGGCAGTGCCCAACCGACTGCCGAGCGCACCGAAGATCGTGCCCCGCAACGCGATGGCCGCCGGTACCAGCACGAGCAGACCGGGAAGCCGTTCGATGGTGTCGCTGATGCCCCCGAGCGTCAGGCCGGCCACCAACGAGGCCACCAAGCCGATGAGTAGGGCGACCAGGCTCTGCCGAGCTGCGGCGGGGTCGGGCCCGAGCAGCGCCCGGGCGCGACGAGCCAACATTCTCGGCGAGAGTTGCTGTGTCACTGGCCGCGCCACGGGGCGACGCTACTGCTCCGGTCGACGCCTGGTGGCGAGACCCCACGTCGTTCGGCACTGGGTAGCCTGGCGGGCCGTGTCCTCTGTGCGCCGATTGCTCGTGCTCTGTGTCGCCACCCTGGTACTCGCGTCGTGTGGTACCAGCGGCCGTGAGCTCCGGCCGGTGAGTGACGACGCCTCGGGTCCCGAACGCACCACCAGCTCCACGGTCGCACCTCCACCCACCGACGAGGGTCAGCTACTTCCTGGCGACGAGGTGGCCGCACCCGCCGAATTACTCGTGCTCGAATCGCCGGCCTGGGAACCGGGCGGGTCGATCCCCGTGACCTACACGTGCGAAGGCGAGAACCTCGCCCCGCCGCTGGCCTGGAGCGGCGTCCCCGACGACGCGGCGTCGCTGGCCCTGGTGGTCACCGACCCCGATGCCGGTGGCTTCGTCCACCGGGTCCTCACCGGCCTCGACCCCGATCGGACCACACTCGACGAGGGCGAAGTCCCCGACGGCGCCGTCGACGGTCGCAGTAGCGGCGGCGACGGGTGGATCGCCTTCTGTCCGCCGCCGGGTGAACAGCACGTGTACCACTTCACCCTGCTCGTGCTTCCGGACGGCGCCACCGTGCCCGATCCCGATGCCGAACCAACCGCAGCGGTGGGCACACTCGAGGATCAGGCCGTGCTCCGGGCACTACTCACCGGCAGCGTGACCCGCGACGAGTCCTGATCAGGCCTCCTGCTCGGCGGGCTGGTCGCCGGCGTCGGCCTCAGTTGCGTCGGCGTCGGCCTCAGTTGCGTCGGCGTCGCTCGTGTCGGGCGCCTCGACGGGTGCCTCGGCAGTGCTCATGTCGGGCACCTGGTCCGAGTCGGCAGCGTCGTCGCCAGCCGTCGCCTCCTCGGCGCCGGGGGTGCCGGGGGTGCCGGCATCGGCCTCACCTGACTCGGCCGCCGCGTCGGGCTCGGGCTCGCGGCCGTCCTTGGCCGCCTGCAGCGTCTCGAGGGCCTGGCGGTAGGCGGCCTCCGCCTCGGCGACCGCCTCGCGACCGGCGTTTGCCTGCTGGGCGTCGCGCAGCGCCGCCGCCGCCTTGTCCTTGGCCGACTCCAAACTCTTCACCCGACGGGCCTTGGCCGCCGCCGCATCCTGATCGGCCAGGAACTCGTTGAACGCAGCCAACTCCGGCGGCGAGGCGATGGCCGTCGGGTCACCGAGCGGTCGGGCGGGGGTGCCGGGACCACCGCCGCCCGGCCGCCGCGGACGCCGAGCCCCCGCCGCGCGCGAG
>JAFIEP010000003.1 GCA_020832495.1 Acidimicrobiia bacterium | reverse complement strand
CATCCCCCTCGGTGACCGTGGCTCACACGGACGCCGCCGCCGCCCCGGCGTGGATCGACCGTCGATTGCCATGGCTGGTCATCGGCTTCCTGGGTGGTCGGGCCGACGGCGACGAGGCATTCCTGGACGCGGTGGTGCCGTTCTGGTGTCGCCAGGCGGGCGGTGAGCAGGTGCACTCCTCGACGGTACGCCAGCGTGCGTTGCTGGCCTGGCCTGACCTGGCCGAGCGCATCGGGGTGGGCGATCGCGGGCTGGTCCGCGTCGGCTCGGGCGACTGGAGCGACCCGATCTCGGCCATAGTCCCCGACCGGGCACAGTTCCGCCGCCGCGGCGAATCCACGTTCAACACCGGGTTCGCCGCCTGGGTGCTACCTCGCGCCGCCGCGCTGCTCGAGGGCACGCACCCAGGAGAAGCTGCCGAGATGCGCTCGTGGGCCGAGGCGCGCCGTGACGCTATGGCGTCGGCCTGGAACGGCCACTGGTTCCTGCGGGGCACCGATGGGCACGGCGGACCGGTTGGCGACGACCATCTGTTCCTCGACGCCCAGGTATAGGCACTCATCGGCGGTTGCGGGACCGACGAACAACGGGAACGCACCGTCGACGAGATCCGGGAGCGGTGCGTGCGCCCGTCGCCCATCGGCGCCACGATCCTCGACCGGCCCCACCCGGTGCGCCTTGCCATGCTGGCTCCGGGTTGGGACTGCAACGGCGGGGTGTGGGCCGCTGTGAACGCCTTGTGGACCTGGGCCGAGGCGCTCCACGACCCACCAGGGGCGTGGGTCAGGCTGCAGCGCCAGTCCCTCGCCGCGCACGCCCAGGCCTACCCCCACATCTGGTACGGCATCTGGAGCGGACCCGACGCCTACAACTCCCACCACGGCCAGCAACCGGGCGAGACGTTCGTCCAGCCGGCCACGCCCATGACGGAGTGCCCGGTGATGAACTCCAATGCCCATGCCGGACCGTTGCTGGCGCTGCTGCGGGTGCTGGGGGTGGAGACCGCCCCTCACGGGATCGAGGTGCGCCCCCGCTCGGGCCTCCCGCCCTGGCGACTGCGCACGGCCGTCGGTACGTTCAGCGCACCAGGTTGACCCAACGGCGGCCGCCCGCCCAGGACGGCACCGCGGTCACCCTCGGGATGCGATCACGTGCCCCGGGCAGTGTCAGGGGCAGGTCCAGGCGAGGTCGGACACGCCAATGTGCTGACCCCGGGCGTCGACACCTGCCTCGTAGCGAATGTTGATCTCGTTCACTGGGCCAGCCACGGTGTAGTCGATGTTGCCGTTGTTGCTGGTGTCTGGCGCATCCCCGTTGCCAGTGAAGATCTGGCCCGTGCTGGTGCTGCCGTTGCCGTTGCCGCCAGCGTTCGGCGTGAACGACGGACTCGCGCCAGGGGCTGCCCATGCATAGGTCAGAGGGCCGAGCCCGTTCACCGTGTCGAAGGCGGTCACCTCGACGATGTCTTCGAAATTACCGCCACTCGTGGCGTTGTCCACATCCAAGAGGCTGAAGGTCAGGTTCTCGACCAAGTTGGAGAACGAGATCCGCAGGACTGCCTCGGTCCCCGCGGGGACGTTCGGGGTGCCCGACGGATCCTGGCGGCGGGTGAAGCGGAAGTAGCCGAGTTGCCCACCAGTCGTGGCGCCCGGCGCTGCTCCGACACTGGGGGGAGTCACGATGTTCGGGGTGAAGGAACCGCCGTAGTAGACGTGGGTCCCCGACACGAACGCCATCTCCACCGTCGTGCCGCCGAAGTCGCCCACCGTCCACGGGAAATCGGAGGCAATGGGGCTGATCCTGCCTCCGGACTTGGGATCTCCCTGTTCGAAGACCGTGGTGTCGGCCCAGTCGATTTCGCTGTCCTCACACTGCGGCGTCTGCGCGGCCACCGCACGCACGCCCACGATCGAGGGCGCAGCCCACACAAGCCCCCCACCTACGGCGACGCGCTGCAGGAACTGGCGCCGTCCCGCGCCGGGCGCGGTTTGCGCTTGACCTGCTCTGGGATCCTGTTGCTCTGGTTTCATGGTCGCACCAATCCAGTCCCCACCTCGGTGTCGCGCACGCGGCGCCCATGGGATCAACCACACCACTGATCACAAAACCCTAGTCGCTGTGGGCACCCACGATGCAGAGCCGCAGGATCGAGGGCCTGGAGTCAACCATTGCGATCGAGCATCCAACTGAGCGGCGACTCCCCGTGCCTACGGTTCGCAGCCTTGCGGCCCGGGGAGGGGCCCGTCAGCGTCCATCGGATCTCAGCCGTAGGTGAGGCGGGTGAGCCACTCGGCCACGCAGGCCGGGCGGTCAGAACCCTCGACCTCGATGGTCATCGTGCGGGTGACCTGCACGTCGTTGGCGCTCTTGAGCTGCACGTCGGACAGCACCGAGGAGGCGCGGATGCGGCTGCCCACCGGCACGGGGCTCACGAAGCGCACCTTGTCGAAGCCGTAGTTGACGCCCATGAGGATGCCCTGGAAGCGGCTGGTGTCCTGGGGAATAGTGGCCGACAGGTGCGTCAGCATCGACAGCGTCAGGAATCCGTGGGCGATGGTGCCACCGAACGGGGTGGCCTTGGCCGCTTCGGGGTCCACGTGGATGAACTGGTGGTCGTGGGTGATGTCGGCGAAGGCGTTCACCGTCTCCTGGGTCACCTCGAACCACTCGCCGGTTCCCTCGTTCTCGCCGAGCGCCGCCTGGTACTTCTCGAACGCCGCTTCTGCGTTGCTGGCCATCGTGTCCTCCTGGGTTCGACGAATCGGGCCCTGCACCCCGTTGGGCAGACCCGGTAGGCAGACCCTAGAGGATCACCCCGACACGCTCGCAGGTGACGGACCTCGATCGATCAGACGCACCACGAGATGTTCGAGATGCCGACGCCTTGGGAGTTGCCACCGCCGGCCCGGACGTGACGCAACACGATGCGATCCACCGGCCCGGCGAAGAAGAACCCCACATCGGAGCGGTCGTCGTTGGGGTTCGGAATGAGCACGTTCCCGCGGTAGGTGCGGTTGGGGACGATCGCCGAGACCTCACCAGCGTTGCCACGGAGCGTCCCGACACCGATGATTGGGGTGGTCGCGCCGAGTTCGCCGAAGACGTCGATCTCGTCCCGCCACGAGCTCCCGTTCTGGTCCACGTCGAGCACGTCGAAGGCCACGTTCAGCACCGGTTGGTCGAAGGTGAACCGGTGGACGACCGGGCCGGGTCCCGAACCGTTCAACTGGAACTGCGGCACCCGCGGGGCGCCCAGCGCAAGGCGCTGAAACGTGCCGTTCACTTCGTGGAACTGCACCGACGTCGGGCTCGTATCGACCCAGGTGTAGGTCATGGTGGTGCCCCCGACCGTGCGGGACACGCCGTTCGTCAACGGCACCGGGCTTCCCAGAGGGCTACCGGGGAACTCGAGGTCCCATGACAGCGTCGAATCAACGCACGTCTGCGCAGCAGCGGCTGGTGCCGAGATGATCTGCGGCGCCACCCAGATGGCCGGGGCCACCACCATGCCCTGGAGCAGTCGACGTCGCGCCAGACCTGCTCCGTGCATCCCTGCTGGCCGGTCGCCGTGCTGGTTCACATCCGCCTCTGATCGCTTGTGGTCAGCCCGCCAGAATGGCGAAACATAGAAAAGCTTGTTCTAGACTACTCATTGGTTCGGAGAATCCCTGATCAGAGACCACATTTGCGCCGTTCGGCCCACGTCGCCGCAGCGGTTCGGTACGTGGCAAGGCGCGTGGAAGCGACTGGCCGGCTCGTTCTGCGTGACGCCGACCACGACCCACCGTCCCATCCCTAGCGAGGCGAACCGAGTGAGGACTAGGGCGAACCGGGCTCAGTAGTGCCAGGGGAAGGCGGACCAGTCCGGTTCGCGCTTCTCCAAGAACGAGTCGCGGCCTTCCGCGGCCTCGTCGGTCATGTACGCCAGTCGGGTGGCTTCGCCGGCGAACACCTGCTGGCCCACCAGGCCGTCATCGACGAGGTTGAAGGCGTACTTCAGCATGCGCTGCGCCGTGGGGCTCTTGGCATTCACCGCCGCCGCCCACTCGAGCGCAGCAGCCTCCAGCTCTGCGTGGGGGATGACTGCGTTGACCATGCCCATCCGGTGGGCGTCGTCCGCGGAATACTCACGACCCAAGAAGAAGATCTCCCGGGCGAACTTCTGTCCCACCTGACGCGCCAGGTAGGCCGACCCGAAGCCCCCGTCGAACGAGGCCACATCCGCATCGGTCTGCTTGAAACGAGCGTGCTCGGCACTGGCCAGGGTCAGGTCGGCCACCACGTGCAGGCTGTGACCCCCACCGGCGGCCCAACCGGGAACGACACAGATGACCACCTTGGGCATTATGCGGATCAGCCGTTGCACCTCGAGGATGTGGAGTCGGCCCGAGCGGGCCGGATCGATGGTCTCGGCCGTCTCGCCCTCGGCGTAGCGGTAGCCGTCGCGACCACGGATGCGCTGGTCGCCGCCGGAGCAGAAGGCCCACCCGCCGTCGCGCGGCGACGGCCCGTTGCCGGTGAGCAGCACGCACCCCACATCAGACGTCGTGCGGGCATGCTCGAGGGCCCGGTACAGCTCGTCCACGGTGTGTGGGCGAAAGGCGTTGCGGATCTCGGGGCGGTCGAAGGCCACACGCACCGTGCCGTGGGCCCGGGCGCGGTGGTAGGTGATGTCGGTGAACTCGAAGCCCGGTACCTCGTCCCACGCCTCGGGGTCGAACAACTCGGAGACCATGGACGCGCCCTGCTGGTCGCCGTCGTCCACCTACTCGTGGCCGTCCACGAGGAGGTGAGCCACCAACTTGCCGCCCACCTTCCACGTCTTGGCGCCCCGGTAGGCGTAGGCCAACCCGCCGTCGTGGTCCGCGATGAAGAGGTTGAACGACATGACCCACTTCTTCATGTGCACCTCGACCGTCGAGCGATCCCAGGTGGCGTACTCCTCGCCCAGGTTGTCGGTCATGACCGCCCCCTTGCCGGCGGTAGCGTCGAAGGCGTGGATGTGGGTCGGGGTGACGACCAGCGCCGTGTACGGGGGTTCCTTCTCGTAGGCCGCCACCGCCTTCTTGGCCGCGAACCCGCCGATGAGCGTGGCGGCGAAGTCGGCGACGGGGTTGTCGGTCACCATGTCGGTCACCCCTTCGGCCATGCCCATTCCTTCGCCGCGGGCCATCCCCGAGCCGTAGGGCGAGAAGATGCCGGCCGCCAGCACCTTCTCGTCGCCGAGACGCTTCTGCGCTGCGGCTTCCAACGTCTTCTCGGTGAAGGCGACACTCATGATCTGCTCCTTGTGATGGTTCGGCCGAAGTGTGTCACAACACCCCGTCCCACGCCGCCCGCTGCGCCGGTGACGGGTCGTGCTCGAGGTGGCAGGGATCGTCGAAGTGCAGCACCGCCCGGTCGTGGGTGTCGTAGGCCGGCCAGGCCGGGATGCCCTGGTGGTTCGGGTTGCCGGTGCGGGCGAAGGCCACCCAGGCGTCGGCCATTGCGTCGGCCAACGACTGCGGGGCGTCCGGGCCGCAGAAGGAGTCGACGCCCCCACGATCGAGGTTGTCGAACACGAAGGGGATCTCGAGTGCATGACAGGACCCCAGCCGACCCTCGAACGCCGGCGTGGCCCAGTCGAACTGGTACATGAAGCAGCCGTCGGACCGGTGTGCGGCCTGCGCCTCCACCAAGCGGATGGCGGGGATACGAAAAATGCGGTCGGTGAGAATTGCGGTCCACATGTCGTCGTGCGACCGGTCGTCGGCCTCCTGGCGGTAGGTGGCGGCCACCTGGTGAGGGTCGGGCACCATCCGGCCCAGGCGACGAAGGATGGTGGCTTCGTCCTCCACGCTGCGCAGGGCCAAGCCGAACAGTCGCCACTCCTCTGCGGTGGTGCCGGCCAGCAGGGGGATCGACCCCGCCGAACCAGAAGCGATGGCCTCGAGCGGCGGGACGGGCAACACGTCACCGCCCACCACCGGACCGAACGGCAGACCGAGACCGGCACCCTCGGCGCGTTTGGCACGGTCCCGGGTCACCGAGGTGGCCGCCGAGGTCTGTGCCTCGAGCAGTGCGTCGGGGTCGAGCTTCCGCAGCCCAGCCACGTCCCGCACGCCCGCGGCCGCCATGACCGCGTTGGTCACCTCAGCAGCCGCATCGCCGTCCCAGGTGTTGTGGGCGGCGCCGCTCTGGGCAATGGCCTTGGAGAACAGGCCCGCCGCCGAAGGGGTGCCCATGAGGGTGGCCACCGACATCCCGCCGGCCGACTCGCCGAAGATGGTGACCTGTTCGGGGTCACCGCCGAAGGCTTCGATCGAGCGCGCCACCCAGCGCAGGGCCTCGACCTGGTCGGCCAGTCCGGCGCAGCCCGAGTCGGCGAGGTCAGGGTCGAGATGGCCGAGGTGCAACCACCCGAACGCACCCAACCGGTAGTTGATGGTCACCACCACGACGTCGCCACGCAGCGCCAACTTCGTGCCGTCGTACCAGGGGATCGACCCAGAACCCCCCGTGAAACCCCCACCGTGGATCCATACCATGACCGGGCGAGGCGGCCCGTCGAGCGACGGGGTCACCACGTTCAGCGACAGGCAGTCCTCCGACCAGTCCGGTGCGCCGCCGCCGGCGATCATCTCGAGCGGGCCGGCGTGCTGGGGAGCAACCTTGCCGAACGTGGACGCGTCCCGCACCCCCGACCAGCCGGGATGTGCCTCGGGGAGGCGGAAGCGAGCGTCGCCTGCAGTGGAGGTTGCGTAGGGGATGCCGGCGAACAGCAACACCCCTCGACGCTCCCGTCCTTCCAACCTGCCCGCCGGTGTGTCGACGATGGGACCCACGACTGCCTCCTCGATGTTGCTCGGCGCCGCTCGGCGCCCCTCGGCGTCCCGGACCCCCGTCCGAAGCGACCCTCACCGCCGGCATGGCGGCTGGCCGGGCAGCGTACGACGTCAGCGAGCACGGTGCCGACACCGGTCCTAACCTGTCCTCATGGTGCATCGTCGAACAGGCCGGCCGAGATCACTGCAGGCGAGACATCGAACCCAACGGCTCGTTGCGCTGGTGGTGGCCACAACCCTCCTGGTCCTGGCGGCCACTGCGGGCAGCGCGCTGGCCCATGAGGGTCACCATCCGACGACTCCCCCGTCCCCTTCACCCACCCCGATCCCCGAGGTCGACTTCACAGACGTCACGAGCACCCATCCGTTCGGCGAGGAGATCCACTGGATGGCCGGCAGCGGCTACCTGCTGGGCTACCCCGACGGGACGTTCCGGGCGACGTTGCCCATCAGTCGCCAGGCACTCGCCGTGCTGCTCTGGCGCATGGAGGGCTCACCGGGCGGACCGTTCCCGGCGCCCCCCGCCACCGACGTCCCGCCCGACCATCCGTTCTTCGACGCCATCGCCTGGGCCTACAGCGAGGGCATGGTGCAGGGCTACGCCGACGGGACGTTCCGCCCGGGCGCCTCGGTGAGTCGACAGGCCATGGTGGTGGTCCTCCACCGCCTCGCCGCCATGGAGGGCCGCACCTACGCCAGTCGCTTCCTCGACATTCCCGCTGGGCACCGGTTCCACGGTGAGTTGGCTTGGGGCAGCGCCACCGGCCTGGCTCGCGGCTACGACGATCGCACGTTCCGACCCACGGTCGCCGTCAGTCGCCAGGCGGTGGCTGCGTGGATCCACCGCTTCGCGGACATGACCGGCGGTGTGTGGCCGGTTCCCGCACACGACCACCACGCCCACCACTGCCACGATCCGATCACGCCGCAGCAGCAGGCCGCCGCCGACCAACTCGTCGAGGACGTCACCGAGTACCTCGAAGAGAACCTGGCCACGGTGAACGATGCCATCGCCGCCGGCTACGTGATGATCGCCCCGCCCTTCGGCGGCGCCGGCGCGCACTGGTTGAACGTCGAGTACTTCACCGACGGGATCGTGCTGGACCCGGCCCGTCCCGAATCACTCATGTACGCCAGCGACGGCACCGTCGAGGGAGCGATGTTCCTCATGGAGTCGGTCGGCGACCCCGGCCCCATGATCGGCGGCTGCCTGACGGTGTGGCACAGCCACGACAACCTCTGCTACACCGCGCCGCCGGCGGAGGGCGGCTCGGTGATCGGCTTCACCGACATGGGCGCCGGATGCTGGCCGCCGTCGATGCTGCGGGTCACCCCCGAGATGCTCCACGTCTGGGTCATCGACCACCCCGGCGGACCGTTTGCCGGCCTCGAGACCTGACCGGTCGGCCAGTCGGCGACGACCGCTGATGCTCCGGCGCGGTCGCCGACCGCAACGGTCGCTCAGTTGCGCGGCACCTGCGACCAGGGCAGTTCCTTGTCGGCCCGGGGTTCGCCGGGCAGGCCGAGCACCCGCTCGCCGATGATGTTGCGTTGGATCTCCGACGTGCCGCCCTCGATGGAATTGGCCCGCGACCGCAGGAACATCTTCCGGGACGAACCAGCCGGACCGGTCAGACCCAGTTGCTCACTACGGCGCATCGTGTAGTCGTAGTCCACGAGCGCAGCCGGCCCGAGCAGGTCGACACACAGCTCGTAGATCGACATGTTCACCTCGGCGAACTTGAGCTTGGCGATCGACCCCTCGGGGCCGGGGTTGCCAATGCGGCGGTTCTGCGCCGCACGGATGTTGGTCAGCCGCAGCACCTCCGCCTCGACCCAGGCCCGCAGCAGCCGGTCCTTCATGGCCGGGGTCTGCTCGACCAGCTCTTCCTTCCAGATGCGCACCGCTTCGGCGATGGCACCGGAGCCCTTCGCCGGAGGTCCGGACCCACCACCGATGGTGGTCCGCTCGTTCATGAGCGTGGTCATCGACACCCGCCAGCCCTCGCCGACGTCGCCGATGCGGTCGGCGTCGGGGACCCGCACCTCGGTGAGGTAGACCTCGTTGAACTCGGCCTCGCCGGTGATCTGGCGCAGGGGACGAACCTCGACACCCTCGGCGTGCATGTCCAGGGCGAAGTAGGTGAGGCCCTTGTGCTTGGGGGCGTCGGGGTCAGTGCGAGCCACGAGCATGCCGCGGTCGGCCATGTGCGCCAAGGTGTTCCACACCTTCTGGCCGCTGATGACCCATTCGTCACCGTCGCGCACGGCCCGACAGGCCAACCCGGCGAGGTCGGACCCTGCGCCGGGCTCGCTGAACAGCTGGCACCAGGCGTCCTCACCGGTGAACATGCGACGCAGGAGGCGGCTGCGGAGCTCGTCAGAACCATGGGTGACGACGGTGGGGCCGGCCATGGTCAGCCCGAAGAACATGCCCACCTCTGGCGGCGGCGCACCGGCGACGCGCAGCCGTCGCTCGACCTCTCGCTGGAGGGTGGGCGAGACCCCCAGGCCGCCCCATCCCTCGGGGAAGTGCACCCAGGCCAGACCCAGGTCGTACTGGCGACCACGGAAGGCGACCGGGTCAGTGCTGGCCGGGTCGGATTCGGCGAGCAGTTGGTCGAGGCGTTCGTTGATGATGTCGGCCGGATCGCTCATCTGGGCGACACTACCGGAGGGGCCGTTGCACCGCCTCCACGCGCCCCTGACGACGAACCGACCCCATCCGGGGATCACCCGGCGTCACCCGCCGTCACCCGGCGTCACCCGCCGGCCTGCCGCGCCCGAGCCAGCGCCAGGGCCAACGCTCCGGCGCCGACCACCGCCATCGAACCGGGCACCACGAACGCCCACTCGAAGCCGTGGGCACCCGCCACCGACCCCACGATGTAGCCGCCGCTGCCCTGGCCGATGTCCATGAAGGCCACCAGGGTGCCCAGCGCCGCGCCACGCTGCCCGTCGGGCACCTGTCCCGCCACCCAGGCGGTCACAGCAGGGAACACCACCGCCCAGCCGACACCGACGAGCGCCACGCCGGCGACCGCACTGACCGGATCACCGCCGAGCGCCAACAGCGTGAATCCGAGCGCGCTCGCCGCCATGCCGGGGAACATGACGGTGGCGGGACCGACGGCATCGGCCAGGCGTCCGGAGCCGAGCCGCAGCACCAGGATCGTGAGCGCGAAGGTGATGAACAGCAGGTCCGACGACCCCAGGTCGATGCTGCGGGCGTACAGCGCCGACAGACCGGTCACCGAGGTGTAGCCCACCCCGAGGGTGAGCAGCGCCAAGCCGGGAAGCACTGCGACCGGGTGGAGCCACGGCACCGGCCCTGGGGGTGGATCACCGGCGGCGAGCGGCACGGTTGCGGGGCGGGTCTCGGGGATCGTCCGCACCACCACACCGCCGGCCACGATGACCCCGGCCAGCACCAGCCAGGTCATGGTGGCGCCGAGGTCCACCAGGCGTTCGCCGGCGACTGGACCGAGCGCGAAGCCGGCGTAGATGGCGATGGACAGCCGAGCCACCGCTCCGGCCCTGCGGTTGGGAGCCACCAGATCGGTGGAGACCGTGACGGCAACCACGTAGAAGGCGCCGCCGGCCATGCCCTGCACGAAGCGCAGCGCCAGCACACCCGCCACTGAGTCCACCACCACGAGGGCGGCCACGGCGACCGCCAGGACGAAGGGCAGCGTGGCCAGGAGCGGCCGGCGACCGTGACGGTCGATGAAGCGCCCGGCGAACGGACGGGTGACGACGGCCGCCACGAAGAAGATGGACACGGCGAACCCCGCCATGCCCACCGAACCGTCCATCTCCTCGGTGACCACGCGGGGGACGGCCACGAACATGGCGCCGAGGGCGGTGAAGACCGCCACCGCTCCCAGGTCGACCCGTCGTCTCGCCGAGCGTGTCGAGCGCGCCGAACGCTCGGTGTCCGCCGACGTGCGGGCGTCGTGTGCCGGGTCGGTGCCCGGGTGGTCCTCAGGGTCCGACACGGTCGCTTCGGACCCGGCAGATCATGCCTCGGAGTGTGTCACGGGCTCCTCGCCCATCCACTCCCGCAGGGTGTTCTTCAACTTGATCTGCTGGATGAACAGGTCGTGCTCGGCCGGCATACCCGCCTCGGTCGACTGGGGCGACTTGAAGTAGAACGACAGCCACTCCTGCACGCCGTGCTGGTCGGCCCGAGCGGCCAGGTCCAAGAACAGGGCCAGGTCCAGCACGATCGGGGCGGCCAGGATCGAGTCGCGACACAGGAAGTCGATCTTGATCTGCATCGGGTAGCCCATCCACCCGAAGATGTCGATGTTGTCCCAGCCCTCTTTGTTGTCGCCACGCGGCGGGTAGTAGTTGATGCGCACCACGTGGTCGATGTTCCCGTAGAGGTCCGGGTACAGCGACGGCTGCAGGATGGTGTCGAGCACACCCAGCTTGGACATCTCCTTGGTCTTGAAGTTCTCGGGATCGTCGAGCACCTCGCCGTCACGGTTGCCCAAGATGTTCGTCGAGTACCACCCGCGCAGGCCCAGCATGCGCGCCTTCAGCCCAGGCGCCAGCATCGTCTTCATGAACGTCTGGCCGGTCTTGAAGTCCTTGCCCGCAATGGGGACACCCTCGCGCTGGGCGAGTTCCCTCATGGCGGGGAGATCCACGGAGAGGTTCGGAGCACCGTTGGCGAACGGCACCCCACAGGTCAGGGCCGCATAGGCGTAGAGCTGACTGGGGCTGATGTTCGGGTCGTCCGAGCGCAGCCCTGCTTCGAAGGCCTCGAGCGACAGGTGCACGTCGCTCACCTCCTGGTAGGCCTCGGTGGAGCCGCACCACACCATCACGAGCCGCTCACAGTCGTTCTCGGTGCGGAACCGCTCGATGTCCTCGACCAGCGCCTGCGCCTGGTCCCACGCACCGGTGACCTGCTTCACCCGGTGCCCGTCGAGCTTCTTCACCCACCGCTGGTCGAACACGGCGTCCATCGACACGATGCTCTCGAGTTCGCCCGAGATGGCGTTCAGGTCGCGCTCCTCGAGGACTCCGCAGGTGCGGGCCGCCTCGAGCACGTTGGCCGAGATCGGATCCCATCCTCCGAACACCAGGTCGTCGAGCCCGGCCAGGGGTACGAACTCGCGAATGAGCGGGTTTCGTTGTTCGTCACGCTCGCCGAGGCGGATGTGGGCCATCTGGCTGAGCGCCCCGATGGGCACGGTGAGCCCAGCCCGGGCAGCCAGCACCCCGGCAATGAACGTGGAGGCCACCGCCCCGAGCCCGGGGGTCAGCACGCCCAGGCGACCGGTGGCGGGACGGATGTCGATCGGTTGCGTCATGGCCGTACCCTAAGCAAAGTGGCAGTGACTTCCCATTTCCTTCAGTAATGCTGAACAATGGGGCCATGGCTCCATCGTCAGGACGTCCGCGGGCTGCAGCTTCTGGAATGGCTCGCCCGACCCGGGCGATGAGTCCCCCGGAGGGTCGGCTCCCGAACATCACCGTCACCCAACTCGAGTACCTCGAGGCCGTCGGCGCCACACCGACGTGGTCGGAGGCGGCATCGCAGCTGGGCGTGACGATCTCGGCGCTGTCGCAAGGTCTGGCCGAGCTCGAACGGCGAGTGGGCCTGCCGCTGTTCGAACGCCAGGGTCGGCGCCGACGTCCCACCCCCGCGGCAGAAGTGGTCCGCACCCACGCAGCCACCGTGCTGGCCTCCACCCGCGACGTCGCTCGATGGGCACGCGCCACCCGCCAGGGTCACGACGGTGGGTTGCGCGTCGGGATGATCGACGCCGCAGCCATCCACCACTTCCCCGACGCGCTCGCTCGTTTCCGATCCGAGCGACCCGACGTCGACCTCCGCCTCCGAGTGGCGCCCTCGGGGGCGCTGCTCGACGAGCTGTCCCGTGCGGAGTTGGACATCGTCGTCTGTGTCGATCCGGGCGATGACGATCGCCTCGACCGCCGGGCACTGCTCGAGGAGGAACTACACGTCTACGCGCCCGGCGATCTGGTCGCTCGCCCGCCGCACGACCGACCTGGCCCTTGGGTCACCTTCCCGGAGGGCTCCCACACCAGAGCAATCATCGCTGCCGCCCTGGCGGCCAGGGGCGACGACTTCGAGGTCGTGGCCGAGTCGAACCAACCGGAGGTACTGCGGGAGATGGTCCGGGTGGGCATGGGGTGGTCGGTGCTCCCCACGTGGGTGGTGGCGCAGGCCGATCCCGGACCCCCCTTGCGTGCCGAGGCCACACCCCTCGCCGTGCGACCACTGGTGGCGGTCCGCCGCGCCGGCGCGCTGTACCACCCCGGAGCCGAAGCCCTCTTCGAGGTCCTGGCCACCGCCACCGCAGGCACCGACCAGTGAGAGGCCCGGCGTCGCCCTGGGGTCAGGGTCGGGTCACCGTGGGCCGCCGGGGACGTTGCACGCGGCGCGCTCGGCCTCGACCCGCCACCACGGTGCAGCCTCCTCCTGTGCGTCCTCGTCCTCCTGTGCGTCCTCGTCGGTGACCTTTCCGGTGGCCATGCCGTCGGGGCCAGCGAGCGGAGCGTCCGGACCTGGGACGTCCGGTGCTGGGACGTCGGGTGCTGGGACGTCGGGCCCTGGGGAGAACGATGACGGCAGGGACGACGTCTCGGCCGAAGGACGGCCGCAGATCCCCGGCGGCGGAGGATCACGGAGGTCGATGACCACGTCGTCGCCCTCCATGGGAGCCGGTGCGGCGGTGGCGACCGTCGTGTCCAGCAGCGCGCACATCACCACCCGGACACGGCGACGCCGATGGCTCGGATAGCGCTCATCGCCATAGGCCGCCGACAGGCGAGGCGCCCAGCGCACCGCCTCCTCAGGTGAAGCCGGTCGGGCGGTGTAGGTGCGCACCTTCGAACCGATGCGAATCCCCACCACCGGGTTGTGACGCAGGTTCTTGTACCAGTCGGGAATCTCGGGAACACCGCCGACGAGTGCGCCGAGCACGATGTCGTCACCGGATCGCACGTACGGCATCGGCGCAATGCGATACCTCCCCGTGCTCCGGTCCCGCGTCGTGAGCAGACACAGGGGTGCCCGCTGCACGAACCGTGCGCCGGCCCGCCCGCCGGAGACTCGATGCACCGCCACCATGGCGCGGTTTCGTGCACGCGCAGCCATGGGGACGGCAGCCCGCCGAGAGCGACGTCGGGAACGACTTCCCATTGATCCCCCTTCGGTTCCTCGGGTGAGTGGACGCTGGACCGGGCGCACTGTTGGTCGGTCGGGCCCAGTCGGGTCAGTCGAATCAGTCGAATCAGTCGAATCAGTCGTTGTTGACCGTCCACACTGCGCCATCAATCGATGGCATCGTACAACGTGACCGAGGTCACCGCTAGTGCTTCTTGAAGGAAATTGACGCGTGCGGCACTCCGGGCACTTCCGCGCCGACGTGCGGGTCATCGATCTGCCACGCTGGCCCCATGGAGCTCGCCGACGCCATCGCCAGCACCCGGGCCATCCGTCGCTACCGACCTGACCCGATCCCCGACGAGGACCTCGCTGCCATCCTCTTCGCGGCCACCCGGGCCCCGTCGGGTTCGAATCGTCAACCGTTCCGATTCGTCGTGCTGCGCGACCACCAGCGGACCGCCCGGGCCCGCGCACTTCTCGGTGACGCCTTCAGAGCGGCGTGGGACGCCAAGCGAGATGCTGATGGTTACGACCGAGGGTCGGGGCAGGACCCCTCCACCCCCAAGGCGCGCATGGCCGCCACCATGGAACACTTCGTCGACCACATCGCGGACGCGCCCGTCATCGTCCTGGCCTGCCTCGAACTCCGTCGACCACCCGGCCTCCACGACGGCGCGTCGGTGTACCCCGCGTGCCAGAACCTCCTCCTCGCAGCCCGGGATCGTGGGTACGGCGGAGTCATCACCATGTGGCACCAACTCGTGGTCGACGAGTTGACCGATGCGCTGGGCCTCCCCGAGAACGTGGCCATCGCTGCGGCGATCCCGTTGGGACGACCGGCCGGGGCCCATGGCCCGGTGCGACGTCGACCGATGCACGAACTCGTCTTCGAAGACCGATGGGGCTCACCTGCGCCGTGGGCGACCGAACCTGAACGAGTCGGGGTTGCAGGTGGGCCGCCAACGCCCACAATGGAGTGATGCGTCCGATGACACCGGCCAAGACACCGGCCAAGACCCCGCCCACACCCCTCGGCGAGGCTGCCACCGCCGACGGCACCCGTCGGCCCCACGAGTCCCGCCGGCCCCACCGGCCCCGGTGGCGCTCGCTCGCGGCGGTGACTCTCACTGCTGCTGTGGTGGCCGGCGCCTGTGCCAGCGACGACACCGGGACCGACACCGCCGGCCCGTCCGACGGGCAGGACACCGACGCCACGCCCACACCGTCCCCCGACGACGATCCGAACCGCACCGACCGCACCGGCGCTTTCCCGGCACAAGCGGTGGACCGCACGTTCGACGACGTACCCGAGGGCGTCGGGATCGAGGTGGTGGCCCACGACCTCGACGCACCGTGGGACGTGGCCTTCGCCCCCGACGGACAACGTGCGTTCGTCACCGAACGGGACACCGGTGTGATCTCGGTACTGGAGGCGAACGGTGAGCGGTCGACCGTGACCACCATCGACGTCGACGACGCCGGTGAGGGCGGACTGCTCGGTGTGGCCGTGCCACCCGATGGCGACGGCGACACGATCTACGTGTACGCCACCACCGACACCGACAACCGGATCCTGACCGTCGACGTGACCTCGGGTGACAGCACCCCTGTGTTCACCGACATCCCGAAGTCGGCCATCCACAACGGGGGGCGCATCGCCTTCGGACCCGACGGCATGCTCTACGCCGGCACCGGCGACGCTGCGGACCCCGACCTCAGCCAGGACCCCGAGTCGCTCGCCGGCAAGATCCTACGCATCGACCCCGACGGCGGTATCCCTGACGACAACCCGCTCCCCGGCTCAGCGGTGTGGGCCTGGGGGCTCCGCAACGTCCAAGGGCTGGCGTGGGACGACGACGAGCGGCTGTGGGCCACCGAGTTCGGTCCCGACGTCGACGACGAACTGAACCTCATCGAGGCGGGCGAGAACTACGGCTGGCCCGAGGTGACCGGCGACAGCGACGGTGAGTTCGCCGACCCGGCGCTGGTGATGGCGCCCGCCGAGTCGTCGCCGTCGGGCATGGCCTTCGTCGGTGGCGACTCCGCCTGGGCGGGCACCTTGGTGTTCGGGGCACTCCGTGGCCAACGTGTCTGGCAGGCCGCACCGCAGGCCGACGGGTCGGTGGACGACGTGGCGCAGCTCTTCGAGGGGACGTTCGGCCGAGTACGCACCCTGAGGGCCGCCCCCGACGGCACGCTGTGGCTGGTCACCAACAACACCGATGGTCGGGGCCAGCCCCGCACGGCCGACGATCTCATCGTTCGCATCACCCCGCCCCCGACATCCTGAGCGGGCAAGAACACTCGAGCCGGCTCAGACCGGCGGCACGGCCTGGTGCTTGTCCATCATGTCAGCCATCACGGTGCGGATGAACTCGTCGGCCTCGTCGTTCATCCCACCGGCGACACCGCCGTAGACCGCGGCGCTCTGTGGGGACTCCCCGGCGTGGTCGCGGGCATAGGCGACCGCCTCGGCCAGGTCGGCAGTGAAGCGGTCGGCCACACCGGGCTGGGTCTGCGGGCGGGTGACCGCCATGTGGATGGCGTTCGGGTACTGCTGGCCGTTGAATCGCCAGCCTCGGAGCTTCATGAAGTCGTTCACGTGGTAGATGTCGAACTCGTCGGAGGTGAACGAGAAACAGAAGGTGGGCTGGCCCATGATGCGCAGCTCGGGGTGGCTGCGCACGGCGTCCTTCATCTGGTCGGCCGTCTCGAAGATCTGCCGGGCGTAGGCCAGGTAGCCCTCCTTGCCCAGGCTGACCATCGACGCCCAGGTCGCCGCCAGCAACCCACCCGATCGCGAGCCCTCCATGCCCGGCGAGCAGTACTTGCCGCCCGTCCAGTCGGTGAGGAAGAAGTACTGCGAGTTGCGCAGCGACCGGTCCCGGAACGCGCACACCGACGTGCCCTTGAACGAGTAGCCGTACTTGTGGGTGTCGGCCGACATCGACGTCACCCCGGGGAGGCGGAAGTCGAACACCGGGATGTCCCAACCCAGTTCTTGGCCCCACGGCAGGATGAACCCACCGAGACAGCCGTCCACGTGGAGCCCCACGCCGCGCTCGAGCGCCACGTCGGACAGCTCGGCAATCGGGTCGATGGTGCCGTAGCCGTAGTTGCACGCCGAGCCGATGATGGCGACGGTGTCGTCGTCGATGAGCGATGCCACCTCGTCCACCCGCACCAGTGTGGAGTCCTCGTCGATGGGGGCCACCCGCAGCTCGAGGTCGAACAGGTGACACGCCTTGTCGAACGCCGGATGCGCCGTCTCTGGCTTCACCACGTTGAGCCGACCGGTCCGCCCCTCGGCGCGGGCTCGTTCGCGGTACGACAGCATGGCGTGGGCGATGCTGCCCGAACCGCCGGTGGTGACGATGCCCACCGGTTCGCCGTCGGTGACGGCGTCGGCGTGGAGCATGTCGAGCGTCATGGCGATGATCTCACCCTCGAACCGCGTCTGGCTGGGACAGATGTCACGCTGGAGGGCGTTCACGTGGGCGAACAGCCCGAACACGTCGTTGAGGAAGGCGTAGTGGTCGTGGTCGCCGCAGTACATGGTGCCCGAGACCTGGCCGTTCTCCCAGACGGCGTCCTCCTCGGCGGCCAGCGCCTTGAGCTCAGCGAGGATGTCCTCACGGGGACGGCCCTGTTGGGGGACGGTCCGGTTCACCGGGAAGCGATCTGCGTAGGGGTAGAAGCTCACACCGTCATCCTCGCGCACGAGCGCTGGGCCGGCTGATTCGGACGCGCCCGACTCGCGGCTGCGGTCAACCGTTGAGGGCGTGGTACACGGGCCGGAGTGCGTCGAACAAGGCCACGAACTGGGCCTGCGGCGTGCGGAGTCGCTCGTGAACTTCCGGGCGAGGTGCCACCGGTGGTCCACACGGCGGCGGGTCGGGTCGCCCGACGCACTCGTCGAACCGGTGCAGCGCCACCCCCGCCACGGCACGGGCCACGGCCACCTCGGGCCGCTCCACCGGCAGGATCGGCCGATTCAGCACATCGGCCAAGGTCTGGGCCCAGCCGGCGGATCGAGCGGCCCCGCCCACGAAGGCCACCTCGTCGATCGCTGCACCACTGAAACGCTCCACCACCGGCAGCAACCAACCGACGTTGTAGGCCGTGCCCTCCACCGCTGCGCGCACCAGGTCCACCCGCCGCGTCTCGAGCGACAAGTTGACGAAGCCACCGCGCATGCGACCGTCGGCCCGAGGCGACATGGTCCCCGCCAACCAGGGCAGGAAGAGCACACCGCCCGCGCCGGGCGGCGACGCGGCCAGCGCCTCCTCGAGCGCCGCGAAGCCACTGTCGCCCCGGTGGTCACCGAGCACGTCGGAGGCCAACACCAGTTCTTCGAGCAGGTGTTGTAGCGCCTTGCCGCCGATGCCGTTCTCGGCCCACACCAGGTAGCGGTCTGGCTCGGGGCTCGGCATGGCCAGCACCTCGTGGTCGAGATCGGTGGCCTTGGCATCCACGGTGTCGAGCAGGACGCTGGTGGTCCCCATGGCCAATCCGGCTCGACGTGGCTCGAAGGCGCCGGTGGCGTACGCGCCGGCGTGGCTGTCGTTCATTGGTGCGGTCACCACCACCGACGCCGACAGGCCCAGGGCGGCGGCCACACCCGGACGCAGCGTCCCGACGTGGTCGACCACCCCCACCAGGCGGGGCAGCCGACTCGGATCCACACCCGACCCGGCCACCAGTTCCTCGTCATAGGCCAGCCCGCCCAGGTGCCGGTTGTCGCACAGTTGGCTGGTGAACATGGTGCACTGGTTCGCCACCAGTTCCCCAGTGAGGCGGGCCACCACGTAGTCCATGGGTTCGAGGTAGGCGGCGGTGCGTTCGTGTTGTTCGGGGTCGTCGTGTTGCAGGGCCAGAAGATGCCCCAGGGTGAGCCCGCCACCGATCGGTGGGATCCCGTGTCGGTCGATCCACAGCTCGAAGGCCTCAGGGAGGCGCTCGAGGATCGCCCAGGAGTGCGGCGTGCCCCGCTGATCGAGGTACATGACGAGGTCGCCGACCGGTTCGGCGTCGGCGTCGACCGGCACCACCGACGAGTACTGACTGCACACGCCCACGGTGACCACTCGTTGCGCGGCCTCGGGCCGCTCGGCCAGCACCTCTCGCACCCCGGCGCACACCGTGTCCCACAGCGCCACCGGATCCTGCACGACACTGTCGCCGCGTCGGTGCACCGCCAGCGCACCACTCGACGCTGCCAGCAGGCCTCCGTCCCCGTCGACGAGGGCCACCTTCACGTTCGTGCTGCCCACGTCGATCCCGAGTCCCAGGCGCATCTCGACCTCCCACGATGCCGTCGGCGAGGCAGGCTAGCTGTGACGACCGGGGGCGTTGTCCCTGCCGGTCAGCGCCGCAGGGCGCTCGGAGTGCGGGAGCCCTGTCGGTGAGCACCGGACCGTGAGCACCGGACCGTGAGCAACGGACCGTGAACAACGGACGGTGGGCTCGGAGCTGTCGCCGACCGTATCGGCGGGCACGGTATCGTCGATACTTGTCGTGTGATGTCGCCGCGGCCGCCAGAGCGGCGACCAGCGGCTCGGGTCGACACCCCGTCCGCTGTTGAGGAACCATGCTCGAGCTCCACGATCTCCACAAGCGCTACGGGGACGTCGTGGCCCTCGACGGTGTCTCCCTGTCGGTGAAGCGGGGCCAACTGGTGGGCTTCCTCGGTCCGAACGGCGCAGGGAAGACCACCGCCATGCGCGCCATCCTGCGGGTGGTGCAGCTCGACCGAGGCACCATCACCTGGGACGGCCACCCCGTCGACGAGGACACCAGACGCCGGATCGGCTACATGCCAGCCGAGCGGGGGCTCTACCCGGCGATGCGGGTCGCCGAGCACATCGAGTACCTCGGTCGCCTGGCTGGCCTCGATGCTCCCAGCGCCCGCCGGGCCACCAGGACCTGGCTGGAACGTCTGGACCTCGCCGGCCGGGCGGACGACGAGGTGCGCACGCTGTCCACCGGCAACATGCAGCGGGTCCAGCTCGCCTTGGCGCTGGTGCACGAACCCGAGCTACTCGTGCTCGACGAGCCCTTCTCCGGCCTCGATCCGCTGGCCTCGACGTCGATGCGCGCCATCCTCGAGGAATTGCTCGGCGGCGGCACCGCCGTCCTGTTCTCCAGCCACCAGCTGGACCTGGTGCAGGACCTGGCCCGCGACGTGGTGATCGTGCACCGCGGTGCGACCGTGCTCAGCGGCGACGTGAGCACACTGCGCAGCGCATCCCCTCATCGGTTCGTAGAGCTGTCGGTCACCGGGGAGGGTCGACACCGCCTCGACGACCTCGAGGACGAGCTGTTCGACCGCTTCGGCTCGACAGTGGTGCGCCGGACGGCCGCAGCGGTGCGGCTGCGGGTGTCCTCAGAGGTGGACGCTCGCCAGGTGGTAGAGGCTGCTGCTCGGGTGCCCGAGGTCGTGGGGGTCAGCTACGGCCCGCCAGATCTGTCCGAGGTCTTCGCCGAGGCGGTGCGATGGTGACCCCAGCCGATGATCGACGCCGTCGTTCGCTGACCACGGTGTGGCTCGTCGCCCGGCGCGAGATACGCGAGCGCACCCGACGCACCGCCTTTCGTTGGAGCACCGTCGGGCTGGCGGCGCTGACCATGTTGGCGGGCACGGTCGCCGGGTTGGTGGAGCAGGGGTCGGGTCCCGAGTACACCGTCGCGGTGGTCGGCTCGCAGACCGAGGCCCTCGTCGATGCCCTGGCCGAACCGCCACCGGAAGGACGAGCCACGTCGTCGCTGCAACTCACGGTGGTGACGCCGAGCAGCATGGCCGAGGCGGTGGCGTTGCTCCGCACGGGCACCGCCGAGGTGGTGGTCGACAGCGACGACCCGTCCGTGGTGTGGCAGGCGGCCCCCGACCCGGCACTGGCCAGCCGTATCGACTCCGCTCTGCGCGCCGTGCAGCTGCGCTCCGCTGCCGCCACCGAGGGCCTCCCGATCGAGGTGGTCGACGAGGTCCTGGCCGGCGCGCCCGACGTCAGCAGCATCAGCCCGGGCACCAGCGTGGATCCCGTGGCGCTGGTGGCCGGCATCGGCGCGGCCGTGCTCCTGCTCGCCTCGCTGACGCTGTGGGGCAACTACCTCCTCATGAGCGTCATCGAGGAGAAGGACACCGCTGTTGTCGAAGTGCTGCTGGGCCAGGTTCCCGCCCGCCAACTCCTCGCCGGCAAGGTGCTCGGCACCGGCCTGGCCGCGCTGGGCCAGATCGGAGTGCTGCTGGCCGCAGCCGCACTGGCGTTGGTCCTCAGCGGCACGGCGGTGCCGCCCGGCGTGGTGGCTGCGATCCCCTCGGTGCTCGTGTGGTTCGTGCTCGGGTTCTGGCTCTACGCCACGCTCTACGCGGCGGCAGGCTCACTGGTGAGCCGTCAGGAGGATGCCGGGCAGGCGGCCGCCCCGATCACCATCGTGTTGGTCGCCACCTACATCGTGGTCTTCCAGACGGCGGAGTCACCCGACAGCACGGTGGCCACTGTGCTGTCGCTGGTGCCGCCCTTGGCCCCGATGCTGATGCCGCTTCGGATCGCCACCAGCTCCGTCGCCCTGTGGGAGGTGATGGTGGCGGTGTCGTTGCTCGTCCTCACCGGTCTGCTGGTGCTGCGGCTGGCCAGCCGGATCTACGAGCGCTCGATCCTCCAGCGTGGCGTCCGCACCGGGTGGGCCGACGCGCTCCGGTCGCGCTGAGGGGTCGCGACGAGCATTCAGCGCGATGACGGAGTCTGCTGGCGTCGCCGACCGTCACGGTAGGGACCGACGGCGTGCACCCACGACACGAAACCCTCCACGAAGGCGGTGAGCCGGGAGCGGACCTCGTCATCGGCCAGGTCACCGTCATCGAAGCGGGAGTGCACGGCGCCGACCACGAGTTCGGGCCAGGGGAACACGGCTGAGGCCGTACCCAGCAGGTTCTGCTTCAACTGGCCCTGGGCCCGCGCCGAACCGACCGGTCCAGGGGCCCCACCGAGAATCGCCACCGGCTTGTCTCGCAGCGGCGAGCGATATGCCGGACGCGACAGCCAGTCCACGGCGTTCTTCAACACGGCCGGCACCCCGTAGTTGTACTCGGGCGTGACCAGGAGGAGTCCGTCGGCGCGCTCGACCTCAGCGCGCAACGCCTCCACCGGTGGCGGAAAGGGGTCGATCGCTGCACCCGGGTCGAGCAGGGGCAGGGCGCCGAGACCGTGGTGCACGACCTCGACCCCCTCGGGGGCGACCTTGACCAACTCGTCGAACAGTGCGCGGTTCCACGACCCTTCGCGGACGCTGCCGACCAGCCCCAGCAGGTGAACGGACTCGGAGGGAGACATGGGCTGTTCAACCATCACCCGCTGCCGACCATTCCGCGCTGCGCGGCCGCTCCGCGCAGCGGGGCCCGTCCGCCGCCCGCAGGTCACATCGTGCGGACCGAGCGTGTCGATGTGCCGGCATCAGGCCGCCGGCGACCTACGCTGCTGGCATGCCCGACGGCGGACATGCACCCACGGCCAGCGACATACTCGGGGCACTGCCCGGAGGCGTGGTGGTGCTCGATCCGGTCGGCACCATCCTGAGCGCCAGTCCCCAGGCGGATGAGCTCATCGGGCGCGCCGCGGGCGAACTCGTCGGCACCTCGGTGCTCTCTCTCGTCGACGAGGAGACCGCCTGGATCTACGCGGCCGCGGTGGCCATGGCCACGGACTACACCGAGGAGATCATGGGCCCGATGCGCATCTCGGTGGTCACGGACAGTGGCGCCACCCGCGCGCTCGACCTGTGGGCGACCAACCACCTCGAGGATCCGGCCATCGGCGGCATCGTGTGCCTCCTCACCCCGGAGTCGTGCGCGTCGGGGCTGGCCACCGCCATCGGCCTGCTCGCCGAGGACCGTCCGTTCGTCGAGACGGCGCAGGCCAGCGCCGAGGCGCTCCGTGGCTTCCCGGTGAACGCGGCAGCAGCGGTGGTGGCGGTCGGAGACGACTCATCCACGGTGGTGGCGTCGAGCGGTGTGAGCCCCGAGGTCGCCGCCGCGCTGGCCGGCCCCGGCCCGTGGCGGCTGATGCCCGGGCAGCCGCGTCACGTCCCCAGCGATCTCGCACAGCTGCCCGCCGACCTCCAGGAGGTGGTGCACAGCGCCGGCCACGAAGCCGTCTGGGTGGAACCCGTTGCCGTCGACGGAACGGGCGGTGCCCTCGTCGTGTTCCGTTCGCACACCGGCGCGCCCAGCCCGAACGAACTCAACTCCGTCTACGAGGCGGCGGCCATCGTGCGCCTCGCCTGGGAGCGACACGACCGCGAGGCCACCTGAGCCGAGGCCGTTCCGCTGCGGGCGGCGGGCCGATGCGTGGGTGATCAGTCAGCCAGCTCTACAGAGCAGGCCTGATCGGTGGCGCCTCTGCGAGCGGCGAGCTCCCCGGCCAGACCGCCGTGACGGACCTCGATGGTGGCCGGTGCGTCGAGTTCCGCCACCACGCCCCACACCGTCTCACACGCCTCGAGCGCGTCAGCCGACGCCAACTCACCGGCGGCGACCAGCAGCACCGTGGTCACCGCCGAGCGGTCGATGCCCATGGCGCCGTCACCGTCCTGCCAGTCGAAGTACGTCACCCACGAACGATCCCCGTGGTATCGGCGGAGGTGGTCGAGCAGCCCGGCGGAGTCGAAAGCGTGCCCTTCGTCGCTGTGGAGCGCACCGGGGTTGACGGACCGCTGGGCAACGTCGATCTCCCGTCCCCCTTGACGCTCGGGGGTCGACCGGCCGCCGTCGGGGTCGCCGAGCGCATCGGACCGCACTGCCCCGGATGCCTCGGCATCGGTGGCCGTTCCGCCGCCGAGGTCGGCGACGACAGACGTGGACACGGCCGGCTCGCCACCCTCGGTCGCCGTCCGCGCTGCGCCGTCCCCGCAGCCCGCCATGACCAGGGTCACAGCAGCGATGAAGGCGAGGAAACGGCGTGACGGCACGGCGCCACCGTAGCGGCGCGCTGACTCGCCGACGACGCGCCCGTCCCCTACCGCTCGACCGTCACGGCCCGGGTGGTCGCTCGCTACTGTCAGCCCCTCGACCTCCTCGACCTCCTCGACCTGATCGCCGGCCGTTGGCGGCTGCCGTCCCGCCTCGCAGTTCGGATCGCACACCCATCACGACCACGACGAGGGTCACCAGCGTCAGCGGGACCATGAAGGCCGCCATGGCCACGCGGAACGCCGCCTCGGCGTCGTGATCGACCGCGCCCAGGACGAGCACAGCCAGGTAGCCGACGTAGTAAGCGCAGAACACCGCGCCTTCCCAGCGAGCCAGCCGCCACCCCGTGAAGAAGATGGGGAGACACGCCACCGCCACCGCCAACATGACCCACAGGTCGAACCCGAGGAGCTGGTCATCGACCAACAAGGCGCTGGGCGACAGCACGGCGGTCAGGCCCAGCACCGCCAGGATGTTCAGGATGTTCGAACCTATGGCGTTGCCCACCGCCAGGTCCCGCTCGCCTCGCAGTGCAGCCACGACTGTGGTGGCCATCTCGGGCATCGAGGTGCCGAGGGCCACCACCGTGAGCCCGACCACGGTGGACGACAGCCCGATCCACAGAGCGAACTCGGTGGCGCTGTCGACCAACCAGTGAGCCCCGAGCACCAGCCCGACCAGTCCGGCGACCATCAACCCCACATCGGTGGCTACCGAGGAGGCGGCCAGCGTGTCCGGGTCGAGCGCCTCGTCGTACTCGGCGCGCACCTCGGCCGACTCGCGCCGGGTGGCACGAACGATCCACCCCAGGTAGACGACCAGTGCCACGACCAGCAGCGCTCCCTCGAGCCGACCGAGCCGGCCGTCGAGCGACAACAGCAGCAGGGCAACCGTCGCACCCACCATGACGGGGACGTCGATGCGGACGATGCGTTGCGCCACCACCAACGAACCGCCGACCACCGCACCGAGGCCCAGCACGGCCAGCACGTTGGCGATGTTCGAACCCACCACGTTGCCGAGGGCCAGCCCCGCCTCGTCGCGCACCGCCGCCTGGATGCTGACCGCCAACTCCGGGGTGCTGGTGCCGAAGGCAACCACCGTCAGGCCGATGACCACCGAGGAGATCCCGGTGCGCGTGGCCAGCCGAACCGCTCCTCGGACCAGCAGTTCGGATCCACCCACCAGCGCCGCCAAGCCGACCACGAAGAGCACGACGGTGAGGAGTCCCATGGCGCCGACACTCTTCCACGGTCCCCACTACGGTGCCCAACATCACGACAGAATCCAGGCCCGTCCGGCAGAGCGGAGACCCATGACCGACATCGCAGACACCATGCTGGTGGTGCACGACCAGGTACCGGCGGCCGACGTCCCTCTGGTCCAGCTGCCGAGCCAGCCCGAGGGCGTTCCCTGGCCGGGCGACGAGTGGCCCATCGGAGCATCCGACGCGGCCATCGATGGGCTGGTCGATGCGATGTTCGACCACCCGGAACTGTTCGGCACCACCTACGCCGTGGTCGTCATCCAGGGAGGACGGCTGCGAGCCGAACGCTACGGGGGTGAACTTCCCTCCTTCACCCATCCCCCGACCCCGGTGGTGGCCGAGACCCCACTGCTGAGCTGGTCGATGGCGAAGTCGATCCTGCACGCCGTGGTCGGCATGTTGGTCGACGAGGGCCGACTCGATCTTGCTGCCCCGGCACCGGTGCGCGCCTGGATCGACCCGGACGACCCGCGCCGGGCCATCACTCTCGAGCACCTGTTGGCCATGCGCGACGGGCTCGCCTTCCGCGAGGAGTACGTCGACGGCGAACAGTCCGACGTGATCGCCATGCTGTTCGGCGACGGGGCGGCCGACACGGCGGGCTTCGCCGCCCGGATGCCGCTGGCGCATGAGCCGGGCAGCCACTTCAACTACTCGTCGGGCACCTCCAACTTGGTGGCCGGCATCGTGGGCGACGTACTGGGCGGCGACACGCCCGACCAGCGGCGAGCCGCCGGTGAGCGGTTCCTTCACGAGCGGCTGTTCGACCCGATCGGCATGACCACCGCCCGAGCCACCTTCGACGACGCCGGCACGTTCGTTGCCTCCTCCTATGTCCATGCCCGGGCCAGCGACTTCGCTCGCTTCGGACTGCTCTATCTCCGCGACGGTGTGTGGAACGACCAGCGGCTGCTCCCCGAAGGATGGGTGGACCATGCCCGTCGGGTTCGGTCGGTCGACCCCGACGAGGGCCGCCTCTACGGCGCCCACTGGTGGGTGGCCGGTGACGCCGCCGGCGGGTTCTGGGCCAACGGCTACGAGGGCCAGTCCATCTTGTGCGTGCCGGCTGCCGACCTGGTGGCCGTCCGACTGGGGCGCACCGAGAAGCCCCTCACACCAAACCTCCGCCGGTGGCATGCCCGCCTGACCGCGGCGGCCACCTGAACGCTGGCTGTCGACCCTGGCGGGGGTGATGTGCCTCCCTGTGGCCGATGCCCCTAGGCTGGAGGGGTCGTTCGCCCGGCTGGCTGTGGCCGCTGGAGAGGGACCGAAGTTGAACATCGCCGACTCCGTCGGCGCATCACGACACGAAGGACGCCATGGCAGCACCAAGTTCCGATGTCATCCTCATGGAGGGCACCGTCGTCGAGGCGTTGCGAGCCTCCAACTTCCGCGTCGAGCTGGAGAACGGCCACACCGTGCTGGCCCACCTGTCGGGCAAGATGCGGCGGGCGCGTATCCGGGTGCTCATCGGCGACAAGGTGCAGGTCGAGCTGTCGCCGTACGACCTCACCCGCGGTCGTCTCGTCTACCGCTGGAAGTGACCTGAGCCGGGGCCACCCCTGCCATGGCCTCGAGCCCAGGCTCGGTCATGGCCACCACCAGGTCGACGACCGCGTCGAGTGACCACTCCGGATGGGATTGCCACCACTGCGCCAGGGCCTCGAATGCCCCGTTGAGCGCAGTGGCCAGCGCTTCGAGCACGACATCGTTCACCGTCGATCCCTGGGGAACCTCGCCAGCGAGCAGCTCCGAGACCAGCGTCACCTGACGGCGACGGGTGCGCTCCACTGCGGCCCGCACGGGAGTGGCGTCGCTGGTCAGCAGCGATTCCCATGCGGCGCGCCGTTCGTCGACGAACTCGAAGAACGCCGTCGCTCCGGCGCGCAACGAACTCCGGGTGCCATCGGTGGAGGCCACCGCAGCGGCCACCCGCCCGGCAAGGTCGTCGGCCGCCTCCACCATCACTTCGTCGAACAGGCGGTCCTTGGACCCGACGAGGTCGTACACCACTGGCTTGGAGACACCGGCGGCCTCGGCCACGTCGGCCATCGACACGCCGTCGTAGCCGCGCTCGACGAACAGCTCGGTGGCCACGGCGACGATCAACTGGCGACGCAGCGCGGCGGGCACCCGACCGTGGCGGTGGCCGGCCACCTCTGCACGAAGTCGGTCGACCCGAGCCGCCAGCGACTCCGTCGAAGTGCCCTGCGCCGCGCCGGCCTGCGCCGCGCCGGCCGGCGATGCTCGAGTCGGGGGTGGTCCACTCGGGGATCGGTCGGATGTCACCTTGCCAATCTACCAAGGTGAGCTACCATCGGTAGGCTACTGTTGGTAGGTACTGTCACTGGTCGTCGTTCGGGCGACAACTGCCGGACAACTGGGGGACCATCATGAGCGCCGAGCACGACCGTTCCGGGCCTGAACCCGGGCACCACCGGGTGGCCATCATCGGAGCGGGGTTCGCCGGGATCGGCATGGCCGCCCGTCTCCTCGCCGTCGGCCACCGCGACGTCGTCATCCTCGAGCGTGCCGCTGACCTCGGCGGGACTTGGCGGGACAACTCCTACCCCGGCTGTCAGTGCGACGTCCCCTCCCACCTGTACTCCTACTCGTTCGCCCCGAATCCCGACTGGTCCCGATCCTTTGCCGACCAGCACGAGATCTTCGCCTACCTGCGGTCCTGCGCCGAGCGGT
The DNA here is from genome assembly GCA_020832495.1 of Acidimicrobiia bacterium. Classification (GTDB taxonomy): domain Bacteria; phylum Actinomycetota; class Acidimicrobiia; order Acidimicrobiales; family Acidimicrobilacustridaceae; genus JAFIEP01. Next base: position 1,765 of record JAFIEP010000003.1, on the reverse strand, counting down.
TCGGTGTGACACCCCACATCCGCTACGGCGCCGAACTCCTCGAGGCGCGTTGGGACGACGTCGCCCGACGCTGGCACCTCGACACGGCCGCCGGTGCCTACACCGCCGACGTGCTGGTGGTGGGGAGCGGGCCGCTCAGTGAACCGTCGATCCCCGACCTGCCCGGCATCGAACGCTTCGCCGGCACCACCTTCCACTCGGCCTGCTGGGACCACGACCACGATCTGCGCGGCGAACGAGTGGCGGTGGTGGGCACCGGGGCCAGCGCCATCCAGTTCGTGCCCCGGATCCAGCCGCTCGTCGACCACCTCACCGTGTTCCAGCGCTCGGCGCCGTGGATCGTGCCGCGACCCGATCGCCCGATCGGCGAACGGACCAAGGCGCGCTACCGTCGCTACCCACTGCTCCAGAAGGCGGCGCGAACGGCCATCTACTGGAACCGTGAGCTACTGGTGTTCGGGCTGGCCAAGCACCCCCGGCTGATGCGGCTCCCCGAGAAGGTGGCCCGCACCCACCTCGAACAGCAGGTGACCGACCCCGCCCTGCGCGCCGCCCTCACCCCGGACTACGCCATCGGCTGTAAGCGCATCCTGCTGTCGGACGAGTACTACCCAGCACTCACCCGACCGAACGTGGACCTGGTCACCGACGCCGTCGCCGAGGTGCGCGAGCACAGCATCGTCACCCGGTCGGGTAGCGAGCACGCGGTCGACACCATCATCTGGGGCACCGGCTTCGCCGTCACCGACCATCCGATGTACCGCCGGCTGATCGGCCGCAGTGGACGCTCGATGTTCGACGGCTGGAGCAGCGGGACGGGCGTCGGGGCCTACAAGGGCACCACCGTCGTGGACTTCCCCAACCTCTTCCTGCTCGCCGGCCCCAACACCGGGCTCGGCCACTCGTCGATCGTGTTCATGTTGGAGTCGCAGTTCGCCTACGTGCTCGACGCGCTGGCGCATCTGGACCGCCGAGGTGCAGCGGCGCTCGAGGTCCGCCCCGATGCCTACCGGACCTTCAACGACGAACTGCACGACGAACTCGACGGCACGGTGTGGAACGCCGGTTGCGGATCGTGGTACCTCGACGAGCGCGGACGCAACCCCACACTGTGGCCAGGATTCACCTGGCGCTTCCGGCTGGCCACTCGCCGCTTCGACGCCGACGCCTACTCCTTCGTGCCCCGGACCCAGCCGGTCTGGCACGATCGTGGCGTGGCACGGCCTTCGATCACCTCAGACGCCGTCCCGACCACCACGTGACCGCGGGGTCCCCGGGGACCGAGGCCGATGTCCTCACCGCCACCGACGTCGGCGCGGCCGCCGTGGCGCTCCTCGACGAGGTGGTGGCGGCCCACGGGGGTGAGCCGCGGACCAGTCAACGCGCGCTCGGTGCGGCCATCGGCGATGCACTGGCCGACGAACACCACCTGTTCTGCGAGGCACCCACCGGCGTGGGTAAGACCTTCGCCGCCGCCAGCGCGGCGTTCGCCTGGTTGGCAGCAAGCGACCGGTCTGCCCGGCCCACCGTCGACGCCGCCGACGACCGCGCCGATGGCACCCCCTCCAGTGTCGCCGACGACTTCGACGACGCATCCGGCGGTTGGGACGACGGGCCGGGTGACGAATGGGACGACGAGTGGAGCGACGGCATCGACCGCGCCGCAGGTCCCGACGAGGGGCGACCGCGGCGGGTGGTGATCGCCACGGCCACTTTGGCGCTGCAGGACCAACTGGTCGACGACGACCTCCCCCACGTGGCCAAG
>JAFIEP010000140.1 GCA_020832495.1 Acidimicrobiia bacterium | reverse complement strand
GCGGGCGCCGGCCTCTAGCGGGCCGACAGGCGCCTCCAACACCCCTCGCCGGCGCGCCCGCCCGCCCGACGACATGCCGAGCGCGTCCCGGATCGCCCGAATCCAACCACTACGGGGGGCGGGCGTTGGTAGGTCGCGGTGCCGACGGAGATCTCGTTCGAGCGCTGTGCGCGCCATCGCCTTCTCATCACCCACGGTTGCCTCCGATCGACTAGCTGATCATAGACGAATTGGTAAGTACCATCTAGCTATGCCTTGTCGACGGTGAAGCACTCGACAATGAATAACTAGATGTTCGTGCGTCGGAGGTCCTCGAGCGGACCGATCGGCTACGGCGACATGGAGCTCACCAGGTCGAAGACCGGAGGGCGGCGACCGGGTTCGTGCACCTCGCCATGGGCCCGTCACCACCCGTGCAGGCCCCGACGGGTCGCCAGGTCGTATCCTGGGGAGTCCTCCGGTCTGGGGACCGGGACATGGCGCGGGCGCACCCGAGGTGACGATGACCAGGCTCGAGATGGTGCAACGCGACGACGACCGGCTCCACCTCGGAACCTGGCGCGGCGATCCGACGGTTGCCCTCCTCACCCCGGTGCCCGGGCGGCTCAGCCACGTCGACACCGTGCTGGCCGCTGTGGACCTGTCGCGCACCCGCGACGGCCGCCGGGCGGCCATGACCTCTGCGCTGCTCCCCCACGAACAGGAACCGTTCCTTGCGGCGGGGTTCACCGTGCGCGAGCGGCTCCACCTGCTGCGCCACGACCTCACTGACGTTCCTGACGTCGGCGACATCCGCCTGCGTCGCGGCTGGCGGCGCGACTACCGCACCATCTTGGACATCGACGGCCAAGCGTTCGACACGTTCTGGCGTTTCGACCGGGCCAGCCTCACCGACGCCCGCTCGGCCACCCCGGCCAGCCGTTTCCGGGTGGCCGACGACGGGGGTGTGGTGGGCTACGCCATCACCGGGCGGGCCAGCGACACCTGCTACCTGCAACGCCTGGCCGTGGCCCCCGACGCCCAGCGCCGTGGGGTGGGCACGGCGCTCGTGGTCGACGCCCTGGTGTGGGCCGGGGCCAACCGCTGCACCTCGGCGCTGGTCAACACCCAGGAGTCCAACGCCGGCGCCTACGCCCTCTACCGTCGGCTCGGCTTCACCCCCGAAGCGGGTGGCCTGGCCGTGCTCGAGTGGCGCGACCCGGACCCGTCCCCGTGACGGTCCGTCACGCCCGCCGCGCCGTTGCGCTACTCACCGTGGCTGCGGTGTCGTTAGTGGCCGCCGTCGCCGGCGCCGCACCCGGCGTCGACGCCACCGCCGCCCAGGGCCAGTTCCCCGAGTATCCCGCCCCCGTCGACCCGGACCTCCTCGAGATCACCGACGTGGCCGCCCAGGCCGTGCCCGGCGGGGTGGTGAGCGTCGGCTTCCGTCTCGACGCCCCGCCTGAGGCCACCGTCACCGTGGCGCTACACCCCCGCGCCGGGGGCCGCATCCTCTACCGCCAGGCCCTCGCCGGGGAGAACCTCGGTGCACCCACCCAGCGCTACGCCGAACTGCCCGCCGCCGAACTGCCCCGCGACGAGGACGGGGTGGTGCGCTTCGCCTTCGAGGTCATCTCCAACGGCGCTCCCGAACTCACCCAGCTCCTGCTCCCCGAGGTGGGTGTCTACCCGCTGTCGCTCACCGTGGCCGACCCCGACGGCGACGTGCTCGACACCGTGGTGGTCGCCCTCGTGCGCTTCCCCACGGCCGACGACCTGATGGAACGCCAACCGCTGTCGGTGGCCACCCTGGTGGATGTCACGGGCCCGACGGCGATCGCCCCCGACGGATCGGTGGTGCTGGGCGGCGACGACCTGGGCGCACTCGAGGCCACCACCGCGCTGTTGGAACGCACCGACGAGATCCCCCTCACCGTGCGACCCACCCCCGAGACGCTGGTGGCCCTGGCCCGCCTCGACACGACGAACGGCACCGACCTCGTTCCCCGCCTGGCCGACGCCGTCGCCGGCCGGCAGGTCATGGCCGACACGTACGTGCCGCTCGACCTCGGCGCCTGGGTGGCGGCCGACCGCCTCGACGAGGTTGACCGCCAGTTCGACGCCGGCCTGACTGCGGTGGGCGACACCCTGTCGGTCACGCCCCGCCGCAGCAGCTGGTTACTGGACGCCACCGTCGACCCCGCGGCGCTCGACGCCCTGGTGGCCCGCGGCGTCACCCAGGTGGTGGTGCCCGCCGAGCTGCTCGACCCGCTCAGCGCCGCCGACTTCCCCGTCACCCTCACCCAGGGCTTCGACGTCACCAACGGCCCGCGCACCACGGTGGCGGCCGTACAGACCGACGACGACCTCGTCGACCTGCTGGCCTCGAGCGACCAGCCGGCGCTGGCCGCCAACCGGGTGCTGGGCGACCTCGGTGTCCTGGCCTACGACGACCCCAGCCTGCGCCGCGGCGTGGTGCTCGTCGCCCCCGACGACCCCGCCACCCACGACGCCCTCGGTGAACTGCTCACCGCCGTGGCCACCCCCCCGGCGGGTGCCGAGCCGCTGTTCGACCCGGCCACCCTCGACCGGCTGTTCGACACCATCTCGAACGCCGACGACCCGGCCGGCGACGGGGTGCTGCAACGCTCCTGGGACTTCGATCCGCCCACCTCGCTGGGCACGTTCCCCACCCAGCTCGACGCCGCCCGACAGTTGGTGGCCACCTACGCCACCATGGTCGACCCCGCCGTGCCCGACGGACCGTTGCAAGCCGACGAGTTGACGCTCGTGGCGCCCGATGCCCGCCTCGCCGCCGACGAACGCCGCACCTACCTGGCCGGAGCCGACGCCATGGTGGCCGCCGGCACCGACGTGGTGAAGGTGCCCGACCAGGAAGCGGTCACCCTCACCGCCCGCGAAGCCACCATCCCGCTCACCTTCACCAACCAGGCCCCCCATTCGGTGCGGGTCGATCTGGCCCTGGCGTCGGAGAAGCTCGAGTTCCCCGGCGGCGACGTCATCGAACTCGACCTGGCGCCGGGCACCAGTCGGGTGGAGATCGCCGTGCAGGCCCGGGCCTCGGGGGCGTTCCCGGTGGAGGCCAACCTGCGCTCCCCCGACGGGCGCCTCGAGTTGGCGGCCAACACCTTCACCGTGCGCTCCACGGCGTTCTCCGGCCTCGGTGTGGTGCTGTCGGGCGTGGCCGGTGCGTTCCTGGCGCTGTGGTGGGGACGCACCATCGTCAAGGTGCGTCGGCGTCGTCGCGAGGGACCCGACGAGCCGACGGGCGACCCCACCCCCGGCGACCGCCAGCTCGTCGGCCACTGACGGCGGACGGCTGGAGGCGAGCGGCTCAGAGGGTCGCCGGAGCGGACGCGCCGCTTCGACGGGCCACCACGCCGTGTGGCGGGCGCCCGCTCAACCCCACAGGTGCAGCAGCACGGTCATCAGCGCGGCGTTGGCCGTGAACGACAGGCCGAGGCCGGCAATGAGCACCGTCGTGTGGTGCCGCGTCTGCTGCTCGAGCCCCCGGTAGAACTCGGCACGCAAGCCCTGGATCTCGCCGTGCAGCTCGGCGCGCAGCTCGGCGGCGAAGCGGTCGAGGTCGCGGGTGGTGGCCACGTCGGCCCAACCGACGGGCGGCAGGTGTTCGGCGAGGGTCATGGCGGCCTCCTTGCCGATGGACTGCTCGAGTTGGCTGAGCAGATGGGGGCGCTTCGCTTCGGTGAGGGTCACAGCACTCTCCGGGCGGCTTGAGAACGACTCGTCGACGGGAGCGGCAACTGCACGGGCCCGCGCCGAGACCCACTACCAATGCTACCGACCCCCCACGACACCCACCGGCG
>JAFIEP010000134.1 GCA_020832495.1 Acidimicrobiia bacterium | reverse complement strand
GTTGCCCTCGTCGCCGTCGCTCGACACCGACACCCGTTCGGTGGTGCCGGTCTGGCGGTCGTGCACGAAGATGTCGCGTTCGTCGTTGGTGTCGTCGTCCACCAGGTTGGTGGCTTGCGAGACGAAGGCGACGACGCGGCCGTCGGCCGACACCGCCACATCTGAGGAGTTGCCGTTCCCTTCGTCCCCCTCGGACGACAGCGACACCCGCTCGACGGACCCCGTTTCGAGTTCATGGACGAACACGTCGAAGCGACCGTTGGTGATGCCGGGCAGGAGCTCGCTGGCGTTGGTGACGAACACCGCAGTCGAACCGTCCGCCGACAGGGTCGACTCGGTGCTGTGGTTCGTCGTCTGGGTGCCGTCAGCCGCTTCGGACACCCGCTCGGTGAGCCCGCCCGGCTCGCCGCCGAGGCGCCACAGGAACGCGGCGGCGGCCTGGCGGCTGATGGGGTTGGTGGGCCGGAAGGTGTTGTCGTCGAAGCCGGTGGTGATGGCTTCGTCGACCATCCAGGTGATCTCCGCACAGAACGGGTGCGATGCCGGGACGTCGGCGAACGGACCGTCGCCGGCGCAGCCGGCAGGTTCGTCGTCGGCGGCGTAGCGGGTGAGGAAGGCGGCCAGGGCTTGGCGGCTGATGGGGTTGGTGGGGCGGAACGTGTCGTCGGGGAACCCGGTGGTGATGCCGAGGTCCACCAGCCAGGTGATCTCGGCGCAGAACGGGTGCGATGCCGGTACGTCGGTGAACGGTCCGTCGCCCTCGCATGCCTCGGGCACGCTGGCGGTGGCGCCGTCGTCGTAGCGGGCCAGGAACGCGGCGAAGGCCTGGCGGCTGACCGCCGCGGTGGGGCGGAAGGTGCCGTCGGCGTAGCCGGCGGTGACGCCGGTGGTCACCGCCCAGTCGATGGCCACGGCGAACGGGTGGTCTTCGGGCACGTCGGGGAACGCCGCGGCCCCAGCTGGTGCGCCGGCACCAACGGTGAGGCCGCCCACCAGCAGCGCTGCGGCTGCGATCAATGCGACGAAACGGCGGACCGGGCCGGCCGCGGCCGGCGCGAGGTCGGCGCGTCGGTGGGCGCCACGATCCCCTCCCGGTGCCGGCGCAGCGGCATCTATGAGCGGGGCGGTGGTGGGGGTCGGGTGGTCCATGGAGATCCTTGACTGGGTGCGGTGTGCGGTCGGTGCGTCGTGCGGTGCCGGTGCTCAGCCGACCCCGAAGCGAGTACGGATGAAGGCGTCCCGCCGATCGTTCGTGTCGTCGGGCACGAGGTTGGTGGCCTCCGAGGTGAACGCCACGGTGCGGCCGTCGGCGGAGATCGAGGTGCGGATGGCCATCTGCGCGTCGCCCTGCTCACCGTCGATGCCGACCGACACCCACGAGGTGGCATCGGTGGCGCGGTCGCGGACGTACACCTCGCGCCCGGCAGCGAGCGGAGTGTCCACCAGGTTGGTGGCGAACGACGTGAAGGCCACGAACCGACCGTCCGGCGACAGATGAGGATGGTTGGACGTGTTGTCGGGCACGGTTCCGTCGTGGGAGGCAGAGATCAGCTCGGTCGTGCCGGCCACGCGATCGTGCAGCCACACGTTGGTGGCATCCGGCGTGCCGGGCGGAGGTGCGCCCGGACCCTGGTTCGACGCCGCCGAGGCGAAGGCCACCAGCCGACCGTCGTGGGACAGGCTGGCGTTGGCGGCCAGGGCGTCGGCCGGTTCGCCGTCGAGCGTCGGGGAACCCAACGTCGTCGTCCCGGTCTGGCGGTCGTGGACGAAGATGGCCAGCAGCGGGGTGTCCTCGTCGGTGAGGTCGGCGTCGGACATGAACGCCACGAACCGACCGTCGCCGGAGATGGCGGCGTCACCGCTGTAGCCGTCGGCTTCGTCGCCGTCGGCGTCCACCGACACCCGCTCGGTGGTGCCGGTCTGGCGGTCGTGGACGAACACGTCCCACTGCTCGTTCTCGTCGTCGGCGACCAGGTTGGTGGCCTCCGAGGCGAACGCCACGTAGCGACCGTCGGCGGAGATGCTCGGTCGCTCGCTGGTGCCGTCGGCCTGTGCACCGTCGCTCGACACCGACACCCGCTCGGTGGTGCCGGTCTGGCGGTCGTGCACGAAGATGTCCCGCACCCCGTTGTCGTCGTCGGACACCAGGTTCTCCGCTCGCGAGTCGAACGCCACGTAGCGGCCGTCGGCCGACAGCACCGGCCAGGAGGACGAGTTGTTGGCTTCGTCGCCGTTCGACGACACCGACACCCGCTCCACGGTCCCGGTGGCCAGGTCGCGGATGAACACGTCGTTGCGCCCGTTGGTGATGCCGGGCACGAACTCGGTGCCGAAGGAGGTGAAGGCCACTGTTGACCCACCGGCCGAGATGGTGCTCTCACCGCTGGTGCCAGCGGACTGGGTGCCGTCGGCGGTCACCGAGACACGGGTGGTGATGCCCGTGGGTTCGCCGGCGAGGCGCCACAGGAACGCAGCGGCGGCTTGGCGGCTGATGGGGTTGGTGGGGCGGAAGGTGTCGTCGGGGAACCCGGTGGTGATGCCTTCGTCGACCATCCAGGTGATCTCGGCGCAGAAGGGGTGCGTTGCGGGCACGTCGGTGAAGGGTCCGTTGCCCTCGCATGGGTCGGGTTCGTCGTCGGCGGCGTAGCGGGTGAGGAAGGCGGCCATGGCTTGGCGGCTGATGGGGTTGGTGGGGCGGAAGGTCTCGTCGGGGAAGCCGGTGGTGATGCCGAGGTCGACGAGCCAGGTGATCTCGGCACAGAACGGGTGCGAGGCGGGCACGTCGGTGAACGGGCCGTCGCCCTCGCACGGGGTGAGCTCGCTGTCGGAGGCACCGTCGTCGTAGCGGGCCAGGAACGCGGCGAAGGCTTGCCGGCTGACCGCCACGGTCGGGCGGAAGGTGCCGTCGGCGAACCCGTTGGTGACACCTGTGGTGACGGCCCAGTCGATGGGCACGGCGAAGGGGTGGTCTTCGGGCACGTCGGGAAACGCTGTGGCGCCGGCCGGGGCGGTGGTGGCCACGAGCGCGCCGACCAGCAACCCGACCAGCGCCACAACAACGGCGACGCCACGGCGGGGGCGAGCCCGCTCGAGAGACGGTCTCGGTCGCTTGCCTTCGATGCCCGCCGTCGCGGGTGCCTTTCGAGCCACTGGTCCTCCTGGAGTTTCCGTACCTGCTGGTGGACGACGCCAGGTGTCCAGGCCGCTGCCGTCGCGCCTGCGAGCTGTGTCGCCTTGCGCTCGGGAAGCGCCTGATCACGTCACGATCGACACCCGTGGCCCACCGAGACACGCTGTGTCCGCACGTCGGCCGCCACCAACGAGTCAGCGGACGTGTGGTCGGCGAAGGGGTCTGTAGGACATTGTTCCCTCATGTGGCCCTGAGGCCGGCATGGTGAAAGCCCTTGCGAGGCGCCGGCCCAGCGTCGGGAGGTTCGGGTTTTGAGTGCAGCCAGGTACCGCCTGGGTACCCCAGTGCACACGGAACTGTCGGGGTCGGGGTTCGCCCGGTAGGGCCGCGGTTCTGTGTGCAGTCAGGTACCGCCTGGGTACCCCAGCGCACACGGAACCTGCAGCGCCGAGCCCGTCGGCTCGGCCGACGGTCCGGGCTGCGGCGGACCGGCTCCAGGGTCGGCTCAGCGCTGGGTGAGGTACAACCGAGCTGCCTCGGTGCGGGACGCCACCTCGAGCTTGCGGTACACCCGCGACAGCTGGTTCGCCACCGTCTTGGGGCTGAGGTGCAGTGCCGCGGCCACCTGTTGGTTGGTGAGACCCTTGCTCACCTCCACGAGCACCTGTCGTTCGGACGGCGTCAGGGTGCCCAACCGTGTGGCGATCTCCGCTGCCGTCACCGCGTCGACCCCGGCGGGCGCGCTGCCGTTGCCGCTGCTGCCGTTGGCCCCTGCCGCAGCGCCGTCGGCACCGACCCACGGTCCCCCTTCGAATACCAGTCGTCCGGCCGCACCCTCGACAGAGTCGTGGCCTCGGGCGCCGTCGGTGGTCGTGGTCCGCTCGACCCACGGCACGGTGCCGAGCACCTCGAAGCCGTAGCGCGCCGTGCGCCGCAGCTCGCCCGCTCGTGCGGAGCCCGCGCCCTCGTCGGCCTCGATGACCTCGGCAAGGGCGAGCTGTGCCCGAGCCAGGTCGAAGCGGTCGAGCAGCGGGTCGTACGCGGCGACGGCGTGCTCGAGGAGCGGGCGCGCCGCTGTGGGATCTGCCAGTGCAGCGAGGTGGCCGGCCGCTCGCGCCGCACTGGCGCGGGTCCAGCGGGTGGCGCCAGGGCGCTCGGCGGCGGCTCGCAGCGGCCCGAGCGCCACTTCCGCTCCGGCAGCGTCACCGAGGCGGGCGTACGCCTCGACTAGGTCGGCTCGCCACCGTGCGAGGTTCGGGGACAGCACGCCGCCGAGTTCCTCGAACATCTGACACTCGCTGAACCGCTCGACCGCCTCTCTGTCGGCGCCACGTGTGAGGGCGTCGAGTCCGGCGGCACTGGCCAGGAAGTAGCGAGCGCCAACCAGTGAGAGTTCGTCGGCGATGCGAAGGCCGTCGGCCAGATCGGCGGCAGCGGCGTCGTGCTCTCCACGTACACCGGTGACCCTCGCCCGAAGGGCGAACCAAAACGGTGCGAATGCTCGCTGGCCAGTGGCGAAGCTGAGTCGGATGGCTTCGTCGAGGACGGACATCGCCTCGTCGTAGCGGCACGTGCGGATGTGCAACTCCCCGAGGGCTCCGAAGCTCATCGACAGCGACGCCCGAGCCCCCTCGCCGCGGGATCGGGCGGTCAGCCGGGCCATGGCGGCACCGGCTTCGTCGGTCAGCTCCGCAATGCCGAGTGAGCGCCCGATGTGCAGGCCGAACTGAGGGTCGTGCTCGACAGCGGCGTCGACGTCGAGTGTGGGAAGCACGTCGGCCAGCGTCCGGCGACCGTCCCCCTCGTCGATGGCAACGAGACCGTGACCCTCCACGACCGTTGCCACTTGCCACGGTGTGGAACCCGGGCGGCTCGTCGCCACAGCCCGAGCGGCCTGGTCGTTGAGGTCGCGCACCAGCCCGAGCATGCCGAGCGGGACGCACATGGCGGCGTGCACGTCGGCCCGCAAGTGTTCCGGTGCCGTGGCGGCGCACTCGGTGAGTCGCTGCCATGCCCCGACGGGGTCGCCGTGCAGCGCGTCGAGGCGTGCGAGGCGGATGGCGGCCGCCGTTCTCACGTCGATCGGGCCCTCTTCGTCGCGCACGTCAGCGAGTCGGGTCCGGGCCGGTCCGGCTGCGCCGGCCACCGCCAACACTTCGGCGGCCTCGATGCGGAGGTGGCGGCGCCGGTCATCGTCGTGGGTGTGCAACACCGCTTGGTCGAGGAGTCGAGCAGCCGCTTCGGCCGCACCTCGCCGGCGGAGCGCACGGGCGGCCGCCACGAGGTCGTCGACCAGATCGTCGTCGGGTGAGGCCACCGCGTGGGCCCGGTGGAGGAGGCGTACCTCGGGGTCCACGACGTCGAGCGCGGCCAGCCGCTGGTTGAGCTGCCGGCGACGCCTCGGGGTCATGGCGGCGATCGCCGCCGAGTAGAGGAGCGGATGCACTGGCACGAGGCGACCGTCGGTGAGTGCAGCCAGCCCGGTGGCCTCGAGGTGGGCCACGTCGTCGTCGAGGGGCCGTGCCGCTGCGGTGGTGAGGGTGACCCACGAACCGTCGCCGGCCACCGCCGCCAGTTCCAGTAGCTCGCGGGGTCCGGCCGGCAGATCCGCCAGGGCGGGGGCGAAGACGTCGCGGAGGTCACCGGCCACCGGAATCGGGTCGGGCAGCAGCCGTGTCCCGGCGAGGTGCTCGGGTGCCAGCACGCCCGGCAGGTGCCGCAAGGCCAGTGGATTGCCGTCGGCCACGTCGAGGAGGCGTTCCAGCACCTCGGGTACGACGGGACTGGGCGACGACGCCTGGAGAAGTTGCCGAGCGTCGGTCCGCTCGAGGCCGGTCAACTCGATGGTGGGGAAGCCCTCGGTGACGGCTCGGACCTCGTCGGTGGGGCGCCCTGCGAGCACCACGAGCACGTCGGCGGCGACGGCGCTGCGCAGCGCCAGGTGGAGCGCGGTGCGACTGGTCGGGTCGAGGTCGTGGAGGTCGTCGACCAGCACGGCCAACGGCCCGGTGGCGCCGACTCGCTCGAAGAGGTCGCCGAGGAGGCGGGCGGCGACCATGGGGTCGACCTCGCGTCGCACGTCATCGTCGGCGGTGCTGGCGGGGTCGAGGAGCGCGGCCAGCTCGGCGGCGGCGGCCATCGGCGCCCGGAACGCACCGCCCCGACCGACCAGGCGCACCGATGGTCGGCCATGGGCCGCCACGGTGGTGGCGAACTCGGTCAGTAACGCCGACTTGCCGACGCCGGGGCTGCCCACGACGGCGACCACCCGACCAGCTGCCATCTCACCGGTGACCTGGTCCCACAGCGCGATGAGCGAATCCATGGCCTGGTCGCGCCCGACCAGGGACGAGCGCCGACCTTCCGACGCGGGGTCGGATCGATCGTCGGGTCCTGGCGGAGGCCCGTCCTCATGCGCACCGGTTGTGTCACCCAGCGCCCGATGGTTCGGCGACATCGTTCCATCGTCCCACTTCGATACGCCTGTGTCCTACCGGCCTGCTGCGCTGGCTTCAGGTCACGCTGCGTGGTGGGGAGCCGCACACGGTGACCACTCACCGAACTGCCGGCGACCTGCGCCATATGGAGCGCAGAACGCCGGCAGTTCGCAGGGGTGAGGCGATCAGCCGGCCAGCGGGTAGAGGAAGGCTGCCGCGGCCTGCCGCGAGATCTGCTCGGTGGGCCGGAAGGTGCCATCGGCGTAGCCGGTGGCGGTGCCCTCGTCCACCATCCAGGCGATCTCACCACAGAACTGGTGCTCCACCGGCACGTCGGGGAACTGCCCGGCCGTGCACTGCGGGTCGGCACCCTGGGGTGCGCCGGACAGCCGGTAGATGAAGGCAGAGGCAGCCTGGCGGGTCACGATGTCCGTCGGCCGGAAGGTGAGGTCCTCGTAGCCGTCGGTGATCCCTTCGACGACCATCCAGCCGATCTCACCGCAGAAGGGATGTCCGACGGGGACGTCCTCGAACTGGTCGGCAGTGCAGGCGGGGTCGGTGCCGTAGGGCGAACCGGCGAGGCGGTACAGGAAGGCCGCCATGGCCTGGCGGCTCACACCCCAGTCGGGGTGGAACGTGCCGTCGTCGTAGCCTTGGGCGATGCCGCTGTCGGCCATCCAGGTGATCTGTTCGTGGAACTGGTGGTCCTCGGGAACGTCGACGAACGCCTGGCCGACGGGGGGTACGGTCACGAACGCCGTCTCGTACTGGAATGTCTCGCCGGGTTCGGGGGCGGTGACGATACAGGTGGCGTTGACCTCGTAGGTGGCTGCGATGACATCCTCGGTGGGCACGGTGAACTCCACCGCCCAGTTGCCCTCGACGGGTTGCACATCGGGTGCCCACAGGTCGAGGCCGTCCACGACGACGCTCACCTCGGTGTCGCAGTCGGACGCGGCGTTGCCGACGAGGAAGCTCTCACCGATGCCGGCCACGTCGGGTTCGACGACGAGCTGGGGCGGTTCCTGGGATGCGCTGGGGGACGCCAGCGCGAAGCTGGCCACCAGCGCGGCGACCATCGCCAGAGCGAACTTCGAGCGCCAGGAATGCCGGCGGGTCGGCGGTGGGCCGGTGGCGCGGTGGTCAGGTTGCGGATTGTGTTCCATGACTGCTTCTTCTTGTTGTCGGGTGCGGTTCGGCTACCCGACGGACCTCGTCGGGCAACCACGCGCGCGTTACCCGACGCGTGGTGGATCCATGCGCTCGCCGGCGTGCCGACGGTGGGCTGGTTCGTCAGCCGCAGAGTGCGCCGGCTATGGACCGGCCCGTCGTGTCGATGCCTCGTTGGCCGGAGTACGCGGGCCCTGAGGGGCGCGCGAAGTCGCCGGATCGGCCTGTGGGCGCGGTGTGGGGGGTGTGAGGGGTGTGAGGCGGCTAGGAGGCCTTGGCCAGAAACGACGCCATGGCTTGTCGTGACACGGCCACGGTGGGGCGGAACGTGCCGTCGTCGTAGCCCGAGGCGATGCCCTCGTCAGCCAGCCAGGCGATGGCTTCGCAGAACGGGTGGGCAGCGGACACGTCGCTGAACGGTCCTTCCGAACCCGGGCTGCATGCCTCGGCTGGCTCCCCGCCATCGGCTCCGACGGCGACGCGGTGCAGGAACGCAGCTGTCGCCTGACGGGACACGGCCTCGGTCGGCTTGAACAGCGGTTGGCCGTCGGCTTGGGCAGTGCCGGTCGACAGTCCTTCGCCGGCCATCCACTGGATCGGTTCGTAGAAGGCGTGTGCGGCGTCGACGTCGGCGAAGAACTGCTCGTCGATCGAAGGTGTCGGCTCTCCGGCTCGTCGCCACAGGAAGGCGGCCATGGCTTGTCGTGACACGGCCACGGTGGGGCGGAACGTCCCGTCGTCATAGCCGGTGGCGATCCCCGAGGCCACCAGCCACTCGATCTGGGTGCAGAACAGGTGGTCATCGCCGACGTCGGTGAACGGACCCGTGTCGCCCGTGCCGCACACGGTTGGCGTGGCGTCAGCGGGGTTGGATGGTTCGCTGGTGCCGACGGTGGTGGTGGCGGTGACGGTGACGGTGTAGGTGGTGCCGTTGGTGAGGCCGTCGATGGTGCAGGTGGTGTCGGGTGGTGTGGTGGTGCAGGTGTGGTTGCCGGGTGTGGCGGTGGCGGTGTAGCTGGTGATGGGTGTGCCGCCGTCGGACGCTGGTGGGGTCCAGCCGATGTCGAGGGTGGTGGCGCCGGCGTCGACGGTGACGGCGGTGGGTGGGTCGGGTGGGTCGTAGTCGAAGGGCGACGTCGCTTGGCCGGCACTGTTGTTGCCCCAACAGGTGATGGTGTCGTCGAGCCGGACGGCACAGAGGTGGTCCCGACCGCCGCCGACCCAGCTGAACGCACCGTCGGGCACCTCGAGGATTGCCGGGTTCACCCATTCGAGCTCGTCCCACTGGGCCCAGCACTCGAGGTTGTCGGTGGCGGTGATGGCGCAGCTCACCATCCCGGATCGACCCACCGTGCGGTAGTCGCCGGTCCGGTCTTGGACGTGCGCAGTGGCCAGGGCCGGTTCGCTGATGTAGCCCCAGCAGGCCACATCGCGGCCGATGGTGAGCGCGCAGGCGACGCTTTCGTTCCCGAAGCTGGTGTTGTCCCCGCGCAGCACGGGCACCGTCGGGGGGTAGTAGGAGTCGTCGTAGCCGTACCAGACGCCGGGGCACTGCACGGTGCCGAGTCGTTCGAGCACGCAGCCGGTGTTGGGGAACACCTGGCGCACCCCAGCGGCCGGATTCGGTGTGTAGGCACCGGGGCCCCAGCAGACGGCCGTCCAGTCGGTGCGCACCCCGCAGGTGACCGAGCCGTCGGCGTCGATGCGGTTGAAGGGGCCGACGGGCACGTCGAAGTCGCCGTGGTCCTCGCCGCCCCAGCAGTCGACGGAGCCCGCAGCGGTGAGGGCGCACGCGTGGTTGCTGCCGACGGTGAGCTTGACGTAGGAGCCCGCCGGAGCGTCGAGTTGGTTCTGGCTGTTGTCACCCCAGCACGTGGCCGTTCCGTCGGCCAGCAGCGCACAGGTGTGCTGGTCGCCACCGTCCACCTGCGGGAGGAGCGGTTCGCCGCTGGGCGTGAGCGGCCCGAATGGTGCTGACGGGGGACTCGATCCCGCCGCAGTGGTGGCGACCACCGTCACGGTCACCGCTGTGGCTGGATCGAGACCGTCGATGAGGCAGGTGGTGTCGGGGGCTTGGGTGCTGCACGACGCCTCGCCCGGTTCGACCGTGGCTTCGTAACTGGCGACGGGTAGCCCGCCGTCGTCTGCGGGGGGCGACCAGTTGACGAGCAGCTCGCCGTGGAACGCCCCGACGGCGACGTCCTGCGGTTCGCTCGGCAGCGCCGTCGCCGGGACCTCGAACGCGGGGCCGACGGTGGCCTGCTCGCCGTTCCAGCACTGCAGGGAGCTGTCGGTGCCCACCGCGCACACCAGGCCGGCGCCCGGGTCGACGTCGAGATACGTGCCCGGCGGGACCGTCACCAACTCGTCGCTGCCGGGGTTCCAGCACCTCAGCTCGTTGCCGGGGGTGAGGCCACAGATCTGGTCACCACCGCCGTGGATCGACGCCAGGCTGCCGGTGGGGGGAACCTCGCCGAGCCAACACTCTGCCGATCCTCCCCCGAGGGGGACCATGCACATGTCCCCCCAGAGGCCGACGGCCACGTCGTCGGCATCGACGTAGTAGTAGCTCCCCGGGCTGTTCGGACCGTCGCACTTCGGCCAGTAGTCCTCCCACGGGGATCCCGAGATCGGCAGGGTGTAGGAACGCACGCAGGCGTGGCCTGCCCCGACGGCCAGGCGGGTCAGGCTCTCCCCGCTGGGGGTGATGCTCACCGAGATGGGGCTCCCCCAGCAGATGACGGACCACACGAGCACGCAGGTCAGGTCGGCGGCCGTGCGCACCTCGGCGACCGGGCCCGGCAACGATGGCACGTCGGTCTGGCCGGAGGAGTTGTCGCCCCAGCAGGTGACCGTGCCGTCGGTGGCGCGGGCGCAGGCGTGGAGCCGGCCGGCGGTCACCTGGGTGAACGTTCCAGGGGGCGGCGATGTCTGCCCGGCGTCGATGCCGTCGTGGAAATCGTCACCGAAGCACTCGACGGTGTTGTCGAAGCGGACGGCGCATCCGAAGCCCCAGCCAGCGGCGACGTCCACATAGCCGCTGCGCGGCGGCGCAGTCTGGCCCCGGTCGCTCGCCCCCCAGCACTCGACGCTGGCGTCGGCGAAGGCCATGCATCCGTGGCGGTCCCCAGCCGTGAGCCCGACGGCGGCCCATGCGGGGAGCGCGTCCAACCCGGCGGGGACATCGCCCCAACACGTGGGGATCTCGTCGGCGTTGATGGCACACGAGAAGCGGTTGCCGGCGGCCACCGCCGCGAACATGCCGGGGGGTGGGGTGGCTTGGCCGTTGGTGTTGTCGCCCCAGCAGTCGAGTGTGGCGTCGTTGGCGATGGCGCAGGTGTGGTTGGTGCCGGCGGTGACGGCGGTGAAGGTGCCGGGGGGTGGGGTGGCTTGGCCGTGGGTGTCGTCGCCCCAGCAGCTGAGCGACCCGTCGTCGAGCACGCCGCAGGTGTGGCGCCCGCCGGCTGCAACCGCCACGAACGCGCCCTCAGGTGGCATCGACTGCCCGGCGGTGTTGTCACCCCAACAGCTCACGGCGCCGTCAGCGTGCACACCGCAGGTGTGCTCTTCACCGCCGGACAGCTGGGGAGTCGTCGGGGCATCGAGGGGCGCGTCGACACCATCGGGCGGGGTGGCTGCGGGCGCGCCACTTGGGGTCGGCGTCTCGGCGGCGGGTGTCGCCCCGGCGACGTCGGCTGCCACCAGAGGCGTGAGTAGCAGCAGCGCCATGAGCGCTGCACGTGCCACGCGGGTCGTCGTCGAACGCATGGTTCGCGGGTCGATCGCACCGGACATCGGCCACCTCCGTGCCAACGGGGCGTTCTCCACGCACCTGATCGCCCCCGCAGCACCGTACTCTTCGCGCCGAGGCTGTGTCGGTCGAGTTGGCGGCGGACGGCTGTTGGCTGGCGGCGGCGGGGGACCACAGGCCACCACCTCTGCGAACTGCCGGTGATATGCAGTCAATGCACCGCACATCGCCGGCAGTTCGAGGGGGTGCGCATTGCGCCGGCAGTTCGAGGGGGAGAGCGGATCGCACAGGGCCGCGCCGGCGTCGCAGGGCGACCGGGCGCGGTGAGTGCCAGCGGGAGGCTGTGCCAGACTGCGCCGCACAGCGATCAGGGAGGCGGCCATGCGCAGCGACGACGAGAGCACACCCCGACCGGTGAAGCCGGGTGTGGACAGTGGGCCCAGTGTGTCAGCGGGACCCAGTGGTTCAACGAGAGCCGTTGCAGCTGGTGCTCGTACCCGCCGACCGCGGCGGCGGACCGTGGCCACCGCCGCGGTGGTGGCACTCGCCGCCTCGCTGCTGGCCGTGGTGGCCCCGCCCGCCGGTGGCCAGGCCCGCACCCTCGTCGGCGCAGTGGAGTCCGGCGGTGCGCCGTTGGCCGACTACGAGGTGACCGTCTATCGCACGTCACCCGGGGCGGTGCCCGAGGTGCTGGCCTCGACCGAGACCGACGGGGCGGGAGCGTTCGAGGTGGACCTCGACATGGAAGCGACCGCCACCCGTGTGGTGTACGCCGTGGCCCGCTCGGGCGAGACCACCACCCCCGCGAACATCGTCACCCTCGCTGCGGTGCTCGGTGTCGACCCGGCCGAGTCGGTGGTCGTCAACCCCCGAACCACGGTGGCCACCGCCTATGCCATGGCCCAGTTCCTCGAGGACGGCGCCATCGTCGGTCCGGCACCGGGGGTGCCCAACGCCTCCGCCATGTCGCGCAACGTGGCCAACCCGGTCGACGGCAGCATCGGCGAGGTGCTCGACACCCCGCCGAACGGCGACGAGACCTCGGCGCGGGCCGCCTTCAACTCGATGGCCAACCTCGTCGCCGGCTGTGTGGCCGAGGTGGCTGACTGCGAGGCGCTGCTCGCCGCCGCCACCCCCGAGGGGCGGGCCCGCCCGGCCGACTCGTTGCAGGCACTGCGCAATGTGGTGCGCGAGCCGGCCCGCAACGCCGGCGGTCTGTTCGGCCTCAGCCAGGCCGGCCCCACGCCGTACGGCCCCAGCCTCGATGCGGCGCCCGTGGCGTGGACCCTCCCGCTGCGCTTCTACGGCGACGGGACCTCCATGAACGGCCCTGGCAACTTCTCCATGGACCACGAGGGCACCATGTGGGTGTCGGTGAACTACGCGTGGGCGCCGCCGGGCGAGATCGCCTGCGACAGCGATCTGCTGGTGCGCTTCGCGCCCGACGGCTCCTACATGCCGGACTCGCCCTACACGGGCGGTGGGTTGAGTGGCGCCGGCTACGGCATCACCCGCGACCGGTTCGGCGACATCTGGGTGTCGAACTTCGGTTTTGCCGCACTCGAGTGTGTCGAGCAGCCGCCGCACACCACGCTGTCGCAGTTCACCGCCGACGGTGAGGCCGTGTCCCCACCCGAGGGCTACCAGCCTGCCGGGGTGTCCTGGCCGCAGGGCATCGCCTTCGACGCCAACGACACCTTGTGGGTGGCGAACTGTGGCAACGACAGCGTGACGTGGATTCCCGACGGCGACACTTCACGGGCCCGGTCGCTCACCGACCTCGGCGTGCAGAAGCCGTTCGACGTGGCCTTCGGCGCCGACGGTAACGCCTACGTGACCGGCACGGCCAGCGACAACGTCGCTGTTCTCCGACCCGACGGGACCCCGGCAGGCGAGCCGCTCGAAGGGTTCCTCAAGCCGATGGGCATCGCCGCCGACAGTGGCGGCGAACTGTGGGTGGCGAACTCGGGCGTGGTCGACCTGCCCTGTCCCGACCTCGATCCGGCCACCGATGCGCCGTATTCGGTCGGACACATCGACGGCGCCGGCAACGTCACCACCTT
Organism: Acidimicrobiia bacterium; assembly: GCA_020832495.1. Classification (GTDB taxonomy): domain Bacteria; phylum Actinomycetota; class Acidimicrobiia; order Acidimicrobiales; family Acidimicrobilacustridaceae; genus JAFIEP01. The sequence continues at coordinate 2,042 of JAFIEP010000134.1, read as the reverse complement.
CGACGGTGGTGGCCTCGATTCGCCGTGGGGCATCAGCGTCGACGGCCACGACAACGTGTGGGTGTCCAACTTCGCCGGCACCCGGTTGTCGGGGTTCTGCGGCCGGGACGACTCGCCGCACTGCCCCGAAGGTGTTGGCAAGGGTGATCCGCTGTCGCCCGACGACACCGGGTTCTTCTTCGACGGGCTCGCCCGCTCGACGGCCACGGCCACCGACACCGCCGGCAACGTGTGGGTGACCAACAATTGGAAGAACGAACCGGTCGAGATCAACCCGGGCGGCTACGAGGTGGTGGTGTTCCTGGGCCTCGGCGGCCCGGTGGAGGTGGCGCCGCCCGATCCACGTCCGGAGCCGCCGGCTCCGGCACCCACCCCGACCACACCGGATCGGCGGACCCTTCCTGCGCAGGCCGTGGTGGTGCAGCCGCGGTTCACTGGCTGAGCCGGTAGCACCCTGACTGCGGGTTCCAGGTGAGCTGAGTGGGACGGCGTCGGCCTGGCCTCTTCGATGCGCTCGACGGCGTGGAGGCCATCTACCACGGCGTGCTCGGCGTGGTGCTGATGGGCGTGTCGGTGTACATCGGCGTGCGGCTGGCCCACGACCTGGGTGGGCCGCTGCTGGCTGCCGTGCCCGCCGTGTTGTTCATCGCTGTAATCGTGCTGGCGTTGCGTGACGCGATGCGGGGCCGGTGGGGTCCGGCGTCGATCGGTGTGGCCGTGGCCTATGCGGCGTGTGTGGCGATCGTGATCGTCGTGGAGATCGTGCGGAGCTGACGGCGGGGCGGCACCGGCGGGTGCCGGCCACGATCTACGCGGCGGTACCGTCGTCGCTGTTCCACTCCATCTCCTCGAGCAGTTCCTCTGCCGACCACCGCTCCTCGGGATCGCCGATGGCGACGACCCCACGCAGGAACTCCTGCGCCGCCAAGGGATCGCGGTGGAGCAGCGCTCTTCCCAACGCCAGCGCAGCGCGGCCCTGGATTGACGGGTCTGGGTGACCGAGTGCCTCCCGAGCCAGAACCTCGCTGACCTCGCTGTCGCGGATCTGGGCCAGGTGGCAGGCCGCCTCCAGGCGCGCGTCGCCGCCACCGTCGACGTAGACCGATGCGACCAGCTCGAGGGCTTGGGGGTCTTCGAGATCGTGGACGAGGCGGGCACGCCCGGCGCCGAGGCGAGCGGCCAGGTCAATTCGGGGGTCGCCGGCCCCGATGACCTGCTCGTAGACGTCCACCGCTGCGTCGGGGTCGTACCGTTCGAGCAGCTGAGCTTGCAGCAGGGCGACCTCGGGGACGAACAGTTCGACGTCGGCGACCACCGCAGCGAGCATGTCTGCCGCCTCGATGCACCCTCGTTCGCGCTCGAGCGCGATCTCGATGGCCTGTCCTGCTGTCAGCTTGGGGGATGTGATGCTCACCGGATGCTCCTTGATCTCGTCGTGGAGTCCACTTTCCCAGCGGGGTATGACAGCGTCGGATCCGGCCACCACGGCAACCAGCGACGACGGCGGCGGTTCAACTGGACCGCCAACACCCCGGTGATGCTCGACGATGGAGGCGCACCGGTGTGGCACATCCGGGTCGTCGCTCGGTACGGCCGAGCGAGGCACGGTGGTCGGGGCGACGCCATCCAGTTGATGAGCGCCAACAGCGCTGCGTCGACCACCACGGTGTTGGTCCCCCGTCCGACGCCTCCCGGTGAGTATCGCGAACCAGCGGCGGTGGGGATGAGCCCGCTCCGAGGCCCGGACACGGGTTACTTGGGTCAAGTGACGGCGGGCTGCCGCGTTGCGGCGAACGAACACCTGCCGACCACCGACCTCGTGGTTTGGCCCTGGCGCGATCCGACCTCTCGAGCCGGCACCCACTGAAGTGATCGACCACGCCGGTGCGGCACTCACCGTTGGGCGTAGCGTGTCGAGATGTCGAGCAAGTACGAAGCGATCACCAAGAGGCTGACCGACGCCACCGAGCCGGTCGTCGTTCTCACCTTCGGCGAGCTGGATCGGCTGGTGGGTGGTCTGCCGACCTCGGCCCGCAGGCAGT
>JAFIEP010000130.1 GCA_020832495.1 Acidimicrobiia bacterium | reverse complement strand
CCCACTACGACGGCGACGTCACTCGGGCGAACATCCACCCCCGCACACGGGAGAAGGTGCTGGCCCGCTACGGGTCCTGACGAGGCCGCCGATCAGGAGCGAGGGTCAGGACAACAGGTTGCGGACGTCGAACACCGCCTGCACGGCGAGCAGCACCAGAAGACCGCCACCGATGCTGGCGTAGGCCCAGCGCCACTTGTGGTCCGCAGCGAAGAAGCGGCGTACCGAGTAGATGATGAACCCGGCCGACACCGCCCCGAGCACCAGACCCAGCCAGGCACCGACACCGCCGGTGAGGCCGATCACCGGGCCCATGAGCGGGATGATCACGTAGGTGATGAGACAGCGGGTGGCCGACAGCGCGATGGACGACGAGAAGGCGTTGTGCGCCCCCATGATCGACGCCTTCGGCCCCTCGGTGGGCAGGCGGAGCAACCGACGCATACGGCGGTCGGCAACAGAGCGCTGCGGGACGACGACGTCGCCCGGCTCGGTGGAAGAGGTCACGCTGGCGATGGGGTCATCGTAGAGCAGGCGGCCACCGCCGCACACACCGGCATCCTGAGGTGCGTGCCGTAGGTCATGGCCGTCGATGTGCACGCAGGAAGACGGGAGAGGGACGACTGCCGCTGTCAGTCGTCAGGACTGCGCTCCACGGCACCGACGTCGCAGCCGCTGCCCTGCGGGCGGGCCACACCCCGCTGGTCAGCATCGATGGTGCCGTCACACAGGTCGGCGGTGCCCACGGCCAGCGCGTCGAGCAGCGGGCTGCCCACCAGCGGGAGGTGGGTGAACGTCGGGCCGCCGTTGTCGGCCAGGGGGCCGAGCAACGGGTCGACGCCTTGCACGTCGCCGGCGGCGGTCAAGCCACACGAGGTGTCCGAGGCCACGTTGCCGCCGCCCGAAGTGACGGTGCCGAACTGGCAGACGCCACCGCTGGTGGCCCACAGCACCGTGCCGAGCACGGTCGACGGGCCCCCGAGCAGCGGGCCCGGGCCCACCACCGTGCTCGACTCGATGACGATGCCCGGCGCCCAGATCACCGGGTCGTCCTGCCATGCAGAGACGTTGCCGCTGATCGTGGAGTTGCGCACCAGCATCGTCTCGCCATTCGCCCACCACAGGGCACTGCCCTCGAGGTTGTTCTGGTTGCCCGAGATGGTGCTGTCGACGACCGTCAGCGACGAGTTCCGCCCAGCGATGCCAGCGCCAAAACCACCGTCCTCACCGCCCGTCTCGTTGCCAGCGATGGTCGATCGCTCGACCACGATGTCGGCAGTGCCGTAGATGCCACCGCCGTAGCCGTCGTTCCACCAGTCGTCCTCGATGTAGCCACGAGCTCGGTTGCCGACGATGTGGCTGTCACGCACCACCAAGGGGGCACTGGCATGGATGCCACCACCGTTGCCGTGGAGACTGCCGTAGGCAGATCCGCCGGTGAGGGTCAGGTCCTCGAGAACCAACGTGCCGGCCTGGTGCTCGAACACCCGTCCGCGCTGTTGGGCGTCGATGGTGGCGCCGTTACCCACCACGGTGAGGTCCCCGGTGACGACGAGCGAGGCGAAGATGGTGCGCACCGGATTCACGCCGGGGGCAATGGTGATCGTGGCCGGGTTCGGGTTGGCGCTCGCCTCCTCGACCGCCGCCCGCAGGGTGCACGCACCAGTGGCGGTGGCACACACGCCGTCGCCGGGGGCAGCATTGTGACCGTCATCGGGGGTGTCGACCACGTACGACGGCGGACCGGGATCGAACCCGCCCTCAGCCGCACCTGCGTCACAGCCGGCACCCACCGGCCGGGGGACACCGCGCTGGTCGACGGCGCCGGGGCCACACAGCAGCGGCGAGCCGACGGGGACGACGTCCACCGCCGGGCTGGCCGGATCGAGGAGGTGGACCGGCGACGACGGATCCGAGGCACCCAACCCGACGAGCAACGGGTCGACGCCCTGCTGGTCGCCCACGGCGATGAGCCCACAGGAGGTGCTGGAGGCCGCGGAGTAGCCCAGGGACGTGACCGGGTGCGTACACCCCCCGGCGAGGATCGAGCCGGTGACGTGGACCTCGCCGACCGTGGTGGTGTCCCACCCACGGCTGATCACCGAATTGCCGTTCTCGGCGACCGTGACGCCGATGAGCGTGGAGCGACCTGCGCTCCACAGGCCACCGCTCAGCACGCCGCTGTTGCCGCTGATCGTGACCTGCTGGGCGACGAACTTGGCGCCGTCGTCGATGCCGACGCCGGGGCTCTGGTTGTCGACGATGGCCGTGCGACGCACCAGGAGCTGGGCTGCACCCCGCGCGTGGAGGGCGGGACCCAGGGAGCTGTTGTCGGCAATCACGCTGTCCTCGACGATGGCCGTGGCGCCGAACACCGCCAACCCGCCACCGAAGCCGCAGCACTCGATGTTGGGGAAGTCGTCGCCGGGGTACTCCGAGAAGTTGAGTACGTTTCCTTCGAGCCGGCTCCGCTCGAGGGTCAGCGAGCTGCGGGCCAGGATGGCCCCGCCGCCGTCATGGGCATCGTCGGGTATCCATTCATCCGTCCCCCAACTCCTGAAACGGTAACCATCGGTGATGGTGACGTCACGGACGACGAGGTGGCCGAGGTGGTGGTCGAAGACTCGGTCGCGAGCGCGAGACTGGGAGCCGCCGAAGCCGCTGATGGTGGCGCCGCCGCCCTCGATGACGACGGTGCCGTGCACGTCGAGGTCGCCGCTGGCGTTGTCGTCCTCGTCGAGGTCCAGGGGCCGGGCCGCAAGGGTGGGGTTGACGCCGGGAGCGATGGTGATGCGATCCACGGTCGGTGACGCGTTGGCCTCGTCGACCGCCGCGCGCAGCGTGCACCCGCCTCCTGCGGTGGCGCACACCCCGTCACCGGGCACGGCGTCGCCGCCGTCGAGATCGCTGTCCACCACGAGGTGCTGTCCCTGGCTCACCCCGTCGGTTTCCACCGCCCCGATCGTGCAGCCGATGCCCTGGGGTCGCGCCTGGCCCCGCTGGTCCACGGTTGCCAACCCATCACAGAGGTGCGGTGTCGACACCGGCACGGCGTCGTTCGCCGGGGAGCCTGCCGCCGGCAGGTGCGTGGCCGTCGGCCCGCCGTTGTGGGCCAACGGTCCGAGCACAACCGGTGTCGACTCCCGGTCTCCTGGCGCGGCCAGTGTGCAGGTGTCGTCACTCACCAGGTTGTGGCCCAACGACGTCACCGGCTGCGAACAGGCCACATCGGGGCTGGACACGATGGTGGCCCCCAACCGCACGGCCGCCACGTCTGCTCCCGAACGCACGAGCGACGGGCCACCGGCGTTCTCGGCCACCGTCGAGTGGCGCACCGTCACCGACCCACCCTCGCGCTGGAGGGCCGCACCTGAGGGCGCCGAGTTCCCCGAGATCGTGGAGCGCATCACCGTCGCGCTCCCGCCGGCCACGGCCAACCCGCCGCCGTGCACCGACGATTCATTCGCCGACACCGTGGAGTCGGCCACGACGAGCGTCCCACCCCGCAACAGCACGCCGCCACCGACGTCGGCCTCGCCTCCGGTCACGGTGACGCCTCGCAACTCGAGGCGTCCAGCATGCACGTCGAACACCCGGTCGAGGCCCGCCCCGTCGATCGTTGCCCCGCCACCGACCACGGTCAGCGGTCCGTGCACGTCCAGGTCACCCGATGCATTGGCGTCGTCGCCCGTTCCGGGCAGCGACAGCACGGGATCGATTCCCTCGGCGATGGTCACCACGTTGTGGTGGTCCGGCTCGGCGTTCGCCTCGTCGATGGCGGCACGCAACGAGCAGTCCCCTGCTCCGGACGTCATCTCGCACACCCCGTCCCCTGGAGCTGCGGCAGGACCGTCGTCGGCGGTCGTGACGGTGAACGACGACCCCTCCGGCCATGACTCGCACGCCGAGAGACCCAACAGCACGAGCGCCAACAGGGCACCTCGCAGCATCCACTTCAGGACGACCACCATGTTGAACCCCCGACAATGCGCAAGTGTGTTGCGGCAATATAGCTCAGCACGCGGTCGGTGGCCCGCCGCTCGTTGTCGACTGAGCAACAGCCTCGGCGGAAGACGCGCGCCGCGGATACCGCCCGCCCGTGGCATCGAAATCCAGGCGTGGCGGGCGACGGCAGCGAGCACGGTCGTCGGCAGTGGTCGCCAGTATCTTGCAGTGCACGGTAGCCTGCTACCATGCACTGCATGGTAGGTAGCACGTGAGTGCGGACAACGAGGCACGGGCTTCGCGCCTGATGCGGGGCATCCTCGATGCCTGCCTCCTGGCGCTGACCTCCGAGCGCGACCGGTACGGCTACGAGCTGGCGGCCGCGTTACACGACGCCGGCTTATTGACGGTGAAGGAGGGGTCGATCTATCCGCTGCTCTCTCGCCTCGAGCGCCGGGGCCTGCTGGAGAGCTACCGCACGCCCGCCACCGGCGCTCCCCCGCGCCGCTACTACCGGATCACCGCAGCGGGGCAACGCGAGCTCGCCAGCGCACGGACGGTGTGGCGGGAGGTCGCAGGCGGTGTCGATGCCACGATCGGACGGAGCGAACATGACCCAGAGGACATCACTCATGGCTGAGCACCCAGCTCACGCCGCCGAGATCGACGAGGCGGTGCGGAAGGCAAACTCGCACTGGTTGAAGTCCGGGCTTCCCCGAGCGCAACGGCGCCGCAAGGCAGAAGAACTCACCGACCACCTCGACGCGGCAGTGGCTGACGGGCGACACGTCAGCGACGTGGTGGGCAATGACATCGTGGCGTTCGCCTCGGAGTGGGCTCAGGCGGACCGGGAACGCAACTGGGTCGAGGCCGCGCTGTTCCTGGTGGCGAACCTGACGCTGTGGGTCGGGCTGTTGGCGCTGCTCGGACCCCTCATCGACGGGCGTGAGCGCTCCGGCATGCCGGCCGACGTGGCCCTCGCCGTCGAGTTGGCCATCGTGGCTGCCTTCGCCGTCTGGCTCGTTCGTTGGTTTCGGGCGCAGCTCTCCAAGCAGCTCGCCGTCGTGCTCTACTGCCTCATCACCGCCACCTACCTGGCGTCGATCCTGGTGGTGGTCCGTCCGATCGGCCAGCGCGACCTCGACCTCGAGCTGTCACCGGTCGTGGTCGGCGTGCTGATCGCGGTCGGCCTGGCCGCTCAGGGGCTGTCGATCTGGAGGAAGCGAACCGATCGCACGTAGGGCAGACACCGTCGCTGGTCGGGCGCCGGTAGCGCAGGATGACCTGCACGCGGACGCGCGTGCACATCACGCTCGTCAGCAGCAAAGCGTCACGGGCGCCACCGTCGCTCGATGCGCCGCGGTCCGAGCACGTCGACGAACGGGCCAGGCTTGCGCGAGCGGTGAACGATTCGGTTGAGGTGGTAGCGGAATCGCTCAGCCATCTCCGGGCCGGTCAGGTTCGCGTTCGACAGCGCGAACACCTGAAGTCGTGACGCTTCGAGGGCACCGCGGTGGGCCCGCACGATTGCGACGTCCTTTGTCAGAGCGACGAGCCCGAGCCCCGAGACGTCCGAGATCCAACGATCGTCGCCCACGCCTTGATCCTCACCGTCGGGATAGAGCTCGGACATGAGGATCACCTCGTATCCGGCATCGCGGAACACCGAGGGCACATGGAGCTTCCCCAGGCCGCGGTCGACGAAGAACCGGGGCGGGGGTGGGTCAGGCTGCCTTGGCCGTGACCTTGAGGTCACGGATTGCTTCCTGAACGTCGTGGATCGGAATGTCGTAGTCCTTCGCGAGGGACTTGGCTGATTCCCCTGCCTGATACCGGGAGAGGACAGCGGACAGCGGAGCCCCCCCGTGCATGAAAAGGGCGTCGCCTCCAGCGATTTCCGGCCTGATGCGGAGGATCGGGTGGGCTGTGACGGGCACGATGAGCTCGGAAGCCCACTCGTCGCCAAACCTGATGCGGGTGAGGTAGTCCTGGATGACCTCGTGGAAGACGCGTTGGCCGTCCTCCACGACGGTGAGAAGCCTCAGTTGTCCATCATCAGACTCGGTGGCGTAATCGAAAAGGACCTGGGCACCATCGCTGTAGAGGCGCCGCGAAGCCAGCGCATGTTCGAGATGGCCCTGCCGTTCCAACACGGCGAGCGCACGTCGAATGCGCTGAAGGGGAAGCGCCGTACGCCGAAAGGCTTGGACGACGGTCGCCTCGACCAACCCACCGAAGGGGATGCTTGCGGCTCCCGGGGACTCTGGCGTCACCGCCGTGATGACCGGGCCCTGCACGACGTCGGGTCGATCCTGGAATCGATGCCGGTAGCCGCGCGCCCAGGACGTCAGCGTCGACGGCGGCATGCCGACGAGCCGCGCCGCTTGGGTCACGGTGTAGAGGGGCCTCGTGAAACGGTCATCCACGGTCATCGGCACCTCCCGTCTCGAACTCGCCGACTCACCCACTGTAGGCAGGGCCACTGACACTGCCGACGGCAATCGACCAGCGTCACCAAGTGCGTGTCACCGGCGGCCACCGGCGGCCACCGGCGACGGGATCGTACCGGCATGAGTGACCTGCAGCCGCGCTCGCCGCCACGCAGAGTCAAGGAGCCAGGGGGCCCAGCACTGAGGCGAGTAGCGCGGTGATCCGCCGATCGACGGCGTAGAGGCTCATCAGGTCCACCTCGTGCCCGTCGCTCGTCGTGACGGTCCCCTGGTCGGTAACAACCGAGCAGACCGGCTGACGACCGCGATAGAGGATCCAGCTGACGTCAAAGGGCGACGCCTGGTCCCACGCGGGTACCTCGAGGCCCGACCAGGTGCCGTCTCCATCGACCTGTGAGGCTTCCCACGCCGGCGACGAGCCGAGATTCAACTGGAGCACCGCTGCGATGAACCGGTAGGCCAACGTGGCCGGTGTTGCCGCTGGGGTGGGCTGGTTGCGCGGGAGACCGGCATGGTGCTCCAGCAGCTCGACGCCGAGCCTGTAGTCGCTCGTCAAGATCATCTCTGACCAGGGGTCCCGCCACGCCCAGACCCAGTCACCATCCCGGAAGACGAACCCGCTCCCTGCACGGTTCAGGTGGATCAGATCGAACGGCACCTCGGCGTCGTCGCGCGGGCGAATCGCGAGGCAGTCGTATTGTCCCCCGCCAGGGTGCTCCTCGGTGATCCGGAGGTCGGGATGTCGCCGCACCAGCCGGGCAGCCAGCCCCCACGAGAGCACCTCGCGCAATCCCTCGGAGCCGGTGACCCGCTGGACTGTTCGTTCCGGCCACTCCAACCTCCGTCCGCTGCGAGGGCCCGAGGCGGACGGACGGCGCGCGCCACCGACGTTGTCGGGGTCGAGGTACCTGAGAGCGAACCGATCCGCCCAGGTGTCGAAGTCGGGATCCTCGGTGCGGCGGGCCGCGTCGACCAGTTGCTCATAGGTGACGTGGATCAGCCGCCCCGGCTCGACGAGCTGGGCTCGAACGGCTTCGACACACCTAGCGGCGCCTTCATCGTCGGCGCACGACATCACAACGACGCGACCTGCACCTGCGCCGCGGAACTCCATCGCAGCGGCGAGCATCGTGGTGCGCCAGAGCTGGTTGGTGGCTGCGGCCTTCAGAATCTCGTCAGCGCCGGCGATGAACCACCCGCTCTGTTCGGTGACCGCCGCGTACTCCGGTCGGAAGTACTTCTTCGAGCTGAAACCTTCCGTGTACTTCGTCTCCACCCCGACGAAGCACTCAGCCCCCTCGAGGTCTCGGTACCGGATCAGGGCGTCGAACGCAGACCCGTCATTGAGGTAGTCCGAGCGCGGTTGTGGCGCCCACTCACACTGCACATCCACCACGTCGTCGCAGTCCGCATCGATCAGCCGGCGGATCAGCGACCCGAACGCCGGATGGGTACCCAGTGAGCCGAAGACGTTGAAGCACAGGGGCATGCTGGAGAGCATGTTCCGAAACAGTCGATCAGATTCCAACGTCCCGCCTACTGCCCGCACAGCGACCGCACGCTGCTTGGCATGCACGAAGGCGGGTGGCGTGAGGAAGTTCAGATCCGGCTCATCAGCGAGTGCATCCGCCGACAGCATGCTCCCCACCGGTCGGTCATTGTCGCCGATACCTGCTTCGAGGATGCCGAGCTGCACCTCTCGGTACCACGACTGGAGGCGCCGGTAGCTTGCCCGCCGCGATGGTTCGCGTTCGACCCGCAGCTCGGAATCGTCCCAAGAGTGTCGACCGCCCATCATGGCACCTCCGCCCTGCGCCCGGCCAGCACCTGGTCTGACCCCGCTTTTGTCACTGCTGTCGGGAACATACTCCCATCGGTCGTCAGTTCCTGTGACAGAAGCAGCATGCGTCTGCTGCCCTGGCTTTGATCTACGCCATGACCGGCGGGTAGTCGCCGGTTGCTCAGGACGGTGCTCCCTCGGTCCCCCTGTCTGTCAGGGTGGGGTGAGACACCTGCGGTACCCGATCATCTGACCCGATGGGGCGAGGTAGGACTATCTGATCATGACCTTGACGACTGCTTCGTTGAACGGTCGCGGCCACACTGGTGGGGTGACCGACGACGACATCGACCCAGCAGCGAGGCCCAAGCGGCGATCGTTCAGCGCCGAGTACAAAGCTGAGATCCTCGCCGAGTACGACTCGCATCCGAAGGGGTCCGAG
>JAFIEP010000129.1 GCA_020832495.1 Acidimicrobiia bacterium | reverse complement strand
GTTGGGGGGGCGGCGCGGGGGCCACCTGTCCCGCGCCGCGTGTGGCTGGGGGGCCCCCGGCGCGCGGGGGGGCGGCGGCTGCGGTGGCTTTGGCGGTGGTGTGGCGGTCATCGACGATGCCTCAACGGGTGGTCAGCAGGGCGCGAGGGTGCTCGGCCAGCAGCGGTTCGAGGGCGCGGCGGAGGTCGCCGGCGTGCAGCAGGGTGACCTCGACGCCTTCCCAGGTCGTGGCAGTGAGCGCGCCGGCCTCCTCGAGGAAGCTGCGTACCCAGGCACGGTCCCACTGGGGGTCCTCGTCGAGGTCGCGCACCACGTACTGGTAGTCGACGTGGTGGGTCGTGCCGTCGGCGTCGGTGACCTCGCCGGGGAAGGCCTTGGTGAACCGGTAGGGCACCGCGCAGCGCTGTTCGACGTAGTGGAGTTGGGTGAGCACCAACTGCTCGAGCCCGATGCCCACGATGGTGGCGTTGTCGAGGTCCCATCGGTGCCACAGGGACTGTTCGTCGAACGCCGCGGTCGACACTCGCCCGTCGGCCCAGCCGTGGTCGGTGGCGTCGACCACGCTGAAGACCGGGTCCAGGGTGCGTTGGCGCGCTGAGGTCACGCTACGGACGTGTTCGGAGAAGGCGCCGACCTCGCTGGGGCTGGAACGCACGTCGAAGGCGCGGCTGGTCGTGTAGGTGTAGGTGAAGGTGGGCACGACCACGCTGGCTGCTTCGCTGGTGTGCAGCGCGTCGAGCAATGCAGCTGCCGCGGTGCCGGTGTCGCACTCCCAATGGTTTCGCAGGGGGCGGAGGGCGGCGTGCACCACCACGTGCTCGCCAGCGAGGCCGGGGAGGGGGGACGGCGTCGGCACCGGGCTCATGTCGACCCCGGTGGGTGCGTGGACTCGCGGAGGTGAGGGTTGATCAACAGATCTCTTCGCTCGTGACAGGATCGCCGTGCTGATGTCATGGCCCAGGCGCGAGCGGCCAGTGATGGATCTCGGTTGGCCACGGCCCGCTGATGGTATCGCTCGGTCCTGAGACCCGTGGCGCTGATGGCCGACCATGTCGCGAAACCGGCGTTCGGCCTCAGAAGGTACGCTCGGCCGCGCTCTTCGCGGAGGGAGACATCGTGCACTCGGAGCAGGAACTGCCATGGGGACCATTCGACCTCAGCGGGTGGTCGGTCGTCGTGACAGGGGCTGGCGGCCACCTCGGTCGGTCGATCACCGAGGTCGCGGCTCGCGCCGGAGCTGACGTCGTCGCCGTCGGTCGGCGCCGGGAACCCCTCGAGGCGCTGGAGCGGGCGGTCGACGGGACTCGAGGGCGAGTCCACCCACTGGTGGCTGACATCGGCGTGAGTGCCGAGGTCGACGCGGCGCTCGAACTCCAGCGCTCGTTGGCCACGCGAGGGGTCGGTCTGGTCAACAACGCCTACGCCGGCACCGCCGGGTCGGCAATGGACTACGACCGGGACGATCTGGAACGGACGTTCGCCTCGCTGTCGGACACGATGATGCTGACCCAGCGGTTTGCCGTTGGGGCATCGGATGCAGACCTCGATGCCTCGATCGTGAACATCGCGTCGATGTATGGACACGTCGCTCCGTCGCCGGCGGTCTACGGGGATCATCCGCAGTTCCACAATCCCGCCGCCTACGGAGCCATGAAGGCTGCGCTGGTGCAGTTCACCCGCTATGCCGCCGTCCACCTTGCCCCCAAAGGCGTTCGGGTCAACTCAGTGAGTCCGGGTCCCTTCCCCGGGGACAGCGTGCAGGTGGAGCAGCGGTTCGTCGAGAGACTCAGCGAGCGGGCCCCGCTCGGTCGCATCGGTGAGCGTCACGAGGTGGGTGCAGCCGTCACGTTCCTGCTCAGCGGTGCGTCGAGCTACATCACCGGCGAGGACCTGGCCGTCGACGGTGGCTGGACGGCGTGGTGACGCGGACAGAACTGCGCCCAGCCATCGTGCTGGGCACCGCACAGCTCACCCGGCCCTACGGCGTCCTGCGATCGGAGGGATCCCACGACGAGGGTCGACGGCTGTTGCGCCGAGCCGTCTCGCTGGGGGTGTCGGCGCTCGACACCGCCCCTGGGTACGGTGAGGCCGAGGAGTTGATCGCTGCCGAAGCAACGAGCACACCGGTGTTCACGAGACTGGCCGCTGGTGTCGATCCGAAGGAGTCACTTCGGCAGTCACTCGGCCGGTTGGGTCGCTCCGAGGTCGAGCTTCTCTACTTCCACGACCCCGAGGCGCTGGTGGACCCCGACCTCGTGGAGCGGGCGACCACCCTGGTGAGTGATGGGACAGCAGCGCTCGGGGCGGCTATCTACGACCCGGAACTCCTGCGCATGGCAGCAGACGATCCGCGCATCGCTGCGGTACAGGTTCCCGCAAACCTGCTCGACCGGCGGTTCACCCCCGATCTCCTACAGCGCGCTGCTGACAGCGGCACGGCCGTTCACACGCGGAGCGTGTTGCTCCAAGGTGTCCTGCTCCGCCAGCCCTCTGGGCTGCCGCCATCACTTGGACATCTCGCCGAGTTCGTGGCTGCGTTTGATCGGGCGGCGGCAGAGCTCGGGCGACCCAAGCTCGAGCTGGCGATCGGTTGGGTTCGGTCGCAGCCCAACGTGAACAGCATCGTCCTGGGGGCAAGTTCAGTGAGCGAGTTCGACGCGCTGTGGCAGGCTGCCACCGTGCCGCCACTCGATCAGGAGTGCCTCGACGTGCTCACCGACCTGCCGTGTCCTCCTGCTGACGCCGTCGACCCGCGACGATGGTGACACCAGTCGATGGCGGTGCGCCGTGCGCGACTCGCCATCGCACGGCGCGTGGGGTTCGGATGGATGCTCTCGCACCGTGGGTGATGGCGTGCCGACGTCAGTGTGTGATGAGCGGTCCAGAACGGGTGACGAGGCCGCGGTGAGGGAGATGCGGACGATTGCCATCGTTCAGGCTCGCGCCGGCTCGGCTCGGCTGCCGAGGAAGGTCCTGCGACCGCTCGCCGGGCGACCCGTTCTGGATTGGGTCGTCCGCGCCGCCAGGACGGCGACGCTCGTCGATGAGGTCGTGGTCGCCACGACGGCCGAGGACTCAGACGACGACACCGTCGCCTGCGCCGCAGCGTGTGGAGCCCACACCGTCCGCGGGTCGACCGATGACGTCCTCGCCCGCTTTGTCCAGGTGCTCGACGAAGTCCAGGCAGACGTCGTCGTTCGGGTGACGGGCGACTCGCCCCTTCTCGATCCCACTGTGCTCGACCAGGCGATCGGCGCCTTCGTCGCAGGCGACCTCGACTACCTGTCCACCAACCGGCCTGCTTCGCTACCGCTCGGGGTCGGGGTCGAAGTGGTCTCGGCCGCCTCGCTACGACGCCTCGAGCCGGTGGCGAGAGGCGTCGAACGCGTGCACGTCACGCCGCACTTCTACCTGCATCCCGACCAGCACCGGACCGCCTCGCTGGTCTTCCAGCCGGATGCGTCGGATCTCCGGGTCACCCTCGACACCGCCGACGATGCCGTCCTCATCGAAGCGATCGTTGCCGAGCTGGGCGACAGCGCGCCGTCGTGGCGGCAGATCGTGTCGCTGCTTCGAGCCCGGCCTGAGTTGGTGGCCATCAACGCCCACGTAAGGCAGAAGGAGCTCGACGAGGGGTGACCGAACGCCAAGGCTTCTGGCTCGGCTCCAGGGCTCGGCTGCTCAGAACCTCTTCAGTGGTCAGTCGATCGTCTGACGGCCTCGTAGAGCTCGATCACGCGCCGCTGGTTGGCTGCCCAGTCGGCACGTTGTTCGACCACCGAGCGAGCCGACTCGCCCATGGCGGCCAGCTCGCCCCGCCGGCCGAGGGCGTCGAGGAGTCGATCAGCCAGGGCGGCCGCATCGCCGAGGGGGAACACCCAGCCGTCGACGCCGGGACGCACCCACTCGTGGTTGGAGGGAAGGTCGGCCACCACGCTGGGTCGGCCCGTGGCCATGGCACCGAGTAGCGACAGTGAGCTGCCGTCGGAGCGGGCGGCGGAGAGGTGCACTTCGTGGTCGGCGAACAGCCCGGGCATCTCGCCTTCGGGCACCCGTCCACACCAGGTGGTTGCCTCGGCCAACCCGAGCGCTGCGGCGGTGGCCCGGAGCTCGTCGGTGAGCGAGCCGCCGCCGGCCAGCGTGAGGTGGAACGAGTCGGGTCCCGCTCGGTCGACGGCGAGGGCCACGCCTTCGAGGACGGTGGCCGGGTCGTAGAGCGGTTCGAGGGAACGAACGTGCACCAGCCGCAGCGGGCCCTCGGGCGGTGGCATTGCGGCGCCGGGGAAGGTGGACAGGTCGACGCCCCAGGGCACAACTTCGATGCGACCTTCATCGGCACCTTCGGTGAGGGCGATCTCTGCGATCGTGGCGCAGTCGACCACCACGGCGGCCGCTCCGCGCAGAGCCTCGCTGGCTCGGGTGCGGGCGCTGGCGTCGTCGTGGATCTCGATGAGCAAGTCGGACGCCCATGACATGGCCACCACCGGCTCCGATGACGCCTGCGTGGCCACCCAGGCCACGTCGGTGAGCGGCCCGGCGTGCACGACGGCGGGCTGCACGCGGGCGACGAGCTCACCGAACGCGTCGACGGCTGCGGGGAGGTCGTCGGCGAGGATCGGATGGCGGCTACCCAGCCAGTCGCACGACGTGGCCCCGTCGGGCAGCGGTCGACCGTCGAGGCTGGCGCCGCTCCCGTCGAAGCGGGCGTAGTGGACGTCCCAGCCATCGTTGGTGGCTGCTGCCATGAAGCGGTGGTCGTGAGTTGTGTAGCCGCGCGACGCGTACAGCAGAGTGTCGCCCAAGGCGGTCACGGTTGGTCGAGGTCCTCGGGCCGCAGGTGCACGCCGCTAGCCAGCGGTTGGGCGAGCACCCGACCGACGGTGACGTCGAGTTCGGCGGGGCTGATGGCGCCGGGGGTGGCCGGGCGGAGGACGTCGATGTCGGCCCGGGTGAGGACGTGGCCGGCGTCGAGATCTCGGGCAGCACGGAGGCAGCGGCGTTGCACGACCGCGGTGTCGATCTCGTTCTCGGCGATGTGCTTGGTGGGGGAGCCGAGTGCACGTTCGAGGCGGCGGGTCTCGCTCACCATGTCCGCCCAGGCTGCGGGGTCGAGGGCGAAGCGGTGGTCGGGGCCGTCGCGGTCGTTGTCGTCGGTGAAATGTCGTTCGATGATGCGCCCCCCGAGGGCGACGGCGCCGAGCACGGCGGCGGGGCCATGGGTGTGATCGGACAGTCCGAGGACCACGTCGGGCCATCGCTCGGCGTAGCTGCGGAGCACGTTGAGGTGCAGGTGGTCGAAGTTGGCGTCCTCGGCGGTGTAATTGGTGTTGCACTGCAACAACGCCACCTGGTCGGTCATCGACAACAGCAGGTCCATGGCTCGCTCCACTTCGGCCATGGTGGCCGCTCCCGTGGCCACGATGACCGGCTTGCCCTTGCTGGCGATGTGGGCGATCTCTTCCAACCAGTCGATGTCGCCCGAGCCCAGTTTGTAGGCGGGGACGTACGGGTCCAAGGCGTCGACCGACGCCTGGTCGTAGGGCGACGAGAAGAAGGTGATGCCCGCCTCGTCGCAGGCCGCCTTCAGATGTGGCGTCCAGTCGTCGGGCACCGAGGCATCGGCGTACACCTCGGTGACGCTTCGGGTCCACGACGCCTGATGGGACAGCTTCGTCTCCAGCCGGTCGAAGCCTACGTCGGAGACGATCTTGGCGGCCTTGAAGTGCTGGAACTTCGCAGCGTCGGCCCCGGCCTCCTTGGCCAGACGGATCAGCTCGCGAGCACGCTCGAGGGAACCGTCGTGGTTGGCCGCGATGTCGGCGATGAAATAGGTGGGGTGGTCTGTGCCGATGGGGTGACCGTCGATCACCAGTTCCATGGATCCTCCGCTTCGGGTTCGGATGCTCGGCTCACAGGGTGCGACGACGCCACTGTCCGACTCGTCGGGCGGTTCACGGGCGCACTGCGGCGACTCGACGACGGTAGCCCGACGCAGCGACGGCGCTCAGATGCTCGAGGGCGGCGTCCACGTCGAGGATCGACGGATCGACGTCGTCGGGCAACGCGGATGGTCGCACGTCGAGGTCGGGGGTCCGCGCAGCGGTGAGGCCAGCCTCTGCCACCGTGGAGCGGCGAACGAGGTCGGGATCGGCGTCGAACACGGTGGCCACCCGGCGACCGAAGTCGTACTTCGACAGCAGTTCCGCACCGGTGAGGTGGCGGATCGGTCCCTCGCCGGTGTCGGTCGTCAGCCAGCCGGCCACGACGCGCCACACCAACGACGCCGCCACTGGGCGGAACCGCACATCGGTGAAGCCGTTCACGGTGTGGCCTTCGGTGACGTTGCGCCAGAAGAACTCGAGCAGGCTCCGTCGGCCGGTCGGGCTCCAGCCCACCAGGTTGGTGCGGATCACGAGGGCGTCGGGAGCCGCCTCGACGACGGCGGCCTCACCGGCTGCTTTGGTGCGTCCGTAGACGTTGATGGGCGACGGCGCCGACCCCGTGGTGTAGGGGCCAGGTGCTGCTCCGAACACGGCGTCGGTGGAGATGTGCACCAGACGACTGCCGCCAGCGGCGCACGCCTCGGCCAACTCGGCAGGAACGTCCTCGTTGAGACGAGCCGCCAGGCTGGGTTCGTGCTCACAGCGGTCGACGTCGGCCAACGCCGCGCAGTTCAGCACCACCTCCGCTCCCACGCTGCGCACCAGATCCGCGGCCGTGCCGCTGGCGTGCAGGTCACCGGCGACGAGTTCCGCACCCTCCACCGCAGCGTCACCGTGTCGCGAGTGCAGCACCAGCCGCTCGCCCGCACTGGCGGCGGTGAGGGCGACGTTGGCGCCGAGGAACCCCCCGGCGCCGATGACGAGGACCCGATGGCCGTTCACCGTAGGTACCGAGCAGGCGGACACCGCCGTGGGTCTCGTCGGGTGCGCAGGCCCGATGCGACCGCCGCTCCGATGCTCACAACCCGGCGACGAGTTGGCGGATCTCTTCGACGTCCAGCCACCAGTCGTTGGTGTCGGAGCGGTAGGAGAAGCCGTCGGGCAGCGGCGCGCCCCCAGGAGGCGCAACCGCGCGGTCGGCGCTTTGCCAGGCCACCATGACGGGGCTGATCACGTAGTGGTCGTCGTAGGCCAGCGAGCGCCGGGCGTCGTCCTCACCGATCATCTCCTCGTGCAGCTTCTCACCCGGTCGGGTGCCGACCACGTCGAGTTCCGCATCGGGGGCAATGGCCTTGGCCAGGTCCACCACCGTGGTGGAGGGAATGCGGGGCACGAAGATCTCGCCGCCCGACATCCGCTCGAGGCTGTCGATGACGAACTGCACGGCCTGCTCGAGGGTGATCCAGAACCGGGTCATGCGCACGTCGGTGATGGGGAGCCGGCCGGTGGAGGCCAGGCGCTTGAACAGCGGCACCACCGAGCCGCGGCTGCCCACCACGTTGCCGTATCGGACCACCGACAGCGCCGTGGTGCCGTGGCTGGCGTAGTGGTTGCCGGCCACGAACAGCTTGTCGGAGCACAATTTGGTGGCCCCGTAGAGGTTCACCGGCGAGGACGCCTTGTCGGTGGACAGAGCCAACACCTTGCCGACACCGGCGTCGATCGCTGCGTTGATCACGTTCTCGGCACCGAGCACGTTGGTGGCGATCGCCTCGAACGGGTTGTACTCCGCAGTGTCCACCTGCTTCATGGCCGCGGCGTGCACCACCACGTCGATCCCGCTGAACGCCCGCTGGAGGCGATCCTTGTCGCGCACGTCACCGATGAAATAGCGCACCCTGCGGTCGTCGCCCAGCTTCGAGCGCAACTCGTACTGCTTCAACTCGTCGCGCGACAACACAGCCACCCGGCCGGGGTTCTCGCTGGCCAGCAGACGCTGGACGAAGGCCGTGCCGAACGAGCCGGTGCCGCCCGTGATCAGAATCGAGCTGTCCTCGAGGAATCCCAACAGATGCCGCTCTCATGGTGTCGGTCGTCGGTGCAGACTACCCCGGCCGAGAGGGCGCTCAGCGCAGTGCTCGATCGTCGAGGATCCGTGGTAGCAGGTGGCTGTAAGCCACGCCGGTGTCTCTCAGTGCTGCCCGGCTGCCGTCGGGTCGCCACGGCGCCACCCAACACGCACTCGATCCGTCGAGCGCCGCCAGGAAACGGTCCGGGGCATCAGCGGCGCCGCCGGGAAGTTCGGCGCTGAGGGCGGTGACCACATCGTGCGCGTGTTCGACGGTGGTCACACCGCCACACCCCAGGTAGGAGGCGTTGCCGAACGCCAGGGTGCGTCCGCCGCGGGCCACCGCCTCGAAGCCCACGGTGCCGGTGGCAGTGGCCACGAAGGTGGAACGGTCGGCCAGGTCGAACGGGCTCATCGACACCGGTGCCAGGCTTACGTTGGGAAACGCCGCCAGAGCGTCGTAGAACGCTGTACTGCGCACCAGCCGCGGGCCGCTGCTGAAGGTGGCCGGGTGTTCACGGACGACGACGCGCCATCCTTGCGGGGCGCTCATGGCCAGCGCTTGCGCAATCGACCACTGTTGAGCGAAGCGCCCGGCCTCGGGGGTCGTCGTGCGTTCTGGCTGGAGTTGGAGGAACAAGCTGATGATCGGTGCGTCACCCGCGATGATCGCCTCCGTCGGTGTGGTGCGGGCGTCGTAGCGTTGACGGAGGGCCCTACGGATCGCCTGGCCTTTCGCACCGGCGGCCACCCGGCGGGGATCGGCCTCGGCCAGGCGTCGGCGCGCTCGCCGCAGTGCTGCCTGCCAGCCGGTTCGGTCGGCGACGTAGGTGGGAATGGCCTCGTCGTAGGTGCCTCGCAGCCGCGCCAGCTGATGTTCGGACGCTTCCGAGAGCGCCGGGTTCCCTGCTCGGGCGGCGGCAAACTCGGCGAGCTCTGCCCAGACCCGGTCGACGTAGGAGAAGTGGAACGGTGTCGGACCGAAGCGCAGCAGCGCAGTGGGCACGCAGTTCGCCCTCGCCCGAAGATAGAGAAGGTAGCTGGCGGCCGAGTGGGGCACGTCGTTGAACACCACCAGGTCGGGGGCGGCGTCGGTGAAGACGCGCTGCACCCAGGTGTCGACTCGAGCCAGGAAGAGGCTGCGATCCCACTCGTGGTCGAAGTGCCCTTCCCTGTCGGCGAGGAACCCAAGGTCGGAGGCTTGCCGGCCGGTCAGCTCCAACGGTTCCGGGGCGGCCATGAACGCTTCGACGTGGCCGGGTGCAGGGTTCTCGACGCTGACCGGCACGCCCAGCTCCGCGAGGGTGGCGGCAACTGAGGGCGATCGATTGTTGTGGACCATCCATCCCGCTGGACGAGCGCCGGCGGTAAGCAACGCCGTGTGGGTGGAGCGGACCGCAGCCTCGGTGAACGCGAATCCATGGAGCATCACCCGGCGTGGCTGTGTGCTCATGACCCTGTGTTCTCCCAAGCGGTCGAGGTGGTGGCTGCACCAGCCGACGGGTCCGGCCGGTGTGACTCTGTAGGTGTCACGGTGGCGCCCAATCGCCCGCGCACCCCGTCCACCGTGCCTCGGGCCACCATAGCCAGCTTCGTCGCTCGCCCGTCGGACTCACGCAGCACTGAGCGCGCCGCCAGCTTGCTCACCGATCGGGCCGACCTCCAGGCCCGCACCCGAAGCTTCAGGTGGTGCCGTACCGGCTTGGTGCCGTCGGGCCGCTGCACTCGCAGCCGATGGTGCACCTGGTTGCGGGCCTCGTAGTAGTACTTCCACGCCGGCTTGGCCGCCGATGCCCGCTGGCGGGCCACGTCCACCACGATGTCGTCGGTGCGCACGGTGGCGAACCCGGCCTGGGGGATGCGCCACTGGAGGTACTCGGTGTCCTCGGTCCACCAGAACAGCTCGGCGTTGGGCAGCCCGACCGCCTCGACGATGTGGCGGGGGAGGAGCACGCCCCACCAGCCGTGACGGCGTTCCTCCTCGCCGGTGGCCAGGTCGGCCGTGCGTGGCTCCACCAGCGCCGGATGGTGCTCGTGCCTGGTCGCCAGGAGCGCAGCCAGGGCGTCGGGCCGGGGCCGGACGTCGTCGTCGAGGATCCACACCGAGTCGGCGTCGGAGGCCAGGAACTCTTCGAGTGCCCGGGCGTGGCCGCCCGCTGGGCCCAGGTGGCGTGCGGTGCGCAGCGCCCGGACGGGCGCCCCGCCGGGCAGGTGGTCGATCGACGGTGCCGCCGGGCGCGCTCCGGCGTTGTCGACCACAAGCACGGCATCGGGTTGGCGGTGCTGGCGGCCGAGCGCCCCGAGGCAGGCGTCGGCGGCGTCGGGATCGTCGAAGGTGAGGACGGTGGCCAGCACCCGTGCCTCGGTGGGGTCGGGCGGGCCTGCGGTTGGGCGGCGTGCGGCATCAGGGCCGCGCTCCGGTATGCCTGGCGTCGTCGGCGTGCGCTGCGAGGGTCGGCGCCGTTCGGTGACGGCGGTGAGCACCTCCGACCAGGCCTCAGCCACCACCTCGATGGCGTAGCGCTCCAGACAGTGCTGCCGGGCGGCCGCACCCAGGCGGTGGCGAGCGTCGGCGTCACCCCGGAGCGCATCGACGGCGTTGGCCACCGCCCGCGGCGTCGCCGCGAAGAGGAGCGAGCCGGTGACGCCGTCGTCGATGATTTCGACGATGCCCTCCACCGGGGTGGCAACGCTGGGCAGCCCGAGTAGCCCGGCCTCGATGAGTGTGGCCGGCATGCTGTCGCCACCTCGGCTGGCCAGGGCCACGACGTCGGCGGTGGCGAAGGCCTGGCGGGGCTCGCTGAGCGACCCGGTGAAGTGGACGCGGCCAGGTGCCTCGCGGGCGGCGGTGCGTTCGAGGTGTGCTCGCTCCGGGCCGTCGCCGGCCACGAGCAGGTGCACGTCGTCGGGCAGGAACTCGAGGGCCCCGAGCACCAGGTCGACGCCCTTCTCGTAGGCCAGCGCACTGACACAGGCCACCACGAACGCATCGCCGGGGATGTCGAAGGCCGCCCCGGCTGATGCCCGTTCGCTCGGCTCCAGCGGCGGGAAGCGCGCCGGCGGGACCCCGTTGGGGATCACGGCGATCTTGTCGGCACCCACGCCGAGGTGCTCGACCAGCGTGGCCGCCGAGCCGTCCCAGAGGGCCACGATGGCCGCTGCCCGGCTCATGGCGGTCCTCACTCGCAGGCGGCGGTGCCACGACGGGGCCCAGAACAACGAGTCGCTGATCTGGCGGTAGACGAACGGGGTGGGCGAGCCGGCAAGTGCCACCGCACAGGCCGGCAGGGTGGTCGAGCCGTGGGCCACGACCACGTCGGCCCTGGCGGCGGTCCTGCGGAGAACTCGCAACGTCGAGGATGATCGACGGCTGGGCCCGAGCGTCGGTAGATCGAGTCCGCCGACGGTGCCTGCGGTCAGCGCCACCACTGACGAGTCGACGCCTGCCATGCGCAGCGCCTCGTCGAGATCGGTGGCGAACACCTGCGCGCCGCGACGGTCGGTGTCGGTGACGACATGGAGCACCCGCACCGTTGCTCAGGTCCTCCCGGCAACGTCGGTGCGTCGGGGACGCCGCCGGTGGCGGTCGATCGCCTCGCCCACCAGGCGGTCGATGAGCTCGGTGTAGCTCACCCCGGAGGCCTCCCACATGCGGGGATACATCGAGATCGGGGTGAAGCCGGGGATGGTGTTGACCTCGTTGACGAGCAGGCCCCGCCCCGGTGCCTCGAGGAAGAAGTCGACCCGGGCCATGCCGTCGCAACGCAACGCCCGAAACGACTGGCGGGCCAGGTCCTGCAGTTCGGCCACGACGTCGTCGTCGAGGTTGGCAGGAACGTGCAGTGCGGCTGCGTCGTCGTGGTACTTGTCCTCGTAGTCGTAGAAGTCCGACGCAGGCACCACCTCTCCGGGGAGCGATGTCACTGGCGCGTGCACCGGGCCGAGCACCCCGCACTCGATCTCCCGGCCGACCACGGCCTCCTCCACCACCATCCACAGGTCGTAGGTGGCGGCCAACGCCACGGCGTCCGCCAACTCGGCGACGGTGGTCGCCCGGCTCACGCCGATGGACGAGCCCATGTTTGCCGGCTTGACGAACACCGTCGGGCCCAGCTCGGCGTGCAGTTCCTCGATGACGGCGGGCGTCACGTCCTCGGCGTGGAGCGTGCGCCACCTGGCCTGGGGGAGCCCGTTGGCTGCCAGTACGTCCTTGGCGGCGCCTTTGTCCATGGCCAGGGCCGACCCCAAGACCCCGCTGCCGACATATGGCAGGTCGGCCAACTCGAGGAGGCCCTGCACGGTGCCGTCCTCACCCATGGGGCCGTGCAGGAGCGGGAGGACCACCGTGGTGGTGGGCGCATCGGTGCTGTCGGTCGTGGCGGTCGAGTGGCCGGCGCCCAGCACCTCGACGGCATTGGACGGAGAACCGCTGAGCGGGAGCCCTTCGCCGGCGTCGAGCTGCCGCACCTCGGCGAGCAGTTCGTGTGCGTCCGGCGCTCGGTGCCACACGCCGTCGCGGTCGATGCCCACGGGTTCGCACAGGTAGCGGTCCGGATCCACCGCCGCGAGGACATGACGGGCGGTCAGGCGGCTGATGTCGTGTTCGGCGGACTGCCCGCCTAACAACACGACCAGGCGGATCTTCTCGTTGCGCGGGGGTCGGTGGTCGGCTGCGTCCACGACCGCACCGTACCGCCACCGCACCCCGCGGCTCGACACCATGGGGACGGCGATCGTCGGGCCAGCAGTTGCACGAACAACTCCTCGTCCACCAACCGCGTCAGCCAGCGTCGGTCGAGTGGTCGGTCGCCGACGGAGGGTTGCCGTCCCGGTACGGTGAGCGCCGTGGAATTCCGAGCCGATGAGGTGGCCCAGATCGTTGGTGGCGAGCTGCAGGGACCCGACGTTGCGGTCTCGAGCGTCGTCCACGACTCGAGAGAAGCGGCGCCGGGCGCGTTGTTCGTGCCGGTGGTGGCCGAGCGGGACGGCCATGACTTCGTGCCCGACGCCCTGGCCGCCGGCGCCGCCGCCTACCTCACGGCGCGCTCACCCGTCGGCGGGTCCGCCATCTGCTGCGACGACACCTACGAGGCGCTACTGCGCCTGGCCCGCGCCGGACGTGACCGCCTCGACGCCACCGTCATCGGTATCACCGGGTCGGTGGGCAAGACCTCGGTGAAGGACCTGGCCGCATCGGTGCTGGCCGAGGAGCTGCGCACGTCGGCCAGCGTCCGGTCGTTCAACAACGAACTGGGCGTGCCGCTCACCATCTGCAACGCCCCGGCGGACACCGAGGCGTTGGTGGTCGAGATGGGCATGCGCGGCTACGGCCACATCGCCGAGCTGTGCGAGCTGGCCCGCCCCTCCGTGGGCGTGGTGACCGCCGTGGCGATGGTGCACACCGAGCTGGTGGATGGACTCGAGGGTGTGGCCCGAGCGAAGGGTGAGTTGGTGGAGGCCCTGCCCGCCGACGGCCGGGCGGTGCTGAACGCCGCCGATCGGCGGGTGGCCGCCATGGCCACGCTGACCTCCGCCGCCGTCGTGCGCTACGGGCCCGGGGGGCACGTGGCCGCCGAGGACGTGGTGCTCGACGACGAGCTGCGTCCCCGCTTCCGGCTGGTGTCGGACTGGGGGACCACCGACGTGGCCCTCGAGGTGCGGGGCGACCACCAGGTCTCGAACGCCCTGGCCGCGGCTGCGGTCGGGCTGTCGAGCGGGGTGTCGCTCGAGGCGACCGCCGCCGGCCTCGGCCGAGCCGCCTTGTCACCGTGGCGGATGGAGGTGCGCCGCACCGCAGCGGGCGCCGTGGTGGTGAACGATGCCTACAACGCCGGGCCGGCCTCGATGGCGGCCGCCCTGCGGTCCCTGGCGGCCGTCCCTGCTCGTCGACGGGTGGCCGTGCTGGGGACGATGGCCGAGCTGGGCGAGGCCGCTGAGTCGGCACATCGCGAGATCGGCGAGCTGGCCACGTCGCTCGGCATCGAGGTGATCACCGTGGCCGAGCCTCGTTACGGGGTGGGGCGTGGTGTGGACGACGTCGACGGTGCCCTGGCTGCGCTGGGCGCGGTGGGTGCCGGCGACGCCGTGTTGGTGAAGGGCAGCCGGGTGGTGGGCCTCGAACGGGTGGCCGCCGCCTTGCTCGATGGCGGGTGACGCCGTGCCGTCCGCTGGGGCCGCCGAGCTGAGGTGACTGTGTGCGCTCAGGTACCCATGCGGTACCCCAGAGCACACAGAGGAGTGGACCCGTCGGAGCGAGTAGGTGACCCAGGTGACTGTGTGCGCTCAGGTACCCATGCGGTACCCCACAGCACACAGAGGTTCCGAGTGCTCGTTCGGCTGCAAGGCCGTCGACCCCTGGCGATGGCCGCCGTCCTGCAGCTGACCCGTCGACCCGGTCGACCCGATGCCTACGAACCCGCCGGCGCCGGGTTCGTCGAGCCGTCGCCCAGGTCGGCGAACCACACCAGGATCACGGCCACCACCACGCCGCCGAGCATGACCGCCGTGATCGATGTCAGCTCCATCAGCGGACCGAACAGGAGCCCGCCCACGGGCACAGTGCCACCGAAGGCCATGATCCACAGCGCCATCACCCGCCCACGCTCGGCGTCGGACACCCGCAGTTGCACCACGGTCGACAGCGACGTCACCGTGGCGAAGTAGCAGAAGCCGACCACCAGGGCGATCGGGTAGGCCGGAGCCGGCTCACGCAAAAGCGCCATGGCACAGGTCGTGACGGCGAAGCCGGCCAGGCCCACCCGCACGATCCGCTCGAGGCCCTTGCCGGCCAGGATGGTCGAGATCGACAACGCGCCCAGCAACGCGCCCATGCCGAAGCAGGCGTACAGCAGCCCGTAGGCGGCGCTCTGGGGGTCGATGCCGAGGTTCCGTTCGGCCAAGGCGGCCAGCTGGGTGACGAACGGCAGGCAGAAGAACGAGAACAGCGCCATGGTGACCAGGCAGCGGCCGATGATGCGGTCACGGCGGGCCACGGCGAAGCCCCGCAGCAGCCGTGACAGCCCCCGGTCGTCGGGACCCGGTGGTGGGACCGCCGGCAGTGTCATGGTGGCGATCACCACGATGATGGCGGAGTAGGACACGGCGTTGAGGGCGAACACCGCGGCGGGGCCCCACACCCCCATGATCACGCCGCCGATGGCCGGGCCCACCACTCGGGACGCGTTCATGTTGACCGAGTTGAGCGACACCGCTCCTTGCAGGTCGCGGCGCGGCACCAACGTCGGGATGACCGAGGTGAAGGTGGGGGCGTGCACCGCCTGGCCGATACCGATGGCCAACACGATGGCCAGGATCATCACCCGGCTGGGGTCGTCCTGGCTGGCCACCACGGCCAACACGATCGACAACACGGTCTGCTGGCCGGCCACCCACAGGAGTAGGCGCCGGCGGTCGAACACGTCGGCCAGCGCGCCGCCGACGATGGTGAACAACAGCAGTGGCCCCAACTGGGCGAACACGACCAAGCTGACGAACGTCTCCGACCCGGTGAGGGTGAACGTCCAGGCGGCCAGCACGATGTTCTGCATCCACGTGCCGGTGTTCGACAGCAACGATCCGAGGAACACCCGCCGGAACGGACGCGAGGCGAGTGCCGCCCGGGCGGTGCCGGGCTGCACGGCGCGGTCGCCGTCGACCAGTGCGTCCTCGAGATCCTCGGCGCCCAGCCCGTGGCCACCCGGCGGGTCGACCGCTGCGCCGTCACCGACCTCGTCCTGGCGAGGGTCGTCCGGCGGGTCGAGCGGGTCGTCTGGTTCGTCGCTCCTATTCACGATGTCTCCCGGCCGCAGCGTATGGCCCGCTCCGGCCGCCGGCCGCATTCGTGGAGCGTCGGTCCCACGGCCCGCTGAGCGGTCGGTCAGCTCAGGGTTCCACCAGTCGAACCGCGCCGGTCTCTACGCTGGCGACGATGCCGACCCCGCCGATGCCCTCGTCCCCGCTGCCTCGATCCGCCGACGCCAGCGACACCGCTGTCCCTGCCGTGGCGGGCGTCGGGGCGTGTCCGACACGCTCGCCGCTCGGGACCTTCCCGGAGTGTCCGCTCTGTGGTGGCGCAATGGCACCCGAACACGCGCACGAGCGTTGCACGTCGTGTGGTTGGCGTGACTCCTGCTGTGACTGAGCGCTCAGGCCGCTGACCGCCCGCCCGATCAGGTGTCGACGACGGCCAGCTCGACGCGACCCACTCGGCGCTCGGCGGCCTGACGGGGTTCGGAGGTGAGTCCCGTGCAGACGAACAGGACGTTGCCGTCCTCGCCCCCGAGGGCGCATGCGTAGGCCCGGCGGTCACCGGTCGAGATCCACTCCACCGCGCCGACCTGGGCGATGACCCGCATGACACCCTTGTTGACCGGGTCGGTGGCCCACACGCCGTGGTGACCGTCGGGGCAGGCCCCACTGGGCACGTTCGGCTGCAGGTCGGCCCACACTGCCGGGTCGTGCAGGGACCCGTCGTCGGCCATCTCGAAGGTGGTGATGCGACGACCCAGCGACTCGACCACCATGAGCTGGGAGGAACCGGGCGGGACCAGCAGCTCGGCCGGAAGGAGGGCGCCGGTGGCGGCCAGCCAGGTGCCCCCGTCGGGATCGACACCGACGATGGTCGCCGAGCGGGGTTCGGCCGACGCGGTGAAGTCGAAACCGCAGTTGGCCACGTAGGCGTGTCCGTTGGGGCCGAAGGCCAACCCCGTGCAGTCGTGAGGCGAGAGGTCCCAGAGGTCGGCCACCTCCTCGGTGTGGTCGCCCCGCACGGCCAGCAGCCGGCGATCCCCGGCGGACACGACGTGCAGCGTGCCGTCAGCCGACCACCCGAAGGCCCCAGGGCGGCCCGGCACGGCGATGCGGCGCAGAACGGCGCCGGACTCGTCGACGCAGAGCAGGTCGCCGCCCACGGTGTCGGCCACCCACAATGCGCCGTCTCGCCAGGCGGCGTGCGCCGGTAGGCAGAGGTCCTCGAGAAGGACGGCGGTTGTGCGAGGGGCCATGGGTCAGCTCAGTCAGTGGACAGGACGGCGATGTTACCTGCCACGCCTCCACCGTCCTGCGTGGTCGTCGCTGGGCGCCCCTACGACCTGAGGCGGTAACTTCGAGACGACGAGGTGAGCCATGAACGTTGACGAACTCGGGACGTTGTCAGCCGCTGATGGCACAACGGAACCGGCGAGCGGTCGCCGCTACGGGGGCAAGAGTGCAGAGGAGCGGCGAGCCGATCGCCGACGTCGGTTGATCGACGCCGCGCTCGAGTTGTTCGGCACTGAGGGGTACGCCACCACCACCATCACCGGCTTGTGCCGCACGGCGAGCGTGACCACGCAGCACTTCTACGACGAGTTCGGTACACGAGAGGCGCTGCTCACCGAGCTCTACGACGAGATCGTCACCGCTGCGGCCGACGCGGTGGCCGAGGCGCTGACCACGAGCGCCGTCGACCGGGCGACGCGCACGCGCACCGGCCTGGCCGCCTACCTCCACGCCATGCTCGACGACCCGCGCCGGGCTCGGATCCAGTGCATCGAGTCGGTGGGCGTGAGCCCCGAGTTCGAGGTGCATCGGCGGCAGATCGTCCGCAACTACCAAGCCCTGCTGATCAGGGAAGCCGGCACCATGGCTGCTGCGGAGGGCAGGACTGTTCGCCTGGCACACTTCGTGGCTGACGCCCTCGTCGGCGCCGCCAACGCCGCCATGATCGCCTGGTTGGGCAGCCCTCGGCCCATCGACGACCTCGTGGCCGAGCTGTCGTCCATCTACATCGCCGTGGGCGAGACGTTCAGCGATCCAGCATGAGTCAGGTGCTGTGCACTTCTGCGCCGCAGCCGATGCAGTAGGCGGCCCCCTCGACGAGCGCGGCGTCACAGCGGGGGCACAGCTCGGCGGCTGATGCAGCGCCACAGCGCGGGCAGTAGCGGGCACCGGCCGGGAGCGGCTCGGCGCAGCCGGCGCAGCGCGTGTTCGGCCAGGCCAACACCCGGTACGTCGAGCGGGCCTCGACCACACGCAGCTCGAGTTCGCTGACCTCGCTGATCCCGATGCCGGTTCGACGCAACCGCCGATTGGTGGCGTCCACCAGCGCTTGGCGGGTGGTGGCGCCGGCGGAGCCGTCGCGAAGGATGGCCGAGCGCGATCCGCTGTCGACGTCACGGGCAGCGTTGGCCATGACGTCGCGCAGGCCGCGCAGCAGTTGGCGTGACATCCAGTAGTCGACTGCCTGGGAGTTCGACAGGTCGACCTGCCGTGCGTGGCGCACCACCAACTCCTCGGCGTCGGTGACGGCGGCGTCGTAACGCCCCCAGCAGCGCACCTCGATGGTCGTCTCAGAGGCCAGGTCGGCGAGGTCGTCGATCTCGCCGGTGAAGCCGAGCCCGGTGACCGGCTGGTCGGCGACGAAGACCAAGGTGGCCGGGATGGTGCGGGCACGGCTGCGGCGCAGTTCTGCCAGGGCGAGGTGTTCGTCGGGGTCGAGGTCGTGGCGGCCCGGTTCGAACCGCCCGGTCAGGTGCCCCGCGCCGTCGACCACGAGGAGGCCCCACCCCTCGGGGACCACGGCGACCGTTCCGAAGGGCACCGAGCCCGGTGGGAACGCCTGGACGGGCACGGTGGCAGTGGGCCGCACCATGATGTTCGGTCCTCGTGCGCTGTCGCCGAGCAGCCCCACGTCGTTGCCTCCTCGTTGGCATCGGACGGTAGCAGCGGTGCCGTCGCGCTCAGGCGCCGGGGGAGCGGTGCGTTCAGCTCGGCAGTGGAGGGGCGTCGGTGGTCGCCACCCCGAGGTCCTCGAGGAGGTGGCGGACCCGCCGCTCGATGTCATCGCGGATGGGTCGGACGGCTGCGACCTCGGCGCCGGCCGGGTCGGGAAGCACCCAGTCCTCATAGCGCTTGCCGGGGAAGACGGGGCAGGCGTCACCACAGCCCATGGTCACCACGACATCGGCCGATTCGACGATGTCGTCGGTCCAGGGCTTGGGGAACTCGTCGGCGATGTCGATGCCGACTTCGGCCATGGCGCTGACCGCAGCAGGATTCACCTCGTTCGCAGGCTGGGAACCGCCCGAGCGAGCGATGGCCCGGCCGCCGGCCAGGTGATTGAACCAGCCGAGGGCCATCTGTGAGCGCCCCGCGTTGTGGACGCAGAGGAAGAGCACCACCGGTGTGTCGTCCGTCGGCTGGTCGTCGATCTGGTTCGGCTCGGTCATTGATCCTCCGGATCGGTACACTTCGATGAGAGTACGTGCCATATCGACATCCGTCAATGTTGGCAAAGGGAGTGAGGCCGGGGCCGGAGCCGTGGGTGCATCAACCGCCGCCGGCTCGAGGCCGGCGCCGGAGGTCCCGGCGCCGATCGTGTCGGCGCCGACGGTCAGGAGTGAGCTGTGAGTCTCGGAGATCCCGCACTGCAGACACCGGGCGACACGGCGCAGTGCTGCCCTTCGCTCGTGGAGGCACCGCTCGACGATGCAGAGGCCGACGAATTGGCCACCATCTTCGCCGCGCTGGCCGACCCGGTCCGGTGCAAGCTGGTGAGCCTGATCGCGGCGGCCGGCGAAGCATGTGCCTGCGACCTGGTCGACCCGGTCCGCAAGAGCCAGCCAACGGTCAGCCACCACACGAAGGTCCTGGCCGAGGCGGGCCTCATCCGCGGTGAGCGTCGCGGTCGGTGGGTGTGGTGGTCGGTGGTGCCCGAGCGCCTCGCCGCGGTGTGTTCTGCGCTCACCCGCGCCACCCCGGACTGACGACGCCGGCCTGACGACATTGGGTTGTCGACTTCGCACCGATCGCCACCACGGGCGATGTCAGGGCGGCGCCAGAAGCGGGGGTTTGTCACGGTGACTCGCTACCATTCAGGTCGTGCACCAGACGCCGGACACCTCTGTGTCACCCATGCCGAAGGGTGACGCCCCCGGACGAGGTCCGTCAGCTCTTGCCCGGCGCGCAGTGCGGCGGGCGGTCAAGATGGCCGCTGCCATCGCCGACGTCGGCCAGGAGGCTCCGCCGGGAGCCGTCATTCTCTCGTACCACCAGGTGAAGGGGCGCACCTCCCGCTCGGTCGACATGCCGGTGTGGCTCTTCGAGCGTCAGATGGAAGCGTTGTCAGCGAGCGGGCGAGTCGTGTCGCTCGACCGGGCAGTCGACCTGCTCGAGGCCCCACCGCAGGACCAGCCGCACCAGAGCGCCGTGGTGCTCACCTTCGACGACGGCTCGATCGACTTCATCGAGCAGGCGCTACCCGTGCTCGAGCACTTCCGCCTGCCGGTGACGCTGTACCTGGCCACGGCGTGGACCGAACAGGGCGTGCCCTTCTGGGAGGGTGACCGACCCCTGTCGTGGGGCGCCCTCCGTGAGGCCGTGAGCACCGGCCTCGTCAGCGTCCAGTCCCACAGCCACAGCCACTTGCTGTTCGACCGCGAGTCCCCGGCGATGCTCGCCCAGGATCTCGATCGCAGTATCGGCCTGATCGAGGACAACCTCGGAGTGGAGGTGCGCCACTTCGCCTACCCCAAGGCCCTCCCGCCCTCGGCTGCGGTCGAGGACGAGGTCCGCCGACGCTTCCGGACCGCGGCGCTCGACGGCACCCGCGTCAATCCCTACCACTCCACCGACCTCCATCGCCTCTTCCGTTCGCCGATCCAGCGGAACGACGGGATGCGATGGTTCCGGCGGAAGGTGGCGGGTGGCATGGGCGCAGAGGACGGCCTGCGGCACCTGCTGTTCGGCGTTCGCTACGCCGGCGCGCAGCGCTGACGCCCCGCCACGCCCCGGTAGATCGCTTCCAGTCGGCGCTGGGCAGTGGTGATGTCGAATCGGTCTGCCGACCGGGCGGCCCCGTCGGCCAGTCGCTGGCGGGTCGACGGTTCGTCGAGCAGGCGGAGCCACGCCTCGACGAGCGCGTCGCCGTCCTCGGCGGGCACCAGGAGTCCTTCGCCGTCGTGCCGTACGACATCGGACACGCCGCCCACGTCGGTGGCCACCACGGGCACGTGGCAGGCCAGTGCCTCCATCAGCGCCACGGGAAGTCCTTCGTGTCGGGAGCAGAGCGTGAAGAGGTCGAACGCCGCCACGTCCCACAGCGGTTCGGGGCGGTACCCGAGCAGCACGAACCGGTCCCCGAGGCCCAACCGGGCGTGCTGGTCGTGCACGTCGTCGGCCAGGGGCCCCTGGCCCACGGTGACGAAGCGCACCGGGGCATCGGGACGGCGACGGAACAACTCGGCGGCCGCATCGAGGAGCAGGTCCCATGCCTTCTCGCGCCGGTAGTTGGCAACCGTGCCGATGACGAACTCGTCGACACCGATCCCAAGACGTGCGCGTTGGAGGTCCCGTCGGGCGATCGCCTCGGTCGGCGCGCCCAGTTCGATGCCGTGAGTGATCACCTCCACGCGCTCCGCCAGCCGCTGGGGCATGGTGGCGCGGACATCGGCGGACACGGCCAGGCTGGCGTCGTCGAGTGCCATGGTGGTCCGGTTGGCCAGGCGGGTGGCGCGCGCGTGGCGAGGCCAGCGGTTGTGTTCGGTGACCACCACGGCGGGTCGTGTCGCCCGAGGCAGGGTGCGCACCAGGAGGCGGACGACGGAGGCGACGTAGGGGGAGTGCACGTGCACCACGTCGGCCGGATGGGTGAGGAGCACCTGGCGGAGTTCACGTGCCCACCGGAGATCCCATTCGGTCTCATTGGGAAAGCACGTGGCCCGCACACCCGCAGCGGCGAGGTCGGGGATCAGGTGGACCTTCCACGGGACCAGGAACCCCACAGCGAGGTCCACTTCGTCGCGGTCGGCCACTCGGGCCTGGTGGACGAGCAGGCGTTCGGCACCGCCGGGGCCCAGGCCCTTGATGAGCCACAGCACCCGAAGCGGCCGGGCGGCGATGCTCACGCGCCGCGACCAGCGAGGCCCGCCACCGCCTCGATGACCCGATCCTGGTCGTTGTCGGCCATGGCACTGCCGCTCGGCAGGCAGATGCCGGTGCGGAACACCTCCTCGGCCACTTGGCCGCCGACACACGGATGGTCGGCGTACAGGGGCTGGAGGTGCATTGGCTTCCAGGTGGGCCGAGCCTCGATGTCGAGCGTTCCGAGGTGGTCGCATATCTGCGTGGGGGTGGCGCCGAAGCGAGCGGCGTCGACGCGGGCCACCGTGAGCCAGAAGTTGGGTTCGTGCTCGGGCGGTGCTGTCACCACGTCGAGGCCGTCGAGTTCGGCGAACGCCGCCTGGTAGCGCTCGGCGATCCGCCGGCGCCGCTCGATCTTGGCAGGCAGGCCTCGTAGCTGGCCGAGTCCCACGGCGGCCAGCAGGTTCGACATCCGGTAGTTGAAGCCGATCTCGTGGTGTTCGTAGTGCAGCACCGGCTGGCGGGCCTGGCTGGCCAGCGACCGTGCCCGGGCGATCAGGTCGGGGTCGTCACCGACCAGCATGCCGCCACCGCTGGTGGTGATGATCTTGTTGCCGTTGAAGGAGAACGCGGCGGTGGTGCCGAAGCTGCCGGCGGGACGCTGCCGGTAGGACGCGCCGAGCGCCTCGGCGGCGTCCTCGATCACCGGCACGCCGTAGCGGGCACACGCGGTCGAGATGGCGTCGTACTCGGCGCACCGGCCATAGAGGTCGACGGGGATGACCGCTGCGGGCAGGTCGTCGACCGCGGCCCGTCGCTCGAGTTCGGCGGCCAGCAGTGCCGGGTCGAGGTTCCATGTGTCGGGCTCGGCGTCGATGAAGCAGGGGCGTGCCCCGGTGTAGGTGACGGCGTTGGCGGTGGCCACGAAGGTGAGGGTGGGCACCAGGACGTCGTCGCCCGGTTGCACACCGGCGAGCAGCATGGCCAGGTGCAGCGCCGCGGTGCCGCTCGACAACGCAGCGGCGTGTCGGCGCCCGGCGGCGGCGGCGAGCTCCTCCTCGAAGCGGTCCACCATGGGTCCCAGCGGCGCGACCCAACCGGAGTCGAGTGCCTCGAGGAGCAGCGTCCGCTCTTCGGGGCCGATGTCAGGGGGTGAGAGGTAGAGCCGTGGCACGTGTCCTCCGGTGTGGCCGGTGCGAGCGGCAGTCTACGAACTCACACGGACCTCGATGGCGCGCTGGGCGCGAGCCGGCGACGGGGCGGCCGCCGGACGAGCGTGTCGGCGCAGCGGTGTAGTGTCCGACGACGATGGCCACAGAACGAGCCGATGCACGACAGGTGACGAGCGACGGCCAGGTCGACCCTGCGACCGGCGGTGTGGGCAAGGTGGTGGTCACCGGCGGGGCCGGGTTCATCGGCGCCAACCTGTGCCGCGCCCTGACGGAGATGGGCGTGGCCGACGTGGTGGCCCTCGACGACCTCTCCACGGGGTTCGCCTCCAACCTCGACGGGGTGAAGGCCACGTTGGTGGAGGGATCGATCCTCGACCCCGATGCGCTCGACGAGGCGATGGTGGGCGCCGACGCCGTCGTCCATCTCGCTGCCCGGCCGTCGGTGCCGCGCTCGATCGCCGATCCCGAGGCGAGTCACCGGGTGAACGCCTCGGGCACCGTCGAGGTCCTCGAGGCAATGCGGCGCGCCGACGTCGGCCACATGGTGGTGGCGTCGTCGTCGTCGGTCTACGGGGCCAACCCGGAGTTGCCCAAACGCGAGTCGATGGCCACCCGGCCCATGAGCCCCTATGCCGCCTCCAAGTTGGCCACGGAGGCCTACGCGCTGTCGTGGCAGCACTCGTTCGGCCTCGACGTGCTGGCCTTCCGCTTCTTCAACGTGTTCGGGCCCTTGCAGCCGGCGGGACATGCCTACGCCGCGGTGGTGCCGGCTTTCGTGCGGGCAGCGCTCGACGGGGAGCGACTGCCGGTGCACGGCGACGGCACCCAGAGCCGGGACTTCACCTTCGTGGGCAGCGTCTGCGGGGTCATCTGCGATGCGGTCCGACGACGGGTGGCGTCACCGGAGCCGGTGAACCTGGCCTTCGGGTCCCGCACCAGCCTGCTCGAGGTCATCGGCCTGCTCGAAGGGTTGTTGGACCGCTCGCTCGAGCGTGAGCACCAGCCACCGAGGCAGTCGGACGTCCCCCACTCCCAGGCGGACTGCTCGTCGCTGCGGTCGCTGTTCCCCGACATCGAACCGGTCCCGCTCGAGTCAGGGATTCGCCAGACTCTCGAGTGGTTCCAGGCAGTCGACGCCGCGCGGTGACCTCCGTTTCTGTCCAACTCGTGGCCCGCTGAACTCGCTGCAGGACGGGCTGCGCTCACCGCAGGTGTGCCACCGCTCGCGCCGTGGACGACACCACCGTGTGGTCGGCGCCGGGGAGCGCCCGGGCCACGATGTAGTCGACTCGGAGCGTGACCCGTACCGTCACCTGTCGGCTGTCGGGCGAGAGATCGACGTCGACACCCACGAGGCGATCATCGAGGTCGTGCGCCGCCACGGTGGTGGCGACCACCTCACGTACCAGGGCGCGGTCGAGGTACCAGTCGTCGCCGCCGGCGCGGAACGCCTCGGTGTCGAGACCGACCATCACGGCGTCGTCGGCAGCGGCGGCCGCCACGTGGTGAGCGAGATGCCGGCCGTGGTGGACCAGGGCCAGGTCGGTGGCGATGGCTGCCAGCGTGAGGACGACGAGCAGCGCGGCCGGGAAGAGCAGCAGCGACGACCCACGATCGCTCCTGTGGTGGCCCATCAGCACACACCCGCATCGAGGCCCGACCGCCACGGGTCGATCCGCTCGGTGGACGTGGCGCGGACCGTTCGCTCCGGGCCGGCGGACAGCCCCGGCACGGTGGCCAGGGCCAGGCGGTAGTCGACGGTGACCCGCACCGGGACGCACCGACCCCACGGCCGTCCGTCTGGATGGTCGATGTGCAGCGACAGGCGGCTGGGCGACCGGCCGTGGGTCACCACCACGTCGGTGGCAGCGCGTTCGGCGTCCTCGCGGGCGGTGGCGCCGTCAGGTGCCTCCACGTAGGCCCGAACCGCTTGGCGCGCCGCCGCCGAGGCAGCCACGGAGGCATCGACGGTGGCCCACAGGTTGGCGCCGAGGAGGGTGCCGACGAGGAGCACGGCCACGCCGAAGGCGATGGCTTCGCTGCCCCCGACCACACCTGCGTCGTCGGGTCGTGGTGGGCGTGGTCGCCGTTGCGCGCCGCTCACCGGAAGTGCTCGACGTGGACGGCGGCGCGCCGTTGGAGGTCGCCGGCGGGGAGCGTGCGGCGAAGGGTCGGCGGGAGCAGCCGTGGACCAGCCACGGTGACCTCGACGACCACCAGATCGCTGCTCGATCCGGACCAGTCGAAGTGAGCCGCCGCGCCGTTGGCGCCGAGGAGGGCCCGAGCCCGCTCCTCGCCGAGCTGACGACCGGCCCGCACCGACGCCGCATCCTGGTGGTCGACCTGTGCCGAGGCGGCGGTGGTGGCGGCCGCGCTCGCGGCGGTGGCCACGATGGTGCGGGCGTGCAGGTGCACCAGGACGTGCGCGCCGAGCAGCAGGAACGCCAGGAACACCGCCATGCCGGCCACGCTGCCGATCCACCCGGTGCCCTCGTCGTGGCCCGTCACGAACCGATCTGCTCCACCTGCGTCGTCGTCCGAGCCTCGGTGCTCGCCCACAGTTGCTGGAACCCGAACCACATGAGGGCACCGATGGACGCCATGACCAGCACGGCGATGGCGGTGGAGATCACTCCTTCGCCTCGGTCGTCGGCGCGGGCACGGATGATGGCGGTGAGCCAGGCGGTGACGGTCATGGGACTCCTCAGGGTGGGTTGGTGGTCGCTGCCGCCGACTCGGCGTCCGGCAGCGGTCAGTGGGCGAAGGTGGACAGGGCGTCCACGAACGGGACGGCCAGCAGGGCGGTGCCGGGGACGAGGGCGGCGACGGTCACGGGGATCCACACCTGCTGTGCCCGGCGCTCGAGGTCTTCGATCAGCCGGCGATGGGCCTCGTCGCGAAGGAGACTGGCTTCGGCGCTCACCAACGCAGAGGTGTCGGTGCCGGCGTTGTCGAGGGACAGGACGCGCACCAACCGGTCGAGTTCGTCGACCCTGCTGCTCGCCGCCCACTCGGCCAGGGCGTTGGTGGTGGCCAGCCCGTGATGGATCCGGGCGGTCACCGACCGCAGCTCGGCGGCCACGAGGCCATGCGCCCGTTGCCCGATGCGGTCGATGGCGCCGGCCAGCGACCAGCCGGAGGCCAACAGGAGCGCCAGGTGCTCGGCAACGACCGGCAGTTCGGCGACGATGCCCCGTCGGTGAGCGGCGGCCACGGCGGAGAGGTGCTGCTCCCATGCCACGAAACAGGCGACGGGCGCGCCGATGATGGCGACGACCGCCACCGCCGGCGGGAGACCCGACAGTGGGAGCAGCGCCCCGGCAACCAGGAGCGCGGCGAAGCAGGTGCCGACCTGGCGGACGCGGAAGGCCGCCCCGTCGAGCGGCGAGCGGACGAGACGCAAGCGCTCGTCGACCGTCTCGCGCCCGCCCGCAGAGGTGAGCGTGGCGAACGATGCACTCGACTCGCCGGCGGCGACCAGAAGGGCACGCAGTTGGTGCCTCAAACCGGGCGGCACGGAGCTGACGTCGGCGTCGGCGCGCCGAGCGCCACCGGGCTGGTAGGGGTGGAGGCGCAGGGCGAGCGATCGGCGATGCAGGCGTGGCACGCAGGAGGCCAACGTCACCGCCCCCAGCCACCAGAGGGTGAACAACACCACGGTGGTCATCGGCGATGCACCCGGGGTGGTTCGGGGACAGCCATCAGCCGCCCTGCCCACCACCAGCAGACCGCGACGAGCGCAATGGACAGGCCCACCACCAGCTGCCCGGCCGGCGTTGCGTAGGCCGCTCGACCGCTGCCGATCGACATGCCCACCAGTGCCATGCCCACAGGGACGAGCACCACGAAACGGCGGGCGAACCGGGCGCCGGCTTGCCGGGCGAGGGCGTCCTTGCGGTGACGGAGATCGACCCGGCGGTCCTCGGCGAGCGTCTCGAGCCGCTCGTGGAGGTGAGGTCCGCCCGCTTCGTGGACGGCCAGGAGGGTCTCACAGATGGTGTCGGTGGCGGCGTCGGCCAGGTCGTCCCTGACCACGGCGAGGGTGGCGTCGAGATCGGTGGTGACCGACCACCGGTGGTGGGCCGCTGCGAAGGTCGGCGCCAGCACGGGCGGCGCCTGATCCCGAAGGGCGATGAGTGCCTGTGGGATGGACTGGCCGCCTGCGCCGGTGCGGACGCGCACCTCGTCGAGCAGTGCCGGCCAGGACGCTCGCACCGCGTCCCTGCGCGCACGCTGTTGACGACGGTAGGCGGCGAGGGGCATGGCGGCACCGAAGGCGCCGGCCACGACGGCGGGGACGAGGCCACCGAAGAGGACCGTGGCCAACCCCGCACCGGCGAGCGCGGTACCGCCCATGACGAGCAGGACCGTCGGGGCCGTCGACCGTTGTATGCCGACTCCGGCGGCCCACCGTCGCAGACGCTCCTGCACGAGTGACGTGTGGCCGAGACGCGGGGCGCGCCCGCGCCAGCCGAACAGCGCCGACGTCACCAGGAGGTAGGTGCCGCTGGCGGCGACGAGTGCCGTGGCTGCGGCCGTCACCAGAGCCGCCGTCGCGGTGGTGGGGTCGTCGGGTCGGGTGGGCTGGGAGTTGGATCGGTCGTTCGGCGGGCCGTCGGATCCGCTTGTGGGGTGTCGACCTCGGTGCCGGGAATGCCCCGTCGCTCGTCCGTGTACGACGAGCGACCTCCGGCGGTGCGATCTGCGGCAGCGTCGAACGGTGAGGTGAGTCCGGCACGGAGCATGCGGCTGTGGAGCCGGGCCGGACGGTGCCCGGTCCACTCGAGCTCCCCGCTGCTCGTGGTGCGCTCGAAGATCGTCGTAGTCGTGAACTGCGCAGCGTCGGGTGAGGCCACCAGGTCGTCCACGGCGATGATCTCGCTGACCTGTGGGCCCGAGGCCGACCGAACCGAGTGCACGACGATGTCGACGGTGTCGGTGATGAGCGAGTTCAGAGCGTGCACGGGGAGGTGCTCGCCGGCACCCGAGAGCTGGCAGATGAAGCGCAGCCGGGTCAAGGCCTGCCGGGCGGTACCGGCGTGGATCGTGGTGTAACCGGTGACCCCCGACGAGAGCGTCAGCAGCAACGGCAGCGCCTCGCGGTCACGGACTTCCCCGACAATGGCGACGTCGGGAGCCATGCGGAGGAAGGCGCCGACGAGGCGGCGGAGGTCGACGCTGGCTCGGTCGGGGCGTCGAGGTCGGGTCTGCATGGCAGCCACG
The DNA here is from genome assembly GCA_020832495.1 of Acidimicrobiia bacterium. Classification (GTDB taxonomy): domain Bacteria; phylum Actinomycetota; class Acidimicrobiia; order Acidimicrobiales; family Acidimicrobilacustridaceae; genus JAFIEP01. The sequence goes on along the minus strand of JAFIEP010000129.1, from coordinate 115,170 downwards.
TTGGGCACCGGGATCTCGACTTCGAAGACCTCCTCGGCCGTCACCACCCGCCGGCCGGGTGGGAGCTCAGCGGTGCAGCACGACAGCAGCGTCGTCTTCCCCGACCCCGGTGCGCCGGAGAAGACGATGGTGGCCCCCGCCGTCACCGCACAGCGCAGCAGGTGCGCTGCTGCGCTGCTGAGCGTGCCGGCATCGACGAGTTCGTCGAGTGAGCGGTAGGCGACCCCGGTGAACTTCCTGATGTTGACCAACAGGTGGCCGCCGCGGCTCAGGTCGCCGTGCACGATGTGCACTCGTGCACCGTTCTCGAGCTGGGCGTCCTGGATGCCCTCGCTCGGGTCGAGCACCCGGTGGCTGCCCGCCGCCCGGTCGAGGAGCCGGGTGACGGTGCGCACCACGTGGTCCTCGTCGTGGAAGACGTCAGGGTGGTAGCCGCTCGGCCCGCGGTGGCGGCGAACGAAGATCAGATCCGGCGCGTTCACCATCACCTCCCCTAGTGGAGAGATCAACTGTGCGCGTTACTCGGTCGGGATTCAGACCTCTCCCCATAAGGTGTCGAGCTGTGGGGTGCGCGAATCGCTGGGGTGCGCGACTCGGAGCGCTCCGGCACGTCGCGTCCGAGCGCTGGCCAACCGACGGGTCGAAACCGGGGTAATCTGCACGTCTGGCAAGCAGGCGGGCTGGTCGACGGTTCGCCCTCAAGCACTTGCAGCAGCGCAGGCCCGCCAAGCCGGCTAGCGCGTCGTCAGGTAGTGCTTGTCCTCGCCCCCATCGACACCTCGGGGACGCAGTGGGATCCCTCGACCGGTCTGCTTCCCGTTGCGACGGCCAGCGCCGAGCTCATGATCGGTGAACAGTGGCACGATCGATCCATCGAGCAAGAAGGCTCAGCGCAGCGAGGCATTCAAGAGCATCTTGCTCACCGAGTCCTGTGGCGCCGGGTGCCTCATGAGCGAGTGGATTTCGGACTGCCTGGAATAGTCCCTTGCCGAATGCAGAGATCCCTGCATAGATCGAAGCCGTCGTCCTTGTCCCGAGCTCCTGGGGGAATGCGAGACGGAGGCGTGGCTGGTCTTCGTCACCTCGCTTGTCACTGAACACCTGCGCCACAAGGTCACCCTCGCCGATGTCGCGTCTGCCGACCTTGGCGCGCAGTTGACTGTTGAGGTTCCTTGCCGCCGCATCGACGGCGTCGTCGAAGTTCTTTGCGCTCCACGCAGGCTTCGCCGCCTCCCATACCCACGGATGAAGTTCAGCGGCCGTCATTGAGGGCCCGTTATCGGCCAAGTGCCGCTCGATTTCAGCCTCAGCTTCGATCGCTGCGAGACAGAGAAGCGCTGCTTCTCGCTGTGCCCGCCACCGATATCCGCGCCGGTCGTACCCGTCCGGCTCTTGCACACGAGCTTGCCAGTCGGGCAGGTAGTGCTGAAGGATCCGCTCGACAACGGCCCATTGCTCAACCACGAGGTCGTCGGGGCTTTTCGTCTTGTAGGAGCCTGGACCTATCACGCCGGATGGAGGCGGTACGAGCACCCTCGACGAAGCATCGACGAAGCGCCTGAGTCGCTCGGTTGCCCATTCGAGCGATCCTTGGTCATCAGCGCCATCATCGCTCATGGACAGCGACCCTAGATCCCACGCACAGCGCCCACGTACCGGCACTGATCGCGGGCGCGCCGACCGGGTATCATTTTTATCGTGCGGGCATCCCGAGGAGGCTACGTGGCGGACACAGTGAAGCTCACCGTCAACATCACCGGTCGCGAACTCGCTGAGCTCCGGGCTCAAGCGGACCGGAACGGGACCACCGTCACTGAGGCACTTCGCCGGAGCCTCGCAGCGGGTCGAGCATTCGACGACGCGCGCACCAAGGGCGCCCGGGTTCTCGTCGAGGGACCTGCCGGCCGGCTCAGGCAAGTTGAAGTGATCTGAGCGCCCATGGCATGTCTCGGCGCCATAGCGCCGGAGTCGAGGCCGATGCACTGGCAGCCGCAAACTGGTTGGCTGCGCCGAACCGTCGTCTCAACGCTCTCGCCCCGCTTGCAAGCGCTCGACGATCCGACGCTGCTTCCTCGGGTTGTTGTTGCCGCACGTGCGCAGCAGGTTGCCCAGTGTCGCAAGAGGGAGCGGCGGCTCTGACCGTAGGTCGTATTCTGGGGATGTGCTGTGGTGGTGGTTCGCTCACTTCGGCGGCGCTAGTCGGGTTCCACCGGGGGCCGTGTGCGATCGACGATGTTGCGAAGCCCGGCACCAGCGATGGAGCCGTGACGGTAGAGGTAGTCAGCGACCTCGTTGGCGGCAGCGCCAACCCAGGTGTTGCCTAGCAGGTCGCGCACGCGGCAATCGGCCTTGACGAACTCCTCCGTCATCTCCGCTTCGGTACCACCACGCGAGCGAAGCCGTGCGTAGGCGCGATGGAGGTCGGAGTCGGGTTCATCTCGGTCCGCAGCCTTGTTGGCTCCTTCGGCGTCAGCGCCGAGTCGGACGCCGACATTGGCGTACCCCGCGATGGCTACGAGGAGGTGCGCCTCGTCGGGATCCTCTAGGTCGTCAGGCTCACTAAGCTCCGTCCAGCTCTCACCGGGTGTCCTGTTGCTGGACGACCGGTCCAAGACGACTTCCTTGACCACGAACCCCTGCGATACCGCCACAGCGGCATGTCCAGCCTCGTGCACGGCCAGGAGCCAACGGTCTTTGTCGATGGGCGCGACACGCTCGGCCTCGACGAAATCCTCCGCCTCCTCCCTGCTAGCGGAGAGCTTCTCGATCATCTCGCCCGCCCCACGATTCCCATCGTTACTTCCGCCACCGGCAGGCATTCGCGCAGCTTGCCAGATCGAGGCGACATCTCGCTTCGGACCCGCGGACGCCACGCGCCGCCTGCTCCGTGGCGAATTCCTGTCGGCCCGGGAGCACTCAGGCTCCGGGTCCGTCACAGACATCGCGCGGAGCGGTTTCGAACCGATACACGTGGACACGAGAGGGCACCCTCGAACCCTGGCAGCAAGCGGCCGGGCGGAGGCAGAGCGGCGCGAGCATCGGCAGGTCGATCCATGCGGTGGTGCCGCACAGATCAGGCTGGACGTGCAAGGATCGGACCGAGGAACGAATAAGGAGGCGGCATGGCAGAGGCTGGGAACTACCGGGGTAGGCACTACACCGCGTGGGTCGAAGAAGTGAAGCAGCGCAAGCGGGACTCTGATCTCGAGGGTGCTCTCGAGATCCTGAGTGGGTGCATGGCCGCTGCCGAGAGCGAAGGGCAGGCGGAGGGACTCGCTCCGGCTCCCTGGTACTTCGAGCAGGCTGCGATCATTCACCGCAAGCGCAAGGAGTTTGCTGCTGAGGTCGCCGTGCTCGAACGCTACGAGGCCGCCTGCCCAGTCGGGCATGGGACCGGGTTGGCGCCGAGGCTGCGCAAAGCTCGGGAACTCGCTTCGAAGGCTTCCGATACGGCATTGCCGGTGGCATGTCCTGCGTGCGAGACGTCGCTCGAGGCGGTGCCGAAGCGGAGTCGCAAGTGCCCGCATTGCGCCGAGACCATCATTGTGCGTCGGAGCAACGGGAACGCCAGGCTCCTTACGGCCGAGCAGGACCAGGAGCGGAAGAGGAGTGCGGAAGCGAGAGCCAACGACGAACGGGTGCTCGTCCGAGCGAACAGGATTGGGATCTCCGACCCGGAGTTCGAGAATCGACGTCGAGAACTGAGCGGGCAGTTCGGGCGGTCGGCTAGCGCCGCGGACACCTTTTGGTCCCATGCAGGCGAGCTCACTCTCAGTGCTGCACGGGATGGCGAGCACGGTCGAGAGGCGCTAGTGCGGCGCGAGATGGCGGGTTTGCTCGCCGAGGAGGGCCGCGATTGGTTCGAGCAGGCGAGACTCGCTGTCGAGGCACAGCTTCGCAGCATCAGCTGGACCCGTCCCGAGACGCTGATGGGTGTTGGCGGGTGCACTTGCGGGCCGTGCACCGAAGATCGGCCCGACATGACCTACGCCGAAGCGCTCCGCAATCCACCGGTGCCACATCAAGACTGCCAGGATCCCCCATGCCAATGCTGGCTCTACGAACATCGCGACCACACATCCAATGCCTCGGTAGCTGCCATCTCCGTGGTTGCACCGCCCGCACCAACCCCGCCTGAGCGGAAGTGGAGGCGCTGGTGGCAGGCCCGGTGACCCGCAGGTTCGTGTCGCGAAACGAAGTGCCGGCGGCCAAGCGGCCGAACCGACTAGCGAAGATGCCGACCAGGGACGAACCGACCGACGTGGGTGTGGGCCTGGCCGAGTCGACGCCCAGGACCGGTGGATGACGGAAGTCGTCGCCGTGGTCCCGATCGGCCCGGTTGGGGAAGTTCGCCCGCAGCTCCTGTCGCCAGGAGGATCACTGCTGGCACGGTGAAGTTGCCACGGTGGTCCTGGCTATCGCGTCGGTTCGCTCGGGACGCGCCGTGCGTCAGTCGCGGACGCGCCCTCGGACCGTGAGATTGGGCCCGAACGTGTCGGGACGGTCGTCAGCAGGAAGCAGCGTGCCGTAGCAGATATCGGATGAGGCGAATCGCTGATAGTCGACATCGTCGGCCGGCCGTGCGTGTCGTTCGCTGAGCGTGCCGATCACGATGTCCGACCGGAGGTCCTTCAGCCTTGCTGTCAACCAGTCGGCTCTGGCAAGGAGAACGTCCTGGTGGCGGTGACTACCAGGCACTTCAACAGCTTGAACGACAAGAGTGCCATCGAGTGCCCAGGCAGCGTGTCGGCCGACCCAGCGGGCGTCGCCGAGAAGTTCTGGCGTCGGTGCGTAAAGATCAACAGACTCGTCGATCGAACAGTCCAGCGTGTTGCCCTCCCAGAGGTACTGCTCAACTGCAGGTCGCGGCTGCAGCCGACCGTCTTGCAACTGGGCGGGCCAGTCGGCGGCTTCCTGAGGAGCGCAGGCGACGATGGGGGCCGACGAACCTTCGCCGAGGTACTGGTCACGCATGCGGCTGGTATCCGGCATCCATCGACCAGCAAGACCGATTTCCTCGATGCGACGGAGCAGTGCGGTCCCGAGTCCTGCTGGGACGAGCCATGCGAACTGCAGGAAGAAGATGTCGCGTGCTCGCTGGCTCAGGCCGGTGTGCTGCGCGTTGTCGCGATCCCAGGCCGAGTACCGCTGCAAGGCCACCCACCTCTGTCCGTCAGGAGCGGTTGCGCCGAACACGGCGGACTGACTCGGAAGATCGCGCGTCATGGCGACCCAGTCATTCGGCATCGCTCCGCAGTCCATGTCTGGGGAAGACAGTGCTGCCCATGCATGCGATCGGCTCACTGCCACCCGACAGACGTTGGACCCATCTACCGTGGCGCTTGGCGGGAGGGTGGGATCGAAGTCCCGCCCGGACCAGGCCCACGGTCCCTGGTAAAGCGCGGGGATTGGGTTCCATGGCTCGAAGGCTGGGTGGTAGTTGTCGGCGAGTCGTGCGAGCAGCTCGCGAAGGGCGATCCACTGGTACTTCTTGCCGAACCGCTCAGCCTTGTGGGCATCTCGCCCTCTCCTGAGGTCGTGGTCACTCTCGAAGGCCTCGAAGCGCTTGGCAGTCCAGCCAAGGGAGATGGCGCGGTCGGCGATCCACCGTCCGGACCAGTCCACGTCGACCCGATCCAGCGGATTGTCCCGACTGCTTGATGACGGGCTCGGGTCGCTTAGTGGATACCAGCTGAAGAACTCGACGTCACCCCTGACGACGTACCTGTTGAAGTCGCCGTACCAGTCGAGGCAGGAGCGCAGGATCGACGTGGCATGCCGCTCGAGGTGGTTGCCTTCGCCGTCAACTACTGGTCCGTGTCTGGATTCGAGTTCCTCTCGCGAGGGCGGTTCTTCGGGCGGGGCAGCTTCGTACGGAGGTTCGAACGCTGTCAACGACTCGGCGTCCAAGATCTGGCGGTCGGCGCACCAGGCGGCGATTCCGCGTGCGGAGTCTCTTGCGAGTACGTCGATGGGTAGACCGGCGCAGTGCCACGTTGAGACTTCCTCGAGAACACGTCGAGCGCCATCGAGGTCCTCGTCGCCGCCAATGAGAATTGCCCCGTACGTGCAGGTCAGGACTCGCTCCTGGACGTACGGATCGTTCGCGACCTTGGCGACTGCTACGAGATTGGCAGCGAGCCCAAGGTGTTCGGCCAGGATGGTGATCAGGGTCTTCGAGGTTCTGTCGCGCAGGAACCGATTCGGTGAAGTGAGGAGCCACATGAGAGCGATCGATGCAAGTCGCAGCTCCTCGTCGCTCCCGGCCGCTGACTGGTTCTCGATCCAGGTCGAGAGGCGTCCGTACGCAGGCGAGTGCACTTCGACGTTGAAAGTGGCGATCGACCACGTTGCGTCCCGGTCCGCCATGCTCAATGTGGTCAGCCGCTGGTGGAGCCAGTCCGCATTGCCGGGGTGCTTCTCGCGAGGGGCGATTGACAGCACAGCCTCGACTCCGCCGCTCTCGCCGTCCGCGTCCACTCGCAGGAACTCCTCGAGCAGCTGAAGCGCTCGGGGTCCGAACGATGACTGTGAGCGATCGACCAGGCTTTCGCGAGTCGCTTCGGTGAGACGGAAACCCTCAGAATCCGAACCCAGAAGGTCAACTAGCTCAATTTCTTCTCGTTCCGGCAGCAGGATCGCCAAAGTTCGCCACGACCACGGCGCGGCTGCTGCTCGCCTCCGGAGTCGTCGCAAGCGCAAGCGCTTCCTCAGCGGCGAAAAGGTGCATTTCACCCGTGGTCGGGTACGGCGGTCGACGGCCGATAGCAATCGCTCGGCAAGCAGGTGCTCCGAATACGCCTGGAACGGGAAGGCAACCGACTCGGTTCCATCGAAGCTCGGCCGCAACTCGATCAGACCCTCGCTCGCGAGCTGTTGAAAGAGCGTGTTCGGCCAATCTCGCTCTGGTAGGAACTCGTCGATTCGCTGCTCGACGATGGTCCTGGGCAACGGCTTCCCGTCGTTCGCAAGGAACTCATCAGCGAGCCAGGTAATCGCTTCCTCAACGATTGTGCTCGAAGGAGCTACCTTGAGTTTCTCGAGCACTTTCGCGCCGACCACCTCTGTGTACCTCCTGAACAACTCCGATCGGCTCGGTGCGTGCGGCTCGCTGGGATCGTCTGCTGCGACCACCTCGCAGTACATGCGCAAGAACAGCGGGCTCGACAGCGCCGGGTCGAAATGCGCCTTTACTGGGACCGGGATCTTGAAAAGACCGCAGTAGGCGCTAAGCGCTTCGGCCTCATGGCCGCTCAAACCCGGGTGACGAAGGCACATCAGCGAGTCGGGTGGCCCGAGGAGCTCGAAGTAGTCGGTCCGGAACGAGACAATCAGTGCTAGGTGGTCGTAGCGCCCGAACTGAGTCAGCAGCGCAGGGAGTTCGTCGCGCCACCTGTGCGGCGCCTGCGATTCGTTGATGGCGTCGAAGACCACGAGAGCACGGCTGCCGCTCGCTTCGGCCAGCGAGTCCAACGCTTGCAAGAAGACATCGCTTTCCATGGCGAGCCCGCCGAGCGAGTCAGCCACAGCGGGCCACCAGTTCTTGTCGCTCAGTCGCTGCCCAAGGATCGCGATCGCCGGCACACCGTGGTCAAGGCAGCCGCGAACGGCTCGCATCAGTGTGTGTGTCTTGCCCTGTCCTGCCGGCCCGATGATAGCAAGCTGCCGCCGTGCGAACGCTTTCGCTGCTTTGTCGGAAGTGGCGAACCACAGTGCCTGAAAGGCGGACAATGCCTCGTCGAGATTCCGGCGCTTAATGGGCTCCAGACCCTCAAGGCGGGCACTGGCAACGCGGGACAGCTCGAACGCGATGCCTTCGACTGCAGTCACATCTTGCGAAGCAAGCGGTTGGCTTGCGTCCTCACGCAGGAGAGCCAAGCGGGCGACCTCGAGCTGTTCCAGCAATGATCCCACTGTGTTGGCGTCCTGCTCCCACACCCCGGTGTCCTGTCGGGCGGCAGCGATCGCTTGAGCAGCGAGAGATGAAAGCCTGTCTCGGAACCTAGCGCCCGCAGCAACCGCATCGATCGTGAGGTTAATGGACGACTCAGTGTCCGCCTCCGGTGTGTAGCGGCTTCCTGCCACCTTTATGGACTCCTCGAACTGATTGAGGAACCAGTCAGGCCCGATTTCAAGTCCACCGAACCAGTACTCACGGCGTCCGCGGTGTTCGCCTAGCGCAAGCTTCGCTGTGATGTCTCCAGCCCTGACAGTGCCGAACGTGACGTTCTTGGCACCGGGGATGTCCTTGCGCCACCTCTCTACCGCGCTCTCCCATCGGTCTTGGTCGGTCGTCCTGCCGGCACTTCCGGAGTCGGTGAAATCGTATGGAACGACAAAGGTCAGCTTCGTCATACTGGGCCTTGTCTCGCACACTGCCACTACGGACTCGCGCATCCCGCCGAGCGCGTCCTGAAGGCGATTGTGGAACTTCGCCTGAAAACCCTCGAGATGACCGTCGGTGTACACGTCGTACCACTCGACCCCAGCATCGGGGGCACGGGTCTTCCGGGTCTCTACATGGCCGTCGCCCGGCGCGGGACGCAATTGGTACGCAAGCTCCTCCCAAGCGCGCGCCTGGCTTCCCTCGTGAGATCGGATCTCACGCAGCCGAACCTCTGTTGACGTACCTGACGTCACCCTCACGCTGTAGCCCGCAGGTTGGGAGAGCTCACTGGACCGACCCTAGCGTCGAGACCGTCGCTGAAGTCATGGCGCATGCGTTCGGCGTTGGTCAGCGATGACCGACGCCATGGTCTTCTGGGCATGGTGTCCAATGCTGTGCGCAGTACCGTTCGACCTCGTCGTCGGGTAGTGCCCGAGTGGAGTTGTTGAGGCGCACGAAGAACACCTCCGGCTGTTTACTGGTCTTCGCCAAGACGGGTGCGGGCGAGCGGGCGACGTCGACGCGGCAGATCTCGGCGCTGTCGTGGGTGACGATGCGTGCGCGGGTGCGGGTGACGGGTGTGTGGCCGAGTGCGTTGATGAGGTGGGTGGTGAGCCAGTTGACGAAGCCGTCGCCGTTGGGTGGCTTCACTCTGACGTAGTCGGGGTCGAGGCCGAGGATGGTGCCTTGGTCGTCGACGCCGATGAGCAGTGTGCCGCCGTCGGTGTTGAGGAACCCGGCGATGGTCTTGACCACGGCGTCTTCCATCGCCTTGTTCGCCGTCTGCTCGCGCAGGTCCCACCGGGCGGTGGATTTGAACTCGACGGCGAAGTCTTCGTCGTTGGCGATGATCTCCTCGACCGTGCGCAACGCCGCCCCACCCGACAGGCCGAGCTGTTCGGCGACCAGGGCGGCGAACTCGTTGTCATGGCGGATCCGTTCGACGACGTCGTCGGCGATGGTCGCCAGATCCGGCGTGGCCAGCGTGGCAACACTCGCCCCGACGGTTGCCGCCGACGCCTGGTCGCCTTGGTAGACGCTGGTTCCGTCGTCGCCGTAGACGGTGGCGACGTGGTCGAACACGGCCTGCACCTTGGTGTCGAACACGTCTGGGGGATACGGGTCGGCGGGGAGTTCCTGGTCGAGGATCCGCTTGATTGATGAGCGGACGTCGGCGGTGGTGGCGGCCTTGCGTCGCCAGTCGAGCACGAGTTTGTCGTGGAGGTGGGCGAGCAGCTTCTTGGCGCTGGCTTTGACCACCTTGGTCTCATCCGCGTCGAGGACAGGTTCGGGTTGGGTGAGGAGGTCGAAGATGGCGAGTTCTTCTTCGGTGAGCCCTTCGGTGACGGCCCGCTTTTCCTCGTCGGTGAGGGTCTGTGACAGGTCGATGAGGCGGCGGAGGTATTCGTCGATGTTGACGCTGCCGGCGTTGTAGCTGGCGATCAGTTCTTCGATGCGTTCCACGAGGTCGTAGCGGGTGGGGTTGCGGGTGGCGGCGCCGGCGGCGCGTTGGCGCAGCAGGGCGGCCAGCCGGTCGGTTTCGGCTCGTTTGCGGCCGGCGAAGCTGGCAGCGAGGGCATCGAAGTCGATCTGCGAGAGGTCGATGAGCGGGTCGGGTTCGCTGCCCTCGGCGGCGGCGCGGATGACGTACTCCTCGGCGCCGACGGAGCGGTCCAACAGTTCGTCTACGGCGTCGGCGATCTCGTCGAGGTCGGCCTGCGGGGGGCGTGACACCTCGGCGATGCGTTCGGCCAGCACCCTGATGGCGGCGACTGTCCGCTGGTGCGCAGCTGCGTTGGGGTCGGGCAGCAGCGCCTTGAACAGTTTGCGTACCTGGCGGGCGGCGGCCAGGAACCCGGTGCGTACGTCTTCGTCGGCGAGGAGCGCTTCGACGGCGGCGTCCCGCAACGCGATGTGCGCGAACCCCGACGCGTCGCGCAGTTCGATCAGGTCGACGCCGTGGGTGGCGCACATCGACACCACCGTGTCGATGGCGTCGCCGAGGGCGTCCACCAACGCGTCGACGTCTTGGATCGGCGAGTCGACCCCGGCCTCGGCGTTGGCGGCGCCGTAGATGGCGAGCGCTTTCTCTAGGTTGCGGAACACGCCGACGTAGTCGACGATCAGCCCGTTGTCCTTGTCGGGAAACACCCGGTTCGCTCGGGCGATGGTCTGCATCAACGTGTGGTTGCGCATCGGCCGGTCCAGGTAGATCGTCGACACGCTCGGGGCGTCGAACCCGGTCATCCACATGCCGCACACGAACACCAGCCGCAGCGGGTCGTCGGTGGCCTTGAACCGTTCGGCCAGGTCCTCGCGCAGCATCCGTTCGCGATGCGGTCGGATGTCGAGACCGAGCTCCTGGAGGTGGGCGATCTCGTTTTGGGCTTGGCTGACGACGACGGCCATGTCGGTGGATTCCATGAGCTGGATGCGGCTGGCCAACCACGGCCGTTCCAACTCAGGTAGGGCGTCGTGTTGGGCTCGCAACTCGTCGAGGTGCTCGGCCCAGGCGGTCTGCACCTCGTCGTACATGCGCACCGCCGCGGCCTTGTCGACGCCCACGTACATGGCCTTGCCGGTGAAGCCCCGCCCCACGAAGTGGCGCACCAGATCCCGCGCCACGGTCTGCAGCCGTTCGGGTCGGGTGAGCAGCGTGTACTCGCGGCCGAAACGGCGCGCGAGCTGCCCTTCGGCGTCCTCGTCGAGCTCGGCGTCCTCCAACAACTCGGCGAGCTCCTCGGCGAAGTCGTCGTTGATGAGCTGCAGCTCGGGGATGCGGTTCTCGTAGTACAGCGGGACGGTGGCGCCGTCCTCGATGGCGTCACGGAAGTTGTAGATGCTCACGTAGTCGCCGAACTGCTGGCGGGTGAGTTCCTCGCCGTCCATCAGCGGTGTGCCAGTGAACCCCATGAACGCCGCGTTCGGAAGCGCACGGCGCATGTTCAGTGCCAACGTGTCGTACTGGCTGCGGTGCGCCTCGTCAGTGATCACGATCACATCGGAGCGGTCCGACAGCACCGGCATGGTCGACTCACCCGCCGCAGCGTCGACACGGAACTTGTGGATGAGGGTGAACACGTAGCGGTGATCGGCCGCCAACAACTCCCGCAGATGCGTCGACGACGAGGCGTGCACCTGCGCCTCAGGTGAGATGGCGCCGGCGTCGGCGAACTCGCCGTGGAGCTGCACGTCGAGCTCCGTGCGGTCGGTCACCATCACGAACGTCCACGCCCCAGGGATGCGACGCAGCACCTTCTGGGTGAACCACAACATCGACAGCGACTTGCCGGCCCCCTGGGTGTGCCAGAACACCCCCAGGCGGGTATCGCCCTCTGAGCGGACCCGGTGCAGGTTCTCGATCGCCGCGTTGACCCCCAACACCTGATGGTTGCGGGCCACCACCTTGATCAACCCGCCCGGACGTTCGATGTACGCGACGAAGTTCTCGACCAGGTCCAACAGCCGGTCGTGGGCGCACGTACCCCGAATGGCGGTCTCCAACGCCACCACCCCGCGCGTGCCGTCCGCATCGATGACCTTCCAGTCGCCGAAGAACTCCCACGGAGCGAACGTCGAGCCGATCTTGGCTTCCGACCCGTTCGACAACACCACGAAACTGTTCGGGACGAACAGCTGCGGGATCGTGTCGCGGTAATCGGTAAGGTTCTCCTCGAACGCCGCCCTCACCGGACGGTTCGGCTCCTTGAACTCCAACACCACCAACGGGATGCCGTTCACGAACAGCACCGTGTCGGTGCGACGGCGGTACAGGTCACCCGCCACCCACACCTGCGACGCCGCCAACCAGTCGTTGTTCGTCGAATCACGGAAATCGACGTAGCGGACCGTCGCGTACTGCCGGTCGCCTCGATCGTCCTGCCACTCCGCCCGGAAGCCGTCACGCAACAGATCGTGGATCTCACGGTTGGCCCGCACCCGATCCATCACCGACCGATCCTTGCCGATCGCCGCCAGAGCCTCCTCCCGCACGTGCTCGGGCACGTCGGGATTCAGCCGGCGGACGGCGTCGCGCAGCCGATGGATGAGCACCGCTTCGTGCATCGAATCACGGCCGAGCGTCCCGTCAGGACCGAACGACTCCGAGAACGCATTGACGACCGTCCACCCGAGCTCGCCCAACAGATCCAGCGTCGGCTGCTCCACCAGCCCGTCCTCCGAGTACGCCCCGGGAGTCACGCCGCCGAACCCTCCACTAACGCATCCAAGTCGAGATCAGACACGTCGATCTGGCCAGTCACCAGCTTGGGCAGGAGGAGGTCGCGGAGCGCGGTGAGGCGACGCGTCGAGAAGGTTAGGGAGCGGATCAGGTCCGATTTCGCTGCGAGATGGGCTTCTGCAAGCTGAGCCAAGGCCTCGGGAACCTCGAGTACTTGGAGGCCCTCGAGTTCTGCCTTTCCGATCGCCTTGAAGATCGTGCCACCGCCCATCGAGTCCTCCTCACTGAAGACCTCCTTGAGGTTTCCGAGGAGCAGGTTCTGGTGGCCACGCCGAGATCTGACAGCGGCAAGCCCTCGCCCGATGACGAGGGTTCTGTCTGCAATGTTGAGGCGTCCAACCGGGGCGCGCACGCTGACCAACACGTCACCCTCGTCAGCTAGCCGCTTCTGGACGGTGCAGTATTTTCGGTGGGTCGGATAGTGCGAACCAAAGTCGGTTACACCTTGGTGGAAGGGGGTTCCGACTCCCTCCCCGTTGTAGAACTCGGACTTGGGTGACTGGCCCATCGTGACCTGTGCCGAATCCGCAAGACGCACGGTCCGCCACCCCTCGGGAAACAGGCCGAGGGGGGAGTCGACGAGGGGGACGTCCTCGTGGCCAGGGAACCGGAAGCGCACGAACCACTCCCGGTAGATCGCCCGCGCCATCTCCTCCAACACCTCCACCCGCCGCCGATTGTTCTCGATCAGGTCATCGATGGCGTCGAGGATCGAAGCGATCGCGCTCTGCTCGGCAAGTGGTGGGACCCGTAGCGGCAGCCTCCGAAGGTTGGCCTGCGACAACTTCGGTTGGGCGGCGCCGGTCACGAACGGCCCGATGTCGCTGGCCTCAATGGCGCTTTGGACGAAGCGGTCCATGGCAACGCCGGGCTTCGCCTTGACGATGTGTGCGTGGTTGTTGACCCAGAACCTTCCCTCCGCAAAGTAGGCGATCGGCAGCTTTCGGCTCCGCAGGTTCTCGCCGTCCTCGGGGATGAGGATGAACCTGCCGTCAAATATGTAGTCGTCGATGTGGTCGATCACCCCTTGCGCTCCGTAGTACGGGTACGGCCCCGCCCGTGTCGAACGCTGCGCGGTTGAGAGCGGCACACGCTTGTGGTCGAACAGGTCGACCAAGTCGCCCAGCGTCACTTCCCGCCACTCGCTCACTGGCTGAGGATCCCGGTCACGGCGGCGTCGACCTTGGCTCGTAGCACTTCGGCTTCGTCGCTGAGTGTGGTGAACTCCTCGTAGAGCCCTCCGAGCTTCTCGGTGAAGTCTTCGCCGTCGTCCTCGACGGCTGCCGTGCCGGTGTAGCGGCCGGGGTTGAGGCTCCAGCCTTGTGCTTCGATCTCGGCGCGGGTGGCGACCTTGCAGAGGCCGGGGACGTCGACGTACGTGCCATCGGGGAAGTGCTCCTTGATGGCGGTGTCGCTGCCGTCGGCGGTTTGGACGTCCTCGCCTCGGTAGAGGCGGACGATGTTGGCGAGCAGTTCGATCTGCTCGGGTAGGAAGTCGCGGTGGGCGCGGTCGATTTGGCGGTACTGGTGGCGGGCGTCGATGAACAGCACCGTGTCCTCACGCTTGGTGCCGCCCTTGGCCTTGTCGAGGAACCACAGGGTGACCGGCAGGGTGACGGTGTAGAAGAAGTTGGTGCCGATGGCGACCATCACGTCGACGGCGCCGGACTCGACGAGTTGGCGGCGGATCTCCTTCTCGGAGTGGCCTGCGTCGCCCGCGGAGTTGGCCATGACGAACCCGGCGCGGCCGTCGTCGTTCAGCGCGGCGTAGAACTGCTGGATCCACAGGTAGTTGGCGTTGTCGGTGCGAGGCAGCCCGAACGGGAACCGCGGGTCGCCTGCCAGCTTGTCCTTGTCGACGCCGTTCACGTTGAAGGGTGGATTGGCCATGACGAAGTCGGCCAGGCCGACGCTGTGGTGGAGGTCGTCGTAGTAGGTGTTGCCGAGGCGGATGTCGCCGGAGAGGCCGTGCAGCGCCAGGTTCATCTTGGCCAGCGGGACCGTTCCTTCCTTCTGTTCCTGGCCGTAGATGGACAGCTCGCGGCTGGCGGATTCGTTGTGGCGTTCGACGAACTTGGCGCACTGGACGAACATGCCGCCGGACCCGCAGGCGGGATCGAAGACCTTGCCGTGGAACGGTTCGATGATCTCCACGATGAGTCGGACGATGGAGTAGGGAGTGAAGAACTCGCCGCCGAGGCGGCCTTCGGCCATGGCGAAGTTGGAGAGGAAGTCTTCGTAGATGAGCCCGAAGGCGTCGCCGGACAGCTTGCGGGGCAGTGGGGCGAACAAGCGGAGCAGCTCGGTAAGCGTCGACTTCTCCAGCCGCTGGTAGCCCCGTGGCAGCACGTCGGTGAGCTCGGGGTTTGCCCCTTCCATGGTGTTCATGGCGTCGTCGAGCGCTTTGCCGAGGTTCTCACCTTCGGGAAGCTCCACGAGCGTGGAGAGGCGCGCTGCGTCGGGCACGAACAGCACTGAGCGGGCTCGGTAGTCGTCGGGTGTGGCGGGGTTCCGGGGTGTGGCTTCGGCTTCGATGTCGCCGCGTACGGCGTCGAAGCGATGCTCGGCGTACGCCAAGAAGATGAGTCCCAACACTGGGCTGCGGTAGTCGGCAGGGGTCAGGCTCGAGTTTGCTCGCAGCTCGTCGGCCGCTTTCCACAGGGTCCGTTGAACCTCGCCCAGATCCTCGCTTCTCACTTCACGCTCCTCCCTGCTTCCCGCTCAAGTTCGCCGACAGCCCCGACTCCGTCCGATGGTAGGTCAGCGCCGTGACTCGGGGGACTGGGTCGAGCGCAGAGCCGTCGGCGGGATGCCTGCGTGACGCCTGTGGGATGCCTCACCCTGACTTGGTTGGGGCGATTGAGGATGCCTCCCCGGATGCCTACGCGACGCCTGCGCGACGCCTGCGGGACGTCCGGCCGGATGCCCAAGCGGATGCTCGGCGGGATGCCTCGACGTGGTGGCCCGGCGTGTGTTGTTGCTCAGCGCCGCGTTGCCCGCACCATCGGAACCGCAGCTCGGTGGAAGTCGAATCGCCTTGATGGCGCCTGCATGGCCGGTGGGAAGCACGTCGGGCCTCCCGATTCCGGTGTTCGTCTCGGTGTTGACGCCGGTCCCGGGCAGCGATCAGCTGGCGGTGATGATCGACGGTGGATGTCTCTTGAGGCATCCCCCTCGCTGACTGCGTCGGCGGCGCTGTCGACGTGTGGGGGCAGCGCGTCAGCGGGTGTGGGAGCCGAGATCTGTTGCCGTTGGTCTGTTGTCGCTCGCGTGGTGGTTCGGCGGTCGAATAGCAGCGAGTTGGGGTTGCGTTTGTGGCGCGGACGGCCGTCGAGCTGTTGGCCCGCCGCCCGGTCGGGTCAGGTGCCGGCCCAGAGGTGGATGTTGCGGATCGGTGGCCGTCCGACTCGTTCGCCCCACGCGTCGGCGGCTTCGATGAGGTCCGGTTCGTGCCACTCGAGCGTGGCGGTGTCGCCGTCCCAGTGAACCGACGCGGGGGCTGTAGCGAACGTCCAGTCGTCGCCTGTTCCGTCGGGGAACACGATCCTTGGGAGCGCCCGGATGGCAGCGATCGTCGTGGGTCGGTCGTGGTCGTCCCATTCGAGGTACGCGATGGGGAACCGGCCGTCGACGAGCACAGCGGGCCACCGGCGGGTGGCTTCCAGCCATGCCGTGTCGAGGTACACGTCCGCATCGATTTCGACGCCTTCGGCTTCCGTCACGACGCCACTCGACCGGTTGTAGATGTTGTCCGCGTCGTAGGGGTCTTCGCCTGGCAGCCAGTATCGAATGTTCGGGTCGGGCCGGTTTGTGAGCCCCGGCCTGATGGTGGCCTGCTCGGCGAACAACGCCGTTCGCAGCGGCTGCTCCGCCGTAGCCATGATCTCGTCGAGCGGATAGCCGTCCACGTTGCGGACGGTACCCGTTAGCACGGCGGCCACGGTGAGTGCTTGCAACGGCGGGTCGGTCGGTGGGAGTTGTCGAACCCACTCGATGGGAAACACACCCGTGGCGGCGTGAACGTCGCTGACGAGGTTGTTGAGCTCCTCGTCTGTCGGCAGGACTTTGCATTCGAGCGCCTTTCCGGCGGCGAACGCGGCTTCTTCGGGCATGACGGCCTTGCCGCTCAGGTACTTGGACCAGAGGGGCTTCGAATAGGGCGTGATCCGCGCGAGGGCAGCCTGGGTTTGGATGTCAGGGTGCGATCGCAGGGCGTTCTTGATCTTCGTGGCGACGAGGTGCTGCCAGATCGCTTGCATCAGACCCCTGCCCTGCACGTCGTGGCTCGTCGTCCACTCGGCTCCGCGCCGTTCCGGGTTCCCGAACGTGCCCTTCTGGGTCAGGTAGGTGTCGGGTGTCTTGCCTCTGGTCACAGCTTGACGGTAGCCGCCGGTCCCGAGCCGAACCCCCTGTCGTTGCGGGAGAGCGGTCGGTGCCGCGTCGTCGAACGGTGGGTTGCAACTCTGTGCAACAAGTTGAAACTTTGCGCAACAAGTTGAAACTCCACGAGACGCTGTCTGAGCCGTGGATTTCACTGCTTACGGTCGGGCATGGCCTCAGCACGAACGCGTTCCACTAGGTCCGGCCTCCGCCAGGTCAGGGTGTCCGCCGGACGGGTGGCGGCCCACGGGCAACACCGCCGCTCGGCCCGGTCCGCATGCGAGCCCGCGACGCTTGCTCCTGTCGCATGCCCGGAGCGTCTCGCCGTGTGTTTGCGGGACCGACAGGCGAGATGGTCGGGGTGGCGGAATGGGCGCTGACCGGACTGGCGACCATCCGGTCCTGCGGGTGCGCGTCCTCGACGTACACCGTGGCGTTGCTGCCTTGGCTGATCGCGGCATTGAACTGTCTTCGGCAGTTGCGGCGACGGCGCGAGACGGGTATCCGGTATTGATCGGCCCCGATGGCACCCCGGACGGAGCCCTCAATGCCTATCTGCGGCTGCTCCCGGGCCGGTCTGGTGTCTCTAGCAAGCAGTCGCTCCACACTGAGGCGCAGCATCTCGCCGTGTTTGCTCGGTGGTTCGCTGAGCGGACCATGACGGTGTGGGACGCCACACCTGATGACGTCGCCGAGTTCATCGCGTATCGCAAGGCGACGGTCGCGATGTCGACGTGGTCGGGTGACTTGCAGGTGGTGTGCCGGCTGTACGTGTGGGGTGTCGAGAAGGGCTACTGCGAGCGGGTGCCTGTAGCGATGAGGGCCCGCACCCGCCGAGTCGGTGGCACAACGGTCACCGACCGGGTGCCGGTCGCGTCGCAGGCGTCACCGGGACCAGCGCACCTGCGCTACTTGACAGGCAGCGAGTTCGACGCCTGGATCCGTGAGGGCGTCGGCCGGCTGCCGGCCCGGTCAGCCGGAGTGCTCACTGCGTTCGCGGTGACGGCGCATCGGACCGGTGCCCGGAGGGCCGAGTTGTCGGCGGTCCTCAAGTGTGATGTGGACCGGGCGTGCGCCACGGACGGCCCGGTGGCGCGACTGTGGTTGGCCGAAGCGACATGCAAGTACCACTCGGCCCGACACGTGTTCGTTCCCGCTCGGGCGGTGGCACGGCTGCGCAGCTATGAGCGGTTCGGTCGAGCCGAGGCGATCGAGAAGGCACGCGCCGCTGGCCGGTACAACGGCTCTCACTGGGTGCATGCGCACGAGCTCCGTTCTCACGCCGACAGCTACACCGCTGTGCTCGGGTCGGGAGACCGTGTTCGGCTGGACTCCCTCGATGCAGCGATGCGCCGTCGTCTGCTGTGGTCTCCTGACGGCCAACCTGAACCCCTGGCGTTCTTTCTGACGCAGCAGGGTGTTCCGGTGGCGGACGAGGGGTTGTGGAACTACTACTTCCGGGCGGCGAGTCGGGTGTACAACCGGGACCGCGAGGTCGCTGACCACATGTGGGTGACCCCGCACATGCTGAGGCATTCGATGGCGACGTCGCTGCTGGGCTACCTCTGCGATGCGCTGCTGTCCGCCGATCCCGACGAGCTGGCCGACCCTGCGAACGTCGTTCTGGCCCGCCATGTGTACGACCCGGTCCGTGAGCTGATGCGTTTGCTTGGTCACCGCCGCCTCGAATCCACGTACCGATACGTCCACACGCTGCGCCGCAACCAAGACGCCGTCGCGGCGACGGTCTCGAAATGGGATAGGGAGATGCCGACGTGACCTCCACCGACGCCACAACCGCCGGGTGCGACAACTCGCTGTCACCGCGGAAACGTCGGGGCCGCCGCGCGGACCTCGGAGTACCAGGTGACCCAGTCCCGCGGCTGGTCGAACCCACCCACCCCGACGGCCCGCTCGGCGACCTCGTCTTGGTGCATACCGATCCGACGAGCGGGCGACAACGGACGTTCAGGCTGAGGTCTGCGCTGCCGGCCGGGCGGCTCAGGGAGCAGATCGGCGCCATGATCGCTGACCAGTCCCGCCCTGGCGAGCAGTACAGCAGCATTCGACGGATCGGCCGCACTACGTGCGCCGCTCGGCTGCTTCTCCAGTTCATGCGGACGGCGGGTTTGGGCGCTGCGACCGTGGGCATCGAGTCGGTGACCTGGGCGACCGCCGACCAGCTTGAGGAGTTCTTCTTGCAGCGGGCGCGATCAGGTGCATCCAACGAGGTGACCGCTCGGAACCAGTGGCTCGATGCCCGGAACCTGTTGGCCTCGGTCGCCGAGTACCACGGGCTCGGTGACGAGCGGTTCGTGGCGCGGTTGGGGTACACGCGCGCTCCGACGCTCGCGAACCCCAGGCTCGGGAAGTCGGCGCCGTTGCCCGACGACGCCGCGAGGGCCTTGTTCGGTGCGTGCGTCCGTCACTACTGGCAGATCCGGCGACGGTGGCGGACGGAGCCGTACGTGCTCGACACCGACGAAGCGATGTCGCTGCTGCTGCTGTTCAGCTTTGTGACCGGTTGGGAGCCGGACTGTGTGCGGACACTCCAGGTCGGGTGCATGTCCGCCCAGGGCGGTGGCTCCGCGACCGTCGCCGTGACGAAGCGTCGCGCGGCGGGTCGCCACTACCAGGACCGGCCGCTCCGTGACGGCACACCACTCAGCCCGGCCGCCGTACTGCGCTTCGTCATCAAGGCGACCGAGCCGGGGCGCAAGCAGCTGTCGAACGAAACGGGACGAGACGTGCTTGACGTATGGGTCGCCCTGAAACGGAGAGCGCCCGGCCCTACTGAAGGAACGACTATCAGGACCTTCGCTGGCTTCGAGCTCGGCATCTACAGCAAGGACTGGCGGCGGTGGATGACTCGACGCGGCCTCGACCTCGTCGAAAACGGCGAGCCGCTACGGATCACCCTGCGGCGCGTTCGGAAGTGGTACCGGCGCGTCGACTACCTACGCGACGGCAACCTGCACCGGTTCGCGAACGGCCAAACACTGGCGGTGGCCGACGCCTACTACGCAGACCTGCCCGAACTAGCCGACTACCACGACCAATCCGTCGAGCTCAGCATCGACAAGGCATTCGAGGTGCGGCACCGGATCATCCACCCGGCGGATCGCCACGACGACGTTGACGCAGCCACCCACGACAAAGTCGTCGACGGTCGTCTCGACGCACACTTCGGCTCCTGCGTCGACATTACGAACGGTCCGATGTCGGCGAAAGGCGAAGTGTGTCCGGTCGCCGGGCACGCCTGCTGGGGGTGCGCGAACGCTGTGCTGGTGGTCGGAGCACGCCACCTCGAGCAGGTGCTCCGCTACCGGAGGACGCTGCTCACCGCCCGCGACACCATGAGCGATCACGACTTTCGTCTGGTCCACGGGCTGGCCTGGGACGTGATCCACGACCGGTACCTCCCCGAGTTCGATGCTGAGACCGTGAAAGCCGCCGACCAACGAATCGACACCGAGACGGACAAGGGGACCAACCCGTGAGACTTACAACTGCAGAGAACCCAAAAAGCGCGGCAGACACCGGATCCGAACTCAGGCTAGGGCCAGACACGCTCGTGTGGACCGGAGATGTCCTCGACGCGGACGCACCGATCCCCCGACTCGGGGACGACTGCTGGGATCTCGCGCCTGCATGTTGCGCACCGGGGATGCCGCGATCGAGCTTCCAGGCGAGGTTCGCTGGCCGTCGAAGCTCGGGACCATTCGTCGGACCTGGACTCTCCACTGATCTTCCAGAAGACATCACGTTCGCCTTGAAGGAGGGCATCTACCTCGTCATCAACGGGATCGAGCCGCCGGTCCCAGCCGCTGTGCGACCGAAGTCGCCAGCCATCCTCGCCGGATTGACCGCGCACTTGTACTGGTGGTTGACCTACAGCGTCGCCATCGGCGTCGACGCCGACGCGCAAACCCCCGACACGATCCACGCATTCTTCGAGGCCGTGCACGAAAGGTGTGGCTGGAGTGGGGTGCGTGGAGTGCTCACCTGCGTCAACCACCTCCATCGCTACAGGTCAATGCTCAGCCGACCCCTCACCCCCAGCGACTTCTCGTACCGGCCACCCGCCGGCACCGCTCGCAGGAACTCCGCCACGAAAACCAAAGTGATCCCCGAGTCGCAGATGGCTCCCATGCTCGAAGTTGCTCTCCACCTGGTAACTGCAGGCGCAGCGGATGTCACAGCCGCGATCCGCCACCACACGCAGCTCCTCGAAGCCGCGACATCCAGCGGCCCAGCCCACCGCGCGACCGTCGACGACGTCGATCACTACCTCAACGGACTCGAGCGACGCTCCGAACCCGTGCCTGCGTCTCGCTCCAACCCGACGCAGCCTGACTGGCCGCTCATCGGGCTGCTCTGCGGGCAACCGCACGCGCTGCGGGGACGACTGTGCGAGCGAGTCAAGGAGGCCGGCGAACGTCTGGGTCTCGAACCAGTCGGGCTCGGACTGCCAGTCGCCCACTTCCCCGCGATCGGCGGGCCATGGCTCCCGCAACCCATGCACCCATCGGAACTTCAGCAACTGCGAGTAGCGGCCATCCAGGCGTGCCTCATCGTCATCCTGTTCGGCAGCGGGCTGCGTCTGCACGAACTGCTGGCGATGCCGCCCGACGCCGCCGTCACGACCACGTCAGCAACCGGAGCCACCCGCTACCGGCTGCGCGGCCGACTTGTCAAGGGTCAGGGGTTGCGCGGCGGACCCGAAGCGGAATGGGTGTGCTCCCCGCACGCTCACACCGCCTTGGCTGTCCTCCGCGACATCGAAGCAGCGCACCTCGAACACGCCTACTGGATGAACGGCGGTACGACGGCAAAGCTCACACCTGGAACGAACATCGGGTTGGTCCTCAAGAACCTGGGCGCCGCGTCAACCACTCTCAACGTCTTCACCCGCTGGGTTAACCGCCGCTTCTCGACGGACGACGGGCCATTCATCCCCGGTGAGCTCGTCCCGGTCAACGGCAGGGCACTGCGAAAAACGCTCGCCAGGTACATCGCATCAACCCCAGGCGGGACCGTCGCCCTGAAACGCCAGTTCAAACACGTGTCGCCGCTCACCTCCGAAATGTATGCCGGCGGTCCCCAAGACGGACTGCTCCACGAAATCGAAACCCAACGCCGAGTACACATCGCAGTGTCCCTCCTCGACGCCTGCGACACCCTCAACGACGGAAGCCCAGCGAAGCTGTCGCCGCACACCCGAGACTACCTCGAGACCATCGGTCCAATGATCGCCAGCGAAGCGGAGATCGACCGGCACCTCCAGCTCAGAGACGTCCGAGCGATGCCCCTCAACATGTGCGTATACGACTCCGCCCACGCGAAATGCTGGACCGGCACACCCATCGAGCAACGCGGCGAACCCCGCCCGCACCTATGCCAACAAGTCTCCTGCAACAACTCATACATCGGATCCCAGCACCGCGAAGCCTGGAAAAACGAAGAGCATGTAGTCACCGTGGAACTTGCTGCCGCACGAAAGCGCCAGCCGAAACCCACACCCCTCATCCGCAGCCTCGAGCAGCGCCAAGCCAACGCGCGTGAAGCACTCGCCGCCACCGAGGAGGAGCCCCATGGGCCGCCCGAAGCTTGACCGCGACAACGACATTCGCGCCGCGCTCCAACGGCTCGTCGACGGAACCTACACACGCTCCACGACCGGCAGCCTTACCGTCCGATCGCTCGCCATCGAGGCCGACGTCCCACGCACCGCCATCATCCGCAGCCCGGTCCGCAGCGAACTGGAAGCGCTCGCAGCAGCCAAAGCCGAAGGCGGTGGCGCCCCGAACCTCATCGACAAACTCAATGCCCAACTCGCGGCAGCGAACGCCGCCCGCAACGACACACGCCGACGACTCGTCGAAGTCGAAGCAGAGAACGCCAGCCTGCGCGACGCCATCTACCTCCTACAGATGGAACTCGACCACCAACGGTCCGCCAACCCCGCGAACGTCGTCCCGCTCCGTCACCCCTGACCGCGTCGCAGCGTGGCTCGACGCCACGTGCTCCTGACGTGCGGTCCAGCGACGTCCTACGATCGACGGACAAAGGCACGCTCTCTGACGACGTGCCAATGGCGAAGTCTCATCTACGGGCTGGAGGTAGCGCATGTACAAGGTGGTAATCACGTTCTCTGACGGGACGAGTCATGAACTGGAGGAGCTGTGTGAGTCCGAGTCGGAGGCGAACGACTACGGGATGTACATGGCGAGCTGCTACAGCCAGGGTCAGGAGATCCTCCACATGTCCAACCCAGGCGACTACCCACTAACTGACGACGAAGCCGATTTCGAAGTGATCGAGATCTGAGCGCAAGCTGGTCAACGACCTGCGATCGGTGGACGCAGATGTGCTTCTTCTCGCTCATGGTATCGACGGCGCCAAACACCACCGATCTCGCTGCGCTCCGCTGCAGCGCTCGCGGACCCTCACCTCCAGACCCCTACAGTTCCGGCCAGTCGGTTGGACTCGCCCTCGCCGCCACGTCCTTGTAGCTGAAGCGAACGAGCCAACTCGCATGGCATTCCGCAAGCAGCAACACCTTGTCGCCCCAGACGGGCCTTCGCAGAGTAGCTCTAGCGGCCGGCGAGAGCCCTGTTCGCCTGGGTTCTGCTTCCCAGCGGCCGTGCAGTCCGACCACCTGTTGGGTGGCCTACAGCGCCAAGCTCGCGCGCAGCGCCTCGTCGATCTTTGCCATCGTCGCCGCAGACAGGCGAGCTGTCACCCCTCGCGCCAGATCAATGCGTTGATCTCGGTCGATAGTCCGGAGTTGCCCGCAGTCAACGACAGATCGCTTCGCCCCTGGACCGAGCTCGGTTGCCTCCACCAGCACATGCTCCCGGTACTCCTTGGCTTGGTTCGCGTCAGTGAGAGGCGCCACGATCGTTACCGCGCTTGCCGTGTTCCCACGGTTGTTCTGGACGACTACGCATGGACGCGTCTTCTGCTTCTCGGCCCCGATCGCTCCTTTGAGGTTCACCCATACAACGTCGCCACGTCGAATCGGTAGGGTGGCCATGCCCTACGGTACCACCCGCATCGAGCGCCGAATGGATGAAGGGCGCGTTTGTCGGTGGACACCGATCCTCGCCGAGAAGCGCCTTGCAGGGAGAATGCGCACAGCGCCTCCAGCGGAACCCGGGACCCGCCTCATCGCTGCGAGTCTGACCAACCTTCCTGCGAGCGACATCCGGCCCGTGAGCGCTGGAGGCTCAGACCTCAGCGGTAGCCGGCACCTCTTGAACCCATCGAATGTCGGGGGCCGCCGGCGGTCTTCGACGTGAAGTTCGACGCGTGGACGACCTCGTCGCGATGCGGCCTCCGCCCCACAGCCTGTCGGCCGTGTCGGTGGTCTCCACAACCGCTCGACACCGGAGCTCGGCAAGTGTCTGCGCAGATCCCCACCCTTGCGCGGACTGCCGACAGCGGTGCCTGCAGTGTCCGGAACGCGTCCCGAGTTTCGCGCACCCTGACCTGGAAGCATTGGCAGGAGCGACGGGCCGGAGCGCTCCGAGACGCGCACCCCAGCGTTTCGCGCACCCCGATCCTTCACATAGGAGCCTCACACGTCGTCGTCGTCGAGGAGGCTGGTCAGCGGGCCGTAGCGCGCCAGGTTGCAGCGTGCGCGGTGGGCCACGGCTGCAACTGGTTCGAGCGCCTGCTGACGGATGCCCCGTCGCACGTCGTCGTTCCACCGCCCGATCTCCTCGTCGATGAGGACCGACAACTCGGCCTCGAGCACCGTGGGGTCGGTGCTGTTGTCGAGGTGCCGGGCGCGGTCCTGGACGAGCCGCTCGAGTGCCTGCTGCGGTGACGTCGTGATGTCGCCGACGGTCACGGGACGTCCTCGTACCAGTGGCCGAGCGATCCGGGAGCGACGGGCTCCGGGGTCTCCTCCACGGTCGGTGTGTGCGGTGCTGCGTTCCGAAGGGCGGCATCGGCCAGCGCGGCGGCCTGGGTCACCAGGTTGTGGGGCAGCGGCCTGGCGTCTCGTACTGCCCGCTCGACGCCTCGGTGCGTCGGGAACCACGCCGGGCGGCGCACTGCCGTGGCCAGGTGGCCGGCGGGGGATGGGCGCAGCTGCTCGACGGCTCGCTGTGCGGAACGGACCCCGGATCGTGGTGTCGGGCCGATGAACACTGGTTGGAGGCGGCTCCCGTCGACCCCGAACTCCTCGAGCCGCCGGAGCAGCCCACTGAGGCGGTGGATGCCGCGCACGTCGGGTGGTGCGGTGACGAGCACGACATCTGCCCAGCCGAGGGCGCTGCGTGCCAGACGGTGGCGGTCCTCCACGTCCACCGAGCCGGTGCGCTCCTCGCCCTCGACGTCGTGGTCGACGTCGATCACGCAGGCCTCGAAGGCTGCCGCACACCACGCCAGCGCAGTACTCAGTGCTGCCGGACGGACGGTCACCCAGTCGGAGGGGTGGCGGAGGCCGAGGAGCAGCAGGTGCGGGAGGTGCTCGGCGGACCAGCAGAACTCGAGCGGCGTCGTCCGGTCGGGGTCGCCGAAGCGACACGCCTCGAGGAGTTCGGGGAGCCCCGGCACCACGTCGCCGACGTCGTGGAGTACGGCCTGGTCGGCGTGCAGCGCCAGGTCGGCCAGCAAGGTGGCCTGCGATCGCCCGAGACCCTCGGCCACCGCCCGCGCCAGGGTGGACGTGCCACTCCCCGGCACCCCGGTCACGGTGATCACCCGCGCTCGTCGGGCGTGGACCGGCTGTGGCGTGCGCAGGGTGGCGGGGGAGGGGATCTGCTCGACGGGTCGAGCGAGGTCACCCAGGGCGTCCAGCAACGCCTCGGGGCCGAAGCTCGCCGGGAGCGTTCCCGTGGCGCCGAGACGTCGCCATCGATCGTGCCGGCCCGGGTCCCCGACGACCACCGTCGGCACGCCGCGGCGATGGGCGGTGGCGAGCAGGTCCCGCTCGAGGTCGGCGAAGCCGTCATCGACCAGGACCGCTGAGTGGGTTCGGCCGGAGGTGAGCGCGGTGGTCACCTGGTCGCTGGTGAGACACACCGACACCTCAATGGGTGCTGCTGCGGTGGATGCCCACCGAGTGACCTCCCGGAACCACGACGACCGCGGATGCGCCGCCACGAGGAGGACCCAGCGTTCACTCATCGGTCGCCTCGGCCCGACAGGTTGGTGGTGCGGCCGGCGCGCACGACGTGCACGCCGCCGCTGCGGTGGGCGGCGACCACGCCGAGCAGGTCGTGCGGGGGGAGCGCCATGACGAGGTCGACCGTGTCCGTCGCGCCGAGGGTCGTGCTGTCGGACACGTCAGCGGACACCACGAGGGCGTCCCCGCTGAGCACCACCAGGGTGCTGTCGGGGGAGGAGGCCTCAGCGCCCACGACGGCCAGCACCTCCCCGGCGCGGACTCGCCCGTGGAGGGCGTCCTGGGCCGGGAGGCGGATCGCCAGCTCGACACGGTCGTGGAGCGGGGACCGATCGGCGTCGGTGACCGTCGCCACGAAGAGCGGATCGCCGGCGTGCAGCGGGACGGCGGTCACCAGTCCGGCGAGGTCGGCATCAGGTTGCAGGACGCGCTGCAGGACGTCGTCGGGAAGCGCCACGGGGGAGGCAACCAGCGAGGCCTCGGCCAGCGGTGTCCCGGCCGGCACGTGCTCGCTGGCCACCAGGACATCGGGTGGGACGGGTGGTGGGCCCGGCCGGGCGGCGGCGTAGGTGCCCACCGCTGCCGCCGCCACGAGGAGCGCCCCGACCGCGGCACGGCCGCTCCACAGAGGAGACGACCGGCCGAACCGTTTGGGCTGCGGACCTGACGTGCCGCCGGCACCGACGCTGTCCTCTGCGGTGGGTGAGGTGGGTGGGCGGTCATCGTGGCGAGGGGGAGAGAGGGTGGGGCCCACAGGCTGATCGTCCTTCCGGCTGACGTCCGGCTGCTCGTGGATCCGGGACGGGTGTGCGACGGCGGACGCTACGTGTGGCCGTCGCCCGTGGGGGGCGAAGCTGGGGCGGCGATCGCACTCGGTGCGCTTCGTCGACCACCGGCGGTGACCGGCCACAGGTGGTCGCGGCCGAACCGGCACGGAGCGTCGCCGTGGCCCTCGGACCTGTGATCCGGGGTGTTTCCGTGTCATCGGCGGTGGGTACACTGCGGGTGTGAGCAGCGCTGAGTCCCCACGTGAGCAGCAACACGACGGGACGACTCGCGCCGGTGGTCCCATCGAGTGGCTCAGCACCGGGGAGGCAGCTTCCCGGCTGGGCATCACGGCCCGTACGCTCTACCGGTTCATCGACGAGGGCCAACTCCCTGCCTACCGGCTGGGTCGGGTCATCCGGCTGAAGGCGGACGAGGTCGACACGTTCATCGAGTCGTGCCGCATCGCCCCCGGGTCGCTCGAACATCTCTATCCGGATTCGAGCGACGCCTCCGCCACGGAGTCCAACGCCACGTAGACCACGTGCCCCCGTTCGCGCACGGTCACCACGTCCACGCCCAGCGACCACACCGTCCCGCAGTGTCGCTCCCCGTCGACGAGGTACAGCGTGCCCGGCGTCGGTCGGACCAGACGAACTGCCAGCGCCTCGCGGAACGACCCCGTCGCCGGTGAGCGGTCGTCGTGATCGTGCCAGGGGCGACCCGCGTCACTGCGGTGCGAGTCGGACGCCATCAGGCCCTCCCGAGGACCGGCCGGGTCGGGGCCGGCCGCGTCGGGGGTGCGACGGACCGAGGTGATGGCCGCGCTGCGCACCACTGACCGGCCCCGTGCTGTGGCCAGAACCACCGCCTCGTCACCCACCGCCGTGACCCGTCCTCGGACCCGGCGAGTGGACCGAACGCCGAGCACCACCTCGCTGCCCTCCTCGGCGGCAACCCACAGCACGGACGCCACGCTGGCGGCCTCGGCTGCTCGGGTCCGCAGCCACCACCGGTGGCGCCGCCGGGCGACGGCGTCCTCCTTCGTCCACTCGGCGACGGCCTCGCCGGGGTCGGCGAGCGATCGGTCGAAATGGTCGGGGGTGTCGGTGTGCACCGGCTCGGTCGGCGGCGATGGTTCGGGTGGACGAGGAGGGGGCACCGCCGGGAAGGGTACGGGCGGGCCGGTGCGAATCCGAGTGGGTCACACGGACCGTGGTCGGTACGCTGGTGGCGCGCCACCGCACAGCACGCGAGGCGCGCTGGCACCCTGATGACGACCACCCACGTGAAGATCAACGTACCGGGCAACCACCTCATGGTCGGTGTGCTCGGACAGCACGACGAACTCCTCACGTTGGTGGAGGATCACTTCCCCGATGCCACGGTGCTGGTGCGCGGCAACGAGATCACCGTCCAGGGCCCCACCGCGGAACGGGTCGGGCGGCTGTTCGAGGAGCTGGTCGTCATGGTCGAGGCCGGCCATTCCGTCGAGCCGGCGGCGCTCGAGCGGATGGTGGACATGGTGAACGCCGACGTGCGTCCATCGGAGGTTCTCACCGACGAGGTCGTGCGGCCGGTGCGCGGTCGTGGGGTCCATCCCCGCTCGGCCGGCCAGAAGCGCTACGTCGACGCCATCCGTCGCAACGTCATCACCTTCGGGCTGGGGCCGGCCGGCACCGGCAAGTCGTGGCTCGCCGTCGCCATGGCTACCCAGGCGTTGCAGGACAAGCAGGTCGATCGGATCATCCTTACCCGACCCGCCGTCGAGGCGGGGGAGCGTCTGGGCTTTCTCCCGGGCGACCTCATGGCCAAGGTGGACCCCTACCTGCGGCCGCTGTACGACGCGCTGCACGACATGGCCGGCACCGACGGGGCCCAGCGCCTCCTCGAGCGTGGGGCGGTCGAGGTGGCGCCCCTGGCCTTCATGCGGGGGCGCACGCTGAACTCCAGCTTCATCATCTTGGACGAGGCCCAGAACACCTCCCCCGAGCAGATGAAGATGTTCCTGACCCGCATCGGCTTCGGTTCCCGCGCCGTGGTCACCGGCGACACCACCCAGGTCGACGTCGCCGGCGGGCGTTCCGGGCTGACGGGGCTCGAGGACGTGCTCGGTGCCATCGACGGCCTCGAGTTCGTCCACCTCGACCGGCGCGACGTGGTGCGGCACCGCATCGTGGGTGACATCGTGTCGGCGTACGAGGCCCACGAAGCAGGACGTGCCACCGGTGCCGACACTGCGACAACGGTCTCTGACGATCCGCCGACCGATCCGGTGGGGCAGTAGGTGAGCGAACCCCGGCGGGGAGCGCCGCCACGACGCCGGCGGGGCCCCGACGACGGCACGCTCAGCGTGTTCGTGGCGAACGAACAGGGCGACCACGAGGTCGACACCGACTGTTGGCGAACGCTCGCCGAAGCGGTGTTGGCCGACGAAGGCGTCGACGGCGATGCCGAGGTGTCCCTGCTGTTCGTGGACCGGGCCACTATTGCCGAGCTGAACGCACTCCACCGGGAGGTGAACGGTCCCACCGACGTGTTGGCCTTCCCCATCGACGGAGACCTGGTGGCCATGGGTCGCCATCCCCACGGCGGCCCCGGCGGGCCGGCACGGCCCCCTCAGGATCCCGACGACCTGCCCCTGCTGCTCGGCGACGTGGTGATCTGTCCCGACGTGGCGGCCGCCAACGCTCCCGCGCATGCGGGCACCTACGACGACGAGGTGGCGCTGCTCGTGGTGCACGGACTGTTGCACCTGTTGGGCATGGACCACGCCGACGACGACGAGCGACGGGTCATGCAGGCGACCGAACGACGGCACCTCGATCGACACTGGCGCGCCTTGGCGCGTGACCCCTGGAGACAGTGATGCTGGCCGGCGTAGGGCTCGCCGTCGTCGTCCTGTTGGCGCTCACCGGGAGCTGTGCGGCAACGGCGACGGCGCTCGTCACCCTGCCGCCGGGCCACACGGATCGAGGGCGGCGCGACGACGCAGGGAGCGGCGACGAGCGCGAAGGGCGGGATCGACCCGATCCGCGGGTCGCCCTCGGGCGTCCTGTGCCGCGGGCGGTGGACGCGCTGTGGGTGGTGGCGGCCACGACGGCCACCACAGCGGTGCTCGTGGTCACGTTGGTTGCCGCCGAGCGCACCACGGTGGTGCCGGCCAGCGTGTCGGGTGCGTCGACGGTGGTCCTGGCGGCGCTGGTGGTTGCCGTGGCTGCTCGGGCGGGTCGTCGGGCGCCGCGACGGGTGGCCGGCGCCATGGTGGGGCTGCTGCGCCCGGTCGTGATGGTCGGGCCGTTGTGGTGGTGGGCCAGCGGACTGGTGTCGCTGGCCGATCGGGTATCGCCCGATGCCGACGAGACGACCCCGAGCAGCGGTGCCGACGACGTCCTGGCCTACGCCTCGGCGGTGCTCGACGCGGAGGATGACCGCGGTGAGCATCGGAACCTGCTGGCGTCGGTCATCGACTTCGGTGACACGGTGGTGCGCGAGGTCATGGTGCCCCGCCCCGACATGGTCACCGTCGAGTCCGAGTTCCGGGTGGCCGACGTGATGGAGGTGGCCATCCTCAACGGGCTGAGCCGTCTGCCGGCAACGGGGGACGGTATCGACGACGTGGTGGGCATCGTGTTCGCCAAGGACCTCATGCGTGCCGAACGAGACGGCCAGGAGGACCTCGCCGTGCGGTCGCTGGCGCGTCCGGCGCGCTTCGTCCCCGAGACCAAGCGGATCAGCGCCCTGCTGCGCGAGATGCAGGCCGAACAGTTCCACATGGCGGTGGTGGTCGACGAGTACGGAGGCACCGCCGGACTCGTCACGCTCGAGGATCTCATCGAGGAACTCGTGGGTGAGATCGTCGACGAGTACGACCGCGAGGAACCGATGGTCGAGCCCGCGGCGGAGGGTCGGGTGCGGGTCAACGGCAGGCTGCACGTCGACGAACTCAATGATCTGCTCGACGCCCGCCTGCCCGACGGCGACTGGGACACCGTCGGGGGGTTGCTGTTCCACCTCGTCGGTCACGTACCGGCGGAAGGGGAGTGGGCGGCGTGCGATGGTTGGCTGCTCGTCGCCGAACGGGTCCAGGGTCGCCGCATCCACCGGGTGGCCGTCGAGCCATCCACCTGCCCGCTGCCGACCACGGTACGGGCCAACGGAAGGGACAGTTCGTGAAGAGTGGTTTCGTCACACTCGTCGGTCGACCGAATGTGGGGAAGTCCACCCTGGTCAACACCATCGTGGGCACCAAGGTCTCCATCGTCTCAGCTCGACCGCAGACCACCCGCACCCAGGTACGTGGGGTGCTGAACCGCCCCGATGCGCAGGTGGTGTTCGTGGACACCCCGGGTATCCACAAACCCCGGGGCATGCTGGGGGAGCGCCTGAACGCGGCGGCCACCGCCACCCTGGGCGACGTCGACGTGACCTGTCTGGTGGTCGATGCCACGGCGCCCATCGGCCCGGGCGATCGTTTCATCGCCGAGCGCTGCGACCCCGACACCGTGGTCGTGGTCAACAAGGTCGACCTGGCCGCTCCCCAACAGGTCCTCGAGCAGCTCGCTCGTGCCGCCGGGCAGCTCGAGGCCAGCGAGTACTTCCCGGTGTCCGCCACGACGGGTGAGGGGGTGCCGCAGCTCGTCGACCATCTCGTGGCCCGTCTGCCCGAGGGCCCGGCCTTCTACCCGCCCGACATGGTGACCGACGTGCCCGAGGCGTTCTGGGTGGCCGAGCTGGTGCGCGAGCAGCTCTTGGCGGTGTTGCGCGACGAGCTGCCGCACGCCGTCGCCACGCGGGTGACCGAGTGGGAGTGGCCCCGCATCCGATGCGAGATCCTGGTGGCCCGTGACTCGCAGAAGGGCATCGTCATCGGCCGCAAGGGCGAGGTGTTGAAGAAGGTGGGCACCGAGGTGCGGCGTCAACTCCCCGACGGGGTGTACCTCGAGCTGTTCGTGAAGGTGGACAAGGACTGGCAACGACGTCCAGGGCTGATGGGGGAGCTGGGCTACGGCCTGTGACCGCCCGGGCAGCGCGCTCGATCGGACAAACAAGAACAGAGTTCGTAATGTGTGGCGATGGCCGATGAGCGAAGAGCAGTTCATGCGTACCTGAGCGACAGCAGCCACGCTGTGTTGCACGACCTGGCCGACAGTGCCGGGGTGAGCCTCTCGGGCCTGCTCGAGGCCATGGCCCAGGATCTCGGCGACCACCCGCCGGGCCGTGGTGGTCATCCCCGGTGGGACGAGGTCGTGCAGCGAGCACGCCGGGTCGACGCCGGACGTCGACGCCGCGCTCGGACCTGACACGGCACACTGACGCCGGCGGCGCACCCGGTCGGGTCGGCGCGGTGCCCGATGGTCCACCGGCCAGCCGGTAACGTCGGGCCGGTGGACGTCCCCGGCATCGATCCCGCGCACATCCCTCGGCACGTCGGCTGTGTCATGGACGGGAACGGCCGGTGGGCCAAGCGTCGCGGGCTGCCGCGCACCGAGGGACACGCCGCCGGCGAGGATGCCTTGTTCGATGCGGTGGAGGGCGCTCTCGACCTGGGCCTCGGGTGGTTCACCGTCTACGCCTTCTCCACGGAGAACTGGCGGCGGCCCGTGGACGAGGTCCGCTACCTCATGGGCTTCAATGAGCGGATCCTGCTCGGCCACCGCGACGACCTCAACGAGCGAGGCGTACGCATCCGGGTGATGGGGCGGCGCGACTGGCGGGTTCCCAAGCGGCTCATCCGGCTCATGGACGAAACCGTCGAGATGACCCGCCACAACACGGGCATGACCTTCACCATTGCCTTCAACTACGGGGGTCGAGCCGAGATCGTGGACGCCGTGCGTCAGATCGTGCGCGACGGTGTCGCCGCCGACCGCATCACCGAACGCTCCATCCGGGCCCGACTGTACGACCCCGAGATGCCCGAGCCGGACCTGGTGGTGCGCACGTCGGGCGAGTACCGCATCTCCAACTTCTTGTTGTGGGAGTTGGCCTACAGCGAGTTGGTCTTCACCGACGTCCTGTGGCCGGACTTCCGCCGCGAGCACCTCTTCGACGCCGTGCGCGAGTACCAGTCCCGCGACCGCCGCTACGGCGGGCTCACCGATCGGGACGACCGCGGCGGGGGTGGGTGAGGTGCGCCTCCGGAGCGACACCGCCGTGGTGCTGCGCACCTACAAGCTCGGCGAGGCCGACCGCATCGTGGTGTTGCTCACCGCGGACCACGGCAAGGTGCGAGCGGTGGCCAAGGGAGTGCGCAAGACCCGGTCGCGCTTCGGCGGCCGTCTCGAGCCGCTCACCCACGTCACCGTGCAGCTGCACGAGGGACGGAACCTCGATGTGATCACCCAGGCGGAGACCATCGACACCTTCCGCACCATCCGCGACGACCTCGGGCGGCTCGGGCGGGCGGTGGCCATGCTCGAGGCGGCCGACCACCTGTCGATGGAGGGCGAGCCCACCCCCGAGCTGTTTCGAATGCTGGTGGGCGCCCTGCGCTCGCTCGGCGAGAACGACAGCGCCCTGGTGGCATCGGCATTCCTGCTGAAGGCCTTGGCGCTGGAGGGGTTCCGCCCGCAGGTGGAGGGCTGCGTGGCGTGCGGAGCGATCGAGGACCTGGTGGCCTTTGATGCCGGCAGTGGTGGCCTGCTGTGCCGGCCACACCGGCGAGGCGGCGCCATCTCACCGGAAGCGATCACCCTCCTCGGTGACATCCTGGGCGGGCGGTTGGCTGCCGCCCTGGCCACACCACGCGGTCCGGCCACCGGCGAGGTGGATCGGGTGGCCACGGCGCTGTTCGAGCACCACATCGAGCGACGGCTCCGCTCGGTGGCCGTGCTCGACGCCGGCTGAGCACGTCGCACCCGCTGCCGCTGCGCTACCACCCGGGGTGCTCGTGCGGTGGCGCTACTGCAGTGGCACCCAGCCGCCGCTGGCGTCGTCATAGCGCATCCACCGGGCACCCTCGGGGTCCCACTGCACCCAGGCGTTGCGCTCGGCGTCCCACTGCGGCTCCGGCGCACCCCCCGTGTCGCTGGGTCCGCTGGCGGCGCCTGGCGGGGTGGCGGCGGCGTAGCCGGGGGTCTCGGGTGTGCCGTAGCCAGGAGCGGCGCCTGGCGAGCCGTAGCCACCGGGGGTTCCGTAACCCGTCGAGCCGTAGGCGCCCGAGGTCCCGTAGCCCGTGGCGCCGTAGCCGCCGGGTGTGCTGCCGTAGGGGCCGGCCGCCACCGCAGCGCCGAGCGGCGGCGTGCCCACGGAACGCTTGCGCACCACGTTCGTCTTGGCAGCCATGTCGCCGATGCGGCGGTCGTCCTTCGAGGCCAGCGCCACG
Source organism: Acidimicrobiia bacterium (assembly GCA_020832495.1). Classification (GTDB taxonomy): domain Bacteria; phylum Actinomycetota; class Acidimicrobiia; order Acidimicrobiales; family Acidimicrobilacustridaceae; genus JAFIEP01. Next base: position 80,933 of record JAFIEP010000129.1, on the reverse strand, counting down.
ATGGGGCCGACCAGCGGTACACAGCAGCCGATGCCGTCCACGATCCACACGACGGAGCGGATGAGGACCTTGCCGAACCCGGCGAGCCGACCCTCCTCGTTCACCACCCGCAGCCCGAGCGCCAGCTTGAACAGCGAGGCACCGACGAGGCCCTGGAGTATGACGAGGTTGAGGACCCAGACACCGAACGCTGCCCCGTAGGTGGGCAGGATCCAGCCGTCATCGGCGATCACCCAGTACCGCGGGTCGTCGCCGACCTCGAGTGCGATGCAGTTGGGGTCGGTCTCACTCGAGCAGAACGGAACCTCGATGAAGTCCGCGGTGAGGGCGAACGCGGCAACGCCGATCACGAACGGGAGGACGAGGTAGTCGAGGGTGCCGGCCACCAGGCGACGGCCCATGACCTTGGTGGGTTGCTCCACAGCGGCGGGTTGCATGGAGGGCATTGTGGCGCGAACGGACGGTGTCTGCTGACGAGAACGTTCGAGCGTCGGCCCAGGCGGCGCTGCCGCAGGTGGGTGGAGGTGGTGACGGGGTGCCACACCGCCGGCCGAGGTGGGGCCGAGCGAGCCCGACACTCTCGGCAAACCGGCGTCGGGGGCAGGGAGTCCGGCCTCTATGCTGCGTCCGATGTCCGACGCCGAGCCGAACCCCACCGACACCGCCAGCACCACCGACCGTGTCGAGGAGGTGGTGCCCGTCGACGTGCCCAACGACGAGACGCTCATGGAGCGGGTGGTGAACCTGTCCAAGCGTCGGGGCTTCGTGTTCCCCTCGGCGGAGATCTACGGCGGGTTCCGTTCCACCTACGACTACGGCCCCATCGGCGTGCTGCTGCTGCGCAACGTCAAGGACGCCTGGTGGCGGTCGATGGTGCAGCTCCGCACCGACGTGGTGGGGCTCGACGCCGCCATCCTGTCGCCGCCGGCGGTGTGGGAGGCCTCGGGCCACCTGGTGAACTTCACCGACCCACTGGTGGACTGCCGCAAGTGCAAGAGCCGTTTCCGCGAGGACCAGCTCGAGGATCCCACGACCTGCCCCACCTGCGGGGCGAAGGACAGCTTCACCGCAGCCCGGCAGTTCAACCTCATGTTCAAGACCCACGCCGGGCCGGTGGAGGAGGACGCGGCGGTGGCCTATCTGCGTCCCGAGACGGCGCAGGGCATCTTCACCAACTTCGCCAACGTGCTCAACGCCAGCCGCAAGCGCCCGCCGTTCGGCATCGCTCAGATCGGCAAGTCGTTCCGCAACGAGATCACCCCAGGCAACTTCGTGTTCCGCACGCGGGAGTTCGAGCAGATGGAGATGGAGTACTTCGTGCCGCCCGACGAGGTCGAGCACTGGTACGAGTACTGGTGCGCCGAGCGCTACAACTGGTACGTCGAGTTCGGCATTCCCGAGGACCGCCTCCGCATGCGGCCCCACGACGCCGATGAGCTGTCGCACTACTCCTCGGGGACGTCCGACGTCGAGTTCGCCTTCCCCTGGGGTTGGGGCGAGCTCGAGGGGGTGGCCAACCGGGGCGACTACGACCTCACCCAGCACGCCACCCACTCGGGCGAGAAACTCGACTACTTCGACCAGGCGTCGGGCACCCGCTACACACCCCACGTCATCGAGCCGGCCGCCGGCGCCACCCGGGCCATGATGGCCTTCCTGCTGGCCGCCTATGACGAGGAACAGGTGCGCGGCGAGACTCGGGTGGTGCTGCGCCTGCATCCTCGCCTGGCGCCCTACAAGGCGGCGGTGCTGCCGCTGTCGCGCAAGCCCGAGTTGGCCGGCGTGGCCTCGGAGGTCCACACCATGGTGGCCGACCGGTGGATGACCGACTACGACGAGACCCAGGCCATCGGCAAGCGCTACCGACGCCAGGACGAACTGGGTACCCCGGTGTGCGTGACCATCGACTTCGAGACGCTCGAGGACCGGGCGGTGACGGTGCGCGACCGTGACACCATGGCCCAGGTACGGGTGCCCATCGACGACTTGATGGCAGTGCTCGGCGAGCGCCTGCCCTGAGCCCTACCTGAGCGCCTGCCCGGGGCGCCTGTCCGGGGCGTCGATCGCCGACGGGCTCCTCGACGCGGCGACAGCCGTCGTGGGCGTTGCCGGCCCGGTAGGGTGCCGGACCGTGGACGAACGGTTGGTGGTGAACCGGACGGCCTGGGAGGAACGGGTTCCCATCCACCTGGCGTCCGAGTACTACGACGTCGAGGGCTTCGTGGCGGGGCGTTGTTCCCTGCGACCGTTCGAGGTCGATGACGTCGGCGATGTGGCCGGCCTGGACCTGGTGCACCTGCAGTGTCACTTCGGCCAGGACACGCTGTCGTGGGCTCGGCGAGGCGCGCACGTCACCGGGCTCGACTTCTCGGCGGCGGCCATCGCCGAGGCGCAGGCATTGGCCGCCCGCCTGGGGCTTGACGCCCGATTCGTGGAGGCCGACGTCTACCGGGCAGCAGAGGTGGTGGAGCCGGCCAGCGCGGACGTTGTGTACACCGGGATCGGCGCACTGGTGTGGCTCCCCGACGTGTGGCGCTGGGCCGAGGTGGTCGCGTCTCTCCTCCGACCGGGTGGCATGCTCTACCTGTGTGAGTTCCACCCCTTCACCGACATGCTGGCCGAGGACGCGCTGGTGGTCACCGAGGACTACTTCACCCGCCCCGACGGCACCCGCTACGAGGTGGACGGTACCTACACCGATGGCGGCGACGGCACGCTGCACAACGTGACCTGGGAGTGGACACACCCCATCGGCGACGTCGTCACCGCCGTGGTGGCTGCCGGGTTGCAGGTGGAGTTGCTGGCCGAACGGGATGTCACCCTCTGGCAGCGGTGGCCGTTCCTCGAGCGCCAGGTCGACGGCACCTACCGGCTGCCCGCCGGGTCGCCGCGCATCCCCCTGCTCTACAGCCTGCGGGCTCGACTCCCGGCCACACCAGCGGACCGCGCCGACGAGGAAGCGGGCGGGTGAGCCACACGGGGCGACCTCCCACCCCCGAGGAGGCACCCGACGCCGTCGCAGCGACCGTCCGCCGTGGCGTCGCCCTGCGCGCCGAGGCCGACGGACCCGCCGCGGTCGACCGGGCGCTGGGCCAGTTGGACCCCGACGTCGTGGCCCGCGTCGGCCGGGTGACGGCGGGTCCGGACGCCGGTGCCGAACCCTTCGTCACCGGCGCGGCGGCGTCGCCGGGCGTTGGAGTGGGCGAGGTGCACACCCGCCTCGATGCCCTGCTCGATGCGGTGGACGACGATCGCCCCGTGGTGTTCGCCGCCGAGGAGACCGGGCCGGCGGACGAGGTGGCCATGCGGCTGTCCGAGGCAATCCTCACCGCCCGCGGCGGGGTGTCCAGCCATGCCGCGGTGGTGGCTCGCGGGTGGGGGATCCCTGCCGTCTGCGGAGCGGGGGACCTGCGGATCCTCGCCGAGGGGGTGGCGGTGGGCGATGGCGCCGTCGTGCCGGCGGGTACCACGCTCACCGTCGACGGCACCACCGGGATCGTGCATCTCGGGGACCTCGGCCGGTCCGGGGCGCAGCTGCCCGAGGAACTCGCGACCTTGCTCGAGGTGGCCGACGACCGTCGGGCCGGTCGGGTGCGGGTGCTGGCCAACGCCGACGACGCCGAGGGAGTCCGTGCTGCGCGCCTGGCGGGCGCCGAGGGTATTGGTCTGTGCCGCACCGAGCACCAGTTCCTCGGTGAGCGGTTGCCCCTGGTGCGGCGGGCGATTCTGGCCGACGAACCCGCCGAGGAACGCCAGGCGCTCGACGCCCTCATCGCCGCGCAGCGTGAGGACCACCGCCTGCTGTTCGAGGCGGCGGACGGGACCGAGGTCACCGTACGACTCCTCGATCCGCCTCTGCACGAGTTCCTGCCGTCGCTCGAGCACCTCGCCGTGCGGGAAGCGACCGGTCTCATCACTGCCGACGAACGGCGGGAGTTGGTGGCGCTGCGCCGCTGGCGTGAACAGAACCCGATGCTCGGCACCCGGGGGGTGCGACTCGGCGTGGTCCGACGTCACCTGTACCAGGCGCAGGTCACGGCCTTGGCGGCGGCGCTGGGGGACCATCGGGGCAGTGGGGGAGCCACGCGGGTGCGCGTCATGATCCCTTTGGTGGCCACCGCGGCCGAGGCCCGCCTCGTGGCGGCGTGGGTGCGGACGTCACTGGCTGACGTGTTGGGTCCTGACCACGACGTCCCGGTGGGGGCCATGGTGGAGACACCGCGGGCCGCCCTGGTGGCGGCCGAGGTGGCCGTCGAGGTCGACTTCTTGTCCTTCGGGACCAACGACCTCACTCAGCTCACCTTCGGCTTCAGCCGCGACGACCTCGGGGAGTTGATCAGCCGCTACGTCGATGAAGGACTGTTGGACCACGACCCGTTCGTGCGCATCGACGAGGCGGGCGTCGGCCGGCTGGTGCGCGACGCAGTCGCCGCCGCCCGGGCCGTCCGACCGACGTTGCCGATCGGGGTCTGTGGCGAGCACGCCGGCGACGTGGCCTCGGTGGCGTTCCTGCTCGATTGTGGCGTGGACAGCCTCTCGTGCGCTGCGCCGCGTCTGGTGACGACACGCTTGGCGGTGGCCCACGCGCTGGCCGTCGGGGCCGACACCCCTGCGGCCCGCTGACGCCACAGCAGCGCTGGTAGCGTTCGGTGGGAGGTCCCCACGGATGGGCATCGTCGACGAGGACATCGCCACGCTGAGAGAGCGCGCTGACATCGTCTCGGTCATCGGCGAGCACGTCCAGCTGCGGCGGGTGGGGCGGCGCTGGCAGGGACTGTGCCCGTTCCACGCCGAGAAGTCGCCCTCGTTCTCGGTGAACCGCGAGGACGGTCTGTACTACTGCTTCGGCTGTGGGGCCAAGGGCGACGTGATCACCTTCATCCGGGAGATCGAGCATCTCGACTTCGTCGGTGCGGTCGAGAAACTGGCAGCCACCGCCGGGATGACCCTGCGCTACACCGACGTGGCCGAGAGCGAGGGGCGACGGCGTCGCTCCAAGCTGCACGACGCCGTGGAACGTGCGGTGGACTTCTACCACCGGCGGTTGCTGAACGGTGCCGACGCCGGACCGGCCCGTGCCTACCTGCGGTCCCGGGGCGTGACCGGCGACGAGGTGCGCACCTACAAGCTCGGGTGGGCGCCGCAGTCGTGGGATGCGCTGGCCAAGGCGTTGCGGTTGCCCGACGACGTGTTCGTCGAGGCCGGGTTGGGACGGCTCAACAACTGGGGCGGTCAGACCGACGCCTTCCGGGGCCGCATCATGTTCCCCATCTTCGACGCCGGAGGGAAACCGGTGGGCTTCGGTGGCCGCGCCATGCCCGGTGAGGATCCCCGCAAGTACATCAATTCACCTGACGGGGTGCTGTACCACAAGAGCCGGGTGCTCTACGGCCTGCACTGGGCAAAGGGCGACATCGTGGCTGCCGACGAAGCCATCGTGTGCGAGGGCTACACCGACGTGATCGGCTTCGCTGCCGTCGGCATGAACCGGGCGGTGGCCACCTGTGGCACGGCACTGACCGAGGACCATGTCCGCACGTTGCGGAGTTTCGCCCGGCGGGTGGTATTGGCCTTCGACGCAGATGCCGCCGGGCAGCACGCCGCCGAACGGATCTACGCCTGGGAGCGTCAGTTCGAGCTCGACGTGGCAGTGGCTCGGCTCCCCGCCGGCAGCGACCCGGGTGATCTGGCACGCTCGGACCCCGAGGCGTTGCGGCGTGCCGTGAACGACGCGCTGCCCTTCTTGGGGTTCCGGGTGCAACGAGTCCTCGACGCCGGGCGGTTGGACACCCCCGAAGGCCGAGCGCAGACTGCCGAGGCGGCGATGGTGGTCATTTCCGAGCATCCGAGCGAGCTGGTGCGTGACGAGTACCTGATGACGGTGGCCTCCCGCACACGGCTCGACCCCGACCGGCTGCGGTCGATGAGCCGGGGCCGTCGCTCGGGCGGCGGGCGTGGTGGCCCCGCCGCCACTGACGCTCGAGGCGCTGTGGGCGGGCGGCGGCTCGAGCGGGCGTCGGTGCCCGGACCCGAACGTGAGGCGCTGCGGCTGTTGGTCGCCGACTTCGCATCGTTGGCCCCAGCGCTGCATCCCTGTCTGTTCAGCGACGAGCGTGCCCGCGCCGTGTACGAGGTGCTGCAACGCCACGACGGGTCGGTGCGCGCTGCGCTCGACGACCTCGCTCCGCCGCCCGGGCAGGGCGACGACCCACCGGCGAGTCTCGAGGCGGGTCCACCAGCGGGTGTGGACGACCCAGTCGCCGACCTGCTCCGGCAGGTCGCCACCGAGCAGAGTGGCGCCGAAACCGACGACGTCGTGGCTCGGTTGGTCGAGGCGGCGGCGCAGCGAGCGATCGACGCGCTTCGGTACGGGGCCTCTCATGCCGATGATCCACTCGTGTACGCCGCCGACCTGGTCGACCTCAAGCGTTGGTCCGAAGAACTGCGCGATCCGGACGCGGGATCGGCAGCCCTGAGCAGCTTGCTAGTCTGGCTGGCAGACCGGTTCGAGGAGACAGCATGACCGAGGGCATGGGGGTGCTGTCCCGGGAGGGTGACGGTCCGGGGGATGCCGAGCGACCGAGTGGTGCCAGCGACATACCGCTGATCGAGCCCGCTGCGGCACCCACTGCGGAGGTGACGGTGGAGGACGGGACAACCGACGAGCCAGAAGGCAGCGCTCCTCGACGGGCCGACGCGGCGCGGACGAGCGACGCCGAAGTGACGGTTGACGAGCGCGAGCCCGGGAAGGTGAACGCCGTGGTCCTGGACCTCGTGGACGACCGGTTCCTGGCCGACCTCGAGGGGGAACGAGCCCCGAGGGTGCGGAGCAGGTCGCGGGCCGGTCGCAACGGCCGGGGTCTCAGCGCTGGCTCGACATCCGGCGGAAGTGCCGACCCGGTGCGGTTGTACCTGAAGGAGATCGGTCAGGTGTCGCTCCTCGACGCCGCCGAGGAGGTCGAGCTGGCCAAGCGCATCGAGGTGGGTGCCACGGCTGCTGCGCGCATCATGGATCTGCAGGCCACCGACGAACTTCACCGGCTCGACCCCGATGAACGTCGTCGTTTGGTCGCCGACGTGCGCGACGGCAAGGAGGCGAAGGCCGAGTTGACCCAGGCCAATCTCCGCCTCGTGGTGTCGATCGCCAAGCGCTACAACGGGCGCGGTCTGCATCTGCTCGACCTGGTGCAGGAAGGCAACCTGGGGCTGATGCGTGCGGTCGAGAAGTTCGATCACACCAAGGGGTTCAAGTTCTCCACCTACGCCACCTGGTGGATCCGCCAGGCCATCACCCGGGCCATTGCCGACCAGGCCCGCACGATCCGCATCCCGGTACACATGGTCGAGTCGATGAACCGGGTGCAGCGGGTGCAGCGGGAGATGCAGCAGGGGCTCGAGCGCGAGCCCACTGTCGAGGAACTGGCCGAGCGGGTCGACATGACCCCCGAGCGGGTCCGAGAGATCCTGAGGATCAGCCAGGAACCCCTGTCGCTCGACTCCCCGGTCGGCGACGAGGAGGACACCAACCTGGCGGACTTCATCGAGGACAAGCAGGCCGATGCTCCCGCCGACATGGCCGCCCGCAAGATGCTCACCGACACCCTCGAGGAAGCACTCGAGGGCCTGAACGAGCGGGAGAGGGCGGTGGTGCGCATGCGGTTCGGGCTCGACGACGGCCAGGCCCACACCCTCGAGGAGGTCGGCAAACGCTTCGGGGTCACTCGCGAACGCATCCGCCAGATCGAGTCGAAGACCCTGGCCAAGCTGCGTCACCCGCACCGCAGCCAGAAGCTGCGCGACTACCTCGACGTCGAGTAACCCGCTCCGGACGGTCGAGCCCTGTTCACCGCCAGGGTTCTGGCTCGTCCTCCGACGATTCGTCGCTCACCCAGGTGGGGACGCCCCAGTCAGGGGTCGCCTCCTTCGGCACCGCGATGCCCAAGGTGTCGCACAGTCCGGGGACGGCGTCGTCCACCACGAGCAGGGTCCGCTCGAGGTGCGGACGGACACGCACGTCGACCTCGGCGACGGTCCCCGCCACTCGGGGGTGGCGGCGGATGCGGCGCAACGTGGCATCGAGCTGCTCGTAGCGCTCCCGACCAGCCTTGGCCCCGAAGTAGTAGCCGACGGCGAGGCCCACGAACAGACCGGTCTTGGCACGCATAGGTGCTTTGTAGCGCACGAGCCGCCCTTCGTCCACGTCGTGTCAGGCGAGGCACCGGACGGGGGCGCCGGCCGCAGATCGGAGTTCGGGGCGACCGAGTGCCACTGCTATCCTGCAACGACACCTTCCGGGGTAGCTCAGCCGGCAGAGCGTCTGACTGTTAATCAGAATGTCGTGGGTTCGAGCCCCACCCCCGGAGCTACAAAACACCAGGTCAGGCAGGGTGCGGGTAGCCTCACCGACAGCGAAACGTCGGTGAGGTAACCAACCAGGTAACCAACGGGTGTCTCCCAACCACAGGAGAGACCAACCATGGAAACCACCGAACCGACCGACACCGCCCGGGAGCTGCTTGCCGAGTGGCTGGTGTGCTTCGACAAGGACGATTTCGTCGAGTACCTGCTCGACTCGATCCTCCCGGCCCACGGCGACTACGAAGCGGCCGTGGAGCGGGCACGAACCATGCTCTACGCCTTCGAGAACCCCGACATGCTCGACCCTTCGATGCGCACCAACCTCGACGTGCTGGTGCGCCGTGCCGAGATCGAGCTGGCCATGGTGGTCGATCCCACCGTGCTCAACGCCGTGTTGGCCCATCTCCCCGAGGATGCCGTCGCGAAGCGCAAGCGCGAGCAGGAGGACTATCGGCTGTACGAGGCGCAGCCGTGGCAGGCCATCGTGGAGCGGCGCGAGGGCGCCTGGCGGTGCCAGGTGACGGGCCGGTTCTTCGAGGGCGGTCGGTCGGTGCGGTTCCACGAGCGGACCAGTGACCACGAGGACGTGGTGGTGTGCCTCGAGGAGCTGCGGCGCATCTGCAACGAGATCCTGGGGACAGCATGAGCACTCAGCCGACCAGCAAGCAGGTAGAGCTCATCGCCACGCTGTCGCGGCGGGCCGGATTCGACTCGGCATCGGACGCGGCGATGGCGGCGGGGTTGACCGACAAGCGCGGGAACGCTCCCGATGTCCGCTACGACATCACGCGGTCCGATGCGTCGGACTTGATCGACCAGCTCAAGGCGGGACTCACTCCCGATGGCGGACCGGACCTGTCGGACGTGGCCGATGAGCACCTGGTGGCCGAGGTCGAGTCTCGGGGGTTCACCGTCACCCGCTGACCACACCGACAGCACCAGCGTCACGACCCCCGGCTCAGGCTGGGGGTCGTTTCGCGTCTGCGGTCAGGCGACCCGGCCTCGTCGCAACTTCCGACGGTCCCGCTCGGACATGCCGCCCCACACACCAGCCGGTTCCTCGATCCCGTCGTCAGCGCACGCCTGCTTCACCGGGCACTCACCACAGATTGCTTTGGCGTCGGGTGCGGCCAGGTCGAACCAGTCGCCCCTGCCACGACATGCAGCGTCGGCGTGCCACCGAGGGCGAGGCGGGATGAGATCCGGCAGGTCGGCACCGACCATCAACGTCGTGAACGCGTCCCGCTCCGCCTGGGCTGCTCGAGCACGGTGGAGTGCAGCGGCCTCCGCCTGCCCTCGCTCATCGAGCTGGGCGGCGAGCCCGGCAGCCGCTCGGGCCTCCCGCTCCGCCGACGCACCACGCCGTTCACTCACCGGTCACACCCCCCGAAACCGACGCCGTGGAGGGCTGCCAGGTGGGCGCAGGTTCGCCCCCCGAAACTGGTGGGGAGAGATTTGACGCTATGACCGACCAGGTTGTCAGCGGGGCGGGGCGGGGGTCATCCCCCCTGGGGGTGCGGTGGCTGGTGCTCGGTCGGTTGCCGTTGGCGCGATCCGTTGCCGTTGCTGGCGTTTCGCTCGGTCGTTTGCCGGCTGTGTTGCTGGTGTGTTGAGCGGTTGCGGTGTGCTCTGTTCGGTTCCACCTGCGCAGCAGTGCGCCGAGGATGATGCTGGCGGCGAGGGCGGTCAGGGTGGCCATGGCCACCGACTGCATCGTGTTCGTGGTCGTGTTGGTCACGTTGTTGTGTCCTCGTTGCCGTCGGCTTGCCGTGGCTCCCACCTGGGGGTGGGGTGGGGCCTGCCACATGGGGGTGGGGTCCACCTGCCGGGGGTGGGGGTGAGGTGGTGACCCCCCTCTTGCCACGGAGAGGGGGGCCACCGTTTTCCCGTGGCTCGGGAAATCAACTGCCGCCGACGTTGATGGCGACGATGGCCTCTTCGTGGGGGAAGGCGAACCCGACCCGCATGGTGGCTCGGACGGCGAGGCGGTCGGAGCTGAAGTAGGCGTCCTCCGACACGTCGATGCGGGTGTCGGTGCGGACCACGACCATGGTGCGTCCCGACGGGATGCCCCAGATGGTCCCGGCGGTCACGGCAGGCGACACCCAGAGGGGGACGCCGTACGGGGCCCGGCGGGTCGGTTCGGTCGGATCGGCCGACAGCAACGGCCTGACGCTCTCGTCCTGGTCCTTGAGCACGGCGAGGGCGAGGGCGTCTGCGGGGTTGGCGACGAACGCACCGAGGGTTGCACCGACGTTCTCGGCGGCGGCGATGGCCTCGGCGAACACGTCGAGGGAGTCGAGGTCTCCGTCAACGTCGTCCACGTCGGCCAGCGACTCGAGGCCGCTCGGGGCGGGTGGGCTCTCGTTGCCGAAGAAGGCGGCGTCGATCTTGCGGGCGATGTCACGGGCCAGGGATTCACCGATCACCGAGGCAGCGGCAGGGCTCGAGTCCTCGGCCAACTCGCGGGACACGATGGTCAGACCAGCGACCTTCGCCGGCTTCACAAGCTCCTCGTCGGTCTCGGGCTTGCTGGGCGTGATCTCCTCGCCCTCGGGGGTCCACCCGGCGGTGGCGTCGTCGGTGACGACAGGGACTCGGAACTCGGCCGAGTCGGTGAAGATCACTTCGGACACCGACATGGCCACCGATGCACGCTGCACCGGTTGCACCAGCAGGGTGCCGACATCTTCGGGGCGCAGCAGGCTGGCGCCGTCGTTCGAGACGAAAGTCATGGGGAAAGCTCCTCGTTCGGAGGGGTACGGGATGGTTAGGCGGCTCCGGGCCTGCCTGTTGTGTCCCCTCCGGGGGGAGCTGGTGTCCCGTGGTCGCACCGGGCGGTTTCACAGGACACCAGCATCATACCCCACGGGGTACTTCAGCGTCTACGGATCACGTCGCCCCAGGACCGGGCGCCGGGGTCGTCCACGGTCCCGCCGTGCAGTCGGGTGACGGGTCGACCGGTCGGGTTCGTCGGTTCCCTGGGGGCCTGCCAGTGCGGACGCCGTTCCACGATGTCGGCCACGGCCTTGGTCACCTTGGCGCCGTCGACCGCTCCGTCGGCGTCGAGGAGATCCCCGATGGAGTAGCGGCCATCGAGGAGGAGGTCTGTGCCGTCGGCCAGCATCCCGGCACCTTCTGCGTGGCGCACCACCTCTTGGCGGTGGACTGCCTCGAGCTGGGACCGCAGGGCGTCCCGCTCGCCCTCCACCTCGCGCAACTTGAGGCGGTACCGCTTGGCTTCGGCTCGGACGGCTGCAGCCGGGTCGTGGTCCCCCTCCTCGCCTTCCTGATCCTCGCCTTCTCCCTCTGTGCTGTCGCCCGCGCCGGGGATCTCCTGGGTCTCGTCGTGTTCGGTCTCCTGGGTCTCGTCGGCCTCTGTGGGCTGTTCGGTCGGTTCGGTCTGTTCGTCTGACATGGGGTCTCCTAGTTGTGGTTCGGGTTGGGGGTGTCGTGGAAGCAGGACGGGCACACGGTGGCGTGGATGGCCACGGGGCCGTCCTGGATGACGACTGGGTGGTAGCGGCCCACCTGGTCGGCGCAGAGGTCACAGCCCGATGTGGTCCACAGTTCGTGGAACTCGTCACGGGCCAGGATCTCGGCGGCGCAACTGGCGCACCACACAACACCGGGGAACGGGGCGAGGACGGCGCCGGGTTGCGGCGCCGCCATGTGTGGGCACGCCTTGAGTCGCCCCTCTGCCGCCGGGCCACCGAGTAGACGGCCATGGAGTCGGGATGCGGCGAGGCGGTGGGAGTTCTCCTCCCGGTTGCATCCCGTCTCGGCGGCCATCTGCTCGAGGTTCGTGGACAGGATGCGGGCGGCGGTGGCCACCTGGTCGGCCTGGGCCTGCTCGGCCACCTTCCTGCGGAATCTGCGGCTGTTGCTCACGGGTGCTCCTCGAGGTCGGTGGCGTCAGAGGGGGGTCGGTTTCGTTCGTCCGAACCGTCCGAACCGTCCGACGGGGTGGAAAAGCCCAGGTCAGCGGGCGTTTTCGTGTCGGACTGTTCGTCGGACTGTTGGACGGTTGGTGTCGCGACCGTCCGACCGACCGTCCGAAGGTGTTTCCCCAGGTCAGGGGCGGGATTCGGACTGTTCGGACTGTTCGGACGGTCGTTTCCATCCCCCCTCTGTCCGATGGTGAACAGGCGCCGCCGTTGCTTGGTGGAGTCCCGTTCGTCGTCCACGTCGATGCCAGCGGCACGCAGACCAGGGGCGCACCGCCGGAGGGCACCGCCCATTGCTCGAGGCGATCCGGGCCATCCCCTCGGGGCCCGCTCATCGGTGCGGCGTGCGTTGAGGGCGTCGAGGAGAGCCCCTGCCGTGCCGCTCCACGGTTGGTCCGCCACCAGGTCGGCAACAGCTGCGGCCACAGGGTCGGAATCGACCACTTCGGCGGCGGTCCGCTCAGTTAGCCGGCGGTAGGTGTCGAGGGAGGACGATTCGTTGATCCGGTCGATTGCGGCCAGGACGAGAGCGAAGTCCGCCATCCTGGGCAGGTCGTCGACCACCGTGGACGGCAGGACGGCCAGCACCTTGGCAACGAGATCCAACAGACCAGCGAGGATGATCGGGTGATCGTCCTGCCACCGGGCGGTTAGCTCGGCGTCGAGCTGGCGGGAACCCTTCGGGATGCGTTCCAACTCGAGGGGGACGAGGCGCTCAGCGAGGTCTCCTCGCAGGGCTCCGGCGTCGATTGCCGTGATGATGAGGCACCTACGCAACGCCGTCACGGTCAAGTCCCCGTCGCTGTAGAGGGTCCGTCGGACCAGTCCGTCACCGGTCACGACTCGACACCAGGCGTCCGACAACCACGCCTGCACCGACGAGATGTTGTCGACCCCGACGACGTACGACCCGGCAGCGGACACAACCCACTGTTCGGGATCCCGTGGGGCGGTCCGCACCGGGGCGGGACTGTTGTCGATCAGCCCGACCAGGCGGACCGCTGTCGTGGTCTTGGCGGTCCCCTGCTCACCGAGGAGGGCGAGAATCGGGTGAGGGATACCGCTGATGAGAGCGGCCACCAGCCACCCGACCAGGACGGGCCACAGGTCATCGCTCACGTTGACGTGACGCCGCAGACGGTCAAGATCCCCGGTTGCTGCGGGATCTGGTAGCCGACCAGTCAACGCAGACCGACGGAACAGGACCGGGGACCGGTCAGCGATCCGCCACGACCCTGGTTCCACGATGATGCAGCGACCGTCGGGGTCGCCCAGGTCGATCACGACAGCATCGCCATACTCAGCGACCCGCAGGGCGACGGGTTCACGTTCGGCCCGCACCGCTCGACCCTCGAGGACGGTGAGGGCGTCGGCGAGAGCGGTAGCCGATGGCGCCTTGCCGTGCCGGTTGAAGAAGGCGTCGGCCAACTCCGCACGCAGACCACCACGGCCACGCAACTGGCGGGCCAGGTTGGGGCCGTCATGTTCCACGGCGTGTGGTTCGCCGGTGAGGTCGGCACCGAGGCGGTAGTACGACTCGGCCAACTCCACCAGGATGGTGGCCTGGTTCGGCTTCTTGTCCTCGTCGCCCTCGGCGGGTTCAGTGTCGGCGTGAAGCTCCTCCACACCCTTGAGCAAATCGTCTCGGGCGCTCATGCTGGCACCTGCCGTGGCTGGTCGGCCGACGCCGTGAACGCACTCAGGACGGTGCGGCTTGCCTCGTCCTCACCGAGCCCGCATGCGGTGGCGGCGTCCAACAGGGCGTTGGCGGTGTCGGTGGCCTCGAGCACGCCACCTGCGACCAGTTGGCCCAGGTTGAACGCTGCCCGGTTGAGCGCGTCGTTGCGGGTGCCGACCGGGGCGGTTGCGACCCGCTGCACCTCATCGGCCAGGGCTGCGGCACCGTACCCTCGCCGGGGTCGTCGGAGCGGTTGCACCGCCGTCGGACGGCGCCGTCGGACCGGTTGGTTCGCCTTGGCCTCGAGGTAGTCGGCCAGGGCGTCGGGGAACGGGATGGCCTCGGTGTGGCGGTCCACGATGTAGCCGCCATCGGGACGCACCGACGGCGCCGCCACGATGTAGCCGCCCTCGGCCCGCACGTCGATACCGACAGGGAAGCTCTTGGGCGTGCCACCGGTCGATGTCGCCACCGGGCGCCCAGGGAGGGCCAGGAAGTACAGGTGCCGCCCACCGGTCGGTGAGTCCACGGTGAAGGTGTGCGGCTCATCATCGAAACCGAGGTCGGTGAGCAGCCGATACCACGCCGTGTAACCGTTGTGGTCGGGGTTGGGCCTGCCGTCGGGGAGCCACTTCACGTCGAGGTCCACCACGACCAACCCCGCCGGGCCGGTGGCCACGCCGATGTTGTACGACGGGTTCGTCCACCACCAGGCGTCGATCTGTGTGAGATCGGTCGTGGCGTCCTTGAACCCCCCGCTGCCCGGCAGCGGCACCTTCATGCCAGGTTGCAACGGGAACACGGGCCGTTGGTTTTTCGCGTACTGGCGGGCGGCGCCGTGGAGGGCTCCCACCGAGGTACCCCCGGTGGTATCGTTGTCGGTGACACCGCTGCCCTGGTGATCGTCCGCCCCGCCCTCGGCTCCGACCGGGGGCGGCGGCATGTTCGGGGTCGTCACGATGCAACCCCCTGGTCCTCAGCGAGCAGGGCCTCGAGGCCGGCACGTGGGATGAACCGACGCTTGCCGAGCTTGATGCTGTGCAGCTCACCTCGAGTGAGCATGTTGTAGATGTGCTGGCGGGTGCAGCCGAGGGCCTGTGCGGCCTCTGCTGGGCTGTACGCCAACCGGTCAACGGTGGACATGGGTGCTCCAGCCCGAACCCGATGGGGGTTAGGCGGCGGGCACCCTGTCGTTGCTGCCCTGACTTACGGGTCTACGCCGAAGCGGACCGGTGTATGGATGTCAACCACCGACTATAATTACACGCGTGTCACGACGCAAGCGGGTTAGAGATCGCCCCTGGTTCCATGCCGATGACGACCGGACGGTGCGTTGCGAGTGCGGTAAGCGGCTCGGCATCCTGTGGCCTTGCGGCTTCGGCGGTCGCGACTTGTGGGACGGGACGTGGTTCGCACGGGAAAGTAGCTGGCTCTCACCCCACGGTGGGAGAAGCTTTGAGGTCACCTGCACGGCCTGTGGCCAAACCATCCGAGGGCGAGACGCCACACTGAACCGGCTACTGACTGCGGCCACCAGCGGCACACTGACGCTCACCACCGAGAAACTGGCAGCGGCCAACTGCCGAGTTCCGGCTGATGGCCGAGCCTTGCCGGGAGCGCCATCCCGGTAGTGGTGACCTAGCCGAGCAGACCGTCAGCCACCTGTCGGGTCTCGGACTTGATCCTCACCACGTGGCTGTAGGTGGAGTCCACCACCGCCACCGAATCACCGAGCAGTTCGGCCACGTGGGCTATCGGCACGCCAGAGGAGATCAAGTGCGTTGCGTACGTGTGCCGCAACCGGTGCGGGTGCGTTCCCTTCATCGCTCGGGACATGGCCTGACGCCAGCTCATCAACTTGAGCGGCGCCCCGTTCGGAGCGGTGAACACCAGGTCATCCCACACAGGGCGCCACAGTTCGCCGGCGTTGACCCGCTGGTCCTTCTGCTCGGTCCGCCACGCCTTGAGCACGCCGACCGTCGAGTCAGGCAGCGGGACGGTCCGGTAGGAGCGGTTCCGCTTGGGGGCCTTCAAGTGCGGCTCCGGCCCTGGGGAGATCCACTGCAACGCATGACGCACCGACACGTGCGGATCGTCGCCCAGGTCGACGTCGGGCCAGTGGAGGGCCAGCACTTCCCCAGGTCGTAGACCGGTGGTGGCCGCCACCGCCGTCGGTGCGTACCAGCGGGTGCCCTCGAGGGCGGTCAGGAGCTTGCCGAGTTCCTTCTTGGTGAGCGCCTTCACGTCTCGGGCGTCTCCACGGTCCCGTGGTGACTTGGCCAGGCGGGCAGCGTTGCGGGTGGTGAACCCTCGCACTTCAGCGGCTCGGAGCACCTTGCCGAGCACGGTGCGGGCCACCACCTGCACCCTGTGGCTGTAACCCTGCTTCGCCAACTTGGCGGTCATCGCTTCGACATCGCCGGGGGTGATCTGACCGGGGCCGGTCAACCGGCGGTTCCCGACGTGCGGGAGCACGTACGCCTCGAGCGTCTGGCGGTACCACGTCTCGGTCCTGGGGGCGAGACCTTCACCGGGTAGGAGTTCGGTGGCCCACCAGCGGCCGAAGGTCTCCACGGTGAGATCCCGCCCACCGATGTCGAGGCCGTTGTCGTGGGCGTCGAGTGCTTCACGCAGCCGCTTGGCGACTTCACGTTGGGTCTTGGCGGTGAAGGTACGCCGCTTGAGTGTGCCGTCAGGATTGCGGCCGAGGGTGACCTTGGCGTCCCACCGGTCACGGGAGGCGTTGTAGTAGATGCTCCCTGTCGAGTTGCTGCGCTTGGCCATCCGACGCTCCTACGGGGTCCGAGGTAACCAACCAGGTAACCAACGCAGAGTGTACGACAGTTAGCAACTGTTGACAGGCATGACCACTTCACCTACTGTGACCAGGGACAACGTAGACACTCTTTGGTAGCCATTATCACGTCTGTTCTGACTGTTAATCAGAATGTCGTGGGTTCGAGCCCCACCCCCGGAGCAGCGAGCACCCGCCTCGAGCGGCTGCGTGTCCTCGGCCCTCCCACGGCATCGTCGCCGGGAGGGCCGATGCGCGTGGGCTGCGCGGCGGGGGTCAGGAACGGAGGCGTTCGGCGCGGGCTCGCACCTCGGCGAGTACCTCGTCGGTGCCGGGGACGACGCGGTGACGCATCGCCACCTCGCCGCCCACCACCACGGTGTCGACCTGCGCGCCGGTGGCGGCGTAGACGAGGTTGGCGTCGAGGTCACCCGGGGTGAGCTCGGGACCGTCGACGTCGACCAGCAACAGGTCTGCGGGCTGGCCGAGTTCGATGCGTCGCGCACCGAGCAGCGGTGATTGCTCGCCTCGGGCCACGGCCAGCGCCTCGGCAGCGGGCAGGACCGACGGATCGCGGTGCTCGTGCTTCTGCAACAGCGCGAACACCTTCAGTTCGGCCAGCAGGTCGAGGGCGTTGTTCGACGAGGCGCCGTCGGTGCCGAGCCCGATGGCCACACCGCGACGCGCCGCCTCCACGTAGGGCAGGCTGCGTCCGTTGGCCAGCTTCATGTTGGACACCGGGTTGGTCACCACGGTGGCGTCCCGAGCCGACACCAGCTCGAGTTCCTCGGGATCGAGGTAGCTCCCGTGCGCCAGGATGGCGCGAGGGCTGAGCACGCCGAGTTCGTCGACCCACAGCGCCGGTCGAAGGCCGTGCGCCTCGACACAGTCAGTCACCTCGCCCTCGGTCTCGGAGAGGTGGATGTGCAGCGGGACCTGGCGGTCCTCGGACACCTCGGCCAGCCAGGCCAGGGACTCGGCGCTGACGGTGTAGATGGCGTGGGGCCCGAGCGCCGGTCGCACCAGTGCACCGGCCTCCGCGATCGCATCGAGGTCCTCGAGCACCTTGGTGCGCTGTGCCGTGCCGGCCTCGGCGTCACCGCCGTCGAAGAACACCGAGGCCACGATTGCCTTGATGCCGCTGTCGGCGGCGGCTCGCGCCACCGCCGGCCCGTGCCAGTACATGTCGCAGAACTCGACCGTGCCCGACCGGAGCATCTCGATGGCGGCCAGTCGCGTGCCCCAGTAGACGTCGTCGGCGGTCAGTTTCGCCTCGGCGGGCCAGATCAACTCCTGTAGCCACCGCATGAGCGGGAGGTCGTCCCCGAAGGACCGGAAGAGCGTCATGGCGGCGTGGGTGTGGCCGTTCACCATGCCGGGGACCAGCGCCAGGCCGTCGGCGTCGAGGATCTCGTCGCCTTCTCGGGGGACGACGTCGGTGCCCAACTCGACGATGATGCCGTTGTCGCAGCGGAGAGAAGTGGGTCGTCCGTCGTGGACCGTGTTGCGGATGGTGATCGCCATTGCGGCAGCCTAGAGCGGCGTGGCGACGCTCGGTCACACGTCGGTAGCGGCTGCGGGGTCGGTGGGTCCTCGCCTGGCTCGCCCACCGAAGACGACCCGCAAGTAGCCGCGACCTCGCGAGGTGACGACCAGGGCCAGGAGGCTGCCGGCGATGCCCTGGGCCACCAGCACTGCCGCCGTCATCGGGGCGGTGGGCGTGTTGCTGATGAGGATCCAGCCGCCGGCGAAGGCGGTGATGGCCCCCAGCAGGTAGCTGCCCACGCTCCAGGTGTAGGCCTCTTCGGTGACGTACCAGTTGGTGAGGATGGCACGTAGGAAGATGAAGATGAGCATGGCCGAGGCGATCTGCATGACCCACACGGCATCGGCGAACTCCGGGCCGTAGAACACGTCCACGATGAGCGGCGCACCGAAGAAGAACACGGCGGCGAACAACAGGCTGAGGACGGTGAAGCCCAGCGCGCTGACCCGGAGCACTTTCTCGTAGCCGCTCGGCGAGTCCCGATGGGTGCGGACGAACCTGGGCAGCAATGTGGACGCCAGGGCCGTCGGCAGGACGGTCAGCATCTGGATGGGGCGGATCGCTGCGGTGAGCAACCCGACCGACGTGGCGGTGCCCAGTGATGCCAGGAAGATGATCGGCACCCGCGTGGAGATCCCGATGAGGGTGTTGGAGATGAGCAGGCGGAACGAGCGGCGGAACAGGCTGCGGCCGTACTCGAGGTCGACCCGCCACCGGAGGATGGACGGGCCCTTGGTGAGGCGGAACATGAGGTAGTAGAGGATGCCGAACAGCGGTTGCTTCACGGCGAGCGTGAGCAGGAACGCCCACACCGGGGCGTCGATCACGATGAACAGGATCTGCGAGCCCGACACGATCAGCAGGGCGGCCGTACGGGCGATGACCGCCAGGCGTGCCTGCAACTGGGACTGGAAGTAGTAGTCGATGACCGCCAGGCTGCTCAGCGCGTTCAGCGCGCCGGCGAGCAGCGCGAAGGCGGTGAGCCCTGGGAACTCGTTCTCGGAGAACAGCGCCAGCACCCCGATGACGGGGATGCCGAGCAGGCAGAAGACGAGGCGCAGCGCCGCCGACGTCCCCAAGATGGTCGTCAGAGGCGCCTCCTCGGCGACGATGACCCGGCTGATCAGGTGGCTGAGGCCGGCATCGGTGAGCGGGATGATGGCGGTGATCAACGTGAACAGCAGACCGAAGATGGCGAAGTCCTCGGGCCCGAGGTGGCGGGCCACCAGCGCGGTGGCGATGAGGACCACGCCGATGCGCACCGAGTACTCGGCGAACAGCCACGTGAGGTTCCGGGCCTCGGCGCCGCGCAGAAGTGGGTGGGTGAGGAGTCGGCGGAGCATCGACGGACGGGGCTCGGTCACCGCAGCAACGAACCGACGGTGTCGGCAACTTCTGTCGTGAGCTGCTGTTCGTTGTGGGCCGCTGCGGTACGGAGTTGCTCGGGCGAGAGCGACGCCTCGGCCAGGCCGTTCGCCAGGTTGTCGACCTGGCAGATTGCGGCGTAGTCGAGGCCCAGCTCGCCGGCCAGGATGACCTCGCTGGCCACGGTCATGCCCACCACGTCGGCCACGGTGGCCAGGAAGCGGATCTCGGCGACGGTCTCGAAGCGTGGGCCGGTGGTCTGGGCGTAAACAGCGCCGTCGTGCAACGGGCGGCGTGTGCCGCTGGCCGACCAGGCGGCGACGAGCTGCGCACGCCAGGTGGTGGCGAACCCTGCCACCTGGTGGCCGGCCGGCGTGTCGTGGATGGTGGGGTTGGCCGTCGGAGCGAAGAAGTCGTCGGGTGCGACCACCGTGCCGACGGGCCAGTCGGTGCGCAGCGAGCCCACCGAGGCCACGGCGAGCACCCGATTGCAGCCTGCTGCCCTGAGCGCCCGGAGGTTGGCCACGTGGTCGACGAGGTGTGCGGGGCGGCCGCCCTGGTGGCGGGCCAGGACCACCACCCGACCGATCCGCGCCACAGTGCGGCCGTCGGCGGCCGTACCGGAGGAGCCGCCGCGGACCTGTTCGTGGTGGATCGGGGCGTCGAGCGCACGGGCCAGGTGGTCGCTGAGGACCTCGACCGGCAGGCCGGTGCCGGTCACCACGCCGATGTTGTCTCCGCCGGTTCCGGTGGTCATCGGCCGCACGCTACCTCGTCACGCCCGGCCCGCAGACGTGGCAGGATGCCACGTCCGGGCCCGTAGCTCAGTGGTCAGAGCAGGCGACTCATAATCGCTCGGTCGTGGGTTCGATCCCCACCGGGCCCACGACCAGGACTTTTGCCCCAGCGGGTGCCTTCCGGCCACCCCGAGAGCAGGCGATCCTCACGGCGCATCGCCGTCAGATCGGGTGAGCAGGGCCACGACCTCTTCGTCGGTGGTCTGGGTGAAGTCGTCGTAGAAGAGGCCGATGGCGTGGAACGGCTCGGGTTGGGCGACGGTGACCACCTCGTCGGCGACGTCGGCGAAGGCGGCGACCACGTCGGGTGGTGCGACCGGCACAGCCAACACCACGCGTCCTGCGTGGCGGGCGCGCGCCACCTGGCAGGCTGCCCGGGCGGTTGCGCCGGTGGCGACGCCGTCGTCGACCACCACCGCCGTGCGGCCCTGTACATGGGCGGGTGCTCGTCCGCCCCGGTAGCGCGCCGCTCGCCGTGCGAGTTCGGCCGACTCGGCGGCGATGACGGCGTCGAGTTGCCCCCGGTCGACGCCAGCCCGGGACAGCACGTCGTCGTTGAGGACCAGCACGCCGTCCTCACCGATGGCGCCCATGGCCAGCTCGGGTTGCTCGGGGAGCCCCAGCTTGCGCACCAACAACACGTCGAGTGGAGCACCGAGGTGATCCGCGGCCGGGCGGGCAACCGGAACGCCACCACGGGGGAGGGCCAGCACCACGACCGGTTCGTCACGCAGGTGCTCGAGCCTGCGAGCCAGCGCGACACCGGCATGGTGGCGGTCGGCGAAGCGCTCAGGCGCGGCACGGGGTCGGTCAGTCGGCATCGTCGACCACGAAGGCGCCCGTGGTGCACTCGAGTCCGTCGGGCACGTCCGGTGGCAGGTCGACGACGGTGCCGCTGCCTTTCGGGTGAGTGGCCAGCAGGGTAGCGAACCAGGGTGTGGCCTCGGTGATCCACCGGTGGCCGACCTCCATCGAGCAGGCCACCTGGGCGACGTTCGCTTCGGCGTCGAAGAACTGTGAGGCGAGCGCAGCATCGGTCACGAACGAGATGCCGGGGATGCAGCCGGGATCCCCCGATTCGCCGGCTTCGCGTCCCATCCGCCCATCCATGCAGCCGGACCACTCGTCGCTCTCACCGCCCCAGGCCACGATGACCACCATGTCCTCGAGTGGCTCGGGGTCGAGCGGGCTGGTGGTGATGAAGTTGCCGGAGCCGACGATCCCTCCGGCGTACAACTCGGAGCGTCGCTGCAGCACGTAGTTGACCATGGTGCCGCCGATGGAGATGCCGCCGATGAAGATCCGGTTGGCGTCCACGGCGTGGTGCGCCGCCACGCAGGCCACCACGTCATCGAGCAACTCGAGGTCGGGGTTGGGGAGGTCGGCCTGCTCGGGGGTGCGCATGGCGTCCCACGGACCCCACAGCAACCCGTTGTTGTTGCGCACCGGCGCCACCACGATCCAACCCTCGTCGGGCAGGGCATCGAGCCCGGACTGTGCGAGGAATGCCTCCTCGCTCTGCACGGTGCCCGTGAGGGCCACGAACAGCGGTCGCGGCCCGTCGGTGGCGTTCTCCTCCGGCAGCAACAGGTGGAAGGCCCGTTCCTGACCGCCGGAGGCCAGGCCTTCGTGCAGCCCGGCGCCGAGCCCGTCGGTGGTGTCGAGTGGGGCGGGGCAGTCCGACGGCGTGGCGTCGAGGGTGGCGGTCGCAGGGTCCTCGTCCCCGTCGCCCGCGTCCGAGTCGTCGTCGGGTCCCGGCACGACCGCGGATACGTTGCCGTCGTCCGTCGGCCCGCCCGGCGCGCTGGGCGCAGCGTCGTCGCCTGCACACCCGGCCATCAACAGCGCGACGGCAGCCAGCCACCCGCAGGCCCGCCGGCGGGCGCCGCCCGCCGTCATCGCTTCCGCTTGGCTCGGCTACGGGAGGTGAGGTAGCCGAGCGCGTAGGCCAACGCCATGGCGATGACCAACGCCACCCACAGCGGCGCCGTGAACTCGAGCACCAACCAGCGAATCGGGACTTCTTCGTTGTTCTGGACGATGAAGGCCACCAGGGCGGCCACGATGAGGACGATGCCCACCATCCGGGCAGATACCTGCGGTGAGGACTTCTCGTTGTTGACGTCGTCGGACATGGTGCGGCTCCGTGGGTCAGCGGCGGACGCAACGACCGGGTGGTCGTCGCCGCAACTGCTGCCGAGCAAACTACCTGCCGAACCCGGGCGATGTCGCCAGGTGCGGGCATCTCGCGGGGTGTCTCACCGTCGATGGAACGACGCTCGGAACTCGCCGTCGAGCGCCACCGGGCTGAGCTCGGTGATGGCGCGCAGCAGCCAGTCGAGGGCGGGGGCCACAGCGTCACCGTCGGGGGCTTCGAAGACGACGCCTCGACGCACGTGGTCACTGCGCAGGATCCAGGCGGGGGGCGCCACGATGCCGACCTCGGTGAGGTGGGCCACCGCCTTCTGCCCTCGAGGATGTCCGAGTCCGATCGAGGTGGGTTCGGGGCCCTTGCGGCGCTGGGTGCCCGGGACCCACGTGCCGACCGGCAGTACGGGGCCGCCGGGGCCGAACATGGCCAGCGGCGACGGGGTCGGGAGACGGTCCTCCTCGACCAGGGGGCGCAGGTTCAGCCACTCGTCGCGGTTGGTGGCGGCGGCGTGCATCCTGGCCACGACCTCAGCGGACTGCTCGGCGTGGAAGACGAGATCGGTGACCTGCTGGCGGCGACGCACCGCTCAGCCGTCCTCCATCCACGCGCCGACCCGCTCGAGGAGGTAGGTGCTCACCTCGTGGGAACGGTCGAGCACGTCGCAGAGATCGTCCTCTTGTCCCAAGAAGATGCGATCCAGGCCGATCTGCAGCCGGGCGGTGAGGGTGAGGCTGCGTTCGGGGGCGTCGATGACCGAGGCAAACGAGTCGATGGCCGACACCTCGAGGGGGAGGACGGTGCCGCCGATGCGGGCCATGTCGGTGGCGAACACCAACAGGTCGGGACCCTTCTGCACCGGCGGGAGGTTCCAGGCGAACGTCAACGGGAACGAGAACCCCGACGGTGGTTCGTCGTCCTCGGACAACGCGAGCATCTGGTCCTCGAACTGCAGGAGCGCGCGTGGCTCCACCTCGAGCGAGAGGTGGAGCTCCACCGGACCGCCGCACCCCTCGTCGGGGTGGACGTCGATCTCCCACAACTGTCGCAACGAGTAGGTCTCCACGAAGTGGCGCTCGTCGTCGACATGGAAGTGGTGGTCACCCACGTGCGCCTTGAGGTCGGCGATGAAGATGGGGACATCCAGGACTGCCACAGGCGTGGACCCTCCTTCGGCTCGCCTCCAGCCTGCCATGCCCGGTCCGTTCGATCGAACACAGCCCACCCAGCGTCGCCATGCACGAGCGTACCGGTGGCGATCGCCATCGCCACGGGCGGCGACCTGCGCCCCGTGGGGGTCACCGCGACCGGGCGGGCCGAGAACTACCGTCGGGCTGTGCCGGGCATCCGAACATGGAACGACGCGGCGGTCGTGGAGCTGCTCCGCGAGGCGGCCGATGCCGTGGTCGATGCGCTGGCGGCGCACGGCGACTGGGGCCCGTCGGGTCGACGGCCGGGACAGTATGCGAGCGATCTGGTGGCGGACGAAGCGGTCGCCGGGGTGCTGGACCCCGCCGGCGTCGGGGTGCTGAGCGAGGAGTCGGGACGGCGGCGCCCCGAGGCCGAGGTGACGGTGGTGGTCGACCCCCTCGACGGCTCCACCAACGCCAGCGTGGGCGTGCCCTGGTACGCCACGAGTTTGTGTGCCGTCGACGCCGCCGGGCTGCGAGCGGCGTTGGTGGTGGACCTCGTGTCGGGCCGGCGCTTCGCGGCGGTCCGAGGTGGCGGCGCCACGTGCGACGGCGAGCCGCTGCGACCGAGCGTCAACGAGACGCTGGGCGACTCGCTCGTCGGCCTGTCCGGCTATCCGCCGCAGCATCTGGGGTGGCGGCAGTACCGGGTGCTGGGGGCGGTTGCGCTCGACCTGTGTGCGGTGGCCTCGGGGACGTTGGACGGATACGTCGACTGCTCGCCGAGCGCGCACGGGGCGTGGGACTACCTGGGGGGCATGCTGATCTGCGCCGAAGCGGGGGCGACGGTGGTGGACGCCCACCAGCGCGACCTGGTGGTGCTCGACCACGACGCCCGCCGGACCCCGGTGGCCGCCGGTTCGCCGGCATTGCTCGACGAACTGCTGGCCGCTCGCCGTCGCATCGTCGAACGCTGACCACCTCAGGGAGCAGGTCGGCTGTCTCGAGGTCACCAGCCGAGGCTCGGCGAGCGGCCAGTCGGACGATGGGCGGGTCATCGATGCGTGCATCCGAGGCGCTCGGCCCCAGGGGCCGTAGCCTGACGGCGTGCGACCCCGCCTGCATCGACTCGCACTGCGGTGCTACCGCCTCCTGCCCGACAACGTCCGGCGCTGGGGCGTGCGCGTGATGACCCCCAACTACTCCGTCGGGGCGATGTGCGTCATCGAACGCGACGATGGGCGCATTCTCCTCGTGCGGCAGGCCTATCGCCAACGGTGGGGCACCCCGGGCGGCTTGCTGCAGCGCCGGGAGCCGGCGGCAACGGCAGCGAAGCGGGAGGTCGCCGAAGAAGTGGGCTTCGACATCTCACTGGTCGGCGAGCCGGCAGTGGTGGTGGCCGAGCGAGCACAGCGCGTCGACCTCGTCTACCGGGCGCGGTTGGCACCCGGTCAGGATCCCGACGACGCGACGGCTCGATCTGCTGAGATCGTGGACGTGGGGTGGTTCTCACCTGATGCACTGCCGGACCTGCAGCACGAGACGGCGAGCGCCTTGGTGGCGTTGGCCCGCTCGGCCCGTTCGCCGCAGGCGCCCTTGTTGGCTGCCGTCCCCGACGTCGAGTCACGGCGGGTCGAGTAGGCACAGGAAACGGACCAGCGCCCGACACGGGCCGGGATCCACCATCTACGGTTCGAGGATCGCCAGGATGGCGCCGCACAGGAGGTTGCGATGGACGAACCCAGTGGTCCCACCCCGGACCGGGCGCCTGACGGACATGTCGATGACGCCGCCGTGGACGGGTCCATCGCAACGGCGGGAGGTGGTGGCGCAGACGACACCGCCGAGCCCGCAGCCGGCGGTGAGGGCACGTCCCCGGGATGGAGTCCCACCACCAAGCTGGTGATGGCCATCGCCCTGGCCGGCGCCATCGGCTGGGTGCTCTACATCGGGCGCAACGTCCTCACCATCGCCGCCCTGGCCGGACTCATCTCCTACCTCGTCGCCCCGGTCATCCGCCTCTTGCACGACCGCTTGCGGATCCCGAGGGTGTTGGCACTGCTCGGGACCTACGTCGCGCTCTTCTTCTTGCTCATGGGCCTCGGGTTGTTCATGGCCACCGGCGTGGTCCGAGCGGCCTCGGAGATCGACGTGGAGAAGGCAGAGGAGTCGTTGCGCTCGACGGCGATCGACGTCTTGGAGTCGCTCCGTGAGTTCACCGCCTTCGGCTACACGATCGACCTGAGTGACGCCGTCGATCCCCTCCTCGAGGATCTCGAGGACGAGCAGGCGTTGCAGGAATCGGGCATCTCGCCGACTTCCGCCGCGGCAGACGAGGATACCGCCACCTCGGGGACCTCTGGGGACGGCGACAGCGCAGATCCGGACACAGGTGACGACGCCGACGACTCGACCGCCACCACCGTGACCACCGCTGTCACCGGGGGCGGCACCGATCCGCCCGAGACGGCGGCGCCGACCACCAACGGCACCGGTACCGGCACCGGTGCCGACGCTGACGACAGCTCAGCGGATGCTGACAGCGACGACGAGCGACGCCTCGCGTTGACCTCCGACCAGGTGCGGACCTTGTTCGGCAACGTGTCGGCGGGCTTCACCACCGTCGGTGCTGCCGTGGCGGCGTTCATCATGTCGTTCATCATCACGACGCTGGTGGCGATGTACCTCAACGCCGACAGCAAGAAGTTCAATCGGGCGGTCCGCTCGGCGGTGCCCACGGGCTACGAGAGCGACGTCGACAACATGGCGAATCGGATCGGTGGCATCTGGCGGGGCTACCTCTTCGGTCAACTCCTGAACAGCGCCATCACCGGCATCATGGTGGGCGCTGTGCTGTGGGGCGTCGGTTTGCCCGGCGCCTTCGTGTGGGGGCTGCTCACGGGGCTGTTGAACATGATCCCCACCTTCGGCCCCATCCTCGCGGCCATCCCCGGCGTGCTGGTTGCCTTCGCCCTGGGGTCGACCCGCTTCGATGACATGTCGAACCTCATGTTCGCCCTGGTGGTGGTGGGCATTTACATCGTGGTGGTGCAGTTGCAAGCCAACGTGATCGCGCCGTTCATCACCGGGCGGGCGGTGAAGCTGTCACCGGCGACGGTGCTGTTGGGTCTGCTGCTCGGCGTCCAGATGGCCGGCCTGGTCGGTGCCGTGTTGGTGGTGCCGGTGATCGCCACCGGCAAGGAGCTGGGACGCTATGTCTTCGCCAAGCTCAACGACATCGACCCCTATCCGCCGAAGGAAGGCGCCGAGGACGACAGCGACGGCGATGCTGGCGGTGACGACGGCGCCACGAGCGAGGCGGAACTCGCGGCGGCGAGCTCGAGCTGAGTGGGCGCCGGCTCAGCTCTGCAACACGATGCCGAGGCCGAGGAAGGCGAGTAGCCCCACCACGATCCACCACGGCAGGCCCAAGAGCACGAGGACCACGCCGGCAGCCAGCGTGGGCAGCCCCAGGATCACCGCCAACCGCACCCGCCGCGAGCGCGCGTTGAGATCGCTGTCGAGGAGACCGCCCGGGCGTTTGTCATTGGGGTGGGGCACACCCGCTCCTTCCGTGTTGCGACAGTCTCGCACCTGCGGCGCCGGTCCGCCGGGCATGGCTCGCTACGCTGCGGGGGCTGGTCCCGCAGTTCGGGTCGGCATCACGGGCGCGTAGCTCAGTTGGCTAGAGCGCTGCCCTTACAAGGCAGATGTCGGGGGTTCGAGTCCCTCCGCGCCCACTCGTTGTCGAGATCACAACGTCTTCGGCGGTGAGGCTCCACCTTTCGTGAGCCGTCGTTCGGACACGACCGGCGCTCCATGAGGATGATCGCAGGAGGACCGAGCCTTGGGCTACTCCCAGTCTGCGTCGAGATCCACCCGAAGCCGGATGAGTTCGATCGTGCCGTCAGAAGCGAGCTGGCCGGCGATGGCGAACCGCGGGACGAGGAGGCCAGCCGCGATCAAGACGCGGTAGTCGGGACGACCCGGGATCAGCTCAGTCAGCGTGTCCCACTCGACCGCGAACTGCTCGACGATGCGGAGCAGCTCGTACACCTGGAAGTCGTGGACCGATGGCTCACCATTCGGGCCACGCACTGCGGGGAGCTGGCGATCCAGGTCCTCGAAGAACTGCTGCGTGGCGCGGACCGTCCTGCGGTCTGGGCTCACGGCTTCTGTGAGGCCTCGGTTGCCGCGATGTGCGCTTCCACGTCGGCTCGAACTTGAGCGAGGAACGCCGGAGGGACCTCGTCGAGGTCCGTCACGATGCTTGCCTGGAACAGCGCGTCGACCTCAGCTGGGGTCATCTCGTCCAGTTCGGCGGCGGTCCGGAGCTTGCGTGGCATTGAAGAAAGGCTATCTCTGGGGTCGCCATCGAACAAGGGTTGGGTTTGAAAGCTGTCCTACAAACACCACTCGCTGTCATGGCCACAACGTCTGCCCAGGTGAGAGGGCGCATCGGGTGTGTGATCGCCAGGCAATAGACGACAGCTCCTTTACGTCTCCGCGGGTAGATCGGGAGCGCTACTGGCGATCAGCATGGCGATATCAGGGTGTCCGTGCTTGCGATCGAGCGTCGCGGTCAACTCCCCATCAGCGAGTGCATCGGGATCAGCACCTGCCGCGAGGAGTCGCTCCACTGTCCGACGACTCCCGCTCTCGACGGCAGCCATCAGAGGTGAAGTGCCGCCGGCATCGCGGTCGTTGACCGTCGCTCCCGCCTCCACAAGCCGCTCGACAACGGCAACGTGGCCTCGAGGCGCCGCGGCCTGCAGCGCAGAACGCTGGCGAGGAGTGCATCGACCTCATGTGCGTTGCCGAATGCTGCCGCGCGAACCAACGGGGTCCGGTCAAGCTCCCCGATCCAGTCCTCGACGTCCTCGCTCTCCATCAGCACAGCCTTGCAGAGGGCGCGTGAACTGGCTTCCATGCTCAACGCGACGTCCGCTCAGTGGCCGTCGGCGAGGCAGGCTGCGGTGAGCCACTCGATGTCGGCGAAGAACGTGTGACCCATCGACACGTCGCGCCTGTCGCGAAGCCTCAGCGGCAGAACCTGGCATTCGAACGGCTTCTCGGCTCAGGTGGGCGACTCAGCGGTCAGGAACGCCGGGATGTCGCGTCGGGCGTGGAGGACTCGCCAGATGTCGATGCGGTGGTCGTCAGGCACGTAGAACACGAGGTAGGGAAAGCGATGGAGGGGCCAGCTCCTCAGGTTGGGGATCTCGAGTTCGAAGGCGACCCGAAGCGACCCGATCAGCGGGTAGTCGCAGAGGTGGGTGGTCGCAGCTTCGAGCGCATCGATGAAGTCGAGCGCTGTTCCGGGGCCTGCTCGGCCGCGGTAGTGGGCCACCGCCTCCTCGACGTCGTGCTCCGCGACAGCGCGAAGTTGGGCGTGCACGAGCCCGAGCTCAGCTCGTGGCGCGGTCTCGGAGCGAGGCGAAGTAGGCGGCGTCGGCTGTGGCGGTGACCGGGGCTCGAGCTCCTTCGAGGAGGGCGGCTCGAAGCTCTCGGCGGTCGTAGTCGCGTCTGATCAGCTCGCGGACGTACTCGCTGGTGGACCCGAAGTTGCCGTCGTTGACCTGGGCCTCGACGAAGGCACGGAGCTCGTCGGGGAGCGAGACGTTCATCGTGGTCATGACGGTCATCGTAGCGTGTTGGCAAGCTTTGCCAACGACCGGCCGCCATCAATCGAACGACTGTCCTTCCGGGTTCGATCTTCCCTCCACTGATGTTGTTGAGCACAGGGGTTGGAAGCTGTCCTGCAAGGACCACAACCTGTTGTCGAAATAACGACAACGATCGCCGGCATCACCCCTGGTCAGCATTGGGGTTTGAAAGAGGTGACGAACCTCGCATCGGGGCTGGATCCCGAGGTGGAGCGGCCGGCGCCCCTCGTCGCCGACGGGTCGAGCGTCCGAAGGGGCGATGCCGCTGACCCGGAACCGGCGCCATATGCAGGATCAGGGATGCAGCACTTCGACAGCGCAGGTGATCATCGGTGCGGCCCCCAGGCGTTGGTCTGCGGTTACCAGAGCGCAGTCGAGTTGCTCGGCCAGAGCGACGTAGGCCGCGTCGTAGGCGGTCACGTTCGATCGCAGCTCGAACGCTCGGCGCATCAGAGGAAGCGTCGGATAGCGAGTGAGGTCGAGATCCTCGAGGTCATCGATTGCTTCGGAAAATCGCTGATCGGTGAGGTCACGGGCGATCCAGCGCTTGCGGAGTACCGCGGTCGTCTCGACGTCGATGAGGTCCGGAGCGGCGAGTTCGCCCGCGTTGGTCAGGCTGTTGCGGGCAATGTCACCCTCGGCGCCGTCATCGGCCAGGGCGTTCGCGAGAATGGAGGCATCAACGACGATCACGAGGCGGGGCGCTCGCTGTCGAGGTCAGCGACGGCTTGCCCAAGACCGACCTTGCCACCGCTGCGACGTGCGATGCGTGCGAAGAGCTCCCCCGGGGTCGGGCGCTCGACCAAGCGGGTCAGTTCGTTCGTCAGGTACTGCTGAAGGGACTGGCCCTGCTGCGCCGCCCTCTGCTGGAGGGCACCGTGGACGTCGTCGGGTAGGTCTCGCACCAGGATGTTCGGCATGCTTACAGTATGCAATCACGCTGACCTTGACGCAACGGGTCACCCTCAGCCGCCGGCCACGAATGGCTCTGTTGCTAGTCGCTGATGGTCACCGTCATCTCGAGCGGTTGACCCTCATCGTTGGCCTCGACGTCGCACCCCAGCTCCGGCGGCCCGGAACAGGACCACGTGCTGGTGTCGAACACAGGGTCGCGCAGCGTGAGGAACACACCGTAGAAGTCGCCGATCGAGTCGGTGAACCCGAACTCGACCGTGGCATGGCAGTCCCACGCCGAGTTGCCCGACGAGGCCGAGATCGTGCCGCCGGCGGGGAGTGGCTGGTCGACGGTGAAGGGTGTGTCCCAATCGGCCATCCCGCCACTGTCGGACTGGTGTATGTCATCGACCTTGCCGTCGAACGCCGAGTCGTTCACGACCGTGAGCTGGCAGTTCGCCTCGGCCTGATCCTGGCCCACGGGATCGACGAACAGGGTCGACGCCGTGACATCGGTGGGGATCGTGGCGGCGAGTTCTTCGGCTGAGCCCGTTGCCGCGCCGCGCGCCGTGGCGTGCGCGGCGACTGTCGCCGAGTCGGTGGCAGACGGTTCGATCGGTCGCACGGTGTAGGTGAGGGTGTCGTTCTGGTCGTCGTAGGTGCCAGAGAGGATCGTGACCACCACGGTGCCGGTGCCGCTGGGCGACGTCCACGAGAGGGCGGCGTCGTGGGGGGTCTCGGAATCATCGAGCACCTCGACGACGTTGCTGGTGGGGGCGGTGGCGGCCGACGGGTCGGGTTCACCCGTGAACACCACGGTCCGGGGCGACACCTCGGTCAGGGTGAGCTCGAAGTCGGTGCCTTGCGAGGCGAGCGTCGCCGGTCCTGCCTCCTGGACCAGGTAGACGCCCCCGGCTGCGGCGGGTGCTGCATCGACGAGGTCCGTGGTTGGCGCCGTGTCCGACGCGGCGTCCTCGGTGGACTCGCTCGAGCACGCCGCCAGGGCGAGCGCCCCCACAGCGGCAGTGGCAATCAGTCTGCGCATCGGCTCTTCCCTCCGTCCGGTGTGGCGGCAGCGTAGCGTGTCACGTTGCCGGCTCACCGTCAGCTGTGGTGGTCGTCAGGGACGGTCCAGGGGGGCTGCGGCTGCGCTCCGCCGGTGGTTTCCGGGGTCGCGAATGCTGGCGTACGTCCGGCAGGTGGTGACCTGACATTCGTACGCATGAATCCCGGTGGTGTCCGGTCGCGACGCCGCTGGGCGCAGATTCAGCTCACGGGCTCGTGGTCGGCCATGACCGCACCACGGCGACCCTGGGGCTCCGGCGCACCACCGGTGGTGTCGTGGGACGCCTGGTGCTCGAGTTCGGCGTTGACGTACGCCCCGAGCAGGATCACCGCGCAGGTGATGAGCAACCACATCATGGTGACCAGCACTGCGCCGAGCTGGCCGTAGGTCTCGAACTGGCCGCCGAACTGGTTGACGTACACCGAGAACCCGACCGAGCCGAGCAGCCAGGCCACCACGGCGAACGCACTGCCGGGCGTGGCCCACCGCCACTTGGGCGACTCGCGTTCGGGGCCGGAGCGATACAGCACGCTCAGCGCCACCAACACCAGCGCTCCGAGGGTCGGCCAGCGCAACCACGTGACGAGCACGCCCCCCGTGTCACCGAGGGCCCGGCGCGCCAGCGCTGGCAGTACGGTCAACGACAAGGTCGCCACGATGGCGAGCGCCGCAGCGCCGAGCGTGAACACGAGCGCTTGCACACGAGACTTGACCAGGCCTTTGTCATCGTCCTCGTCGTAGGCCACGTTCACGGCATCGATCATGTACCGAACACCTGACGACGCCGACCACAAGGCCACCGCCAGGGAGGCGAGCAGCGCGAAGCCCAGACCCGTGGTGCCGATCTCGATGACACTCTCGATCTGGGTGACCAACAGGTCCTGCGTCTCCGGTGGGAGCCCGGCGGCGAACTCATCGACCTGCGCGGCCACCTGGTCGGGATCGGCCACCATGCCGTAGATGGCCACGACGGCGGCGAGCGCAGGTACCAACGAGAACAGCGCGAAGAAGGCGACACCGGCGGCGAGCAGGGGGAGCCGTTCGGCCTTGGCCCGGTCCTTGATCCGCCGGGCCACCGCCGCGTAATCGCCGAGTCCCATCCCACTCGGCCCCGAGGCGTCGCGCCCTGGGCCTGGACCTGGACCTGGCGCGGACGGAGCGTGCTCGGCTGACGAGACAGGGTTCGTTGCGCTCATCCCGCCGTCCTACCCACCGACGATGACGGCTACCCATTGCGGTCGCGGCGGTCCGCACCGTCACTGGCTGCCGACCAGTGGGCCGTTCCCGCACCTTCAGCCGATGCCGCCCCGGTCCGGGGTGAGCAGGAACGTCCGGTCGGCGTCGTCGTCCACGTCGGAGCAGACAGCCCGCTCCAACAGTTCCTTCTGGCGCAGCAGCGGTGGATGTCGGCTCGGGTCGAGGACCTCGAGCAGCGTCTCGATCGAGGCCTCCAGCCTCCGTCCGATCTGCGGCGCCTCGTGGCCGTAGTGCCGGACCTCGGTGAAGGCCAGCTCGACAGTGCTCGCCCAGTCGTGCACGGGCCACACGACTCGGACGGTGTCGCCCCGCCAGGCGTAGTAGGGACTCTGATCGGGCGCCGAGCCGATGACAGTCAGCAGGTCGGTGATGCGATCCAACGCCTGCACCGCGGTGGTGGGGTCGTTGACCCCTGGGGACAGGGCTCGGATGGCGATGTCGGCGATCTGGCGGATACCGAACGCCGGGTCGTCGAGCATCGTCCGTTCCGTGTCGAGGTAGATGGCACGGTTCACCTTCCAGGCGTTGGGTCGGCCGGCACCGTGGACGTCCACCAGCGGCTGGCCTTTGCCCACGTACTCACCGGCGCGCACGCGCAGCACCAGCGTCACCTCATGGCGGTCGCCCGCTCGGGCCAGCGCCCGGACGTTGACACTCCCCAGCACCCCGCTGTCGGTGGCGATGATGGTGAACGCCGGCATTCCGAGCCGTGGTGCAGTGACGTCGCGGCGTCGTCGGGGCGCCTGGAGCGTCTCGGTCACGGCGCGGCGGGTCTCCCGTGCGATGGCCTCGATGATGTGGCCGACACGCACCAGGCGCACGATGTTGTTCACGTACACCACGAAGACGATGAGGCTGACGAAGACCAGGGTCAGCAGCGTCAGGTAGCTGAGGGCAGGCAGGAAGGCATCGACCTCCTCGTTGCCCGGTTCGATGTTGGCCAACAGCGACAGCGCGTAGGAGAACGTGGCCATGAACGTGGCCATGGTGAGCTTGGTCACCCGACTACGGACGAAGGTGCGCATCACCCTCGGGGAGAACTGGCTGCTGGCCATCTGCAGCGCCAGGATCGTGAGGGAGAACACGACACCCATGAAGGTGAGCATGGCGGTGGCCACCGCCGTGGTGACGTTCTGCACCGCCGCCGCAGTGGCGGCGAACGCCACCTCGACGTTGGCGTCGACGTTGGCGTCGACGAAGCGGTCCACCTCGATGAGCATCTCCGCCACGGCGAAGGCACCGAGGATGGCCAGTGTCGGCATGACCAGCAACGAGTTGCGCAGCCGCTCCCGGAACCGCGTCAGAGCGATGCGCCGGGAGGTGGCCACCACGGCCACCACTGTCTCGGTGGTCTCGGCTTCGGGACTGGGTGGCTCCTCACCAGAGCGTTCGGCCTGGCCGTCGTCGTCCGCCTCCACGCCGACAGCGTAGGCCGCACGCCATCGTCGGCCGGGCTTCGTGCAGCTGTGGGACCGGCTGACGCCTGACGGCTCCGCCGGGCGCTGCTCTGCGACACGCCGTGGGGGTCGCCCGGGCGGCGCGGATGGAGGTCGCAGAGGTCGTGTCCTGGTCGGATCAGTCCGTCGACTCGGCGACCAGCTCCGCGACGATGGGTGCGGCTCGGTGGAGGTCGGGTTCGTAGACCACCCAATGGGACACGCCCAACTGCGCACGATGTCGGCGAAGGTTGGCAACGATCGTCGACACCGAGCCGACCCACGTTCGTGGGTCGGACGCGACCTGATCGGCCGTCAGCCCCGACGAAGCGGCTCGTGTCGCGAGTGCTTGGTCGGGATCGTCGGTCACGACAACGGGTGGGTTCACCTCCATCCCGATCTCGACGTCGGCGAGCCGAGTCCCGGCGCCCGCCCGGACCCAGCTGATCTGATCGGCGACGGCGGCCCCTGGGCTCTTTCGAGGAGGCCGCTCACCGAAGGGTACGGCCGCGAAGCTGCGATTCACGTTGACGATGTCAGCTCGTCGGCCGGCGAAGGTCAGCAGCCGTCGCTCGGCCGCGCCCACCATCAGCGGCGGACCCGGCCGCTGGACCGGCGCGGGCGAGCCCGTCAGGCCAGTTGCCGAATAGAAGCGCCCTCGGTGGTTCACCTCGCGCCCGGAGAAGATCGCCTGTATGAGATCGACCGCCTCGACCATTCGCCCGACGCGGACTCCCGAGGAATCGAACGTCAGGCCGCCGGACTCGTAATCCCTTGCGTCCCACCCGGCACCGACACCCCACTCGAGTCGCCCCTGGGAGAGGACGTCGAGAGTGGCGAGTTCCTTGGCGAACACGCAGGGCGATCTGAAGTCGTTGTTGGCCACGAGCATGCCCAATCGGAGGTGGTCGGTGTGGGCGGCGGCGGCTCCGAGGGCGGCGAGGGGGCCCATCTGTTGGCCACAGCTGTCGGGCAGGTACAGCGAGGAGTAGCCGAGTGCCTCCACCTCGCGACACAGGCTCCGCCACGACGACGCGCTGTGTACCTGCGAGGCAACGACCGCGAATCGGAAGGGGCGGCCAGGCGGCACCGGCGGTGAGCCGCCGACGTACTCGACCATGGGTGGCACTCACCCCACGTGCCGGGCTGCCACCTCGGCCGCCACGTCGGTGGCGAAGCAGTCTGCGGCTCGTTCGACCACAATGTCGATTTGTGCATCGGTGAGGGCGGCACAGGTGTACCAGGCGAGCGTCGGATGGATGAGCACCCCGCGCCGAATCATCCCAGCGGCCCACACGTGGTCGAGGTACGGACCAGGCGCGTGACCCACGTGCACCATGGCCATCGTCGGGTAGCCGGTCACCTCTACGGCGATGTCGGCGTCACGTGCGGCCTGGCAGATACCGGTGCTCAGGCGTTCGCCGATCTCGAGCATCCGGCCGAAGGCGCCTTCTTCGTCGAAGGTTCGAAACGTCTCGAGGCATGCTGCATGCGCCACCGAACTCCCGAAGAACGTGCCGAGGTAGCCGATGGCGTCAGCGGCCTCGCGTACTTCGTCGGAGCCAGCGCAGATCGACACGGCCCTGCCGTTGGCCACGGCCTTGCCGAAGCAGACGATGTCGGGGGTGATGCCGATCCTCTCGTGTGACGCGCCGCTCGGATGCATGCGCATGCCGGCCCGGACGTCGTCGAGCACCACGAGTGCACCGCTGCGCAGCGCCTCGTGGTGCACCGCCTGCACGAAGGACGGTGTCGCCACCTGGGGTCGCTCGTAGAAGCCCTGGTGGAACGGCGTGAGCATGATGGCCGCGAGATCGCCACTGACGTCATCAACCGCAGCACGAAGGCTCTCGGCGTCGTTGTAGACGTATCGGGAGGTGAGGCCCCGGTGGGGCTCGGGCACCCCGTTGGGGAACATGGTCCCCCAGTCGTGCGCCGTGTGGTACGCAGCCTCGGCAATCAGCACCCTCGAGCGACCGGTCGCGTGTCGAGCGACACGCAGCGCGTAGCTGGTCGCGTCGGACCCGTTCTTTCCCAGGAACACCCAGTCGACGGGGTCGAATCGGTCGACTACGTGCTCGGCCAACTCGATCGTCACCGTACCCAGTCCGCCCATGGTGTCGCCGTTGTGGCGCTGTCGCTCGGCAGCCCGCTCGACTCGGGGGTGGCGGTGGCCCAACAGGTTGGGTCCGTAGGCGCCCATCAGGTCGATGAACTCTCTCCCGTCAACGTCGGTCAGCAACGCTGCGTCGGCGCGAGCGACGTACCGCGGGAGGTGCGTGAGGAACTGGGACAGCATCTGGCCCTTCCGCTCCGACGCACCCGGTAGGACTCGCTCGGCGCGCGCTCCCAACAGCGCAGCGCGGGCCATCATTTCCGCGGTCACGTTCGGACCCTACATCTCCCAGCGTCATCTTCGGTGGTGGTGCTACCGTTTGCAGGTGGAGCTGAGCGGGACGGGCGCACGAGCAGCGCGGCGGACAGGACACTGTGTGTTCCATGGCGACACCGCAGTCGACGGCACCCTGCGCTCCGGGTCCACGCCGCACGCGGCACCCAGGGCCGAGTCCGCCCGCACTCGCCGCGCTCTTGCGGCGGTCGCTGCCACCGAGGTGAAGCCGGCCCTGCGGGCGCAGGAGAATCGATGATCCCCGACGCCGGTGACGCGTCGTCGCGGGCCTTGCCGCCGCACGCGACGGTGGTCGACATCGAGTTGACCAGCAGGTGCAACGCGAGCTGCACCTTTTGTCCGAGGGATCAGACCCCACACCATGGCCTGATCGACGAGGACACGTTCACGATGGCGCTGCGACGAGCCGTCGACTACCGCGACGCCGTGCAGGCGTTCGGGGTGGCCAACCCGGGCTACTTCCACACCGCCGGTGGATCCATGTGGCTGTCCTTCTGTGGCATGGGCGAGCCCTTGCTGCACCCGCTCGTGGTGAGCTACGTGCAGCGGGCCGCCGAGGCAGGTCTCCGACCGATCATCACTACGAACGGCGCATTGCTGCATCCCGAGAAGGCCGAGCAGCTGATGGATGCCGGACTCCAGAGCGCAATCATCAACGTGGGCGAGATCGACGCACAATACGAAGAGGTCTACGGGCTGCCCTTCGAGCGGACCCGGGAGAACGTCGAAGCCTTCCTCGCCGCTGCCGAGGGCCGGTGTTTCGCCGTCATTGCTCTGGTCGACCACCGTGACGATCAGTCGCACGCGAGCCGGATGAGGGAGTACTGGGCGTCTCGCGGCGCGACCGCCTTCATGCCGTTTCCCCTGGTCAATCGAGCGGGTTCACTGGCGGTCGAGCAGCAGAGCGAGGCATGGGTCGGACATCGTGACCTGGCTCGCAAGATGCTCGAGCGTTCCGGGAGTCGGACCGGCTGTTGCGTGCCGTTCCTGTACCCCTTCATCGGGTACGACGGTCACTACTACCTGTGTTCGTCGGACTGGCGCAAGGAAGTGAGCCTGGGCACCGTGTTCGATCGCTCACTCGTCGACATCCTCGACGACAAGGCCGCACACGTGTGCAGTCGGACGGCGATCTGTGAGGGCTGCACTCACGATCCCGCCAACAGGCTGGCGCTGTCCATCGCTCGTGCCGACGTGACGGACCGGGTCGACGTCGTGGCACGAGAGAGCAGCGACATGCGGACCGCGTTGGACCACTATTGGGGCTGTGTCGATGCGATGCGCGCCGCAATGCCCGAACCAGAGCACGTGGCGGTCAGGACGCACCGGAAGCGACTGCCAGTGAGGAGTTGAGCGTGCCCAGCAGAGGACTTGTTTCCCTTACCCTCCATGGTGGTCAGGAGCCTGTGCTCCAACATTCGCCGATGTGTGGCGTGTGGGCGCTGACCACCTACGACGCGTGCGACATTCGCTGCTCGTACTGCGCCAGCTATGCACAAGGACCCTCCGAACCTCGTGTGTCGGCTGACGAGGTGCGACGCATTCTCGAAGAACAGCTACCGGCGGTCCCTCGCGAGCACCTGATCTGTCTGGGACCGATCATCGACTGCTACACCCACGCCGAGGCGGAACATCGAGTCACGCGGGCGGCCCTCGAGGTGCTGATGGCCGACGACCGCGATCTCGTCATCGT
Source organism: Acidimicrobiia bacterium (assembly GCA_020832495.1). Classification (GTDB taxonomy): domain Bacteria; phylum Actinomycetota; class Acidimicrobiia; order Acidimicrobiales; family Acidimicrobilacustridaceae; genus JAFIEP01. The sequence continues at coordinate 42,747 of JAFIEP010000129.1, read as the reverse complement.
CACGAAGGGAACACTCATCGAGCGCGATCTCGACCTGCTCGCCGGCTACGGGAAGGTCTCGGTGAATGTGTCGCTGCCGTCGCTGGACCCCGAAGTCCTTCGCCTGATCGAGCCACAGGCCGACAGCGCTACAGAGCGCCTGGCCACCATCGAACGCTTGGCCGACGCTGGTGTCGATGTGCAGCTGCACGTGCAACCGTGGATCCCCGGAATGACCGACGCTCGGGAGATGGTCGACGTTGCCGACGGTCGCCTGAAGGTCTGGTTCGCCCCCCTCAATGTCCAGAATCCGGCGGTGGCGAGAAGTGGATGGGGCAAGCGCTTCACGCAACGTGAGGTGAACGAGGCCTACGTTGCCGAGATGAAGCGGGTTGGCCCGCATCCCAACGTGGTGTGGTCGCGACCGGTGTGGCTCGGCGACGACCTCCTGACGCTGAGTCAGTGGGGCGTCACCGCAGCCCGCTGTGAACGAACCGGCGAACCCCTCGAGGCTGATCCGGCGCTGAGTCGGCGGACGCTGCCGGACCGAACCGGCCCCCTCGACGATCCCGCCACGGTCGAGGCTCGAGACCTCGCATCCACGTCGCAACTCCTCGAGGCGTACGCGGCGCGACGTCTCCCGATCGACGGTATGGCCAAGCTCTCTGCCCACATTCGCATGTTCGCCGGCCGGTATCCCGAGCGGAGCGTCGAGTCCGAGGGCCCGCATCGTGTGTTCGACCTGGTCCGCTTCGTCGAGGCCATCGACGATCCGCGACTCGATGTCGGCAGCCTGGTGGCCGACGGCCCCGTCGTCCACGCCCGATTCCGGATCTCCGGCGAGGTCGTCGCACCGTTCGCCGACCTCGCTCCGGGCGACAGCGTACGAGCCGAGATCATCTCGACCTATCGGTTCGACACCCACGGGCTCGTCATCGAACAGTGGATCGAGTCCGAACTCCACATGATCGACAACCCTGCACAGTTGGTGGACGCCGAGGCGACCTCGACGTCCACCACTGCGGTCACCTGACGTCGAAGCGGTCCAGGTCCATGACCTTGGTCCAGGCGGCCACGAAGTCGGCGACGAACTGTTCCTCGGCGTCGGCGCCCCCGTAGACCTCCGTCACGGCTCGCAGTTCGCTGTTCGAGCCGAACACCAGGTCCACCCGTGTGCCGGTCCACCGCAGGTCGCCGGTGGCCCGGTCGCGCCCCTCGAACTCGTCGCTGTCCTCCGACGTGGGGGCCCACTCGGTGCCCATGTCGAGCAGGTTCACGAAGAAGTCGTTGGTGAGCGCCCCGGGTCGGTCGGTGAACACGCCGTGGGTCGACCCGCCGGCGTTGGCCCCCAGTACCCGCATCCCACCGACGAGGGCGGTCATCTCCGGTACCGACAGGGTGAGCATGAACGCCTTGTCCACCAGCAGGTGCTCGGCGGCCAGCTTGTGGCCCTTCTGGAGGTAGTTGCGGAAGCCGTCGGCGGTCGGCTCGAGCGGGACGAATGTCTCGACGTCGGTCTGGGCCTGCGAGGCGTCGGTGCGTCCGGGAGTGAAGGGCACGGCGACGTCGTGCCCCGCAGCAGCGGCCGCCTGCTCCACGCCCACGCAGCCGGCCAACACGATGACGTCGGCCAACGAGACCCTGGTGTCGCCGCTCTGGCTGTTGTTGAACTCCTGTTGCACGCCTTCGAGGGCTGCAACCACCGGTGCCACCTGGGCGACGACGTTCACGTCCCACTCGGCTTGGGGCGACAGACGGATGCGGGCACCGTTGGCGCCGCCACGCTTGTCGGTGTCGCGGTAGGTCGACGCCGACGCCCAGGCGGTGGCGACCAGTTGGGACACCGAGAGCCCGGTGGCCGCAATGGCGGCCTTGAGCGAGGCGATGTCGGCGTCGTTCACCAGCGGGTGGTCGACGGGGGGCACCGGGTCCTGCCACAGCAGCTCCTCGTCGGGCACCCACGGTCCGAGGTAGCGGGCCACTGGACCCATGTCGCGGTGCAGCAGCTTGTACCAGGCGCGGGAGAAGGCGTCGGCCAGTTGGTCAGGGTTCTCGTAGAAGCGCTGGGAGATCTCCTTGTAGACCGGGTCGACGATGAGGGCGATGTCGGTGGTGGCCATCATCGGGGCCACCCGGGCAGACGGGTCGTGTGCCTTGGGCACCGCCTGCTGCGCCTCGGGGTTCTTCGGGCGCCACTGATGTGCCCCGGCGGGACTCTTGGTCAGCTCCCACTCGTAGCCGAAGAGGTTCTCGAAGTAGCCGTTGTCCCACCGGATGGGGTCGTTGGTCCACGGGCCTTCCAGCCCGCTGGTGATGGTGTCGTCGCCCATGCCGGTGCCGTAGCTGTTCTTCCATCCGAACCCCTGCTCCTCGAGGCCGGCACCCTCCGGTTCGGGGGAGAGGTACTCGTCGGGATCGGCTGCGCCGTGGGTCTTGCCGAAGGTGTGCCCACCGGCGATGAGCGCCACCGTCTCCTCGTCGTTCATGGCCATGCGGGCGAACGTCTCGCGGATGTCGCGTGCCGCGGCCATGGGGTCGGGTTCGCCGTTGGGGCCTTCGGGGTTGACGTAGATGAGGCCCATCTGCACGGCACCGAGCGGGTTGGCCAACTCGCGGTCGCCGCTGTAGCGCTCGTCGCCCAGCCATTCCTGTTCAGGTCCCCAATAGACGTCGTCCTCGGTGGTCCAGATGTCGGGGCGACCACCGCCGAACCCGAAGGTGCGGAACCCCATTGTCTCGAGGGCCCGGTTGCCGGCGAAGATCAGCAGGTCGGCCCACGAGATCTTGCGTCCGTACTTCTGCTTGACCGGCCACAGCAGCCGGCGTGCCTTGTCGAGGTTGGCGTTGTCGGGCCAGCTGTTGAGGGGGGCGAAGCGCTGTGCGCCGGTGCCGCCACCGCCGCGACCGTCGGAGATGCGGTAGGTACCTGCCGCGTGCCACGTCATGCGGATGAACAGAGGCCCGTAGTGGCCGTAATCAGCAGGCCACCAGTCCTGGGAGTCGGTCATGACGGCGTCGACGTCGCGGGCCAACTCGTCGAAGTCGAGCGATTCGAACGCCGCTGCATAGTCGAAGTCTTCACCGAGGGGGTTCGAGCGGGCATCGTGCTGGCGGAGGATGCGCAGGTTGAGTTGCTCTGGCCACCAGAAGGCGTTGGCCGTGCCGCCCACCGCCTGGTGGCGGACATCCATCATGGGGCAGCGCCCCTCGGACGGTTCGTCGCTCGTGACGGTTGTGCCGCTGTCCTCGTTGGCCATGTCGGTCCTCCAGTGCTCGATCGGGAGCATCCGCGTCCCGAGGTCCCAGGGGAAGGTGGCTGGCGACCCGGCTGGCGGATCGTCCTAGCCGTTGCGTCGTCCCCTCAGTCCGTTCTACCGCTTCGCCGTGGCCTTTGCTCGCTCGATCAGCAGAACCTTCGTCCGTCGTTGCGCCAGTGGTGGATGCCCGGCGACGGTGGACCACCGAGCGATCGACGCGCCCTATCGTGACCATCGGATCGAGGAGACGAACATGTCAGAGCCTTGTGTACGGGTGGAGCGCGATGGTCGGGTGGCGGTGGTCACCTTCGACCGCGGGGTGCGAGCCAACGCGCTGTCGGTCGACGCCATGAGCCAACTCACCGAGGTGGCCCACCAGCTCGACGACGACCCCGAGGTGTCGGCGGTGGTGCTCACCGGACGGGCCGACAACTTCAGCTACGGCGTCGACCTGAAGGACCCCGAGCAGGCGGCTGCGATGGCCGTCGGGCTGGCCGAGCGGCGGTCGCGCGCTCGACTGGGTCCTCGCATGTGCGAGGCGTGGGAGCGGTTGGAGGCCCTCACCATCGTCGCCATCGAGGGCTACTGCATCGGCGGTGGAGCGGCGCTCGCCGTGTCGCTCGACCTGCGGGTCATGGCCGACGACGCCGTCCTCTACGTGCCCGAGATCGAGCGGGGCATGAACATGAGCTGGGGTTCGGTGCCGCGCATCGTCAACCTGGTGGGCCCGGCCCGGGCGAAACGCATCGTGGTGTTGGCCGAGCAGCTCGACGCGCAGCGGTGTGCAGCGTGGGGTCTGGCCGACGAGGTGACCTCCGCTGGGGGTGCGTTGGAAGGGGCGCTGGCGTTGGCACATCGGGTGGCCGAGCTGCCCCCGGTCCAGGTGCGCATGTGCAAGCAGGGCTGCAACCTGGCGGCCACTGCACTGAACACCACGGCATCGGCCATGGACCGTGACCAGTTCCTGCTGGCGGCCAGCTCGGACGACTACGCCGAGGGCGTGCGGTCGTTCCTCGAAGGCCGGCCACCGCGCTACACGGGCGGGTGAAGTGCTCGGCGAGCGGGCGAGCCGGCGCCGGCGACTTCGGGCGCCGATTGCCTGAACGACGTTCAGCAAGCCGATGGGACATCGTCACACGCCCCCACTACGGTGCCTGCGAAATGAACCGAGGGGGAACCTGATGCGAACACGACTCGTTGCGGTGCTGACTGCCCTTGCACTGGTGGTGACGAGCCTCGGAGCGTCCCTGGTGGCGCCGGTGGCTCCCGCTGGCGCAACCGGTGGTGGCTCGGTCGACCTGACCGAGGCGATCCCGGCCACGTTCGACGTGGCGCCGGGTGTCGAGCACCTCACGGTCACCGGGGCGCAGCCACGCAGTCCGTTGACCCTCGTCGATGCTGCCTCACTCGAGCGCATCGTCACCTTCTTCACCGATGACCTCGGCCAACTCGTCTACCAGTACGTGCCCGCCGAGTTCTTGGTCCACGACGCTCAGACCGACGGCGTGTTGCCCACGATCGAAGGGTCCACCGTCGTGCCCGGCACCTACCTGGTGGTGTCGGAGGGCGTGCCCGGCGAGGCGTTCGACGGCCCCGTCGAGGTCAGCGAACCGGTCAACTCGTTGGCCATCGGCGACGTCCCCGACGTGGCGTTGTACGAGGGCCAAACCCTGTCCGCAGTGCCGTCGAACGCGGCGGGTGGGGAACAGCCCGGGTTCCAGGCCAGTGACGGGTTCGGCTACATCGAGATGCGCGACGGCACGCTGCTCTCGGCCAACATCCGTCTGCCCGACCCGACGGTGTACGGCCCCGGCCCCTACCCCACGCTCGTGCAGTACTCCGGCTATGCGCCGTCTCGACCGGGCGTACCGTCGGGTGCCGATGCCGGCGGCATGCTGGCCGGGCTCATGGGCTTCGCCTACGTGGGCGTGAACATGCGAGGCAGCGGCTGTTCCGGTGGGGTGTTCGACGCCTTCAACGCCGCCCAGGCGGCTGATGGCTACGACATCATCGAGACGGTGGCCCGCCAGCCCTGGGTGAAGAACAACGCCGTGGGCATGATGGGCATCTCGTACTCGGGGATCACCCAGTTGTACGTGGCTGCAACCAACCCGCCGAGTTTGGCGGCCATCACGCCGCTGTCGGTCATCGAGGACCCCTGGTACCAGCAGTGGCCTGGTGGCATCTACAACGCCGGGTTCACCCAGCAGTGGCTGGCCCAGCGTGACGAAGAGTCGACCGGAACGGCAACGTGGGTGCAGAATCGCATCTCCGGTGGTGACACCACCTGCGAGAGCAACCTGCAGCTCCGCAGCCAGAACATTCCCTTCGAGGAGTTCGGCCGCTCCATGGTGTGGCGCCCGGCTTCGGCGGACGATCGCAACCTCTCGAAGCTGGTGCGCAACATCGACGTGCCGGTGTTCCTGGCCGGGTCGTGGCAGGACGAGCAGACCGGCTCGCGTTTCGGCCTCATGCTCGACGAGTTCGAGTCGGTCCCGCCCGGGCAGACCAACTTCTTGCTCTACAACGGTCATCACCCGGACGGCTTCTCCCCACTCGTGATGTCCCGTTGGTTCGAGTTCCTGTCGTTCTACGTCGACCGGACCGTCCCCGAGCTGCATCCCCTGGTCCGCATCGGTGGCCCCATCGTGTTGGAAGACGAGTTCGGAGCACCCGGTCTCGAGTTCGAGCCGGACCGCTTCCGCGACGGCAACGGTGGTGACCCGCTCTTCGGCGGCTACGAAGGTGCACTGGCCGCCTACGAAGCCGAGGACGAGGTGCGGGTGCTCTTCGAGGCGGGCGCCAGCCCGGACTTCTCCGACCATCCCGGTGCCCACCGCCAGCGGTTCGTCTTGGAGCTTCCGTCGTGGCCCGCCCCTGACACCGAGGTGGCCACGTTCCACCTGGGGCCCGACGGCACGCTGAGCGACGAGGTCCCCGACACCTTGTCGATCGATCGCTTCGAGTTCGATGCCGATGTGCTCGGCACCCGGTACTACACCGGCGGGAACTGGAGTCGGCTCGGGGTGAACACCGACTGGAGGACCACCGACGACGGGTTGGGGCTGGCGTACGAGACCGAGCCGCTCGAGAGTGACCTCATCATCGCCGGAGAAGGCCACGTCGACCTGTGGTTCCGCTCCACCGGCAGCGACGCGCCGCTCGAGGTGGTGCTGTCGGAGGTGTACGCAGAACCGGCCTCCGACGGGACGGTCGAAGAGGTGCGGGTGCAGCACGGACTCCTGCGGGCCGGGTTCCGCAACGTCGATCCTGACCGCACACAGGGGACCCGCATCGACCACCTGTACACGGCAGCCGATTACGAGCCGCTCGTGCCGGGACAGTTCGTGAACGTGCAGGTGCCGCTCTACTCGGTGGCCCACCCCTTCCGGGCGGGGAGTCGTCTGCGCATCGAGATCAACACGCCCGGGGGTGACGCCGCGCTGTGGGACTTCGAGTCCGAGGACTTCGGCGCCACCACTCACGACGTGGCCCACGGCGGGCCCATGGCCTCCGCCCTGGTGCTGCCGGTGCTCTCGGGCCCTGACCACGTGATCCCCGAGGAGTTCGCCGCCCAGAGCGAGCGGCCCCTGTGCGGGTCCCTGCGTGGTCAACCGTGCCGTGACCACCGGGTGCTCGCCAACGAGACGGTCCACCAGACGCCGCCCTGTGACGCAGCGCGCTTCGGCGATGTCGACGGGGACAACACCTTCTGCACCGACATCACCTGGCTGGCCGACAGCGGCATCACCGGTGGGTTCGAGGACGGATCGTTCAAGCCGACGGCGCCGGTGAGTCGTCAGGCCATGGCGGCGTTCCTGTACCGCAAGGCAGGCGCTCCCGACGGTGCCGACCCGGCGTGTGAAGAGGCCGCCTTCAGCGACGTCGACGTCGATCATCCTTTCTGTGGGGAGATCGAATGGTTGGCGAACAGCGGCATCACCGGTGGGTTCGAGGACGGGTCGTTCAAGCCGACGGCGCCGGTGAGTCGTCAGGCCATGGCGGCGTTCCTGTACCGCAAGGCAGGCGCGCCCGACGGCACGGATCCCCCGTGTGTCGATGCGCCGTTCAGCGACGTGGGGGCCGGGCACCCGTTCTGCGGTGAGATCACGTGGATGGCCTCGAACGACGTGGCGCAAGGGTTCGGGGACGGGTCGTATCAGCCGACGGCGCCGGTGAGCCGTCAGGCGATGGCGGCCTTCCTGCAGCGTTTCCACATCCTGTTGCTGTAGTCACCACTGTTTGCTGTCGCCAGCACGACGGTCGGGTCGAGTGCGTCGGCGCGCCCGACTCGACCGCTCGGTAGCGCATCGACTGCTACCGTCCGGTTCGCCGGCCACGACCGTCGTGCAGTGCACCCGGGGGAGCGCACACGTGAACCAACCGTCACCGCCGAAGCCGACGACCACAGCGCCGCTCACCACGGCCGATGCCACCTCGGAACGGCCCGAGCCGCCGTTCCGTGCCGGCGCCCCGAACGTGGTGGTGATCGTGCTCGACGACACCGGTTTCGCTCAACTGGGGTGTTACGGCGCAGACATCGCCACCCCGGCCATCGACGGACTGGCCGACGACGGCGTCCGCCTCACCAACTTCCACACCACCGCCGTGTGCTCACCCACCCGGGCCTGCCTGCTCACCGGGCGCAACCACCACCGGGTGGGGGTGGGCATGCTGCCCGACCTCCCCATGGCCTTCCCCGGCTACACCAGCCGCATCCCATCGAGCGCCGGCACCATGGCCGAGATCCTCCGCAACGAGGGGTACGCCACGTTCGCCGTGGGCAAGTGGCACCTCACCCCGCGCGACCAGCGATCGCCGTCGGGCCCGTTCGAGAACTGGCCGCTCGGCAAGGGCTTCGAGCACTACTACGGCTTCCTCGGCGGCGACGCCAACCATTGGGCACCGGAGTTGGTGCGTGACAACAGCTACGTCGACCCGCCTCGCAGCCCCGACGAGGGTTACCACCTCACCGAGGACCTGGCCGAGGAGGCCATCGCCCGTCTGCGCGAGCTGCGCCGGAACCAGCCGACGCGACCGTTCCTGCTGTGGTGGGCGCTGGGCGCCACCCACGCCCCCCACCACGTCACCCCGGAATGGGTCGAGCCGTACCGCGGCCAGTTCGACCTGGGCTGGGACGCCTGGCGGGTCGAGACGCTCGAGCGCCAGATCCGCCTCGGCATCATGCCTACGGGCACCGAGCTCCCCACGCCCTCGGAGCATGTACCGCGTTGGGACACGCTGTCGGCCGAGCATCGGCGGCTGTACGCCCGCATGATGGAGATCTACGCCGGGTTCCTCACCCACACCGATGCCCAGATCGCCCGGGTGCTCGCCGCGCTCGGCGATCTCGGTGAGCGGGAGAACACGATCGTGGTGTTGCTGTCCGACAACGGGGCGTCGGGTGAGGCCGGACCACACGGATCGGTCAGCGAGTTCCGCTTCGCCCAGGGCCGCGACGAGGACGTGGAGTTGAACCTCCGCCTGATCGACGAACTCGGTGGCCCCCGCACCTACAACCACTACCCGTGGGGCTGGGCCGAGGCAGGCAACACTCCGGTGCGTCGCTTCAAGCGGTACACCTTCGAAGGTGGGGTGCGGGACCCCTGCATCGTGTCGTGGCCCGCCGGTCTCGCTGGGCGGGGCGCCATCCGCCACCAGTACTGCCACGCCATCGACCTGCTGCCCACGTTGCTCGACCTGGCGCAGGTCAGCGCGCCCGACGAGCTCGCTGGGGTGCAGCAGATGAGCTTCGACGGCGTGTCGTTGCGCTCGATGCTCGACGACGCGGCTGCGCCCGACCCTCGCACCAGCCAGTACTACGAGTGCTGGGGCAGCCGGGCCATGTTCGAGGGTGGCTGGAAGGTGGTCACCAACCACGTCAACCAGCTCACCCACGCCGAGCGCGATCTCATCGAGGGCAGCAGCGACTTCGCCACCGATCACTGGCACCTGTTCGACACCACCAACGACCCGGCCGAGAACGTCGACCTCGGCGACGAGCACCCCGAGATCCGCGACCGGCTGGTGGCCCGCTGGTACGAGGAGGCCGAGCGCAACGGGGTACTGCCGCTCAGTGACGGGGTGATGGACCGCATCGCCCACCTCTTCCTCCCGTGGCCCACCGGTGCGCGCCGGGTCACCTTGCGGCCGGGGGAGCGGGTGTTCGAGGACAACACCCCGGTGCTCTCCAACGGCTTCACGATCACCGCCACCCTGGCCCAGCCGCTGGCGCCGGGGGCGGCGGGGGTACTGGCCGAGCAGGGCGACTACAACGGCGGGTGGGTGTGGCACGCCACCGGTGACTCGCTGGTGTTCGCCGTGAGCTTCGTGAGCGAGTACGTCACCAGCCTCGACGTGCCACTCCCTGCGGGCGCGACGCGCCTCGCTGTGGTCGGCCGCCCCGACGGGGACGCCATGGAGCTGGCTTGCGTGGCCGACGGCAAGACGATCGGCACCGGTCGACTGCCCCACGCCTGGCCCGGTCTGTGGACGCCGAACTCCTCGGCATCGTTGCTGTGCGGGGTCGGGCGACCCTTGCCGGTGTGCGACGGCTACGACCCCACCGTGCCCTTCGACGGAGCCCTCGTCGAGCTCGAGGTGGTGGCCGACAGCGGGGCCAGCTTCCTCGAGATGGCCCATCAGGTCGAGACGGCGTTCCGCAACCAATGAGCGCGACCGACGGGGCCGTCCCCGACCCGCAAGGCCTGGCCGACCGAGCGGCCATCACGGACCTGGTGGTGGCCTACGCCCACGCCGTCGACGACCGCGACTGGGAGCGGTGGGAGGCGTTGTTCATCCCCGACGCCCTGGTGGACTACCGCTCGGCCGGTGGCATCGCCGGCACACCAGCCGAGGTGGCTCGCTGGATGCCCGAGGCCATGGCGGTCTTCACCTTCTGTCTGCACTCGGTGTCCACCCACGAGATCCGCTTCGCCTCGCCGCAGGAGGCCCTGGGGCGGGTCCACGTGTTCAACCGCAACGGTGTGGAGTGGGAAGGCGAGCACGAGCTGGTGGACGTGTCGGCCACCTATCACGACCGCTACGTGCGGGTGGCCGACCGCTGGTGGTTCGCCGAGCGCATCGAGCACACCCACGTCATCACCGGTGGTGCCTTCGCCGATCTGGCCCGGGGTGCCGCAGTGGCGGCCAACCCCGACGGGCCGCACCCCATCGGCTGAGGTGCGGCCCATCTCGGTAGCGGTCTAGCGGCCGCTCGCCCAGGCGATCGGGTAGGGCACGGGCCGGACGGCGGTGAGTCAGGGCTGGTACTCGAGGGCGCCCGGCTCGCAGGCGACGCCCGTCGGCCGGTTGGTCAGGATCGATTGCTGGTCACGCAAGTCGGTGGTCCCACAGCCCGCAGCGCCGGGTGGGATGAACCCGAGAACCGGACTGGTGGGCAGCAGCGGGTGGCCGATGGTGCCGTTCACCATGCCCAGCGCACCGTCGAGCTCGGGGTCGGTGTGTTGCGCATCGGTGGGGTGCGTGAACCCGCAGGCTCCGGCGACTTCCACGTTGTACCCCAGTGAGACGAAGTGCTGGCTCCCACAGGATGGACCGCTCTGCTGTGCGCCGACGATCGAGGCTTCGACGGCCATGCCGCTGCACCAGAGATTGCCGAAGCCTGCGCCGTTCGCGTTGTCGACCACCGTTGTGTAGCGCATCACGGCGAGCGCTGGGGCCTCCCAGCAGTGCACACCCGCTCCGACCGGCGAGGCGTTGGAACTGATCGTCGAGTGCTCGATCAGGAACTCTGACGTCGACCCGTTCACACGAAGACCCCCGCCCTGTTGAACACCGGCGTTGCTCACTATCGACGATCGGCGGAGTTCCAGTGAGCTGTCCGACACTGCGATGCCACCTCCCCCGCCGCTGACGGTCACAGCGTTGGAGTCGATCGACGAGTTGGTGACCGACGCGCTCGACCCTCCGGCGAGCAAGATGCCCCCACCGAGGCCGAGTGAAGAGTTGCCGGCAACCTCGCTGCCGCTGACGAACAGCTGCGCTCCGGTCGTCGCAGCCACCCCCCCGCCTGCGTTGGCGGCGTGGTTGCCGAGCACCCCGACGCTGGTCAACCCGACGGTGGCCGGGCCGTCGACGAGGAGACCGCCACCGGAGGCGCTGGCCACGGATCCCACTTTGGCGTGGCCGCCGGTGAGGGTGAGGTTCTGCAGCGCCACGGTCGGCTCAGCGCTTCCGTCGATGTAGACGACCCGTGCCTCGTCGCCGGCGTCGATGGTCTGTCCGCTGCCGGTGAGCCACATGTCTCGCTTGATGACCAAGCTGCGATCGTTGCCAGATCCGTGGGTGAGGAGCATGTCGGGCCCGGGGTAGACGAACACGTTGCCGCCGAGCGGCCAGGTGTTGATCTCCTCGAGCGCGGCACGCAGGGTGCAGTCGGTACCGCCCGGCGTCGCTTCGCAGCGGCCGTCGCCCGCCGTGGCTGCCGGCGCATCGAGGTTGGTGGCGACCTCGAAGAACCCGCCCGGGATGCGGTTGTTGTTCTCGGTGGCGCCGATCTCACAGGCGGGGGTGCCGTCGAGGTCGGTGTCGGAGGGTCGGGCCATGCCGCGCTGGTCGAAAGCGCCGGATCCGCCGCCGCAGTTCAGTACGCCGACGGGCACCTGGTCGATCACCGGGCTGGCCGGAGGGGGCAGGTGCGTGCGTCGCTCACCGTCGTAGAACTCGAGGGGCAGCAGCAGGGGGTCGGTGTTGGGCTTGTCGCCGGTGGCCGGCACGGGCAGGCAGGTCCCGTCGCTGTCGAGGTTGTAGCCCGCCGTTGCCGGTGCGGTGGCGCAGTCGGACCCCGAGGCCTGGTTGGCCACGATGGTGGTGGCGAACACGCCGCCGCCGGAGTAACCGCCGCCGGTGTTGTCGGTGATCGTGGTGAAGTTCAACACGCCCGAAGGTGCGCCGGGGGCAACGGCGATGCCGCCGGTGCCGGACGTGCCGGTGTTGGCCGACACGGTGAGGTTGTCGGCGACCAACTGTCCAGCGGTGCGCACGCCGCCGATGCCGCCGGTGTTCTCGGCCACCAGGGTGCTGATCAGGCGGACGGTGCCGCCGTTCTCGGCGTGGATACCCCCGGCGCCGCTGCCCGCCGCGGTGTTGCCACTCACCTCCACCTGGTAAGTGAGGAGCCCCGCCCCGGTGTTGATGCGGATGCCGCCGCCGTTGGCGTCGGTGGCCCCGCCGGTGACCCGCGCCTCCCCCAAGATGAGGGTGCCGGCCCGCACGTCGAAGACCCGGTCGGTGCCGTTGCCGTCGATGATCGACGCACCCTTGATGGTGACCGACTCGGTGATGTCCAGGTCCCCGGTGGCTGCGGCGTCCTCGCCCGACCCGGCCAGCGTGAGCACATAGGTGTTGCCCCAGCCGAGGTCGATGGTGTCGACCTTGGGAACGGCGTTGGCCTCCATCACGGCGGCGCGCAGCGTGCAGTCGCCCATGCCGGGGGTGGCCTCGCAGATGCCGTCACCAGGGTTGGCGTCGGGCAGGTCGGCCGTGCTGTTCACCTCGAGCAGCATGGCCGACGGATCGCAGGCCGACAGCAGCAGCCAGAGTCCGGCCAGGCCCAGGGCGTGGAGGGGCCAGTGCACCGCTTTCGTGGCGCCAGTCGTACGGAGTCGTACTTGCATGCTCGTCACCTCGGCATCGTCGTCGGGCGCGGGATCGCTCCCGAGGCGAACGTACGGAGGAGTGGTGGCGGGCGATACCCCAGAAATTGGTGGACCACCCCAGAGTTTCGCCGGCACAGCAGATGTGGGATTCTCTTGATGGCGAAACGGCGATGACGACCCCGACTGACTTCCCGACCGCTGTGGCACCGTCGCTCGTGGGTCGCGCCACCGAGGTCGAAGCCCTGATGGCGGCGCTGTCGGCGGTGCTCGACGGGGGTCCCGGCAGTGCGATCGTGGCCAGGGGCGCCGCCGGCATGGGTAAGTCAGCCCTCCTCCGATCCGTCCTCGATGCATCCGAGGGGGCCGCTGTGGCCACCGCCATGGGGCGGACACGGGGGGAGTTGCCATTCGGTGTGGCCAGGGGAGTGGCGACGGACCTCCTCGGACAGCTTGACGCCGGCGAAGCGTCGGCGGTGCTCGCTGGAGCGGCGGGGCGTGCATGGGAGCAGCTCAACGGGGGTCGAGCGGGGGCTGACCGGGCCGGCGTCGTCTACGGCCTCGCCTGGCTGGTGGCCAATGTGGCGGAGCTGCTGATGGTCGACGACGTCCATGCGATCGACCCGCTCAGTCGCTCGGTACTCGAAGCCCTGGTGCCCTGGGTGCACGACAGTCCGCTGCTGGTGCTCGTCGCTGAGAGGACCGGCGCGTCGCATCCGTTCGCGGGGACCGAGACCCTCGACCTCGGTCCGCTGTCGCCTGCTGAGGTCGCCGCCCTCGTGCGTCGTCGTACCGGCCAGGCCAGCGACGCCCAGGAAACAGAGCTGCTGTGGCGAGCGACAGCCGGAGTTCCGCTCCGCGTGGTGCGGTCCCTCGACAGACCTGCTGGCCGACTGGGCGCCTGGGGTGCCGACCCCGAGGGGCCGTTGTCGGCCGATCGACGACCTGGCCTGCAGCCACGCGACACGGTGGCCAGGGTTCGGGCGGCCACCGCGGTACTGAGCGGGCCGGCGCCGCTGGCGCAGGTCGCCGCACTGGCAGCGGTGGACGACGCGGACGTGGTGACGGCAGTGGCGGAAGCCGGGCTGATCGACGACGCCGGCACGGTGCGCTTCGGACACCCGACGGAGGAGGAGGACGTCTACGACGATCTCTCTGATGACGAGCGTCGCCGACTGCATCGCCGGGCGTTGCAGCTGCTCGCCGGTGAGCCGGCGTCGGTGTTGGCCGGGCACCTCCTCGCTCTCGGACCGGTCACCTCGACCGACGATGTGGTGTTGGTGCGGTCCACCGCCGCGACCTGTGCGACGTCGGGCGATGTCATGATGGCCGCCCACCTCCTGGCGGCGATCGACGATTCGTTGCTGGCCGCCGCAGAGGCCTACGACGTGCTGATGGCACGCGGTCGTGCCCAAGCGGCGGCCGGACATACCGAAGCAGCCATCACCTTCGAACGTGCGGCCGCCATCGTCGAGGAGGATCCTGCCCGGCGGTTGCAGGCGTCGGAGGAACTGGCGGCCTGCCATTTCCGGGCGGGCGCCGCGCCAGCAGCGGTTGCGCTCCTGCGCGAGCAGGTCGACCTCGCGCCCGCGGCGTTGCGTCCCGTGGCGCAGGTTGCCTGGGCGCGGGTGGCCCGCTTCGTGCTACCCGAGCGGGCGGCACTTGCCCAGGTGGTCGACGAATTGCTCGTCACCGGCTGGCCCAGCGCCGAGGAGGATCCGGCCAGCGCCGGGTTCCTGGGTGAGTTGGCCTTCGAGCGCGCTGCGGTGGTGCGCTTCGGTGCCGACCATGCCGGGGAACTGGCGCTCCGCGCTCTCGACGGTGACCGTCTTCTCGAGATGGAGACCGCCGACGGCATGGGATGGTGGTGGGCGGCCTACGCGTTGCACCTCGCGGGCAGGAACAATGAAGCGGTGCAGACGCTCGATGCTGCGGTGGCCGACGCACAGGCTCGCGGCTCGGTGGTCGGCTACGTGCAGGCGATGGCCCTACGGTCGGGTCCGGCGTTCCACCTGGGGCGGCTCGACGATGCCGCAGCCGATGCCGAGCTGGCTGTGGCTGCCGGCCGACGAGAACACCGGGTCTTCCTGCCCTCGACACGCGGCACCCTGGCGCAGGTCCACACCTGGATGGGCGACCTCGATGCGGCAGCGGCGGTGCTGGCTGCCCAGGAAGCCGAGGGTGGCGTGGGGTCAGGGGCCGACATGCTCCACCTCTACGGCCGGTCCGTCCACCTTCTCGCACGTGGCCGTCCGGCCGAGGCGTTGGCCTGCCTCGAAGCGGCGGCGGAACAACAGCGGGTTGGACGTGGCGACAACCCGGCGATGCTGCCGTGGCGATCGGCGGCAGCCGAGGCGCTGGTGGCGCTGGGAGAGATGGAACGCGCGGTGGTGCTGGCCGCCGAGGAGCTGGCCTTGGCCGAGCAGTTCGGAGCGCCTGGGCCGATCGGCATCGCCCGGCGAGCAGCGGCACTCACCGCCGGCGCCGACGAGCGGATCGACCTGCTTCGCTCGGCCGTGGACGCGCATGAACTGGGGGAGCGGAGGGTCGAACACGTGCAGGCGCTCACCGACCTGGGCCGTGCGTTGCGCGCAGCCGGCGCGGTGACTGACGCTCGTCCCGTGCTGCGGGAGGCGATGGGCTTGGCCGATGAGTGCCGGGCTGGCCTCCTCACTGCTGCGGCGCGGGCCGAGTTGGTGGCCGCGGGGGGTCGACCCCGCCGCACTGCGTTGCGAGGTGTCGACGCCCTGACGCCGGCTGAGCGGCGCGTGGTTGGGTTGGCGGCCGACGGGCTCACCAACCGCGAGATCGCCGAGTCGCTGTTCCTCTCTCGCAAGGCAGTCGAGTGGCACCTGACCAGCAGCTACCGGAAGCTGGGGGTGGCCGGGCGCCAGGAGGCGTCCGCCCTGCTGCGCCCGACGTCTGGCACCTCCCGCTAGCGGGTCAGCGCAGTCGCCACTCGATGCGCTTGCCCGAGCTGAACGCCGCCTGTCCCTCACGGATCGAGTCCTCGTTGGTGCCGAGCCCGATGAAAGCCCACGCCGAGGCCAGCGCCTGACTTCGGGGCAGCTCGCGCCCGGCCCAGATGGCTCGCACCGTGCCCTCCACCGCCACGGCCGGCGCCGAGGCGATGGCAGCGGCGCACCGGTGAGCGGCGGCGGCCAGGTCCTCGGCGGGCACGACCTCCGACACCAGTCCCATCTGGCACGCCCGCGCCGCCGACATCCGTTCGTGGCTGCCCATGAGGCTCATGCGCATCACCTCGCCGAACGGGAGCCGGTCCAGCATGTGGATCGGTTCGAACGCCGCGCACATGCCGTAGGTGACGTGGGGGTCGAAGAAGGTGGCGTGCTCGGCCGCAATGATGAACTCCACTTCGCCGAGGAGGTAGAAGGCGCCGCCGCAGGCCATGCCGTTCACCGCAGCGATCACCGGCTTCCACAGGTCGGCCGACTTGGGTCCGATCATGTCGCCGGGGTCGTCGAAGTGGAACGGGGTCGAGCCGAAGCCGATGCGGTGGTCGTCGGTGTCGAGGTCGGCGGCATCGCCCTCCATCTGCTCGGCCCGGTCGATGCCCGTGCAGAACGCCTTGTCCCCGGCTGCGGTCAGCACCACGCAGCGCACCGGGTCGTGCAGCCGCAGCGCTCGCCACATCTGGTGCAGCTCGCGCTGCATGGTGCGGTTGAAGGCGTTGTAGACGTCGGGGCGCGCCAGCGTCACGGTGGCCACGCCGTCGCGCTCCTCGTAGGTGAGGGTCTCCCACTGACGGTCGGCAGGGTCGGACATGGCACAGGCTCCCGGGACGGCGACGAAGGCCACACGCTACTGCGGGTCCCTCGTGGTGGCCGGCGACCCTCAGGGGCGGATGAGTACCTTGCACTCGGTGGTAGGTCGGTGCAGGGCGGCGAAGGCGCCAGGGGTGTCGTCGAGGCTGACCTCACCGGTGACCATGGGGAGCGGATCGATACGTCGCTGCTCGAGCATGGCCACCGTGTGGGTGTAGTCCTGCGCTCGGTAGTAGAACGCGAAGCGGACGTCGAGTTCCTTGCTCATGGCGATGAACGGCACCAGCGGGTCGGCTTCCATGCACACACCGGCGATGACCACCGTGCCGTCGACGGCGGCCACTTCGGTGGCGTGCTGGGCCAGACCGGGGATGCCGACGCACTCGATCACCACGCGGGGCGGCGCGCCGCAGGCGGCCACCACTGCTGCGGCCACGTCCTCGGTGGTGGGATCGACGGTGTGGGTGGCTCCGAGGATGCCAGCCAGCTCACGACGATGCGCCACCGGGTCGGACACCACGATGTTGCGGGCCCCGAGGGCGGCCAGCCACAACACCACCGCCTGGCCGACGGGCCCGCCGCCGAGGACCACGGCGTCGTCACCAGGGCGGAGCCCGGCGCGGTCGACCGTGTGCAACGCCACCGCCAAGGGCTCCACCAGCGCGCCGTGGCGGGCATCGAGCGACGCCGGCAGGCGCACGACGTTGTGGGCCGGCACCGTGGCCAACTCGGCGTAGGCGCCGGGCCGCTCGATGCCGATCATCGAAGCCGACAGGCACTTGCGCACCCGCCCGCTGCGGCAGGCCACGCGCGTGCCGCAGGTGGCGAGCGACATGGCCGTCACCCGCTCGCCGAGGGAGAAGCCATCGACGCCGGGTCCGAGCTCTCGCACCACGCCGCAGAACTCGTGGCCGAAGACCGTCCCGTCGAGCGGGAGGTGCACTGCGGCGTGCAGGTCGGAGCCACAGATGCCACACGCCTCCACCTCGAGGAGCAGTTCGCCGGGTGCCGGTTCGGGGTCGGGGAGGTCGACGAGGTCGAGATCTGCGCCTTGGGCGGGCAGGACGGCGGCTCGCATGGAGTCCTCTCGGGGGTGCGGTCGGGTGATGCGGTCGGGTGGGGCGGGTGCGTCGGCTCAGCTGCAGTGGGCAGCGAGGAAGGCGTCGGTGATGGCGCCGACCCCCTCGGGGGTGATGTGGCGGCCGTCGGGTTGGAAGAGGTCGGTGGCCAGGGCGATCTCGTAGGAGGGCCAGTAGGTCACCTGGTCGAACTCGGCGGCCACCGCGCCGGCGACGGCGCGCAGCACCGACTTGCTGTAGGTGTTGGCCACCACGACGTCGTCGTCGGTGTAGGTGCGTTGCAGCGGCACCGGTGACACGGTGAGGATGATCTGACGGTCCGGGTACCGCTCGGTGAGCGCAGCGCAGACAGAGCGCACGTTGTCGTGGTTCTCGGGGAAATGGGTGGCCCGGAAACTGAAGCGCTCGGGGGTGGGTGACGCCGTGGGAACAGTGGACGACCAGACGTGCGTGCCGGTCTCGTCGTCCCACCAGGTCTCGGTCAGGCCCAGCGTGATGACGTACACCTCGGCGGTGGCCACAGCGCCCCGCAGTGCCTCGTCGGCGATGGCCATACCGCTGCGCATGGCCGCTTCGTCGATGCCGTACATGTGCTGGCGTCGGGGGTCCTGGAACGCGGGCTGCCAGTCGCGGAACTTGTAGGTCCAGCCGTCCTTCACCGGAAGGGGGTCGTACTGCTCGGGCTCGGCGGCCATCGCTCGCAGGAAGGTGTTGCGGATCGAGAACGTGTCGTAGTGGTTGATGCGCCCGAAGTAACCCACCACCTGGCGGTCGTTGTCGATGGGCAGGCCGTCGAAGCGGGGGGTGACGTCGAAGCCCCGCTGGCGGAGAGCCTTGCGGATGGCCGCGGCGAAGCAGCTGCCGATGGTGAACACACTGGCGCCTTCGTGAATGACGGGGGAGCGACGCGCCGTGATGCGCTTGGCCCTGGCGTCGGGGGACCACCACGGGTCGGTGTCGTCGCCGATCACCAGTTCGAGGTCGCCGTGACCGATGTGGGTGGCGTCGGGAGCTTCCCGTGCGGTGGCGCTCATCGCCGAGAGCGTACCGGTCCCGCCCCGTCCCCACCGGCGAACTGCCGGCGATTCGGGTTCGATGCAGGCCAGATCGCCGGCAGTTCGGGGGATGTTGTACCGCTCGCGCGGGTACGTTGCTGCTCGTGGACGCTCTGACGCGGTGGTTCGAGGACCTGACGATCGACGACATCGACAGCGTGGGAGGGAAGAACGCCTCGCTGGGCGAGATGGTGCGGTCGCTCGCATCGGAAGGCATACGCGTGCCCGATGGGTTCGCCCTCACCGCAGCGGCCTACCGTCGTTTCCTCGAGGACAACGGGCTCCGGGATCTGATCGCCTCCCACATGGACGACCTCGACAACGGCGCGTCGTTGCACGAGGTTGGGGCGGCCATCCGTGGGGCGATTCTGGACGCAGAGCTGCCCTCGCCGTTGACCGAGGCCATCGCCGAGTCCTACCGACAGCTCGGGGAGCGGCTGGGTCGCGCCGACCCCGATGTGGCCGTGCGCTCGAGCGCCACCGCCGAGGACCTACCCGACGCCAGCTTCGCCGGTCAGCAGGACAGCTACCTCAACATCTGCGGTGAGGAGGCACTCGTCGAAGCCTGCCGCCGCTGCTACGCCTCGCTGTTCACCGACCGGGCCATCAGCTACCGGCGCGACCAGGGGTTCGACTACTTCGACGTGGCACTCTCGGTGGGCGTCCAGGAGATGGTGCGTTCCGACCTGGCCTCGGCCGGCGTGATGTTCACCATCGACACCGACAGCGGCTTTCCGAGGGCCGTGCTCGTCGACGCTTCCTGGGGGCTGGGGGAGTCGGTGGTGGCCGGGACGGTCGATCCCGACGAGTACCTGGTGTTCAAGCCGCTGCTGGGCCGCACCGAGCTGCGACCGATCATTTCCCGCCGGCGCGGCCGCAAGCAGAGCAAGGTCATCTACGGGAACGGCGGTGAGGATCCGACCGAGGTGGTCGACACCGATGCCGAAGAACGAGCGGCACAGGTGCTCGGCGACGACGAGATTCTTACGCTTGCCCGTTGGGCGGTGTCGATCGAGGAGCACTACGGCTGTGCGATGGACATCGAGTGGGCCAAGGACGGCCGCAACGGCGACCTCTTCATCGTCCAGGCGCGACCCGAGACCGTCGAGGCCCAGCGGGACCAGTCCGTGCTGCGTTCCTACCGGCTGATCGAGGAGGGCGAGCCCATCCTCAGCGGCATGGCCGTGGGGGACGCCATTGCCTCGGGCAAGGTGTGCAAGCTCGACACCCCAGCAGACATCGACCGGTTCGAATCGGGCGCCGTGCTCGTGACCGGCACCACCGACCCCGATTGGGAACCGATCATGAAGAAGGCATCGGCGATCATCACCGAGCACGGGGGCCGAACCTCCCACGCAGCGATCGTGAGTCGTGAGCTGGGCCTGGCGGCCGTTGTCGGGGTCCCTGACGCGACGACGGTGCTGTCCGACCACCAAGAGGTCACCGTGTCGTGCGCCGAGGGGGAGCGCGGGGATGTCTTCGACGGCCTACTGGAGTTCGCCGAGGAGGCGGTGGACCTGTCCGACCTGCCCGACACCCGAACCGACGTGATGCTCAACGTCGGCGATCCGGCCACGGCGTTCCGCTGGTGGCGTCTGCCGGCGGACGGGGTCGGTCTGGCCCGGCTGGAGTTCATCGTCAACAGCGACATCGGGTTGCATCCCATGGCCGCCGCCCACCCCGAGCGCCTGGACGACGAGACCCGAGCCCAGGTGGCCGAGTTGGTCGGGGACGGCGACCCGGCGGAGTACTTCGTGGAGCGACTGGCCTCGGCCACCGCTCGGGTGGCAGCGGCCTTCTGGCCGGCACCGGTGATCGTCCGGCTCAGCGACTTCAAGACCAACGAGTACGCACGGCTGCTCGGCGGTGGTGGCTTCGAACCCCACGAGGAGAACCCGATGTTGGGCTGGCGGGGGGCCAGTCGCTACCACCACGAGGGCTACCGCGACGGGTTCGCCCTCGAGTGCGCTGCCATGGCGCGGGTGCGCGACGAGATGGGTTTGACGAACACGGTGTTGATGGTGCCCTTCTGTCGCACACCGGCGGAGGCCGATGCCGTGCTCGAGGTGCTGGCCGACAACGGCTTGACCCGGGGTGTGAACGGTCTCGAGATCTACGTCATGGCCGAGGTGCCGTCGAACATCATCCTCGCCCCGGAGTTCGCTCGCCGGTTCGACGGGTTCTCCATCGGGAGTAACGACCTCACCCAGCTCACTCTCGGCGTGGACCGCGATTCCGACATGCTGGCGTCGTTGTTCGACGAGAGCGATCCCGCCGTCGTCGCCAGCATCGAGTCGCTGATCACCGCAGCGCACGAGGCCGGCCGAAAGGTCGGGTTGTGTGGGCAGCGTCCGAGTAACGACCCGGACTTCGCCGAGGTGTTGGTGCGTGCCGGCATCGACTCGATCTCGGTGACCCCGGACAGCTTCGCGGACGTCAAGCGGCACGTGGCCCAGGCCGAGGCATCTGCCTCATGAACGAGCGGGCTGCGACGCCGGCCGACTGCTGTGCGGGCAGGTCCCCGGCTGGCGTCGACCGCTGATGCTCGGCTTGCAGGACACCCTGTCGTGGGTCGCCGACGACGTGAGGTGGTTGCTGCAGTTCCGCGGGCGCATCTTCGTGTGGAACCTGTTCCTGGCCTTCATCCCACTGGCACTCGCCGGGGTGCTGTTCCGTCGTGGCGCACGTCGCACCCTGTTGTGGTGGTGCGGTGTGGTGACGTTCGTGCTGTTCCTGCCCAACGCCGCCTATGTGCTCACCGACGTGGTGCACTTCTTCAGCGACGTGCGTGGTGGTGCCTCTGACCTGGCGCTCATGACCATCTACATCCCGGCGCACGGGGTCTTCTTCGCTGTCGGGTTCGGTTGCTACGTGCTGTCGCTCATGCGCGTGCAGGACTACCTGGGCGGGGTCGCTCCGCGGCTGCGGTGGTGGCCGGTCGAGCTGTCCATCCACGCCCTGGTCGCCGTCGGGTTGTTCCTCGGGCGCGTGCTGCGCTTCAACTCGTGGGACGTGGTGCGCACGCCCGGCGAGCTGAGCGAGTCGCTCCCGCAGCTGACCACCCGGTTCCCGGTCCTGTTCATGGCGTTCACCTTCGTGGTGCTCGTGGTTCTCACCGCCATGGCGAAGCCTGCGCTGCGGGCCGGTATCGCATGGGGCCGACGGTTCGGCCAGTGCAGGCGCGGTGGGCGGCGGGCTGAGTCAGGCTCGTCTGCGGAGCTCGCGTCGTAGGGAACATCGCTCGAGAGCCCCGAGGTGGCAGCGGCTGTCGGCGCCCCCCGGCCCGGCGGGGTTCAGCGTTCGATGGCGCCGATGTCGCAAGCCGGCTCGGCCGGCGGGGTGGTGTTCGGGCGAGGGGCGCCGAGGCGGTCGTCGGTCACCGAGGTACCGCAGCCCAGTCCACCGGCAGGAATGGCGTCGATCGAGCTGGAACCCGGCGCCGGCCAGAACCCGCCGACCCCGAACTCACCGTCGAAGCCGGCATCGATCACATCCGTGGGATGGTCGAGCGAACAGGTGTCGTTGGTGGTGAAGTTGTAGCCCGCCGAGACGATCGGGTCGCCAGTGCACAGCACTCCCAACGGGTTGACGGGATACGTGGTCGGCCCCCACGGGTTCTGGATGAACATGCGCACCAGCATCGAGGCGCCGAGGTGCGCCTCGCCCAGGTTGTTGAGCGGGACGCTCTCGAGCGACGTGATGGTGGAGTAGCGGAGGTGGAGCGCCCCCTGGTTGTGAACGGCCGGGCGACCCTGGAGGTCACCGTTGCCGATCGCGGAGTTCACGAAGATGGCGGTGCCGGTCGGTGCGACGTTCACCGTTACCGCCTGCACCAGCGACGTCGCCGTCCGTTGTGCCACGACGGTTCCTCGGACGTGGAGGAGAACGCTGTTGATGGCCACGTCGGACAGCCCGAGGTGAGCACCTTCTTCCACCTGCAGCGCGCTGCCCCCGCTGATGCGGCTGTCGACCGGGTCGTCCCCGACGATCTGGACCCGCCCGGTGACGTGCACGGAGCCGGTGCTGACGTCGTGGTTGCCAGCAGGGAGCGCGATGACGGCGCGTGTGTCGGCGGCGTTGGCTTCTTCGATGGCGGCGCGCAGCGAGCAATCGTTCTCGCCGGGGGTCATCTCGCAGATGCCGTCGCCGGGCGCAGCGGCTGGGCCGTCAGTGGTCTCGTTGACCGTGAGATGCAATGTCGGTTCGGGCTCGCACCCGACGAGCAGCAGTGCACCGATGGCACACAGCCCGATCGCCCACAACTTCACCGATGACATCGGTTATCCCCCCTGCTTGTCGGCTCAGTTGAACCTAACAGAGCCGACTGTCGAGCGCTTCGGGAGTTGCCCCCGTTGGCCGCGGGACTGGCCCCTTGCCGTGGCCGCAACGCCCTCGGCCCAGGCGCCCTGACGGTGGGCTGACCTGGGCCGATGCGTTGGAGCGGGTGACGGGAATCGAACCCGCATAACCAGCTTGGAAGGCTGGGGCTCTAGCCATTGAGCTACACCCGCGAGGGCCGCCACGTTAGTTGATGCCACATCGGCGGCGGCTGGGTCGGGGTGGGGAGATTCGAACTCCCGGCCTCCTGCTCCCAAAGCAGGCGCGCTAACCAAGCTGCGCTACACCCCGGTTGGTGGCCCGGCGGTGCCGAGCCGCGGTCACGGTAGCCGATCGCTCGGCGGGTTCGAATCGGGATCGGGCATCGTCGATGACGCTGCTACCCCGGCGCTTCCGGTGCGGCCGGGTGGCGCGAGGTTCCGTGTGCCGTGGGGTACCGCATGGGTACCTGGTTGCACACAGAGCCGGTGTCGGCGTGGCGTCGTGGTCGATCTCGGGTTCCGTGTGCCGTGGGGTACCGCATGGGTACCTGGTTGCACACAGAGCCGGTGGGGGGATCGAACCGCGCCACGGGGTCGATCGGGCTCGCCGCCCGGCCCGCTCGCCCGCCCCACCCACAGGCGACTCGTCCGCCCCGCCCACAGGCGACTCGCCCACCCCGAGCGCCACGCATGGCAACCGGTGTTCGGGCGGCGGGCGCGGACCGGTAGACTCCCGGGTCTGTGAAATCCACCGTCGAGCCCGTCGAGGGCAACAAAGTCAAGCTGTCCGTCGAGGTCGACGAGGCCGAGGTCGAGAAGGCCGTCGAGGCAGCGTTCCGTCAGATCGCCCGCGAGGTGCGCATTCCCGGGTTCCGGCCCGGCAAGGCACCCCGTCGGGTACTCGAGGCCCGCCTGGGCCCGGGTGTGGCCAGGGGCCAGGCGCTCAACGACGCCATCCCCGACTACTACTCCCAGGCCGTGCGCGAGCACGAGGTCGACGTCATCGCCCAACCGGAGATCGACATCACCGAGGGCGAGGAGACCGGACCGGTCGTCTTCGAGGCCACCGTCGAGGTGCGGCCCGAGATCACCCTGGGGGGCTACGAGGCCCTGCGGGTGGTGCTCGACTCGCCCACCGTGTCCGACGATGAGATCGACGAACAGATCGATCGCCTGCGCCGCGTGCACTCCACCCTCGAGACGGTTGATCGTCCCGCCACCGACGAGGACGTGGTCGTCATCGACATCGACGGGCTGCTCGACGGTGAGCCGGCACCGGGCCTCACCGCCGAGGACTACAGCTACGAGGTGGGCTCCGGCGGCATCGTCGAGGAGGTCGACGAGCAGCTGCGCGGTGCCAAGGTGGGCGACATCCTGGAGTTCACCGCCGACCATCCCGTGCAGGAGGATGCCGAGCTGCAGTTCCGCATCCTGGTGAAGGAGGTGCAGACGAAGATCCTCCCCGATGCCGACGACGAGTTCGCGGCGGAGGCCAGCGAGTTCGAGACCATGGCCGAGCTGCGGGCCGACCTCGTGGAGCGGGCCACGAGCACCCGCAAGGCCCAGGCCCAGGCCCAGCTCCGCGAGAAGACCGGCCAGGCTCTCGCTGCGCTCGTCGACCAGGACATCCCCGACGCCATGGTCTCCAACGAGTTGCAGGAACGCATCAGCGACATGGCGCTGCGCCTGCAGGCACAGGGGCTCGACATCGAACGGTGGCTGGCCATGCAGGGCCGCACCGCCGAGCAGTTCGTCGAGGAGCTGCGCGGCATGGCCGAGGTGGCCTGCCGAGTGGACCTCGCCCTGCGGGCCGTGGCCACCCAGGAGGACCTCGAGGTTTCCGACGACGACCTCGAAGCCGAGTGGCAGCGGGTGGCCGAGCGGGTCGAGGCGTCGGTCGACGAGGTGCGTGAACAGTTCGAGCACGGTGGCCAGGTGAAGGCGATACGCTCGGACCTGGCGAAGCGCAAGGCCTTCGACTGGCTGCTCGAACGTGTGGAGATCGTCGACGAGGACGGCACACCCATCGATCGGGCGCTGTTCGACGACGAGGCCGCAGACGCCGACACCACCGACGACACCGACGCCGGTGGCCCTGACGAAGCAGCAGGTCCCGAAGACCGAGAGGACGACGAGTGATCGAGTCGATGACCAACTACCTGGTGCCCACGGTGGTCGAGCAGACCAACCGGGGCGAGCGGGGCTACGACCTCTACTCGAAGTTGCTCAAGGAGAACATCATCTTCGTGGGCACGCCGATCGACGACACGATCGCCAACCTCATCTGCGCCCAGTTGCTGCACCTCGAGTCGGAGAACCCCGACAAGGACATCAACCTCTACATCAACTCGCCCGGTGGTGACATCACGGCGTTGTTCGCCATCTACGACACGCTGCAGTTCATCAAGCCCGACATCACCACCATCTGCTTCGGCCAAGCAGCGTCGGCCGCTGCCGTGCTGCTGGCGGCGGGCACGCCGGGCAAGCGTCTGGCCCTGCCCCACGCTCGCATCCTGCTGCACCAGCCCTATGCCCGGGCCTACGGCCAGGGCACCGATCTGGAGCTGGCCGCCAACGAGATCCTGCGCATGCGGGACCTGCTCGAGCAGATCCTGGCCGAGCACACCGGGCAGGAATTGGAGAAGGTCCACCGCGACACCGACCGAGACTTTGTAATGTCGGCGGAGGAGGCACAGGAGTACGGGATCATCGACGAGGTCATCTCGCGGCGCTCCCTGTCCGAAGCCGCCGAACCGATCACTGCCATCCGCTGAGGCGGCGGCACCGACGAGCTGATCCCCGGGGGAAGCGACGTGGCCAAGTTCGGAGACGGAGGCGAGCTGCTGAAGTGCTCGTTCTGCGGGAAGTCCCAGAAGCAGGTCAAGAAGCTGATCGCCGGCCCCGGCGTGTACATCTGCGACGAGTGCATCGACCTGTGCAACGAGATCATCGAGGAGGAGCTGGCCGAGACGTCGGAGCTGCGCTTCGACGAGTTGCCCAAGCCTCGTGAGATCTACGAGTTCCTGAACGACTACATCATCGGCCAGGAACCAGCCAAGCGCATCCTGTCGGTGGCGGTCTACAACCACTACAAGCGGGTGCAGTACGGCGCCGGCCACGCCGACGACGTCGAGCTGGCCAAGTCCAACATCCTGCTCATCGGGCCCACCGGCTGTGGCAAGACGCTGCTGGCGCAGACCTTGGCTCGCATGTTGAACGTCCCGTTCGCCATCGCCGATGCCACGGCGCTCACCGAGGCGGGCTACGTGGGTGAGGACGTCGAGAACATCCTGCTGAAGCTCATCCAGGCAGCGGACTATGACGTCAAGAAGGCCGAGAACGGCATCATCTACATCGACGAGATCGACAAGGTGGCCCGCAAGAGCGAGAACCCCTCGATCACTCGCGACGTCTCGGGCGAAGGCGTGCAGCAGGCGCTCCTCAAGATCCTCGAGGGCACCACGGCCTCGGTCCCACCCCAAGGGGGGCGCAAGCATCCCCACCAGGAGTTCATCCAGATCGACACCACGAACATCCTCTTCATCTGTGGTGGTGCCTTCGCCGGCATCGAAAAGATCATCGAGTCCCGCGCCGGTGGCCACGGCGTGGGGTTCTCCGCCGACGTCCGGCGGCCCGAGGAGAAGGACATCGGCGAATTGTTCGCCCAGGTGCTGCCCGAGGACCTGCTGAAGTTCGGCCTCATCCCCGAGTTCATCGGGCGCTTGCCGGTGGTCGGCGCCGTGTCGCACCTCGAGCGTGAAGCGCTCGTGCGCATCCTGGTCGAGCCGAAGAACGCCCTCGTCCGGCAGTACCACAAGTTCTTCGAGCTCGAGGACGTGGAGCTCGAGTTCACCGACGAGGCGCTGGGCGCCATCGCCGACCAGGCCTTGCTGCGGGGCACCGGCGCTCGTGGCCTGCGGGCCATCATGGAAGAGGTGTTGCTCGGGGTCATGTACGACCTGCCCGGTCGTGACGACGTGGCCAAGGTCATCATCGACGAGCAGGTCGTCTCGGAGAAGGTGAACCCCACGCTGGTGCCCAAGAGCAACCGGTCCTCGGGCCAGAGTCGCCCTCGACGCGCCGCCTCGTGAGCGCCGCTGACTCGCTGCCTGCTGCCTCGGCGACCTGACGGAGCAACCGGCCCACCGTGGATTACCCCGACGCCCTGGCCTGGCTGGACCGGCACCGCAACCGCGAAGCGACCGCCGGTCGTATCGACGACCTGACGTTGGCTCCGATCGAAGCCCTCTTGGGCGTCCTCGGTGATCCGCATTTGGCCTACCCCAGCATCCACATCACTGGCACCAACGGCAAGGGTTCGGTGGCCCGCATGGTGACCTCGCTGCTGCGGGCCCACGGCCTCGGCGTGGGGACGGCCACCAGTCCGCACCTGCAGCGGGTGAACGAACGCATCTGCATCGACGGTGAACCCATCTCCGACGAGGGCTTCGCACAGGTGATCGGGGAGATCGCCGCGGTGGCGCCCATGGCCGGCGTCGAACTGTCGTGGTTCGAGCTCACCACCGCAGCGGCGTTCAGTTGGTTCGCCACCCAGGCGGTGGACGTGGCCGTGGTGGAGGTGGGCCTCCTGGGCCGCTACGACGCCACCAACGTTGTGCGCTCCCCGGTGGCGGTGGTGACCAACATCGGGTACGACCACACCGACGGCGAAGGGGACTGGCGGGCCGCCATTGCCTGGGAGAAGGTGGGCATCGTCAAGGAGGACTCCTTCTTGGTGTTGGGCGAGACCGACCCGGCACTGCGCAGCATCTTCACCGACGCTGCTGGTGAACAGCTGTGGGTCCTCGACGAGGACCTCGGTGTGGTCGCGCAACGGCCGGCCATCGGGGGACAGGTGCTCGACCTGCGGACCCCCGCCGGGGAGATCGACGACGTGTTCCTGCCGGCGTTCGGTGATCACCAGGGCACCAACGCCGCCCTGGCCCTGGCCGCTGCCGAAGCGTTCTTCGGTCGGCCGTGCGACCCCGATGTCGCTCGGGAGGCGTTCGCCGCCGTTCGGATGCCGGGCTGTCTGGAGGTGGCGCACCGCCAGCCGTTGGTCGTGCTCGACAGCGCCCACAACCCCCCGGGGGCCGCAGCGGCTTCGCACGCCTTCACCGAGGATTTCGCCGTCGACGGGCGTCGCTTCCTCGTGGTCGGACTGCTCGAGGGTCGCGACCCGCGGACCATGCTCGAGGCGCTGTGTGCCGGCGGGATCGACGGTGTCATCGCTTGCCGAGCGCCCTCGCCCCGCGCCGTCGAACCAGAACTGCTGGCCGAGGCGGGGCGAGCCCTGGGCCTCCCCGTCGAGGTCGTGCCCGAGGTCGAACGGGCCGTGAGCCGGGCGCTGGCCGTGGCCGAGGATCCCGACGCCATCCTGGTGGCCGGGTCACTCACCGTGGTGGGAGCGGCCCGGTCGGCCCCGGCGCTCGTTTCGCACGACGACGAGTGACCGTCGTAGCCTGCGGCGCCATGGATCGCACCTTGGTCATCTGCAAGCCCGACGCCGTGGAGCGGGGCCTCGTCGGCGAGATCCTCGCCCGCTTCGAGCGTCGCGGACTCTCCCTCGTCGCCCTCGAACTGCGCACGGTCACCGAGGCCGTGGCCGCCGAGCACTACGCCGAGCACGCCGACAAGCCGTTCTACGGCGAGCTCATCGAGTTCATCACCCGCGGCCCGGCCGTGGTGGCGGTGGTGGAGGGTCCTGAGGACACCTGGCAGGTGGTGCGCACCATGATGGGGGCCACCAACCCGCGTCAGGCCGCACCGGGCACCATTCGTGGTGACCTGGGCATCTTGTTCACCGAGAATCTCATCCACGGCTCCGACTCTGCCGAGTCGGCCGAGCGCGAGATCGGTATCTGGTTCCCGAACCTGGCCTGACCCGTGGGTCGGCGCCCTCCTGGGTGGCCACGGAGGTCGTACCACGTCGATTGCGATTGTGTTACGAACCCCGTAAGGTGAGCGTGAGCCGGGGACGCTGGCCCCGGAATCCTCGCTGCCACATCGAACACCGACGTGGCCTACCCTGAGCAGTGCGGCCTCGGCCGCGCATCCCTCCTTCACCTCCGCCTGGGAGGCACCCCTGTATGGCCTCACGCTTCTCGTCCGTCGTCGGACGCGACATGGCGATCGATCTCGGCACGGCCAACACGTTGGTCTACGTCCGCAGTGAAGGCATCGTCCTGAACGAACCGTCCGTCGTGGCGGTCAACACGCGCGACGGGCGCCCGGTGGCCGTGGGGCTCGAGGCCAAGCGCATGATCGGGCGGACCCCGGCGCACATCGAGGCCATCCGGCCGCTCAAGGACGGGGTCATCGCGGATTTCGACATGTGCGAGCAGATGCTGCGCTACTTCATCCACAAGACCCACCAGCGTCGCTGGGGTCGTCCGCGCATCATGATCTGCGTGCCGTCGGGCATCACGCCGGTGGAGCGGCGTGCCGTGCAGGACGCAGCCGAGAACGCCGGGGCGCGCAGCGATCCCTCCATCATCGAGGAGCCCATGGCGGCGGCCATCGGCGCCGGCCTGCCGGTGCAGGAACCGACCGGCAACATGATCGTCGACATCGGCGGCGGCACCACCGAGGTGGCCGTCATCTCCCTCGGCGGCGTGGTCACCAGCCAGTCGATCCGCGTCGGCGGTGACGAACTCGACGACGCCATCATCCAGTTCATCAAGAAGGAGTACAGCCTGGCCCTCGGCGAGCGCACTGCCGAGGAGGTCAAGATCGCCCTCGGGTCGGCCTGGCCGCTCGAGGAGGAACTGCACGCCGAGATCCGCGGCCGTGACCTGGTGACCGGCCTGCCGAAGACCATCATCACCTCCACCGGTGAGGTCCGCGACGCCCTCGAGGAGCCGGTGAGTGCCATCGTGGATGCGGTGAAGACCACGCTCGACAAGACGCCGCCCGAGTTGGCCGCCGACATCATGGAGCAGGGCGTGGTGCTCGCTGGCGGTGGGGCGCTGTTGAACGGCCTCGACGCCCGGCTCGAACACGAGACCGGCATGCCCATCGTGATCGCGCCCAACCCGTTGCACTGTGTGGCCATCGGTTCGGGTCAAGCGCTCGAGGAGTTCAAGAACCTCCGCGGCGGGCCGCTCTTCTCGGAGTCGCACCACCAGTGATGGGCAATCATGGCCACCACGCGCCGCGGCGGTAGTCGATCTCGGCTCACGTTCGGCCTGCTGGTGCTCACCTCGGTCACGCTGCTGACCCTCGACGCCCGTGGTTTTGCCCCGATCGAGTCGGTGCGCTCGGCCGTGCTCGGGTTCTTCGCCCCCGTGGGCGAGACGGCGGGGAACGTCTTCCGGCCGGTGGGTGACGCCTGGGACGGGGCGCGCCAGCAAGGAAGCCTGCGCGAGGAGAACGAGACCCTTCGTGAGCGGGTGGCCGAGCTGGAGGGGGACCTGGCCGACGCCGAGGCGGCCGAGCGGGAACTCACCCAGCTCCAGGCCCAGCTGGAACTGGGCTTCGTCGAGGACGTGGGGGAGGTCCACGCCCGGGTGGTCACCGGCTCGGTGGGCAACTTCGAGCAGACCGTCGAGCTGGACAAGGGCTCCGACGATGGCATCCGCGCCGGCATGCCAGTGGTCAGCGGTCGGGGTCTGGTCGGCCAGGTGGCCCAGGTGTCGGGGAGTCGGGCCGTGGTGCGCCTCCTGACCGATCCCGGGTACCAAGCAGGGGTGAAGGTGCCCGGCACGAGCGGTCTGGGCGTGGTCACCGGTCGTGGGGAAGGCCGACTGCTGCGGGCCTCGTTCGATCTGCGCACCGACGTCGAACCGGGTGACCTGGTGGTGACCAGCGGTGCCGAGCGGAGCCTCTACCCCCCTGATGTGCCGGTGGGGCGGATCAGGGCGGTGGACGCCGACGAGGTCAACTTGTCCCGGGACGCCACCGTCGAGCCGCTCGTGGCCATGGACGAACTGCTCTACGTCACCGTGTTGTTGTGGGAGCAGCGAGGGTGAACGCCCCTGGATTCCGCATGGCGGCCATCGTCGGCACCATGGCGGTGGCGCAGGTGGCGGTGTTCTCCCAGTTCCGACTGGGCGGGGTGGCCGTCGACGCGTTGTTGTGTCTCACCATTGCCGCCGGCCTCACGGCAGGTGACCGCCGCGGGGCGCTGATGGGCTTCACCTGTGGGGTGGTGGCCGATCTGCTCATCACCAGCCGGCCGCTCGGACTGTCCGCGCTGGGATGGACGATCGTGGGCTACCTGGTCGGCCGCTACCAGGGCACGACCACCCGCTCCAGCCCGGTGGTGGCCAGCCTGGTGGCCGTCGTGGGCACCGTCGGGGCCGTGGTGCTCTACCTCCTGTCCGCTCGGGTGTTGGCCGGGCTCGACCTGGTGGGGCCGCAGACGGTGCGGGTGGTGGCCGTGATGGCCCTGGCCAACGCCGTGCTGGTGCATCCGTTCACCCGGCTCACCCGCTGGATCTGGGTCGAGCGATCGCGGCCCGGCGTGCGCTTCCGGGTCTGACGGTGGCGCGTCACTGGGCTGTGGCGGCGCGCCACGGTCGCCCTCGTCGCCGGCGGTCGGGCCGCTGTGGCGCCGTCGCATGGCGGGCGCGCTGCGGTAGGTTGACGGGCGGTATGGATGCTGCGCCCCGGTACGGCAGTGGCGCCCCCGGAACCCAGCAGCCAGCGGTCCACGACCGGGTGAGGCGGCGGTGAGCCGGTCGGCGTCGGACACACCCCACTTGCGCCTCAGCATCGTGGGTGTCGTCGTGCTGTCGCTGTTCGCCGTGCTCTTCGCTCGTCTGTGGTTCCTGCAGATCATGGCGGCGGACGAGTACGAACAGCTGTCGCAGGCCAACCGGGTGCGCATCATCGCCGAGGAGGCACCTCGGGGCCGCATCCTCGACCGCGCCGGCACGGTGCTGGTCGACAACCGGACGTCGCTGGTGGTCACCGTCGAAGCGGGCGAACTCAGCGAACTCGAGCCCGACGAACGCGACGAACTGGTCACCGCCCTGGCGGCGGAGCTCACTGCGTTCGGGGTGCCGTCGAAGGTGCACCGCATCGAGCGGCGCCTCACCGACCCGCAGTTCAACCCACTGCAGCCGATCCCGGTGGCCATCGACGTGCCCGAGGACTTCGAGGTGTTCCTGGCCGAGCGGGCTGACGACTTCCCTGGTGTGGCGGTCCGACGCGAGTCGGTGCGCAGCTATCCCCATGACGAGCGGGCTGCGCACATCTTGGGCTACGTCGGGCGCATCTCGGTGGAGGAGTGGGAGGCCGAGCGGGAGATCGAGGACCACGGCAAGCCCTACGAGCCCGATGACAACATCGGCAAGACAGGGGTGGAACGAGCGTTCGAGCACGAGTTGCGCGGGGTGCCTGGGCAACGGGTGGTCGAGGTCGACGCCCAGGGTCGGGTGGTGCGCACCGTCGAACACCGACTGCCCCGTCCGGGCAACGACATCGTCTTGGCGGTGGATCTCGACCTGCAGGCCCAGGCCGAGGCCGAGTTGGCAGCCCAACTGGCTGCCGTCCGCGGTGGCCGTCGGGGCGGTCAGGTGTTCCGGTCGCCGGCGGGTTCGGTGGTGCTCCTCGACCCGCGGGATGGGTCGGTGCGGGCGTTGGCCTCGTATCCGACCTTTGAGCCCGCCGACTTCGTGAACGGCATCTCCTCGGAGCGCTACGAGCGCCTCACCGCCGGTGACGCCGCCCAGAACCCGCTCACCAACCGGGCCGTCACCGGCCTCTACGCCCCCGGCTCGACCCTGAAACCGTTCACGGCGGTGGCCGCCCTGCAAGCCGGCATGGTGGCGCCGGAGACCACCATCGACGATCCCGGCACCTACACCATCGAGAACTGCACGGGGCCGGCCTGCACACTGCGCAACGCTGGGTCACAGCGCTTCGGGCCCGTGAACCTGAGCCGGTCGCTCACCGTGTCGAGCAACGTCTACTACTTCTGGCTGGCCGATCGGGCGTGGCGCCAGCGTGAGGAACGCGGCGAGGTGCTCCAGGACGGCATCCGTCAGTTCGGTTTCGGCGCCACCACCGGGGTGGACCTGGCCGGGGAAGCGGCCGGGGTGGTGCCCGACGCCGACTGGAAGCGGGAGCTGTACGAGGCGATGAGCCCCGAGGAACAGGAGCGTGGCGATCCGAACTGGTATCCGGGCGACGCTGCGAACATCTCGGTCGGCCAGGGCGACCTGTTGGCCACGCCGCTGCAGGTGGCCAACGCCTACGCCTCCGTTGCCAACGGCGGCACGCTGTGGCGGCCTCGGCTGGTCGACCGGGTGCTGGTGGCCGGCGGCTCGATCGACGATCCCGACGACCTCGTCTACGTGGTGGAACCGGAGGTCATCGGGGAGGTGCCCATGGCACCCGAGTGGCTGGCCGCCATCACCGAGGGCCTGGCCGGGGTGACCTCGGCACCGGGCGGAACCGCCCGGGGGGCCTTCGAGGGCTGGGAGCACGATCGGTGGCCGGTGGCGGGCAAGACGGGCACGGCCGAGGTGGCTGGGCGAGCCGACTCGGCGGTGTTCGCCGCCTATGGTCCGGTCGGCGCGCCCGAGATCGTCAGCTTCGTGGTGCTCGAGGAGTCGGGCTTCGGTGGTGACGCCGCCGCGCCGCTCGTGCGTCGGCTGCTCGCGCCCCTCGCCGGGATGGACCTCCCCGACGACGACGATCCAGATGGCGATGGCGACGACGAGGTGGCCGCTGCCTCCGGTGCTGGGCCCCCGGGCGGCGGCGGCTGATGGCGCTCACCACCCGCCGACCGGCGGGGAGAAGCACGCTCGGGGCTGCCCGCCGCGACCCGTCCGCCCCCTGGCGTCACATCGACGGGATCCTGCTGCTGTGCACCCTGTGCGTGGCCGGCATCGGCGTGCTCATGGTCTACAGCGCCACCCGTGGGTCGGCCCCGCCCTACGACCACGGGCCGGCGGTGCGCCAGGGCGCCTTCGCCGTCGGTGGTGCCGTGGCCATGGTGGTGGCGTCGCTCGTGGACTACCGGGCGCTGCGGGCCTGGGCCTGGGCGCCGTATGTCGCCTGCATTGCTGCCCTGGTCGCGGTGCTGACCCCCCTCGGGCTCTACGTGAACGGCGCACAACGCTGGATCGACCTCGGCCCGTTCCAGTTGCAGCCGTCGGAGTTCACCAAGTTGGCCATCATCGTGGCACTCAGCGCCATGCTGGCCTCGTGGAACGGTGAGGTGGGGCCCCGCCAACTGGTGGTGGTGGCCGTGGCACTGGGTGTGCCCGCGGCGTTGGTCCTGCAACAACCCGACCTGGGGACGGTGCTGGCCTTCCTGGCCATCACCATTGCCCTGCTGGTCGTCGGCGGGGTGCGGGCCCGGGTGCTGTTCCTGATGGGAGTGGTGGCCATTGCGGGGGCGGTCCTGGTGCTGACCAGCGACACGCTCGAGGACTACCAGGCGGCCCGGCTGACCTCCTTCATCGATCCCGAGGCGGACGTGCAGGCCAGCTTCAACCAACGCCAAGCGGTCATTGCGGTGGCCAGCGGGTCGCTGATGGGTCAAGGGTTCGGCGACGGTCAACAGACCCAGCACGGCTTCGTGCCCGAGCACGAGACCGACTTCATCTTCGTGGTGGTGGCCGAGGAACTGGGCTTCGTCGGCGGTGCAGTACTGCTCGTGCTCTACAGCGTCATCTGCTGGCGGGTGTGGCGTTGCGCCCACCTGGCGCGCGACCTGTTCGGGAGCCTGCTGTGCGTGGGGGTGCTCGTGATGTTCGCCTTCCAGATCTTCACCAACGTGGGGATGGCAACCCAGATCATGCCCGTCACCGGTATCCCTCTGCCGCTGGTCTCCTACGGCGGGTCGTCCATGCTCACGATGTTCCTGGCCATCGGCGTGGTGCTCAACGTGCACATGCGCCGCTTCCGCTGACCGCACCAGTCTCGGGTCGAGAGGGTGGTTCCGAGGCTCCCACGAGCCGGGGCGCCCACGTCGGGGTGCGACCGGGTGAGGATGGGTCGCGACCACTCGGGTAGTGTGGGACGACATGGCGTCCGTCTGGCCACAGCTCGAGAACCTCTTGGACCGGGTGCAGAAGCCAGCGCGGTACATCGGCCTCGAACAGGGCATGCAGCGACCCGAGCACGGTCCCGACACCGTCTCGTGGCTGCTCACCTACCCCGACACCTACGAGATCGGCCTGCCCAACGCCGGGTTGCAGATCCTCTACGAGATCCTCAACGAGCGGCCCGACGCCGTGGCCGAGCGCTCCTACGCCCCGTGGGTGGATCTCGAGGAGCTGCTGCGTGAGGGCGACGTCCCGCTCTTCTCGGTGGACACCCACCGACCGGCGGGCACCTTCGACGTGCTGGCCTTCAATCTGTCGGCCGAGCTGACCTACACGAACCTGCTGAACTGCGTGGACCTCGCCGGGGTGCCGGTGCACACCGCAGCGCGCACCGAGGAACACCCGCTGGTTCTCGCCGGTGGCCACTGCACCTACAACCCCGAGCCGATGGCCGATTTCCTCGACGCCGTGGTGCTCGGCGACGGCGAAGAGGTGGTGGCCGAGATCTGCGAGGTGCTGGGGGAGTGGCGCCGCAGCGGCCGGCCGGCCGGCTCGCGCCCCGACGTGCTGCGCCGGTTGGCCCAGGTGCCCGGGGTGTACGTGCCCTCGATGTACGACGTGACCTACGACGGCGAGCACCTGGTGTCGGTGACCCCTCGTCACCCCGACGTGCCCGCGCAGGTGGAGAAGCGCACGGTTGCGGACCTCGCCGAGTTCCCCTACCCGAAACAGCAACTGGTGCCGCTCACCGAGGTGGTGCACGACCGGCTGAACGTCGAGGTGTTCCGCGGCTGCACCCGTGGCTGTCGCTTCTGTCAGGCCGGCATGATCACCCGGCCGGTGCGCGAACGGCCCACCGCCCAGGTGGAGCAGATGGTGCGCGACGGTCTGGCTCGCACCGGCTACGACGAGGTGGCGCTCACCTCGTTGTCGAGCGCCGACTTCTCCGGCATCGAGTCGGTCGTGCAGAGCACGGTGTCGGGCTGTGGGGACCAGGCCCCGGCCGGTCCCGTGTCGGTGTCCTTGCCCAGTCTCCGGGTGGACGCCTTCACCGTCGGGGTGGCGGCACAGATCCAGCGGGCCCGACGGACAGGACTCACCTTCGCTCCCGAGGCCGGGTCGTGGCGCCTGCGACAGGTGATCAACAAACTGATCCGCGAGGAGGACCTCTACGGTGCGGTGTCGTCGGCCTACTCCCAGGGGTGGCGCCGCATGAAGCTGTACTTCCTCGTGGGGCTGCCGACCGAGACCGACGAGGACACCCTCGGCATCGCCGAGTTGGCCCGCAACTGCGTCGAATTGGGCCGTGAACACACGGCCAACCCGTCGGTGACGGTGTCGGTGGGGGGCTTCGTGCCGAAGCCGTTCACGCCGTTCCAGTGGTTCGGTCAGAACACGGTGGCCGAACTGCACCGCAAGGTGGGTCTGCTGCGCGAGGACCTGCGACGCAGCCGCGGCGTGCAGTTGAAGTGGCACGACCCCAAGGCCACCCTGGTGGAAGGCATCATGAGCCGAGGTGACCGCCGCCTGGGCCCGGTCATCGAGCAGGTCTGGCGGCGTGGCGGCGTGTTCCAGGAGTGGTCGGAGCACTTCGATGTCGACCGCTGGCTGACGGCCATGGCCGACCACGGCCTGTCGCCCGACTGGTACGCCTACCGCCACCGCACCGAGGACGAGGTGCTGCCGTGGGATCACCTGTCGGCCGGGCTGCACAAGGACTTCCTGTGGCAGGACTGGCGCGACGCACTCGACGAGTTGGGCCTCGAGGACTGCCGGTGGACACCGTGCTATGACTGCGGGGCCTGCACCGGCTACGGCATCGAGCACGTGGTGGCGTCGGCGGTACCCCCGGCGGGCGGGAGCCAAGGCACCGGACAGGACCTGGCCACCGGCGGCGCCGTGCCCGTCGACTTGCGCCGCCCGATGGCCGCGAAGGCGGCCTCGTGAGACTTCGCCTGCGCTTCACCAAGCTGGGCAAGGTCCGGTTCATCAGCCACCGCGACGTCGCCCGGGTGTGGGAGCGCGTCCTGCGACGGGCGGGGGTGCCAGTGGCCATCACCGAGGGGTTCTCACCACGGCCCAAGGTGCACTTCGGCTTGGCGCTCAGCACCGGCCACGAGTCGTTGGGCGAGTACCTCGACGTCGACCTCCACCCCGATGCCACCGCACCGGCGCTCGAGCCGTTGGCCGAGCAGCTCTCCGACCTCTTGCCGCCCGGTATGGAGGTGGAGGCCATCGCCGAGGTGGACCGTCGGGCCACGTCGCTGCAACAGGCCGTGACCAGCTGCACGTGGCTGTACGCCCTGCCCGACGCCGAGCCGGGTTGGCTCTCCGAGCAGGCCGACCGCCTGCTGGGTGCCGATGAGTTGCCGGTCACCCGCACCCGCAAGGGCAAGACGGTGCACGACGACCTCCGTCCTGCGGTGGTGTCCCTCGAGGCCCTCGAGCGGCTCGACATCCGCACTACCGATCGCCATCCCGAGTTCCCCTCACAGGGACCGTTCCTGCGAACCGAACTCAGCACCCAACCGCGAGGGGTGCGCCCCCAGGAGCTGCTCGACGTGTTCGATCGGCCCCTGCGCGCCCAGCGCACCGTTCGTCTACACCAATGGATCACGCTCGACGGCGCCCGGCACGAACCGCTGCTGGCTGCGACGCGAGCCCCGCACGTCACCGGACCCCCGACCCTTGCTGCGGCCGAGACCGCCGAGGACATCGCCGGAGTGCGTGCCTCATGAGAAGGGACCTCGACCATGGCCGACCCAGTGGCCAACGAGCGCAGCACGGCCGCCGATGCCGACAACTCCAACGGACCGCCCGACCCCGCCCCGGATCGCCCCGACAGCGCGAGTCCCACGCCCGCTGCGACGGAGGGCACTGACCCCGCCGGGGGTACCTCGGCCGGCGAGGGTCGAGGCCGACGACGCGGGTCGCGCGGGGGGCGGGGCCGCTCCGGCTCGGCGCGCAGCACCGACGACCGTCCCGCTGGCGAGCCCACCGAGTCGGCCGATCGCAATCCCAGCGAGCTGCCCGACCGGATGACCCAGGGGCGGGTGCGCGACCGCGAGGCGGCCGAACGGGCCCTGGTGCGGCGACCCCAGATCGGTGACACCATGCCGGCGCCTGCCGGCCCGCCACCGGATCGGGCTGCAGGTTCAGGGTCGACCGACGCAAAGCGCAGCGAGTCCGGTGCGAAGAGTTCGTCGGGAGGCGGCGGCCGACGGAACCGGCGAGGCCGGGGAGGTCGCGGCGGCGGAGGAGGCTCCGCCCGGGACCGTTCCGAGACGGCCGACAAGCGTCCGAGCGGCCCGGGTTCCGGCGGTCGTGGGAAGAGCCGGGGCCGATCGGGGTCGAAGGGGGGCGGTGCTCGCCACAACGCCGGCGTGGAGACCGTCGACGCCGTGGTGGCCTCGGCGCCGGTGGAACTCGATGCCGAGGAACTCGAGGCTCGACGTGGCAAGGAACGCAAGGGGCGTCCGGTCGGTCGCTACCTGATGGCGGTGAGCGTCGGGCCGAAGGCCACCCAGATCGCCGTGTTCGAGGGCCGCAACCTCATCGAGCACTACGTGTCGCGCCCCAGCGACGACATCAGCCAGATCCACGGGAACATCTACGTGGGCAAGGTGCAGAACGTCCTGCCGGGGATGGAGGCAGCCTTCGTCGACATCGGCACGCCGAAGAACGCTGTGCTCTACCGGGGCGACGTGCAGTACGACGCCGAGGACATCGACGAGGGCGGCGCCAACCCGCGTATCGAACACATCTT
This sequence comes from Acidimicrobiia bacterium, assembly GCA_020832495.1. Taxonomy (GTDB): domain Bacteria; phylum Actinomycetota; class Acidimicrobiia; order Acidimicrobiales; family Acidimicrobilacustridaceae; genus JAFIEP01. The sequence continues at coordinate 3,888 of JAFIEP010000129.1, read as the reverse complement.
GAAGCCGAAACAGCTCATTGTCTGCCAGGTGACCAAGAACCCGATCGCCCACAAGGGGGCGCGCCTCACCCAGGAGGTGTCGCTCCCGGGCCGGTTCGTGGTGCTGATCCCCAACAGCTCCACGTACGGCATCTCCAAGCGGCTGCCCGACAACGAGCGCAAGCGCCTGCGCTCCATTCTCGACGACGTGCGGCCGGCCGGTCACGGCATCATCGTGCGCACCGCAGCGGAGAACGTCACCGCCGAGGAGATCCAGCGGGACGTCCAGAGCCTGGCCGCACAGTGGCGACGGATCGAGGAGCAAGCAGCGAAGGCCACCAAGGCCCGGCGGCCCGCGCTGCTCTACCGGGAACCCGACATGGCGGTCCGGGTAATCCGCGAGGAGTTCAACGCCGACTACCGGGGCGTGCTCATCGACGACCGGGCGCTCTACGAGGAGGTGAGCGACTACGTGGGCGCCATCTCCCCGGCCCTTGCGGACCGGGTCGAGTTCTACGACCGGGAGCAGGAGCCCCTCTCGCTCTACGAGCACCATCACGTCCACGAGCAGCTGCACAAGGCCCTCGACCCGAAGGTGTGGCTCCCCTCGGGGGGGTCGCTCATCATCGAGCACACCGAGGCCCTGACGGTCATCGACGTCAACACCGGCAAGAACGTGGGCAGCTCGAGCCTCGAGGAGACCGTCTTCCGCAACAACCTCGAGGCGGCCGAGGAGATCGCCCGACAGCTCCGGCTGCGCGACATCGGCGGGATCATCGTCATCGACTTCATCGACATGGAGATCAAGGCCAACCGGGCCAAGGTCATCGAGGCCTTCCGGGCGGCACTCGCCCGCGACAAGACACGAACCCAGGTGTTCGACATCTCAGACCTGGGCCTCGTCGAGATGACCCGCAAGCGAATCGGGGAGGGTCTCCTCGAATCGGTGTCGCACACCTGTCCCCAGTGTGAGGGGAGGGGGTTGCTCATCGACCCGGCGCTCGCCGGCGACGACGATGAGGTGGCCGAGGCCATCCGGGCCGAGGCCGACGGCGCCAGCCCCGACGTCGACCCGCACGGCGCAGGCCCCGTCGATGTCGGCTCGGCTGGCCGACCCTCGAACGGCCCGGCGCTGGACGCCGAGGGTCGCCGGCGACGACGGCGTCGGCGCTGAGCGAGGCGGCGCACCGGGCGACGCCGGGTTGGTGTCACCTAAGTTGGTGTCGGGCCCCTGGGAGGGATAGGATCTCGCCCCTATGTACGCCGTCATCGCCACAGGTGGAAAGCAGTATCGGGTCAGCGAAGGTGAGCGCCTCACCGTCGAGCGGTTGGGTGCTGACAACGGTGCCGAGGTCGAACTGCGGCCCGTCCTGCTCGTCGACGGCGAGACCGTGCTGTCCACGCCCGCCCAACTCGACGGCGCCAGCGTGGCTGCCCGAGTGGTGGGCGACACCAAGGGTCCGAAGATCACCGGCTTCACCTACAAGGCCAAGACCAACAGCCGACGCCGTTGGGGCCACCGTCAGGCGTTGTCGGAGATCGAGATCACCGCAATCTCCAAGGGGTAACTGCCATGTCGAAGACCAAGGGCGGCGGCTCCACCCGCAACGGCCGCGATTCCAACAGTCAGCGCCTCGGTGTGAAGGCGTTCGACGGTGAAGCGGTGACGGCTGGCTCCATCATCGTGCGTCAGCGTGGCACCCGTTTCCACCCCGGCCGCAATGTCGGCCGCGGCTCCGACGACACGCTCTTCGCCACCGCTGACGGCAGCGTCAAGTTCGCTCGGCGCGGTAACCGCAAGGTCGTCGACATCCTCGTCGACTGAGGATTCCTCGAGGGCCGTTCGGCCCTTCTTGCTCAAGACGACCTGCTCCCTCGTCGTTACCGCGAAAGGGTCGGTCGGCGGACGGGAGGTCGCCGGTCGGGCCTCGACCTCAACAGGAAGCGTCCTGCAGTGGTCAGGGCGGCCGTCGACGGCGGCTGCTTCGAGCAACAACGCACGAGGAGCGGCCCGATGGCAGGGGCCCGACGGATGTCGCGGCGCGCGTCGTGGCGCGACACCACAGAGCGGGGCTACGTACTCGTCATCACCGCGCTCATGCTCATCCCGCTGCTGGCCTTCACCGGGTTCGCCGTGGATCTCGGCGCATGGATATCGCGGGCAGCCACGCTGCAGACCGCGGCGGATGCCGCCGCGCTCGCAGGCGTGGTGTACCTGCCCGATGAGGAGGAGGCGAGGACCGCCGTGCACGAGTCACTGGCCCGCAACGGGGTGCCGGCGGGGGTGGGTGGCGTCGAGGTGGCGATCGAGGTCGACAACAACCGTCAGACCCTCGGTGTGACGGTCTCGGACCCTGCCGTTGACCAGTACTTCACCAGCTACTTCTTCACCGACGTGGACATTGCGCGGGCGGCGGTGGCCCAGTTCGTGGTGCCGGTCCCCATGGGGAGCCCCGAGCCCTACCTGGGCGTCGACGCCGAACGAGGGCGGAACCCAGGGTTCGTCCTCAACATCGCCGGGCGCGGTACCCGCAAGGAGAACGGTGACAAGCGCCAGGCCGGCAACTGCCAGAACTCCCACGCGGGGTGCAACGGCATCTTCAGCGGCTACAACAACGTGGACTACTCCGTCAACGGCTACTTCTTCGCCGTGCGGGCCGCTGAGCCTGTGCCTGGTGAAGATCTCTCCATCGAGGTGTTCAACCCGGCCTTCGTGCAGATGGGGGATCTCTGTGGCGACAGCACCTTGCCGTCGAGCACCCAGAGCACCACGCTCGACAACCAGTATGCCGACACCCTGGCGCGCTCCCGGTACTCACGGGGGCGCGACTCGCTGTACTGCACGGGCGACCATCGGATCGGTGGCAACGCCGACGTGCCCACCACCTACATCGTGCGGGCCCCTGACGACACACCCTTCGACACCACGGACAACCCACCGATCTGCACGATCACGTTCTCGCCGTACAACCAGAACACCTTCGAGTTGCTCCGCACCGACCGGGCGGCCCACGCTCAACTGCGAGGACACGAGAACCTGCCGTTCTTCGCTCACTTCCGCCGGTGGTTCCCCATCTGCACGATCCCGGCGGCGCAGGTGCAACAGGGCGACTACATCGTGCAGATCCGCACCAACGCCGACCTCTCTGTTGCCCCGGCGGTGACCGAGGCCACGCCAGGGCTGAACACCGGCACGGTCGAGCGGATGGCTCGTCCGGCGCCGACGGGTATGGGTCACAACCGCTTCAACCTGCGGGCCAGTTGGGGCGCCGCTCCGGCCGCCCTCACACCGGCCGATGATCCGGTGCGGCCGAGCGCCGGGCCCGGCCGCTACAACGGGGCGGGGTTGTCGATCTCGGCGTACGGTCACTTCGCCATCTACCAGCAACAGGAAGCAGCGGAAGGTTCCTTCTACCTGGCCCGCGTCCTCCCGACGAATGCCGGTCGCAGCCTGGTGCTCACCTTCTGGGACATCGGCGACGTGGGGAGTGGGGCGGTGTCAACCGTGACGGTCGTCCCCCCAGCGGGCGTCGCGCCCGACTGTACGTTCCTGCGGGTGACCGACGCGTTGGGGCCGCACCCGGCGCCCACCCACAACTGGGATTGCACGATCACCGGCATGACCGCCACGCACTACAACGGTCGCGACGTGGTGGCCCGGATCCCCATTCCCCTGTCTGTCAGGGTGGGGTGAGACACCTGCGGTACCCGATCATCTGACCCGATGGGGCGAGGTAGGACTATCTGATCATGACCTTGACGACTGCGTCGTTGAACGGTCGCGGCCACACTGGTGGGGTGACCGACGACGACATCGACCCAGCAGCGAGGCCCAAGCGGCGATCGTTCAGCGCCGAGTACAAAGCTGAGATCCTCGCCGAGTACGACTCGCATCCGAAGGGGTCCGAG
>JAFIEP010000127.1 GCA_020832495.1 Acidimicrobiia bacterium | reverse complement strand
GTTGGTGGCGGGGGCAGGATTTGAACCTGCGACCTTCGGGTTATGAGCCCGACGAGCTACCAGACTGCTCCACCCCGCGGCGTGGTTTCACCATACCGTGCCGCCAGCAGATCACGCCAACCAGTTCGACCGCTGCGGGCGGCTCGCACCCGGCTGCGGCGGCGCCCCCGACCCGCCCCCGACGCCGTCGCCGGCCCTTCGCCAACGGGCGACCCACTCCTCTGGTGGCCGCATCGCCCGCCGCCTAACGAGGTCAGGTGGTGGCCATGTCCCGCCTGCCCAACGCCGCCAGCCCGAGGGCAATGAGCGCCCCGGCGGCCACGGTGAGTATCACCGGCGCAGCGATCCCCAGGCCGTCCCCCAGCACATCGGGCACGTGGTGGAACGGCGACAGGGGTCGAACGGGTTCGGGCAGGTCCAGTAAATCGCCGAGCAACCCGACGACGGTGACGTAGGCGAGCACCGCCCACCCCCACGGCGCAGCGCGCCGGGCGAGCCCGTACAACGCGGCCACTACCGCCACCGACAGCCACAGAGCCGGCAGATGCGCGGCGCCGGTGGCCACCACCTCGTAGAACCAAGCCACCTCACCCGTGTCGATGGCCACGGCCGCACCGACGGCCGCGCTGGCACACAGCAGCACAGCAGCGCCGCCGAGCAACGCCACAGCGAGATGTCCGGTCGCCCAGCGGGTGCGACTCACCGCCGTGGCCAGGACCGGTTCGGCCTGGCCGTCGTTCTCCTCGCGGCGCATCGACAACACCGCCGTGATGGCACAGGCGGTGGCCAGGAGGGCCAGCAACAGCACGACCGTGGAGAGGAACGCCTCCACGATGAGGGAGTCGTCGGTCCCGAAGAACTCCTGCAGTTGCGGGTTGTCCGCGGTCACGTCGGTGACATCGCCGACCACCGACCCGAACGCTGCGCCGAGCAGTGCGAGTCCGGTCCCCCAGGCCACCAGGCTCGCCCGTTGCAGACGCAGGCCGAGACCACCGGGTGTGGCCAGCCATCGGGACGCAGACGCCGGGCCTGGTCGGGGCCGCACGAACCCTGCGCCGAGGTCGCGCCGCCCGACCAGGGCGAAGGCGACGGTGGTGAGCACACCAGCGGCGGCAAGCGACAGCAGCAGCGGCCACCAACGCTCGTCGACATAGGCCCGGGTCGACTGGGCCCATCCCAGCGGCGACACCCACGACAGCGTGCGTTCGTCGCCGACGTCGCCGATGGCACGCAGGGTGAAGGCGACAGCCAGCACGGCCATCGCTGCGCCGGCCGCCCCGCGGCTGTGTTCGGTGAGCTGGGCGGCGACGGCGGCCACGGCGGCGAAGAGGATGCCGGTCGTGGCCAGGGCCATGCCGAACGCCCACGAGCCGGCCACGGACAGTTCCTCGAGGCTGGCGCCCAGCACCACCGCGGTGGCTGCCCCGATCACCACGTTGGCGGCGGCGACCACCACCATGGCAGCGGTGGTCGTTGCGTGACGGCCCAGCGGCGCGGCCCGCAACAGTTCTGCTCTCCCGGTCTCCTCCTCGGCACGCGTGTGGCGAACGACCGAGAAGATGCTGAACAGCGCCACGGCGACAAGTCCGTAGATGAGGTACTCGTTGGCCACCATGGCGCCCACCGTGTAGGCGTCTGCGCCGTAGCCGGGGCCACTGAAGATGGTGAGCACCGGGCTCTGCACGAAGTCGCCGCGAGCCTGCAGATCGGCCGCCGTGGGGTAGACCGACGGCACGCTGTGCGCGAACAGCGCCAGGATGCCGACCACGCCGAACGCCCAGGCCAGCAGCCGGACTCGGTCGCGGCGGGCGATCAGGCCGACGAGGGTGGCGGTGCCGGCCAGTGAACTGGCGCTACCAGCCGCGTCCTCGGTGCGACGTCCTGTCCGCTCGAGGACCCCGGTCATGTGCGAACGCCTTCGGTGGCGGGGGTGGCGCGCTGGTCGTAGTGGCGCATGAACAGTTGCTCGAGCGTCGGTGGATGGCTGACGAGGCTGCGGATCCCGGCCCGATGGAGCTGGCCCACGGCGCGGTCGAGCTGCTCGGCGTCGACCTCGAACGTCACGCGTCCGCCACCGACGCGCAGGTCGTGGACACCAGCCTGCCCGTCGAGGCGGACCGGTTCCTCCGTCTCGGCCACCAGCGTCGTGCGGGTGAGGTGGCGCAGGTCGTCGAGTGTTCCCGCCTCCACGATCCGGCCGCTGCGGATGATCGACACCGCGCCGCAGAGCTTCTCCACCTGAGCGAGGATGTGGCTGGACAACAGCACGGTGGCCCCGTCCTGGCGCACTTCGTCGACCACCTCGGCGAACGTGGCCTCCATCAGTGGATCCAGCCCGGAGGTGGGTTCGTCGAGGATGTACAACTCGACGTCGCTGGCGAACGCAGACACGAGCGCCACCTTCTGGCGATTTCCTTTCGAGTAGGTGCGAGCCCGCTTCGTCGGATCGAGATCGAATCGCTCGCACATCTCGTCGCGTCGTGCCCGGTCGACACCACCGCGCAGACGAGTGAAGACGTCGATCGCCTCACCGCCGGTCAATGTCGGCCACAACTCCACGTCGCCGGGCACGTAGGCCAGTCGACGGTGCAGCGCCACCGCGTCGGTCCATGGATCGCCCCCCAACACGCTGGCCTGCCCGGTGTCGGCACGCAGGAGCCCGAGCAGCACCCGGATGAGGGTGGACTTGCCCGCTCCGTTGGGGCCGAGGAATCCGTGCACCTCCCCTCGGCCGACGGTGAGATCGACCCCGTCGAGCGCCTGGGTGCGACCGAACGACTTGCTCAGTCCTTCGACAGCGATGACTGGCTCCATTGCCCTTCCTCCTTCGGGCCGCTCCACGCACGGACGCGCGCCCCCACTCACCGTAGAGATTACCTTACTATTGTGCAAGTAAGTTACTAACGCGCCAGTGCCTGGGGAGAGCGGTAGGATCCGTGACTCGCCGGACAGGAAGGCATGAGGGTGCCCGACGAACCCCAGCAGCGTCGCGACGGACGCAGCACCGACACCCGCGAGCGCATCCACGACGTGGCCTTGGCTCTGTTCGTCCAGAAGGGGTTCTCCCACACCACGCTGCAGGACATCGCCGATCAGCTCGGGCTCACCCGCGCCGCGCTCTACTACCACCACCCGTCGAAGGAGCAGCTGATCGCCAGCCTGATCCAGCCGGCGAAGGACGACGTCGACGCCTTCCTCGAGACCGCTGGATGCAACGATGCGTCGCCCCGTGAGGTGATCGAGGGCTTCTTCGACCTCAACTACCGCCACCGGCTGATCTTCCTGGCGCTCGTCCGCGACCCCAGCGGGCTCGGCGCCATCGACTCGTCGGGTTGGGTGACGACGCTGGCCAGCCAGGCTCAGGAGCTGCTCGCAGGCGACGATCCGTCACCCGACCAACGGATCCGCGCCGTTGTGGCACTCAACGGCCTGAGCCGCTGCGCCACGGTGCTCCCCGACATCCCCCACGACGAACTGCGCCGACGGTCGATCGACCTGGCGCTCGAGATCATTCGAGAACCATCCAGCGAGCCGTCCGACGAGTCCTCTGACAGCCGGAGCTGAGCAGCGAGCGCTCGGCGCCGGCCGGCACTAGCGTTCCCGCGGTGAATGGCGGACCTTCACCCGACGCCCCCGCCGGTGCCGATCAGCCTCCACCGACGGTGGCCGGCTTCGACACGCGTCTCGTGGCCGAGCTCCGCGATCCGTTCGGTGTGCTCGGCCCCGACGGACGAGTGGCATGGGCCAACCAGGCCCTGGCCACCCTGTTGGACATGCCGCTCGGTGATCTCCTCGGCCGTGCGGCGCTCGACATGATCCATCCCGACGAGGTGGGCCAGGCGGTCGACGGCCTGTCCCACGCCGTCAGCTTCCCCGACCGCACCGCAGTGGTTCCCTACCGCCTCCGCCGTGGCGACGGCACCTATGTCACGACGGAACTCATGAGCTCGATCGTGGGGAACGGCACCCACATGGCTTTGCTGGTCCGTGACGGCTCGACCCGCCAGTGCATCGCCGATGCCCTGGCCTCGGTGGCCCACGACACACCGCTCGACACCACGGCGGCGAGCATCGCCAAGGCCGTGACCACACGATGGCCGAAGACCCACGCTGCGGTGCTGTGGTTCGAGCGCGACGGGCGACGAGTGTGCACGACGGACGGACTGCCCGATGACCTCGCTGCACTGCTGGGTCCCTCGTCCACGCCAGAGGACTCGACGGCGGTGTTCCCCTGGGACCTGGCCATGCGCACCGGTGAGCAAACCATCACGTCGCGCGGCGACACCCCCGAACCGCTCGGCGACCGGTTGCACCGCCACGGGCTCGGCGCCGTGGCCTGCGCTCCCGTGGCGGACTCGAACGGGGACGGCGCGGCGGTCGTTGCCTTCTTCGACCAGCCCGAGGTGGCTCGACTCGAGTTCACCTGGGGTTCGACCGAGCTGTGTGAACTGCTCCTGTTGGCGCTCGACCGCCACCATCACCACCGCCAGGTGGCGCACGCCGCCCGCCACGACGAACTCACCGGCCTCCTCAACCGCTCGGGATTTCTCGAAGCGCTCGACGACGCCCTCGCTGACCGCCACGGTGGCCAGCGCCGGCCGGTCGGTCTGCTGTTCATCGACCTCGACGGCTTCAAACCGGTCAACGACGCCCACGGCCACCTGGCCGGGGACCGCGTCCTGCAGGCTGTCGCCCAACGACTCCTGGGCCTGGCCGCCAGTGCAGTTGCCGAGGTGGGGCGCCTCGGCGGCGACGAGTTCGCCCTCCTGGTGCTTCCCGAGCCGACCGCCACCACGGCGTCGACGGCGACGGCCGCCACCGTCGACGCCACCGCAGCCGAGCTGGCACAACACGTCGTGGCGGTGCTCGGTGAGGCGATCGTGGTGGAGGACCCGATGCGGCCGGGCGCTCGCCTCGAGGTCCACATCGGCGGGAGCGTGGGGCTCGCCGTGAGTGGAGGTTCTGAGTCGGCTACGGAACTCCTCGCCGCCGCCGATCGGGCCATGTACGCCGCCAAGGCCGCCGGGCGGGGCCGGTGGCACCTCCACGCCACTGCCTGATCGGCCCGCTGGCCGGCTCCGCCGCCCATGACCACGTCCCGGGGCGACACCACCACCCGAAGAAACCCTTGACATTTCTTACCGGCGGTAATTTACTGACCTCATGGCCCGTCGCGGACAGAACCTGTGGAGGCCCGCCATGTCACCGATGACCACCACATCCACTGGACCGGTTGACGCCACCAGGGGGAACCCCGACGACGTCGCCCCGCCGTCGGAGATGCGGCTGTTCGGCAGCACCCGGGTGAGCGACGTGCTCGACGACCTGGCGCTGGCCTTCCGCAGCGACCCCGACGAGGACACCGCCGGGCGTCACCTCAGCGTCATGCTGGCCGCAGCAGCGCCGCCTCGCCTCAGCGCGGCGGCGCTGAGCCTCCGCTGATCGCCGTCCACATGAAATCGGTCAGCGACGTCACGACGTCGACGCCGTCCTCCCCGAGTGTGCCGCTGTTCAACGAGTGCTCGACACCTGCGTAGACGAACCCGGCGATGCCGTGGGCGTGCAACTCGACGTCGTCGGTGGGACGCCCCATGACCTCGTAGTAGAGCCGCAGCGGTGGCGTGACTGCCTCGGCCACTGAGTCGGCGATGCGCAACACCGACGGCCGTCCCTCCTCCTCGGTGCGAGCCGAGACGAAGAACAAGAAGAGTTCCTGCTCGTCACGCACCCACCGCACGAAGATGTCGATGGCGCCATGTAGCTGCACGTACGGAGGTGACGACGGATCGAGCGCTACTGCCACCTCGGCAGCCAGGAACTCACCGGCAATGTCAGCCATCGCCGAGGCCAACCCGGCCCGACCACCGAAGTGGCTGTACAGGACCGGCTTGGTGACCCCGGCCTCGGCAGCGATGGCATCCATCGACACATCGGGGCCGTCGCGACGGATCACCGTCACCGCAGCATCGAGCAGCTGGGCGCGCCGCTCCGCGGGCGCCATGGCGTCTCTCGGTCGCCCCCGGCCTCGTCGGGGTTCGGTGGTGGGCACCAGTTGATGCTACTGGACGTCGACCCACAACCTGACTGACGCAGCACCCGCCGATTCGCCGACGGACCTACCCACTGGGCCCGTCGCCGTCAGCACCGGCCGGCGTGGCCGCCAACTGACCCGATCCGGCCAGCAACGCCTGAGCCTCGCGCACCAGTCGCTGGTACTCGGCCATATCACCATCCTCACGGAGGGCCGCCTCTGCCTGCTCCAACAAGGCCGTCACCCGGGCCACCAGCTCGGCCATGTCCGCCGGGGGCTCGCCGTCGGTCGCGGGCGGTGGCACGGTGGTCGTCGTCGTCGTGGTCGACGTCGTCGTGGTGGTCGTGGCGTCGGGATCCTCGGGGTCGGCGCCGATCGGCCGGTCCTCGTCGATGTCGCCGACCAGGCTCGGGTCCTCCTCGGGGCCGCCCTCGCGTTCGAACGTGGTGACGTCGACCTCGAAGAGGCGATCGATGACCTCACGGAGCGTGCGCTCCATGACAATGCGCTCGCCGTGCACACCGATGACGAACCGCAACTCGGGCACCTGCGCCTGCTGAGAGGCCACGTACATGGGCCACACGTACATGATGGTGTTGTCGAGCGGCAGCATCATCATGTCGCCGAAGGACACCTCCGACCCGCGACCCTGCAGGAGCGAGATCTCTCGGGCGATGGTGTCGTTGGCCTGCACGCGGGCGGCCATCTGGCGTGGCCCGTCCACGGTGAGGCCCTGCATCTCGTAGACGGTGAGCTTGCCGTAGTCGCCGTCGGGGTCGCTGTTGGCCACCATGAACGCCGTCAGCAGCTGCGACCCCGAACTGTCCGTCTCCCGCTCCGACACCGGCACGTAGGTGCGTATCTGCATGAACGTGGGGCGCGGATCGTCGGGTAACTGCAGGATCTGGTAATAGGGGTTGATCCGGCTGGAGCGAGCCCCACCGTTGGGGTTGTTCTGCGTCGGGATGAGGGTCTGGCCGGCCTGCGTGGTCGGCGGTGCAGCCGCCAGCCCGCCGGGCAGCGCCTCGGCCGTGGACGGAGCTGCGGGGGCCACCGACCACTCGTTCGAGCTCTCGAGGAACTCTCGCGGATCGTCGATGTGGTAGCGGCCCCACATGGCCGTCTGCACCTGGAACAGGTCCATCGGATAGCGGATGTGGGCCCGCAGCTCGGCGCTCATCTCGCTGACGTCGGCGAACAGGTCGGGGAAGGTGGCCCGCCAGGCGTCGATGATCGGATCGGGTTCGCCCATCACGTACAGCGCCACCGTGCCGTCGTAGGCGTCGACCACGGCCTTCACCGAGTTGCGCACGTAGTTGAACCGGTGGTTCAACCCACTGGCCGAGTCGAGGCCACGGGTGTCGGCGGTCTGGGAGTAGGGGTAGTGGTCGCTCGTGGTGTAGGCGTCGACGATGTAGAAGATGCGGCCGTCGGCCACCACCGGGTAGGTCTCGGCGTCGACGGAGAGGAACGGCGCCACGAACTCCACGCGCTCGCGCACGTCACGGCGGAAGATCATCTTCGAGTCGCTGTTGACCAGCCCCGACACCATGAGGTTCCAGTCGGCGAAGCGGATGGCGAACGCCGCCCGGCGGGGCAGGCTGCCCACCTCGACGCCTTCTCGCCCCTCGTAGCGGGTGGTCTGGATGCTGCCGTCGTCGTTGACGAAGTTGACCTCGTCGCGGTTGGTGTTGACGACGGCGAACCCACCCATGTCCTGCCCGACGTAGATCTCGGGCCGGTCCAACTCGACGTCGATGGCCCCGGTGTCCACGTCGACGGGGAAGCCACGGATCAAGAAGTCGGGCTGGCCATTCGAGGTGGTGACGTTCGACGGCGCCAGCGCCATGCCGTAGCCGTGGGTATAGACGAGGTGTTGGTTCTCCCACGACCGGTCGGGAATGCCGTCGAGGTTCAGTTCGCGGGTGCCCACCACCACCGGGGTGGTGTCACGCTCACCGTCGGGCGTCTCGATCTGGTAGCGGTCCACCTCGAGGCCGAGGATCCGGTAGAACTCGCGGGTGGCCTGCAGCCGACGGAACGTCTGCAGCACCTGCGACGAGTCGAGCAGCGGCACGTTGCGGATCGTGTCGGCATTGGCCAGCACCGCCTCTCGGCCGGCTTCGACGGACGTGGTGTAGCCCTCGAAGGGCAGCGTGTTCACCTCGTCGAGACCGAACGCTGCCCGCGTGCCGTCGATGTTGCGTTGCACGAACTCCGCTTCTCGTTCGGAGCGGGCCGGCTCCACCTGGAAGCGCTGGATGAACGCCGGGTAGGCGGCACCGGCCACGATGGCCACGAAAGCCCACAGTCCCACCGCCACCAGTGGCAGCACCCACCCGCGGCGGCGGATGTTCACCAGGAACAACACGAACGACAGCAGGGCGATGATGGTGAGCAGGTAGATGGCCGGCAGCTGGGCGTTGACGTCGGTATAGGTGGCGCCGCGCACCGCCCCTCGGGTGGACTGCACCAACTCGTAGCGGTCGAACCAGTAGTCGACCGCCTTGGTGAGCGCCAGCAGGCCGATGAGCACCGACAGGTGGGCCTTCACCTGCGGGGTGACCCGCTCGATGGGTGACTGCAGGCGGATGCCACCGTTGAGGTAGTGGGCCACGCCGGTGATGAACAGGATGATGATGAGCGAGGCGAACAGCCAGTCGATGGCGATGCCGATGAACGGGAGCTGGAAGAGGTAGAAGCCCAGGTCCATGCCGAACTCGGCGTCGACGGACCCGACCGTGGAACCGTTGCGGAACAGCAGCCACGGCTCCCAGTGGGTGGCCATGGACACGCCGGCGAGCAGACCGGTGCCGCCGGCCACCAGCACCCGCACCAGCCAGGCGCGGCGAGACATGACGTCCTGGTAACGACGGAGGAGCTCGTCGTCGGGCCCCGACGGTCGGAAGGTGGGCGCGATCTTGTCGGCCACCCACAGGTTCACCAACAAGATGGCGAAGAACAGGCCGCTGAAGAACGCTGCCAACGTGATGCGGGCCACCAGGACCCCGCCCCAGACGTCGGTGCGACCCAGCGAGTCGAACCACAGGTAATCGGTGAAGAAGTCGGCGATGCCTCGCGCCGAGGTGAACAGGACGAAAGCGACGACCGCAGCAACGACCAGCGCCACCCGTCCTCGACCCTGGCCACCGCGTGCGCGGCCGCCACTCCGAGGCATGTCTGAAGGTGCTCGCATGAGCGTTCAGCCTACGGGAGCGAACAGCAGTCGCGATCGCGGGTCTCGCCCTCCGATCGGGGGTTCAGCCGACCGGAGCGGCGATCTCGGCCGCTGGCACGACCATGCACCGGCACTCAGCGGAGCAGGGCGGCTCCACCGACGGGTCGGGGAAAGGCTCGCCGTGGGGCACCGGCGTCGCCTCGGCATTCGCCTGGCAGCCGGCCGAGCGAGGGCCGCCGGGGGCCGCCAACCACACCATGGGGGTCCCGGCCCGCACCGGCTGGGAGTGGGCCCGGCAGAACACCCGGGCGGTGGCCAGCGCTGCGGCATCGTCCACCAGCCGCTGTTTCACGTCCCGGTAGGCCAGCCGAACGGCGTCGCCGATGGCCGTCTCGTCGCCGGGGTGGGCCACGATCGCCTCCTCCACCCGGCGGCGCAGCGGCACCACCACCTCGATGGCCAGGTCCTCGGCCACGTCCCCCACCCGGGTCCGGGGCACGTCCTCGACCACCTCGGGGTGCCGAGCCCGGATCTGGTCGGCGCCGGCGGCCGCGGCGGTGGCCAGGGCGGGCAACGACGCGTCGGCATAGCGGCTGACGTGAGCGTCGTGGTCCACCAGGAGCTGGGCGAGGTCGACTTTGCCGCGACGACGCCGCAGCACCTCGAGGACCTCGTTCTGCTCGTCGGCCAAGGTCCGCTTGAGGCGACGCGACAACGTGGCTCGCACGTCGGTGAGGGCGTCGTCCCGCTGGGCCACCACCTCCGGGATCGGTTCGCCCTCAGGGGTGTCACCGGTCAGCTCGGCAGCGTCGTCGGGCACGTCCGCCTCGGGGGTCTCGGGGTTCTCGGGGGCGCTGTCCGCCTCGCCGACGAGGGGCGTGTCCGGCGAGGGCTCATCCTCGGCCACACCGTCGTCGGGGCGCGTGGCCGCAGCGGCCGCCGGTGCCTCCCCCGCCGCCTCGTCGTCCGAGCCGGCCTTGTCGGCATGGGCCTCGTCGGACTCGGCCTGCGCGGACTCGGCCTGCGCGGGCTGGTCAGGCTCGGGTTCTGGCTGGTCGGCCTCGGCCTGCTCGGGCTGGTCAGGCTCGGGCTCTGGCTGGTCGGCCTCGGCCCGCAAGCGGGCGAAGATCGAAGCCGGGTCGGAGGTAGGGTCAGCGCTGCCCGGTACCGCCTCGGTGGCCGCCGGGGACACATCGTCGGCGGTTTCGTCGTCGGCACTTTCGTCGGCGGCGGTTTCGTCGTCGGAGGGCGCCAGCACGGTCACGGCCGAGGAGAACCGGCCGGTGTGCTCCACCGGATCGGGGGCCAGGCGGGGAGCTGGGCGAGAAAAGATCGACCCCTCCCCTGGGGTCGTGCCGTGGCGATCCCCCTCGGTAGCTGCGATGGACGCCTCTTCCGAGCCGTCGGCGGCCGCACCGACCGCAGGATCGGCCTCGGGCGCCGACTCCTCCTCGAGCGCCGCCACTGCGTCAGCCGCCGACTCGACCTCGGCTGCCGACTCCTCGTCGGGCGCCGGTGTCGCCTCAGCCGTCTCGGTGGGCGGGACGTCGGCCGACTCCGTGTCGGCCACCACCTCGGGTGCCGGCTCGTCCGCTGAGGGTGCCAGCTCCGCTTCGCTGGTCGGTGCACCCTCCGGGACGGACTCTGCGGCGGGTGCCACCTCGGTGTCCTCCGGTTCGTCCTGCGGTGCCGCGTCCAGCGGCTCCTCAGGTGGCTCGGTCGTCGACTCGTGGTCGGTGGCCGAGGGCACCACCGCTGACGGCGGGGCGACCCCGCCGTCAGCCAACTCGGCCAACAGATCCGGGTCGATGGCGTCCTCGGCGCTCTCCACGGCCACCCGGGCGCTGGCCGCCGCCGCAGCCGAGCGAGCCTCGGGCAGGACCACCTCCAGCTCACCGGTGGCCGTGTCGAGGGTGGTGCGCACCACCTGGTAAGCCTCGAGCAGCCGGTCCCGGCCGGCGTGCAGTTGTTCGATCTGGGCTCGCAGCGCCTTACGACGCTTGGTCAGGTCCCGCAGCATGCGCTCGCGGACCTGGTGGGCCTCGGCCACCATGGCCCGACCCTGGGTACGGGCCTCCTCCACGGCCCCCGCGGCGTCATCGACCCCTTGGCGACGCAAGGCGTCCGCTTCGGCTTGCGCCTGTTCCAAGGTGGCGGCCGCCTCGGCCAGGCGCCCGGCCACCTCGGCGTCGGCTTCGGCTCGGCGTTCCTCGAGCACCGACTCGGCACGGCGACGGATCTGCTCGGCCTCGTCGGTGGCCGCTGCGAGCAGGGCGTCACCTTCGGCCCGCCCTCGGGCACGCAGGTCCTCCGCCGCGGCTCGGGCGGCATCGAGAATCCTGACCGTCTCGGCCCCGAGTGCCTCGGTCAGTCGCTGCTCGTCGAACGTGGCCGCTTCCTCGGCGGCAGCCCTGGCCTCCCCGAGCATCGTCTGGTGGTCGGCCAACGACTGGCGGAGGGCGCGGAGTTCGTCGGCCAGCTCGCGGAGGAACGACTGCACCTCGCGGGTGTCGTAGCCGCGGCGCACGACCGCGAACGACTGGGCAGCCACGGCATCTGCCGACAGGCTGCCCTGGCGGGGCTCTGGGGAGGTCACGGTCGGATCGTACCGTCCCCACCCGCACCCAGGGGGACGACCCGTGCCAGTCGGCCGCGCCGCTCGTCCCACCGAGCAGGCCCCGCCGCCTGACGGTCAGCGGTCAGCGGTCAGCGGTCAGCGTGTCCGCTCCCACTCCCGCCCGTTCGGCCAGTTCCTCGTTGAACTCGCCCCCCAGCTCGGCCAGGACGGCCAAGGCCTCGTCGATGGTGTCCACCGCCACCACCCGCATGTCGCCGGCACCGGCGCGTGCTGCGTCGATCTCGGCGCTCGGCACGATGAACACCTCGGCCCCCGACGCGCGGGCTGCCACTGCCTTCTGGCGGACGCCACCCACGATCCCCACCCCGCCGTCGGGTCGGATGGTGCCGGTCACGGCCACGTTGACCCCGCCGGTGAGGTCACCGGGAGTGAGCACGTCGATGATGCCCAGCGTGAAGGCCAGCCCCGCCGACGGTCCACCGACCAAACCGGCGTCGATGGACACCTCGAAGGGCAGGATGAAGTCGAAGTCACGCGTGACCATCGAGACCCCCAGGAAAGCCTGTGACGGATCCTCGGGACGCTCCGCCGGGGTCACGGTCTGGGTGCGGCGGTCACCGTCGATGTCCTCGACGACCATGGTCACCCGATCGCCGGGCGCATGGTCGCCCAGCGCGTCGAGCAGGTCGTCGGAGGTCAGGATCTGGCGCCCCTCGACCTCGACAATGGTGTCGCCGGCTTCGAGTTGTCCCTCGACGGGCGCATCCTCGATGACCTCGACCACCATGGCGCCGGTCCCCTCGATGGAGACCTCGTAGCCCAGCGTCTCGAGCGCCACGGCCGCCGCCAGGTCCTTCGACGTCTCCATCAGGACCTGGTTCAGCTCGTCGTTCTGCTCCCGGTCCTGGCCACCGAGCGCCACGCTCTCGGGGAGGATCTCGACGTCGCCGTCCAGCCACCCCCGGGCCGCGTCGAATGCCGACACGGGACCGAAGGCGATGGTGGTGAACCCGATGGCACCGGCATCCTCGTCGAAGTAGGTGGGCACGCCCTGCACCTCGATGAGTGGCTCGGTGGCACGCACCGAGCCGGGAGCGATCCGGTAGTAGGGCACGGGCACGAACATCGAGCCGACGATCAGCCCGGCCAGGGCGAACACCACCACGACGAGCACAGCCCGCCGGCGTCGCTTCCGAGCAACAGCCACGTCGGCAGTGCCGAGGGGGTCGGCGGGAGCATCACTGGGTGGTGTCGGTAGGGTGGGGGTCACATCGGTTCCCGAGAGGGTGGCGTTGCGCACGCCGACCGAACGGTCTGTCGGTGAATGGCCGACAGACGACTTGAACAGCTACAGCCTGCCATGGCCCTACGACATTCCCACCAGGATCGGTTCCCGGGCGACTCGCCGAACGGCGCGCAGCAGCCGCGCCGCGCCGCCGGGACGGCCGCATCCGACCCGAGCGTGCCGCTCCGTCCGTCCGCGGCAGAACGACTGTGGGGTCTCACCCGCGCCGGGCTCGTCTCGGTGGCAGGAGGCCTGGCGCTGGCCGCACTGCTGACCGCCGCCGTCGTCGCCATGGCGCTGCTGGCCGTCAACGCCCTGTCATGACCAGCGGGCCGATCTCACCGCCACCGCCGTCAGCCGCCGCGCTCGCCCAGCGACGCCGGGCCGTGCTGGCGGGCCACACCGATGACGAGACCACGGCGATCGAGTTGCTGGGCGACGCCGACGACGGCACCCGAGCGGTGGCACTCGGCGCGTTGGCCCGCTTGGGCGTGCTGCACCCCGATCAGTTCACTGCGGCAGCCGACGACCCGTCACCGCTGGTGCGAGCCAGGGCGGCGGAGGTGTTGGCCGACCCGCAGTGTGCACCCGACAGCAACGAAGGGGACCAGCCCGGGACCGCCCTGCTGCTGCGGCTGGCCGACGACCCCGACGCCGAGGTGGCCGAGACCGCCGCCTGGGCGCTCGGCGAGCGGCTCGGTGGGGACCGTGACCTCCCCCCAGAGGTCGTGCGCCCGGCGGTCGAGGTGCTGCGGCGGCTCGCCACCGCACACCACGACCCGCTCTGTCGGGAGGCGGCGGTAGCTGCGCTGGGGGCGACCCAGCACCCGGACGGCCTCGATGCCATCCTGGCCGCCACCGCCGACAAGCCAGCCGTGCGACGACGGGCGGTGCTGGCCCTGGCCCCCCACCTGGGCCGACCCGGTGTGGACGACGCCCTCCGCGTTGCCGCTGACGACCGGGACTGGCAAGTGCGCGACGCCGCCGCCCTCCTCGTCGACGACGAGCCAGCGGAACCTTCCGACACCACGCCGTGACGGGGGTCGGGCCACGACCTGATCAGGCCATGAACATGTCCTTGAGGCGCTCGTAGTGCTCGATGCAGTGGCCGGCGCCGAGCACGACGCACTCGAGCGGCGCGTCGACGAGGTGCACGGGGATCTCGGTCTCGGTCTCGAGCCGTAGGTCCAGCCCTCGCAGCATGCCGCCGCCACCCACCAGGTGGATGCCCTGGGCAATGAGGTCCTGGGCCAACTCCGGCGGTGCCTGGCCCAGGCAGGCGATCACGGCGTCGACCATGACCGAGACCTGCTCGTCGATGGCCTCACGCATCTCCTCGGCGGAGAGCACCACGGTCTTTGGGAGGCCACTCATGAGTTCACGGCCACGCACCTCGGCGGCGTACTCGTGCTCGGTGGGCCAGGCCGAGCCGATGGTGACCTTGATCTCCTCGGCCGTGCGTTCGCCGATGGCGATGCCGTACTCCCGACGGATGTAGGTCTGGATGGAGGCATCGATGTCGAATGATCCGATGCGGACCGCCTCGAGCGCCACCACCCCACCCAACGAGATGAGGGCCACTTCGGAGGTGCCGCCACCGATGTCGACCACCATGTTGCCGAGCGGCTCGGCGATGGGCAGTCCTGCTCCGATGGCCGCCGCCATGGGCTGTTCGATGAGTTGCGCGTCGGCTGCCCCGGCTCGCCGAGCAGCCTCGGTGACCGCCCGCTTCTCGACGGCGGTGATGGCCGACGGCACGCAGATCACCACCCGCGGGCGGTTGAAGCGGTTGACCCCCACCCGCTTGAGCAGGAGGCGGATCATCTCCTGGGTGATCTCGAAGTCGGTGATGGCCCCCTTGCGCAGCGGCCGGACGGCCACGATGTACGACGGGGTCCGGCCGATCATCTGCCAGGCCTCGTGACCCATGGCCAACACGTCCTGGGTTCGGGAGTTCAGCGCGATCACCGACGGCTCGTTCAACACGATGCCGTCGCCGCGCGCGTAGACCAGCGTGTTGGCAGTGCCGAGATCGATGGCGAGGTCGCGGGCCACAGAGAGGTCCTAGTCGGCGCGTCGCTCGTCGTGCGAACGGCCGTCGCCCTCGGCGGGGCGATCGTCGTGCGAACTGCCGCGACGATCACCCCGGCGAGCGCTCGGCCGTGGGGTCACACCGGGGCGATCGCTCTTGAGGGCGTCCATCTCCTGTTGGAACTCCTCGATGCTGCTCATCACCGTTCGTGGTTTGCGCTGACGCAACCAGAGCACCAGCGAGCCGAGGATCGATGCCCCCACCGCCGCGAGGAGGAAGATGGCGTTGTTCACCGGGTCACGCCCCTGCCGGACGGGGCGTCGGGCAGCTCGCCGATGGGCGCGGCGGACAACGCCCACGCCTCGCCGTCGTCGAAGACCTCTTGTTTCCAGATGGGCACGGTGTCCTTCAGGGTGTCGATGCCGAACCGGGCGGCGGCGAAGGCCTCGTCGCGGTGGGGAGCGGACACGGCCACGGCCACCGACGCCTCGGTGAGCGGGACGTCGCCGAGGCGGTGGAGCACCGCCACCCGGCCCACGGTGGGCCAGCGCGAGCGCAGGGCCTCCACCACGGCGGTGAGCCTGGTCACCACGTGTTCGGTGTAGGCCTCGTAGCGCAGCAGCCGCACACCGGTGCGGTCGCCGGCGTGATCACGGGACGTGCCGGTGAAGACCACCACCGCGCCACACGACGGGTGGGCGGCCCAACTCGACAGCTCACCCACGGGCAAGGGGTCGTGGGCGACATCGATCCAGTCGTCGTCACCCGTCGTACCCAGCGTCACCACGAGACCATCGTACCGGCAC
>JAFIEP010000121.1 GCA_020832495.1 Acidimicrobiia bacterium | reverse complement strand
CCCGACTCGGTGGTGGGCGACGCCGCAGTGGCGGTGGGTTCTGAACTGTCACGGCTGCGGTGGGCGCATCAGGCGCTGATCGGCGCGTGGGAACTCTCCGGCGAGTGGTGCACTGGCGGGGCGCGCAGCGTCGCCGACGAGTACACCCGCCGCAGCGGCGTCACCCCCCAGGCTGCCCGACGCCTGGCGCGCCTGGCCCGGCGGCTGCGTGACATGGCCGCCACCTCCGCTGCGTGGCAAGCCGGTGACATCACCGACGAAGCCGCCGAACGACTGGCCCGCCTGCGCACCGGACGCGCCGCGGAACTGTTCGACCGCGACGAACACATCCTCGTGGGCGCAGCCCGCACCCTCGACGGTGAAAGCTTCGAACGCGCCGCTCGCCACTGGGAATCCTGCGCCGAGGACGAACTGTCTGACACCAACCCCACCGAACGCGAACAACGAGACCACCAGCGGCGCAGCGTCACATGGACCAGTGACCGACACGGCAACACCGAAATCATTGCGCGCCTCGAAGCCGTCGGCGGCACCGCCGTCATCGCCGAAATCGAACGCATCGAACAACAACTCTTCGAAACCGACTGGGCCGACGCCCGCGCCATCCACGGCGACGACACCACCGCTGCGCACCTGCAACGCACCGCCAGCCAACGCCGCGCCGACGCCCTCCGCCTCATGGCCGAACGCTCCGCCGCAGCCCAACCCAACGCCGCCACCGCACCCCTCATCTCCGTCCTCGTCGACCTCGCCACCTTCACCCGCGCCACCAACCTCCGCAACCAACGCACCACCAACACCCCCACCAGCAACCCAGCCACCCCCACCAACACCAGCGCCGCAGACGCCAGCGCCGGCGCCAGCGATCACGACACCACAGCGAGCGACGCGCCCGCCGACACCAGCGCAACCGACACCAGCGCGGCCGACACCGAACCCACGAGCGCGGCCGCCGCCAACGACCCCACCACCGCCACCCACCGCGACGACGACCAACGCCGCAGCGAATGGGCCCGCCGCATCGCCGAACTCGCCAACGGCACCCCCCTCACCCTCACCCAACTCGCACACCTCCTCGACAACGCCGACATCGAACGCTGCGTCATCGCCCCCAACTCCCGCATCATCGACATCAGCCACCGCACCCGCTACTTCACCGGCGCCACCCGCCGCGCCATCGAAATCCGCGACCGCCACTGCACCCACCCCACCTGCAACGAACCCGCCCACCGCTGCCACGTCGACCACATCACCCCCTGGTCCCACGGCGGCCCCACCACCCAAGACAACGGCCGCCTCCTCTGCGGCCCCCACAACCGAGCACGCAACCACCAACGACCCCCACCACAACCACCACCCTGACCCCACAGCCGTCGCCCCCACCCGCGCACACCGACGCACCGGAGTGCTCCGCACCAGCAACCGGCCCGGCGAGCGCCACCCGAGCCCGCTGACCAGCAGGCGACCCCAACGCGCTACCCGGAGGTGGGGACCCCGCCTTGGGATCACCTGCTACATTATCAAGTATGTCTTTGATTATCAGGGCGCAGGATCGTCCGTCCCAGCGTCGTCCGTCCCAGCGTCGTCCGTCCCAGAGTCGTCCGTCCCAGAGTCGCCTGTCCCAGAGTTGTCCGCCTCGGGAGGTCGGGACCCGTGAGTGATCGGCAGACAAAGGACGCGCTGTTCGACGCGTTTGCAGAGGTCGCCAAGGCACTGGCCAACGGACGGCGTGCCGAGTTGGTCGACGTGCTGGTGCAAGGCGAACGCCACGTGGAGGAGCTCGCCACCGAGATAGGGCAGAGTGTCGCCAACACGTCGTTCCACCTCCGAGTACTCGCCACCACCGGACTGGTGACGACGCGTCGGAGCGGCACCCGGATCTACTACCGACTGGCGTCGGAATGCGTCATCGAACTCTGGACAGCACTGCGCGACGTCGCCGCCGCCCATCACGACGAACTCGACGAACTCGCTGCTGCGTACCTCGGCGACCGGAACCGACTGGAGCAGATCGGCCGCGACGAACTCGCCCAACGTATCGCCACCGGCGCAGTCGTGGTCGTGGACGTGCGCCCGGCCCCTGAGTACAGGGCGGGCCACATCACGAGCGCCCGCTCGATCCCCATCGACGACCTGGCGGCAAACATCGATTCCCTCCCAGCGGACGTCGAGATCGTGGCGTACTGCCGCGGTCCGTACTGTGTCTACGCCGACGAGGCGGTGCGCCTGTTGCAACAACGCGGCCGTTCGGCACGCCGACTCGAGGACGGCTACCCCGAATGGCATCGCGCTGCGCTGCCCGTGACGACCGCTGACACAGCCTCCTGAAGACCCCCGTGATCCAACAGAGGCCGCCGACGGCGGCGACTTCACGCAGGGCAACGACCACGGCACCGAACGCCTTCGCCGGCCGCCAACCACGATCACCACACGGTGCCGGTCGGCGAATTGCGGCCAGTGCCCCACACGCCGCGCCTGACCGCCAACCACCAACCACCGGCGACCGGTGGTCACGCAGCTACTCGAGGGTGGCGTAGTTCGTGGAGCGATCGTCGGCCCGTTGGCCCGCGACCTCGGCCACTGCGTCCGCCAGATCGACCAGGTAGTCCTCGATCACCGGCGCGTTGCCGGCGCTCACCGTCGAGTGCAACGAATCGGGGGGTGCCTGGCGGTCGTGGAACCATCCACGCTCGACGAGTGCGTCGCCCACCTTGAAGACGTCGACTCGGTCCTCCCACCCCGGTTCGGTGGCCATCGCGAGGAGGTGCGCCTGCGGCTCGCCGAGCACGGCGACACCGTCGATGGCCCGAATCCCCTCGATCATGCGCCTGGCGGTCCGGATGGTGGCTTCGGTGAGTCGCTCGTAGCCCTCACGTCCAAGGAAGTGCAGCGTGGCCCACGCCAAGGCGAGAGGCAGACCGGGGCGAGTCCCCTGCATGTTGGGCGAGGCGTAGAAGCCACCCAGCCAGCCGTCGAACACGAAGGTCTGGTAGCGACGCAGTTCCTTGTCGCGGTGGAGGATGCACGACACTCCCTTGGGTACGTACCCCAGCTTGTGCAGGTCAGCGGAGATGCTCGTCACCCCTGGCACGCGGAAGTCCCACGGTGGCACCTCCATCCCGAGGCTCTCCATGAACGGGAGCACGAATCCGCCCATGCAGGCGTCGGTGTGAAAGTTTGCGCCGACCTCGGCGGCGATGGCGGCCAACTCGGGGATGGGGTCGATGACCCCTTGCGGGTAGGCGGGAGCGGACCCCACGACCAGCACGGTGTTGTCGTCCACGGCCCCGGCGAACGCCTCGGGGTCGGCGCGCCAGTCGCTGCGAACCGGGGTCTTCCGCATCTCGAGACCGAAGTAGTAGGCGCCTTTGTGAAACGCGGCATGGGCGTTGTCTGCCACCACGATGTTGGGCTCGGTGATGTTGCGTTCCTTGCGGCCCCGCTCGCGTGCAGCCTTCACCGCCATCAGGATGCTCTCGGTGCCGCCGGATGTGAGGAAGCCGGCGGCAGTGTCGCCGTGCAGCATCTCGGCCACGGCGCTCACCGACTCCGACTGCATCTGCCCCAGGCTGGGGAATGCCATGGTGTTCAACGCGTTCTCGTGCAGGAAGTGGGCGGCCACCCGCTCCTGCAGGTCGTGGAGGTCAGGGCCGCCGTCGTAGATCATCCCGAACGTGCGACCGTCTTTCCAACGGACATCACCGCCCTGCTTGCCGACCAGGGTGTTGATCACGTCGTCGGCGGCCATTCCGGTGCTGGGGAGAGGCATGGCATCGCATGCTAGAGCCAGCACCAGCCGGGCGTCGGCCGAAACCTGAGCGTCGCTCACCAATCCTGGCCGACGACCTGGCCCAACGGCCTGGCCCGACGACCTGCTCCGACAACCTGCTCCGACAACCTGACCGACAACCTGACCGACGACCTGACCGACGACCTGACCGACGATGCGGTCGACTCGGCCGCCTCCGATACCTTGGGGCGGTGAGGGGACAGCGACCATGCACGATCTGATCATCCGAGGCGGCACCGTGGTGGACGGCACCGGGGTGGAGCGCCGAACGGCCGACGTGGCCGTGACCGACGGGACGATCACTGCCGTGGGCCGACTCGGGGAACGCGCCCACCGCACCATCGACGCGGATGGGGCGCTGGTCCTCCCCGGCTGGGTGGATGTCCACACCCACTACGACGGGCAGGCCACCTGGGACCCAGAACTGGCGCCCAGTTCCTGGCACGGTGTGACCACCACCATCTTCGGCAACTGCTCGGTCGGCTTCGCTCCGGTACGACCGGGGTCGGACCCGTTCCTCATCAACCTGATGGAAGGAGTCGAGGACATTCCGGGCACTGCCCTGGCTGATGGCATCGACTTCACCTGGGAGAGCTTCGGCGGCTATCTCGACGCGCTGGACGGCATGGGGCGAACGATGGACATCGGCACCCAGGTGCCGCACGCTGCACTGCGGTTCTACGTCATGGGCGAACGCGGCGCAGACCACACCGAAGCGCCGACCGCTGACGAGATCGCCCGAATGGGCGAGTTGGCCGTCGAGGCCGTCGAGGCCGGGGCCTTCGGATTCACCACGTCACGCACGGTCAAGCATCGGGCCGCCGACGGCCGCTACACACCGAGCTTGACCGCCGGCGACCCCGAACTGCTGGGCATCGCCGAAGCCCTCGGTGCCGCCGGGATCGGGGTGTTGCAAGCCAACTTCGATTTCGCCACCCCCGAGGAAGCCGACCTGCTCATCCGCATTGCCACCACAAGCGGCCGCCCGCTGTCGTTCTCGCTCATCGAGGTGGACGAGCGTCCCGACGAGTGGCGCCGCGTCCTACAGCTGGTGGCCGACGCCAACGAAGCCGGTGCCCGTATCCGCGGCCAGGTTGCCGCTCGTCCCATCGGCGTCCTGTTCGGTCTCACCGCCACCTTGCACCCGCTCATGTTCCACCGCGGGTGGGCAGAGCTGGCATCGCTGCCCCTCGAAGGGAAGGTGGCTCGGCTACGCGATCCTGACGTGCGCGCCCGAGTGCTGGCGGAACGGCCCGAGGGTGGGATGGCCGCCTGGCTGGACCGTGCCCTGGCCAAGACCTTCCCCATGGGGGATCCACCGGACTACGAGCCCGACCCCGCCACGAGCGTCGCCGCCCGCGCCCAGCGAGAGGCTCGCTCACCTGCCGAGGTGGCGCTCGACCTGCTGCTGGACGATGACGGCCACGCACTTTTGTACTTCCCGTTCGAGAACTACGCCCGGGGGTCCCTCGACAGTGTCCACGACATGTTGTCGTCGCCGTGGACGGTCTCTGGGCTGTCCGACGGCGGGGCCCACGTCGGGACGATCTGCGATGCGTCATTCCCCACCTATCTCCTCACCCACTGGGCCCGGGACCGCCGGCGGGGTCCGAGGCTGCCCCTCGAGCACCTGGTGGCACGCCAGACGTCGGCCACGGCCGACGCCGTCGGCCTGGCCGATCGCGGACGCCTCGCCCCGGGCATGCGGGCTGATCTCAACGTGGTCGATCTCGAAGGGTTGACACTGCATCGCCCCGAGCTGCGCCACGACCTGCCGACCGGCGCCAAACGCTTCGTGCAACGAGCGGACGGGTATCGCCACACCTTCGTCGCCGGCACGGAGACGATGTGTGACGGCGAATGGACCGGCGCCACACCGGGCCGGTTGGTTCGCGGTCCACAACCCACGCCAGGAGTCACGCGAGTGGCCACGTGAGCGCTCGCCGAACATCCCGACGGGTGAGGTCCGAACGCCACGACGCGTTCGCCGTCTGCCCACCCGGGCTGGAGGAGCTGACCGCCGGAGAACTGGCGGCGATGGGCATCTCCACCGGCCGGCGGGTGCGCGGCGGCGTGTCGTTCGGGGCCTCCACGCGCCAGTTGTACGCAGCGAACCTCTGGTCGCGCTGTGCCACGCGCCTCGTGATCCGCGTCGGTCGGTTCGACGCCACGAATCTGCACGACTTCGAGCGTCGGGCGGGGCGCGTCGACCTCTCGGCGTGGCTGGCCCCCGGCGACGAGGTGCGGGTACGGGTCAGTAGCCGGCGCTCGCCACTGCAGCACACCGGAGCCGTGGCCGAGCGGCTCCTCGAGGCGACCGGAATGCGGCCGGCAGCCGACGATCCCGCGTTCCCCGACGCACCGCCCGACGCACAGCCCGGCACCCACCCTGGCGACGACCACGACCACGACCACGACCACGATGATCACGACCTGTTCGACCACGACGGCGACGCCCTCGTCGCAGACGTTGACGCACCCGATCGTGTACCGCCTCCCCTGCTCCTCGTACGCATCTCCGGTGAGCGGTGCACGCTCAGCATCGACACCTCCGGAGAGCCGCTGCACCGGCGGGGCTGGCGCCGTGCCGTGGCCGCCGCACCGCTGCGGCCCACACTCGCCGCCGCCACACTCCTGAGCAGTGGATGGGACGGTACGCGCCCACTCGCCGACCCCTTCTGCGGGTCGGGCACGATCTGCATCGAGGCGGCACTGCTCGCCGGGAATCGGCCGCCCGGGATCGGCCGGGGCTTCGCCTTCCACCACTGGCCGTCCTTCGAGCCGGGAACGTGGGCCAGCGTCACCGGGGAGGCGGACACACGTGCGCGACCAGCGGCGGTGACCATCACGGGCACCGACCGGGACGAAGGAGCAGTCGCCGCGGCGACAGCGAACGCCCAGCGGGCGGGGGTGAACGATGAGGTGGCCTTCACGGTCGGTGCCGTTTCTGCATGGGAGGCACCCACGAGCGGCGGCGTTGTCGTGACCAATCCGCCGTGGGGGCGACGCATCGGCAGTGGCGATCTACGCAATCTCTATGCGCGTCTCGGAACCGTCGTCCGCGCCAGCGGGTGGGACGCCACCGTGGTGGCCGCCGATGCGCGTCTGGCTCGACACAGTGGTCTCGCCCTGCGGTCGGTGCTCGAGACTCGCTCCGGAGGCCAACCGGTCGAGGTACTCACCACGGTCCCGGCCGACTCCGACGACAGCCTTCCCGGGCATCACAGCTAGATCCGGAAGCCTGAGCTCGGCCAGCCGGGACAGCAGTCACCGTTGGCACTCAGGGTTCGCGAATCTCCAGGTACCCACCAGGGCCGGTGCAGGTGGCGAACAGGTCCGGGGGCGGACTGTCGAGCAGGGACGAGCAGGTCCACTCGTCGATCTCCCACTGGATTGAGCCGTCGGGACCGACGACCATGTTGTCCTCGGTGGCCCTGCTGGCGATGTCGAGTGCCGCCTCGCAGGAGACCTCACCGCTGCGCCACACGGCGACATCGGTGCCGATGTTGTCCGGGATCACCCCACAGAGACTCATCTCCGGTCCACCGAGACCGTTCTCCGGGACCTGCTCGGTGGCGGGTGGTTCGGTCGGGGTCGGCGGCGCCGTGGTGGTGGTGGGTGGCTCGGTGGGTTCGGTCGGCTCGGCTGGTTCGGTCGGTTCGGCTGGCTCCGTCGGGCCGAGCGGGTCGTCGAGGTCCTCGGCGCCACTGGTACCGGCAGGGCGACCGAACAGGGCGCCGGTGGCGACGTCGACGAGCACGAAGACCTCGATCTCGACGGGGGCCACCTCGATGACGGCCACCCGATCCGGTTCGAACGCCGGCCACGACGAACCGACGAAGTCGACCTCGACGCCGGTGACCACCGGTTCGAGGAGCGGATTGCCACACGAGCAGTTGACCCGCGGGACCCCCCGCCAGTCCACGAGCACCGCCGTTCCACGCTGGAGGACGGCCTCACGTGGTGTGGCCACGCCATTGGCGAAGCCATGGTTGACGACTCTCGTATCGGTGGTGAGCAACGCAGGCGTCAAACGGTCGAGGTACTCGTCGACGCGGTCGACCTCGAGCCCGAGGGCCCCGGCCCAGGCGGCCGCCTTGTCGGGCTCAGCGGCGAGGAAGGCGCCGAGCTGGTCGACGTCACACGAAGTGGCTGACTGGGTGCCGCCGTACAGTCCGACGGCGGCACCATCGATGCGTCGCAGATCCGCCACAGCGGTTCCGGCGGCTGCCCCCTCCTCTTCGTCGTCGGGGTCGCGCTGAGCATCTACTTCTTCCTCCGATTCTTCCTCCGAAGGGAGTGGCCCGTCCATCTCCGCCTCGGGCGGGCCGTCGGTGATGAGGCGGTCGACGTCGTCGGCGTCGTCGGGTGTGACCACGGCCAAGGACTCGTAGAACGGATCCGGGCCCGGGTCACCAGCCGGCTCGAGCAGCACCTCTTCGGCCACTGCCTCGTCGTCGCCCAGTTGGGTGAGAACGAACCAGCCGGCCCCGACGAGCAAGCCGACGACCACGACCGCTCCCACCACGACCGCAACCGTCCGACCAGCTCCACCGCCACCTCCGCCGGCTGGAGAACCGGCTGGAGAACCGGCAGTCGTGGCCACCGGTGCCGGTGTCGGTCCCGGTGTCGGTGCCGGTGTCGGTCCCGGCGTCGGTCCCGGTGCCGGTCCGCCGGCGGGAGCAGCCGGTGTGCCCTCGCCACTCGACCCGGCGGCGTTCGGGTGTTGTTCGGGCGGGTACCACCGCCCGTCGGACGCCTGCCACCAACCCGGCCCGCGGGACGAGTCGCTCATGGGAATCACCTCCACTGCCGGTCGACGCACCGCCGGCAGGTAGCTGCACCTCCCACGAGCCTAACGGCCGACGAGCCACCCGCCCGGCACCACCCGCCGGGCACCACCCGCCAGGCACCAAGCCACACTCGACCAGCCTGCGACCAGGGCGCGAGTCATCGGCCAGCGTCGGTCACGGGGTCGGGTCGCGACGGAGGCGGGCCATCACCGGCCAGTGGTCAGAAGCCAGGCGGCCACCAGACCGCTCACGGACCACACGGGCCGACTGAACGACCCAGTCGGCGCTGACCACCACGTGGTCGATCCGGCGACCGCGGTCATGGCCGCGGAAGCCGTGCATGGTGCCCGCGCCCGACCCGCTCGCCGGGAGGTCGGCCAACACGTCGATCAGTCCCGCTTCCCACAACGGCGTCAACGCAGCGTCGTCGGGAGTGGTGTTGAAGTCACCCATGATGATCCACGACCGGACGCCGCTGTCTGCCAACCACGCCACGAGCGCTTCGGTGCTGCGGCGTCGGCTGCGTCCCGAGAGGTGATCGAGATGGAGGCCGACGACGAGGAACGGCTCGACGCCGAGACGACCGTCGGGACACCGACAATGAGCCACCAACGCGAAGCGCGGCAACCGGTTTCCCCACGATCGTGAGCCGGCCACCATCGGGGTGTCGGAGAACCACCGGGGTTCTATCTCGTCCACCACCACCGCCCCCGAGCGCACGGCGAGCGCACCTCGCTCGCCCTTCCCCTCACCTCGGCGACCTTCGCTGTGCACCTCGAGTGCCGGCCACTCTCCGGTCAGCCATCTCAGTTGCGCGCCCGTCGGTTCCTGCAACGCCACCACGTCGGGTGTGCAGGCGTCGACCACGTCGGCCACCGCACGGCGCCTTCGGACCCACGGATGCAGCAGGTCCGGTGCGGCGGCGGTGCGAATGTTGAAGGTCATCACCGTCAGTTCCCCGGTCGGCTGCCCCGACGTCGTGCCGGCGCCGGTGGTGTCGCTCCCCGCCCCCGCCGATGGCGGGCGATCCGACAGGCGATCCCACGGGCGATCCGACGGGCGATCCAGTGGACCGCCCGACGGTGGATCGAGCGAATCAGTCATGTCCCCATCATGGATCGCCCGAGGGCAGCGGTCCGCCGCCGCCGCTCACAAGCGTCGTTCGCCCCGAGCTGTCGGCACAGGTCACCGACCGCGTCCGGTCGTCGCTCGGGCGTGGGAGGATGCACCGATGCATCTCACCTTCCTCGGAGCGGCCGGCACTGTCACCGGCTCGCGGTTCCTCCTCGAGCAGGACGGACGGCGCCTGCTCGTGGACTGTGGGTTGTTCCAGGGCATCAAGTCGCTGCGTCGACGCAACTGGCGACCCTTCGAGGTCCCCGCCGAGGAGATCGACGCCGTGGTGCTCACCCACGCCCACATCGACCACTCGGGCTGGCTGCCCCGACTCGTACGCGAGGGCTTCACCGGCCCCGTGTGGTGTACCCCGGGGACGGCCGACCTGTGCGAGATCCTCCTCCCCGACTCCGCCCACCTCCAAGAAGAGGACGCCGCCACGGCCAACCGGCGCGGATCCAGCCGCCACCATCCCGCCCTCCCACTGTTCGATGCCACCGACGCTCGACGAGCCCTGTCGCTGCTGAGAACGGCGGCGTTCGGGACAGCCTTCGAACCGACAGCCGGGTTCTCGTGCACGTTCAACCCCGTAGGGCACATCATCGGTGCCGCCACGGTCCACGTGGCCGGTGCCACCGGCTCGGTCGGCTTCACCGGCGACGTCGGTCGACCCGACGACCCGCTACTCGGATCCCCCGAGCCGATGCCCGCGTGTGACCATCTCGTCACCGAGTCCACCTACGGGGACCGTCGTCATCCGGCGACCGACCCGGCCGAGTTGCTCGGCTCGGTGATCAGGGCCACCGTCGAAAAGGGCGGATCGGTTGTCGTCCCCACCTTCGCCGTGGGTCGTGCACAGCTCCTCCTCCACGTACTGGCCGAACTGCGAGACAAGGGCGGTCTCGAGGGGGTCGACGTCGCCCTCGACAGCCCGATGGCCATTGCCGCCAGCGAGGTCCTCGTCGCCCATCGTGATCACCATCACCTGCCCGACAGCACGCTCCAGCGCATGTTCCACGGCGTACAGCTGTGCGGGGATCCCGACTCGTCGCGAGCACTGGCACGGCGAGAGCGACCGCAGGTGATCCTCTCGGCGAGCGGCATGGCCAGCGGCGGCCGGGTGCTACACCACCTCGAGCGGCTGCTCCCCGACGAGCGCAACGCCGTGGTGTTCAGCGGGTACCAGGCCGCCGGCACCCGCGGGGCCAGCCTGGTCGGTGGAGCGGGCGAGGTGAAGATCTTCGGACGGTACGTCCCGGTACGGGCGTCGGTGCACGTGCTCGACGGTCTCTCCGCCCACGCCGACTACGCCGAGCTGTGCGACTGGTTGGAGCGATCCGATCTGACGCCGAGCGGGGTGTCGATCGTCCACGGCGAGCCGGCGGGCGCCGACGGGCTGCGCCGGCGCCTGCACGACCGATTCGACTGGGACGCCGTGGTGCGCGACCACGGCGAGCGCGTCCGGATCTGAACACCCACAGACTCCCCGGCGCGCCGCCGCCACAGCTCCTACGCTTCCGATCATGAGCCCCTTCGAGCGAGTCGATGACGACGGGGTGTGCGTCATCACCTACCGGCGGCCACCCCGCAACCTGATGTCGATGGCGGCCATGTCGCAGCTCGAGGATCTGCTCTCCGACCTCGCCGCCGACCCCACCGTGGCCGTCGTGGTCATCACCGGAGGGCTACCCGACTACTTCGTGGCCCATGCCGATCTGGAGGATCTCGCCGCCCTGGGCGAAGGCCGGCCGGTGGAAGGCGACCCGGGGGCGTGGGCGCGCGCCTTCGCACTGATCGAGGCCATGCCCCAGCCCGTCGTGGCGGCAGTGAACGGGCAGGCGTGGGGCGGCGGCTGCGAGCTGGCGTTGGCCTGCACCATGCGGTTCGCTGCCCGCTCCGCGCACTTCGCCCAACCCGAGGTGGCAGTCGGCATCATCCCCGGTGCCGGCGGCACCCAACGACTCCCTCGCCTCATCGGTCCCGGCCGTGCTGCGGAAATGATCCTCACCGGACGTCGCGTCGATGCCACCGAAGCATCCCAGATCGGTCTGGTGAACGAGGTGTTCGACGACAATGGGTTCCTCGACATGGTGCTGACCCGTGTGCGACCGATGGCGCAGCTCCCTCGGGGCGCCATCCTGGGAGCGAAGCGCGCCCTCATCGACGGGCGCGATCTCCCGCTCGAAGCCGGGCTGTCGCTCGAGACCGAGCTGTTCATCGACCGCCAGACCGACCCCGACACGCTGGCGCTGCAACGCGCGGTCGTGCAGCGCTACCGGGATGCCGCACCCGAGGAGCACATCACCCTCGACGACGTGGTCCGGACCACCACCCCGTGAGCACCTCATGAACCACCAGCCTGCCTCGTCCTCCGCCGTCTCGTCCTCCGCCCCTCCGGCCGACATCCCGCCGACCAGCTCGGCGACGAACTCGGCGACCAACTCGCCGACCAACGCGGTGAGCGACCCGAGGCCGCCGCTACTGTGGCGGCTCGGAGCCGGCGGTGGGATCGCCGCCATGGTGGTGCTCTCCACCTCGGATCGGGCCTGGGAGCGGGCGGAACCCGGCCTCGGCCGGGTCGTGCCACGATCGGCGGTTCGAGCGCTGCTCGGCGCCACCGTGGCCGTCCACGTCGCCGAGGCAGTGGTGGCCACCCGCCTGGCTCGCCGAGCGCAGCTCCCGGTGCGCCCGTGGGCCACAGCCACGCTCTGCTGGGGCTTCCCCGTGTTGTTGCAGCTCCGCCGAGCACGGGCGGCGTCTGCCGGGGATCCGCAGGCTTGAACGTGGTACCCGCACGGTCGCCAGCCCACGGGTTCTCGAGTGGGGCCTCGGCGGAGCGCGCGGCTCGCTGCGCGATCTGCCAACCACGTCGTCGATGGCCGTTCGTTGGGGTCCGTCCACCGTCGAGTGGGAGACGGCCGCCGAGGGTTGGCGATGCGGGGGCCGGGTGATTGCACCCTTCGGCGACCTGCCGGGGCTGCGCATCGACGTGCGACTCGAACGAACCGCCATGCCGGAGACCCCCACGGAGCAGCATGGTGGCATTGGCACGAGACAGCAACGACCGCTGTGGTGGGAGGAACGCTGACCGGTCGAGCCCTTCCACCTCCTCGTCGGGGGCCTCATGTCCTGGTATCGCAGGCCGCCGGTCGGCTACCGAGGTCGGGAGGCCTTGGCGTGGCGAGCCACTTACGCCACGTCCGCCGCCTCGCGGCAGGCGACCGATCTCGTGAGACGCCTGGCGTCCCGTGGCTTGTACCGCTCGCCGGTGGTCTGGCCCGGCCGGGCCGCCCTGGTCCATCCCCCTCGGTGACCGTGGCTCACACGGACGCCGCCGCCGCCCCGGCGTGGATCGACCGTCGATTGCCATGGCTGGTCATCGGCTGCCTGGGTGGTCGGGCCGACGGCACGA
Organism: Acidimicrobiia bacterium; assembly: GCA_020832495.1. GTDB lineage: Bacteria > Actinomycetota > Acidimicrobiia > Acidimicrobiales > Acidimicrobilacustridaceae > JAFIEP01. The sequence continues at coordinate 1,091 of JAFIEP010000121.1, read as the reverse complement.
TGTTGGGGACCGACACCGCCGTCGAAGGCTCGGCCCCGCACGTCGCTGCTGGTGACGACATCGCCGGGATCCGACCCGGCGCAGGCGCCCCGGTCGCCGGTGTGCGGCCAGGCACCTCGGCTTGTCACGTCGACGCGTTCGGCGACCCCGAGGAGTCCAGTGTCTCGGTGGCGGTGCCCGAGGCCGAGCGAATCGAGCTGAGCTTCGCAGTGGTGCTGGCCGACCGGGTCCGAGAACTCCCGAGGTTGTTCCGTCAGTTCACAAGCTGCGATCCGGCGACGGAGCTGGTGCGGTGGTCATCGCTCGTCTCGCTCGACCTGTCGAGCCGGCCACACGACGAACCCGTCGACAAGCCTGCTGGCGCTGACGCCGCATCGGTACTGCCCGCCTCCACCGAACGCGAAACCTGCTTGCACGCTGTGCAGCTCGTTGCGGCTCGGCAACACGACGACCACTTCGGCACCAGCTACGTCTCGCACGGGTCGGCCTACGGTTTCGTGCACGGCCTGCAAGGCGCGCCGCGCGACTACGCCATCTCGGCCGTGCCCTTGTCGTTCATCGACCCGCCCGCAGCACGTGACCTGCTCGTGACCTGCTCGTGACCATGATGAGGATGATCTCCTCGAGCGGCGTGATGCACTACGCGCACTGCGGTCGAGGGATGTGCACCTCGGGAGGGATCCACGCCGCCCCCACCGACCTCGGCCTCTTCTTGATGTGGGCCCTCACCGAGTGCGCGTGGGCCACCGGCGACGAGGCATTCCTGGACGCGGTGATGCCGTTCTGGTGTCGCCGGGCGGGCGGTGAGCAGGTGCACTCCTCGACGGTACGCCAGCGTGCGTTGCTGGCCTGGCCTGACCTGGCCGAGCGCATCGGGGTGGGTGATCGCGGGCTGGTCCGCGTCGGCTCGGGCGACTGGAGCGACCCGATCTCGGCCATGGTCCCCGACCGGGCACAGTTCCGCCGCCGCGGCGAATCCACGTTCAACACCGGGGTCGCCGCCTGGGTGCTACCTCGCGCCGCCGCGCTGCTCGAGGGCACGCACCCAGGAGAAGCTGCCGAGATGCGCTCGTGGGCCGAGGCGCGCCGTG
>JAFIEP010000048.1 GCA_020832495.1 Acidimicrobiia bacterium | reverse complement strand
GTGCCCGCACCGCCATCTCCCGTCCATCAGTGCCTCGCCCGGCGGGCGGCGACCAGTGTGGCGCCCGTGGGGGGGCGCCCGTGGTGTGTCGCCCTTATTATCTTGCGGCGTCGCGACGCCGCGCCCTCGCTGGACAACGATAGTCGGCCGCCGAGGGCACTGCTCGCCGTCGCTGTTCGGGCCAGGTGAGGCTCGGTACGCTGCCGTCGTGGCGACGTTCAACCTGGCGGACCTGTTTTTCACCGTGGCGGAGGCGGTGAGGGACCGTCCGGCGCTGGTGTGTGTTCCGGCAGCCGACGCCCCGGTGATCGAGGCGGCTGGCGCATCTGAGGCTGCGCTGGGAGCCACCGACGATCCCGAGCAGATGGGGGTTCGTCTCGACTACGAGGCGCTCGCCGCTCGGGTGCACGCCACCGCCCACCGATTGCGGTCGCTCGGGGTCGCTGCCGGTGACCGAGTGGGGGTGCATCTCCGTAACCGCAGCGAACACGTCGAGGCCCTGCTCGCCTGCTTCGCCCTGCGCGCCGTCCCCTGCAACGTCAACTACCGCTACGTCGAGGCGGAGCTCGCCGAACTCTTCGGCCTCGGCGGTTTCCGGGTGGTGCTGAGCGAGCCCGATCTGGTGGCCGGCGCCCGCCGCGCCGCGGCGGCGATGTCGGAAGCGCCCGCGGTGGTGGCCGTGGACAGCGACTGGCACACCGCGGTGGCGCAGGCACTGCGCGCCGGGCCGATCCTGGTCGAGGGACGGTCGGGCGACGACCTGCACGTGTTGTTCACCGGCGGTACCACCGGTCCGCCGAAGGGTGTGGTGTGGCGCCACGAGGACCTGTACCAGGCGGCACTCGGTGGTCGGGGCGTGCCCAGCCGGGGTGTTCCTGCGGTCGACACGCCCGATGCCGTGGCGGATCGGGCGCTCGGCCACGACCCCATCCGACGGCGCTTGCCGTTCTGTCCGCTCATCCACGGCGGCGCCTCGTGGATCACCCTGCAGGCGTTGCTCTCGGGTGGCACTGCCGTGGTGTCGACGGCGCGCTCGTTCGACGCCGGCGATGCGCTCGACCTCTTGGCACACGAGCGGATCCAGTTGGCCATGGTGATCGGCGACGCGGTGGCCAAGCCGATGGCCGAGCGGCTGGCCGCCGAGCCGGGCCGGTGGTCGCTGCTCGACCTGGCGGTCATCGCCTCCGGTGGCGCCGTGTTGTCGCCGTCGGTCGTCGCGTCGTTGCAGCGATCGCTGCCCGGCGTTGCCGTCCTCGACACCTTCGGTGCGTCGGAGAGCGGCGGTCAGGGGCGATTGCAACGCAACGAGGACGGGTCGGTGCGACTGCTCAGCGACGACCGGTCCGAGGTGCTCGACGAGTGGGGCGTGCCGACACCGGTGGGGGAGGTGGGATGGCTGGCCCGGCGGGGGCACGTCCCGGTGGGCTATCTCGACGACCCCGAGCGGTCCGCCCGGACGTTCCCGGTCATCGACGGAGTGCGCTGGTCGATTCCGGGGGACAAGGCCCGCCGGGAGTCCGACGGCTCGATCACCGTGCTGGGCCGGGGCGCCACCTCGATCAACACCGGAGGCGAGAAGGTTTTCCCCGAGGAAGTGGAGGCCACCGTCAAGGGTGATCCGTCGGTGGCCGACTGCCTGGTGGTGGGCGTTCCCGACGACCGCTTCGGTGAGCGGGTCGTGGCGGTCGTGGCGTTGCACGACGGCCCGTCCGCAGGTGCGCTCCCCACCGAACTCGCCGCCCGCTTGGAGGAGCGCTGCCGCGAACAGCTCGCCGGCTACAAGGTGCCGCGCAGTTGGGTGGTGGTGCCTCGCTGTCAACGCCTGGCCACCGGCAAGCCCGACTACCTGTGGGCCAGGGGCGTGGCGACCGCCGGGTAGGGTCCGCACCATGCGTGCTGTGGTGATCGACGAACCAGGTGGTCCCGACGTGCTGCGGGTGGCCGACGACGTGCCCGACCCCGAGCCGGGCCCCGAGGAGGTGGTCGTGGAGGTGGCGGCCACGGCACTGAACCGGGCCGACCTGCTGCAGCGGCGCGGTCTCTACCCCGGACCCCCCATGGACCCCGAGATCCCCGGTATGGAGTTGGCCGGCACGGTGGTGACCTGCGGCGTGCGTGCCAGCGCGCTGGCCGTGGGTGACCGTGTCATGGGCATCGTCGGCGGTGGCGCCTATGCCGAGCGCATCGCCGTGCACGAGCGGCAGCTCATGGTCGTGCCCGAGGGGTTGACCTTCGTCGAGGCCGCAGCGATTCCCGAGGTGTTCATCACTGCCTGGGACGCCATGGTCGTCCAGGGCGGGTTGACGTCGGGACGCGTGGCGTTGGTCCACGCCGGCGCCTCGGGCGTCGGCACGGCGGCCATCGGGTTGGCCCGGGCTCTCGGCGCGTCGGTGGTGGTCACGGCGTCTGCGGCCAAGGTGGACCGCTGTCGTGCGCTGGGCGCGGACGTGGCCGTGGACTACGCCAGCGAGGACTTCGTGGTCGCGTGCCGCCAGTACACGTCGGGTCGCGGGGTCGACGTGGTGGTGGACCTCGTGGGTGGCGACTATGTCGACCGCAACATCGATGCGCTGGCCGTCGGTGGGCGCATCGTCCAGGTGGGTGTGATGGGTGGTGGACGCACCGAGGTGACGATCGGCAAACTCTTGCCCAAGCGGGCGTCGATCATCGGCACGGTGCTGCGGTCCCGTCCCATCGAGGAGAAGATCGCGGTCACGCAACGCTTCGCCCGCGAGATCCTGCCGTTGTTCGATCGAGGGGTGCTCGCTCCCGTCGTCGACAGTACGTTCCCCCTCGAGCGCATCGGCGAGGCGCACGAGTACATGGAAGCCAATCGCAACGTCGGCAAGATCGTCGTCACCCTCGCCGGCCGCTGAGCTCGCGGCCGTCGGGCCGCACCACGGCGCAGCGGGCGAGGTGGTCGCGGCGCGCTGTCGAGCAGGCGCGGCGAGGGTCAGGCGCTTCGCAGGTCCGGCGGGCTGCCGGCCGACGGCGCCGGTGTGTCCTGCTCGTCGGACGGCACGGTGAGGTCCAGCATGTGGCCTGCGACGAGTGGGAGCTGACGTTCCATGGCCTGGGCCAGGAGGATGGCGACGACCTGCGCGGGGACGGGCCGAACCCGGTCGAGTGCCTGGGCCATGGCACCGAGTTCCTCGGGCGGTGTGCCCCGCTCGGCGAACGGCTGCCACACATGCGTCTCGAACAGTCTGTGGAACCGCGTGGCGATGCGGTCCAGGTCGGCGGTGAGTCGCTCGGCCTCGTCGACGATCGCCTCGAGGGGGATGCCCGCCTCGACCAGATCGGCGGCCAGTTCCAACAGACGCAGGCTGGGGGCGACCAGTCGCCCGTCGGGCTCGCTCCGCAGCAGGCCGATGTCGAGTGACCGGTCGAGCAGGCCGGGGTTGGCGTCCTCGTCGGCTGCGAAACGAGCGGTCAACCACTCGCCGGTGACCTCGGTGGGTCCTTCCAGGGCATAGGGGCGCGCGAGGGCTTGTTCGAATCCGAGGACACCGCCGAGCGTGTCGCCCTGGTCCCAGGCGTCGAGCAGTTCACCGATGGCGGCCAGCGTGAACCCACGTTCGAGGAGTCGGGTGATGAGCTGGAGCCGTTCGAGGTGGTGCTCGTCGTAGTAGCCGGTGCGCCCGACCTTCTCCGGAGGTGAGAGGAGCCCGCGCTCCTGATAGGCCCTGACGTTGCGCGCGGTGGTGCCGCCCACCCGGGCCAACTCGTCGATCGTCATGCGGCTGTCAGCCGCCTGGGGCGCCGCCATGGGTTGATGGTACCGGGGTTGCGGTGGCACCGGGTGGTGGTGACCACACTGCGAGTTCAGCTCAGCGGTCTGCCGGGTGCCGAAGCCGGGTAGGCGGTCTTCATGGGACTCACCATGTTCTTCGTCGTGCTGGTGGCGGTGATGGTGGTGATCGCCTTGGCCATGCTGGCCGGACGCATCGACCGCCCCGTCGGCCGCTGGACGTTCGGACGGCGGGGGAGGCGGTCGATGACCGCAGGTCGTCGTCGGCGGGTGACGTCGTCGGAGGACTTGTCGCCCCCGACGTCGCCCGATTGAGGGGCCGGCGGAGGTGCCGGCGACACCGGCGCGCCCCGGCCGTCCGGCTGAGGGTCAGCTGCGTTCGCTGATGGGGATGTAGTCCCGCTGGGGGGCGCCGTCGTAGAGCTGGCGGGGCCGGGCGATGCGGGCGTCGCGATCGAGGAGCTCCTGCCAGTGCGACAACCACCCGGCGGTGCGGGGAATGGCGAAGAGCACCGGGAACATCGACGTGGGAAACCCCATCGCCTGGTAGATCAGCCCCGAGTAGAAGTCGACGTTCGGGTACAGCTTGCGGCTGATGAAGTAGTCGTCGGCGAGGGCCACTTCTTCGAGCTTGAGGGCGATGTCGAGCAGCGGGTTCTTGCCGGTGACTGTGAACACCTCGTCCGCGGTGCGCTTGATGATGGTGGCCCGAGGGTCGTAGTTGCGATACACGCGGTGTCCGAAGCCCTGGAGGCGAGTGCGCCCCGCCTTGACCTCGGCGATGTACGGCTCCACAGCATCCATGGTGCCGATTTCGGTCAGCATGCGGATCACCGCCTCGTTGGCCCCGCCGTGGCGCGGCCCGTAGAGGGCGGTGGTGGCCGCGGCGGTGCAGGAGTACGGGTCGGCGTGGGCAGAACCGACCACCCGCATGGCGGTGGTCGAGCAGTTCTGCTCGTGGTCGGCGTGGAGGATGAACAGCACCTCGAGCGCCCGGGCCAGCACGGGATCGGGGTCGTAGTGCGGTTCGGCCACCTTCCACATCATGGACAAGAAGTTGGAACAGAAGTCCAAGTTGTTGTCCGGATAGATGAACGGCATACCCACCGAGTGGCGATGGGCGCCAGCGGCGATGGTGGGCATCTTGGCGATGAGCCGGATGATCTGCTTGTGGCGGGAGTCGGGGTTGAAGATGTCCTTGGCGTCCGGATAGAAGGTGCTCAGCGCCGCAATGGTGGAGACGAGGATGCCCATGGGGTGGGCATCGTGGTGGAAACCCTCCATGAAGCGCTTGCGCACGTTCTCGTGGATGAACGTGTGGTACGTGATCTCGTGCTCCCACGCGGCGGCCTGCTCGGCGGTGGGAAGCTCGCCGTGGATCAGCAGGTAGGCCACCTCGAGATAGGTGGACTGCTCGGCGAGTTGCTCGATGGGGTAGCCCCGGTAGCGAAGGATGCCCGCTTCGCCGTCGAGTTCGGTGATCGACGAGTCCGCCGCTGCCGTGGTGGAGAACGACGGGTCGAAGAACCAGATGCCCGGCAGCAGCTTCGACCACTCGCTGGCGTTCACACCGCCGTTGACGATCGGGACCTCGATCGACTCGCCGGTGCGGTTGTCGGTGATCGTGATGCTCTCTGCCACGCTGGCTCCCATCTCTGCGTTCGTCCGTACATCGCGTTGGTCCGTACATCGGCTGGAACCCGCCCATGAGGCACCCGCGCCGTTGGCGACACAGCCATGCTACCGGCCCTGAGTGGTCGACGGTCCCGGGAGCGACGCTCGGTCACGAGAAGTTCATCGACGCTGTCGTGTCGGGTGCCGTGTCGGATCGCGTGCCGGTTCCCGTGTCGGCTCCGTGTCGGCCGGGGTGCGGCTCGGGCTGGCGCAGGTGACGTGGTCGCCTCACAGGGCCATGTTGTTGTGCGGGCGATGGGCGAGTCGCTCCCGCTTGGTGGCGAGCATGGCGAGTGCCGCAGCCACTGCCGATCGGCTGTCGTCGGGGGTGATCACGGCATCCACGAGACCTCGTTCGCAGGCCAGCCACGGGGTGAGGTGGCGGGCCTCGTACTCTGCCTCGACGCGTCCGAGTCGCTCGGCGTCGGCCCCGCGGTGGAGGATCTGCGCGGCGCCACGAGCGCCCATGACGGCGATCTCCGCCGTGGGCCAGGCCAAGGCCACGTCGTTACCCATCGTCTTCGAGTCCATCACGATGTACGCGCCGCCGTAGGACTTCCGCACGGTGAGGCTCACCCGCGGGACCGTGGCGCGTGCGTAGGCGAAGGCGAGTTGCGAGCCGTGTCGGATCATGCCCCGCCACTCGAGATCCTTGCCCGGCGAGAAGCCAGGGGTGTCGACCACGGTGACGATCGGGAGGTTGAAGGCATCGCAGAAGGCCACGAACCGAGCGCCCTTCTGCGAGGCAGCGATGTCGAGCGTGCCGGCGAGCGAGCACGGTTGGTTGGCCACCAGACCGATGGGCTGCCCACCGACGCGGCCGAGGGCCGTGACCAGGTTCGAGGCCCAGCCCTCTCGCAGTTCGAGGAGGTCCTCGTCGTCGACGATCGACCGCAGGAGGTGGCGCACGTCGTAGGAGCCGCCGGGGTGCTCGGGCAACAGGCGCTCGAGTTCGGGCGTCGGTCGGTCGAGCGGATCGGCGGTCACGGTGCGAGGGGGGAGGACGTCGACGTTGTCGGGGAGCAGGTCGACGAGGTCCGCCAGGGCCGGTTCGATGTCAGTATCGGTGGTGACCAGCGCCGCCACCCCGTTGGTGCGGGCCAGCACCGCTGCCCCCCCGAGTGCCTCCGCCGAGGTGACCTCTCCGGTGAAGGTGGCCACCGAGCGTGGTCCTGCCACGTACGCCACGGCATCAGGGCCCACCACGAGCTGGTCGACGAGGCCGCCGAGCAGTGCCGGCGCACCCACGAGGGGTCCGGAGAGGCCGGCCAGCACGGGGACGACGCCCGAACAGCGCTGCAGGGCACGTGCGGCTCGGCCGAGCCCGTGGAGGGCGTCGAGCTCGAGGCGGGCGTCGGGTCGGACGCTGTCGAGCAGCACCACCAGTGGTACCCGTCGGCGCAGTGCGAGCTCGGCCGCGGCGGCCACCATGGCTGCATCGGACGGCGTGGCCGAGGGGTCAGGCGCGCTGGCGGTGTCATCGGCGCCGCTGCCGGTGCGGTCACTGCGGGGCCGGGCGACCGGAGCATCGGTCGGTCGGGGACGGACCACCACCACCTCCCGCTCGTCCCAGTGCTCCACCGCGGCGGTCAGGTGGGCACCGGTGTCGGAGCGAAGGGTCAGCGGGGCTGGCGGCACGTGCGGTGGGACTCCACCGTGCAGGCGTGCGTTACCCCTGAGCGCCGTTCGACCGCCGAGGAGCCGACGTCGGCACTGTCGGTGGTGCCCAGCCCACGCTTGGTGGGGACAGGAGGTGCGTGCGTACTGTCGGTCGACGTCCGACGTCGTTCAGGCGAACTGCGGCTCGATGCCGGGCTGGCGAGGACCCTCGGTGGCCACCACCTCACGGACGACCTCGCGTAGCGCCCGAGCAGGGGCCGACAGCAACCCTCGCCGCCGACGGGCGAGGCCGACCGACCGGCGGTCGAGATCGGCGACGGGGATGCGGTACCAGTCGCCCGAGACCCATCGGGGCGCAGCGCTGGCCGGGACCAGCGTGGCGCCGAAACCTTGGAAGGCGAGCGAGGCCAACAGGCGCATGCCGTCCACCTCGGCCTGGGCACGCAGGGTGATGCCGTGGCGTTCGGCGGCGGCATCGAGCAGCGATCGGAAGGCGGTGCCCTCGGGCTCGAGGAGCAGCGGCTCACCGTCGAGATCAGCCAGTCGCACCGCCGAGCGGTCGGCCAACGGATGTCCCCCAGGTGCCAGCAGGATGGTGTCCTCCACGAAGAGCGTCTCACTGATCAGTTCGCTGTCGTCGAGGGGGAGGTTCACCACGGCGAGGTCGAGTCGTCCTGTCTCGAGCTGGGGCAGCAGGGAACTGGTGGTGGCGTCGAGCACGACGGCGCGGACCTGGGGGTGGCGGTTGGTCAGGGTCTCGAGCAGCGGCGGCATGAGCCAGCGGGCCGTGGTGCCGATGACGCCGAGACGCACCGAACCGGACACCTCGGCGTGGAGCGAGGAGACATCAGCGGCCAGCGCCTCGAGTTCGCTGTCGATGCGGCGGGCCCGGGCGGCCACCACTTCGCCCTCCTCGGTCAGCGTCCCGCTGGACCGGTCCACGAGGATGGTGTCGAGCTCCTGTTCCAGGCGGGCGATGTGGGCCGACACGTTCGACTGCACGGTGTGCTGCGCTCGCGCCGCAGCGGAGAACGAGCCGTGTCGCTCCACGGCGAGCAGGGTCTGCAACTGGCGGAGGTCCATCGCTGTGAATGATGGCACATATCGGGGATAACAGTTGGACAGATCGCTTCGGGCTCGGCATACTGATCATCACAACGCCGAGGTGAGGTCATCCCCCCTGACCCCCTCGAGCCGGTTTCGAGCCCGCTGTCCCTCCAGCGACCGAAACCCCAGGAGCAGGCCGCCCCCCCGGCCTGCTCCTCACTTTTTGCACTGCGGTAGCCTGCGTTCATGCCCGCTGCTGTGTTCTTCGACCTCGACCGGACCCTGCTCGCTGGAGCCTCCGGGCCGGTGATCTCGAAACACCTCCGGGAGGTGGGCCTGCTACCCGAGCGCTCCATCCCCGGCGAGGGACTGGTCTTCGGGCTGTTCAACCTCGTGGGGGAGAACCGTCCGTCGATGATGCTGACCAGGCAGATGGCCAAGGCGGCGGCCGGGTGGTCGGCCGACGACGCCCGCGCTGCCGGCGAAGCCGCGGCCGAGGAACTCGACGCGCAGGTGCAGCCCTACGCCCGGGTCCTCATCGACAGCCATCACGAGGAAGGGCGCGCTGTGGTGCTGGCCACCACCACGCCCCGAGACCTCATCGAGCCGTTGGCCCGGCGCCTGGGCCTCGACGGGGTGATCGCCACCCGCTACGAGGAACGCAACGGCCACTACACCGGGCGCATCGACGGTCCGTTCGTGTGGGGCAAGGGCAAGCTCGACGCCGTGCGGGCCTGGGCCAGCGAGCACGACACCGACCTGTCGGCCTCGTGGGCCTACTCCGACAGCTATTTCGATGCCGGCTTGCTGGGTGCCGTCGGGAACCCGGTTGCGGCCAACCCCGATCCGCGCCTGGCGGTCATCGCCACGCTGCGTCGCTGGCCGATCATCTACCTCGACGTGCCCCCGGGTGTGCCCAAGGTGGCCGGGCTCATCGAGCCCCAGAAGCTGCTCATGCCGCTGGTCCGACCCGAGTTGGTGCCCTTCGCCCGCATCCACGTGGAGGGCACCGAGCACATCCCCGACGAGGGCCCGGCCATCCTGGCGGGCAATCATCGGAGCTACTTCGATCCGCTGGCCATCGGCCATGCCGTGGCCCGCGCCGGGCGTCCGGCGCGGTTCCTGGGCAAGAAGGAGGTCATCGACGCACCCCTGCTCGGTGACCTGGCCCGGGCCATGGGGGGCATCCGCGTCGACCGGGGCACCGGATCGGACGAGCCGCTCAAGGAAGCGGCCGAGGCGTTGGCCGCCGGTGAGATGGTGGCCATCATGCCCCAGGGCACCATTCCTCGGGGTCGGGCCTTCTTCGACCCGGTCCTGCGCGGCCGGTGGGGGGGGGGCCAGCGGGCCGCGCACACCCGCGCGCCCGGGATACCCAACCGGGGGTGGGGCACC
>JAFIEP010000114.1 GCA_020832495.1 Acidimicrobiia bacterium | reverse complement strand
AGTACTCGAGCAGTGAGAACGGCCAGTTCTGCGCCACGCGGCCGTGCTCGTTGCGGTACCAGCTGTGCACCTCCGCTGCGCCCCACACCATGGCGCGGTTGGCGGCATCGACCCGCTCGGTGAACGCATCGTGCACTTCGGGACGGCACTCGAGCGACCCGCCGCCGCGCTCGGCCAACAAGCGCACACACTCGGTGACGTAGCGCACCTCGCACTCGGAGAAGTAGATGATGCTGCCGTTGATGACGATGTTGGTGTTCGGCCCGTAGAGGCAGAACAGGTTGGGGAAGCCGGGAACGGCCATGCCCAGGTAGGCGCGGGCGTCGCCACCCCAGTGCTCGTGCAGGTCGAGTCCGTCGCGGCCGGTGACCCGCATCGGCGTGAGGAAGGCCGAGGCCGAGAAGCCGGTGCCGTAGACCACCACGTCGAGGTCGTGGCGCACACCGTCGGTGGTGACCACGCCCTCGGGGGCGATCCGCTCGATGGGCGTGGTCACCAGGCGCACGTTGTCGGCCGACAGCGCGGCCGCCCAGCTGCCGTTGTCGCGCAGGACCCGCTTGGCGATTGGCGGGTAGTCGGGGAGGACGTCGTCGAGGAGGTCGGGTCGGTCGGCGAACTGTTGGCGCAGGTAGTCGGTGAGCAGTTCGCGCACCAAGTCGTTCATGGCGCTGACCGAGCGCTCCTGAGGTTCCCAGTCCGGGTCGACCTGCGCGGCCACCAGCAGCCCTTCGTGCAGGCGCCAGAACAGCCACAGTCGGTACCAGTGGGCGTAGCTGGGCAGGTGCTCGCCCAACCAGTGCAGCGGGGCGCTGACCTCGTCGTGGTAGTCCTCGGTGGGCACCAGCCAGTTGGGGGTGCGCTGGAACACGGTGACCTCGGCGGCCACCTCGGCCAGGTGCGGGATGAACTGCACGGCGCTGGCTCCGGTGCCGATGACCCCCACACGGGCACCGTCGAGCGACACATCGTGGTCCCACGCGGCGGAGTGGAAGCTTGCGCCGGCGAAGTCGTCCCGACCCTCCATGGCCGGGAACGACGGGCGGTTGAGTTGGCCCACCGCGCTGATGAGCACATTGACCCGCTCCTCGGTGGGGTCATCACTGTCGGTGCTGGCCACCAGCACGCGCCACTCGTGGGTGTCGTCGTCCCAGGTGGCCTCGCGCACCTCGGTCCCGAAGCGGACGAGCGGGCGCACCCCGGTCTCGTCGGCCACGTCACGGAAGTACTGCAGCAGCTCGGGCTGGGTGGAGAAGTGCTGGTCCCACTGCCGCTGGGCGAAGGAGTAGCTGTAGAGATGGTTGGGCACGTCGACCCGGCACCCGGGATAGGTGTTGTCGAACCAGGTGCCGCCCACGTCGGGGTTCTTGTCCCACACCACCACGTCCACGCCGGCCTGGCGCAGTCGATGGGCGGCCAGCACGCCCGACATCCCGGCGCCGATGATGCCGACCCGCAACGTGGTCGGCGCCGCCACGTCGTCGACGTGCCACGAGGGGGCGCGCCGGTCCTGCCCGTCGAGGGCCAACTCCTCGGCCAACAGCTCGTGGTAGGCGTCGACGTTGGCGTCGCCCACCATGAAGGCGAACAGCTGTCGCTCGATCGTGCTGTCGAGCGGTTCGGGGGCAGGACAGCCTCGGTCGCGCCAGCGGACCAGTGCCTCGAAGGCTCGTTGGCGGCCGCGGTGGATCTGGTCCTCGGTCAACCCCCCGTTGGGGTCGAGGAGGCTGTCGGGGTTGGGACGGAGGTCATCGGCCGCCAGGTCGTGCTCGCCGGTGAGGTGTGCCACGGTGGGCAGCAGCGCCACCACCGCAGCGTCCTCGACGGCTGCCCGGAGCATGGTGTCGTCGTCGGGGAGCTGGTTGGTGGCGGGGAGGCGAGCCGGTGCGGTGTCGGTCACCACCGGAGTTTCGCGCGCTGAGCGTGGTGGCAGCACCACGGAGCGTGGGTGGTGGCCTCGTTCAACGGCGTTGGGCGATGACGGCGCCGTCGGGGCCGAGGCGGCCGTCCCACGGCTGGTCGACCTCGCTCCCGTCGCCGTCGCCGCTGGCCACGAGCACCCAGTTCCCCGACGGCGTCGTCACCACCGCCGGGGACTCGGTGAAGTTGACCGTCACCAGACGATCGGCGTCGCGACTCGACGGCTCCGGGTCGGCTGACCCCGGGTCGACGGTGCGCAGCCAGGCCAGCACCCCCTCGGGTTGGTCGGCCAGCCACGTGAACGAGCCCGAGCGCAACGCCGGGCTGGACCGCCGAGCAGCGAGCAGGCGGCGGTACAAGTGGAGGATCGACGACGGATCGGCCTCGAGGCGTTCGACGTTGCGCGTTTCGGCATTGGCCGGGAACGGGAGCCACGCCTGTGGTGGCCAGCCGTGGTCGGCGGCGTCGGTCCACGGCAGGGGCGCCCGGCAGCCGTCGCGCCCGCCGGGGTCCAGCCGATCGTCCGGCGCGATCTCCGCATCGACCAACCCGAGTTCCTCGCCGGCGTAGAGCACCACGCAGCCCCGCAGGCCGACCAGCAGCACGGCTGCGGCGCGGGCGCGGGCCTCGCTCCCGAAGCGGTCGGCGTGGCGAGGCGTGTCGTGGTTGGACAGCACCCAGGTGGGCCACTCGCCGTCGACGTGGGCCGCCTCGGCCTCGTCGATGTGGCGACGCCACCGATCGGCTCGCCACCGATCGAACATCGGTGGGAAGTCGAACGCCAGGTGGAACCCGTCGTGGGCCACGTAGCGACGGATGGCCGAGGCGTCGATGCCGCCCACCTCGCCCAACAGGATGCGGTCCGGGCGGTAGGCGTCGACCAGGGCGCGCAGGTCGCGTACCTGGCTCCGGGCGAACTCCTCGTCGGTGAGTCCTGCCTCGGGGATGAGGGCCAGGTCGGGATCGGCGTCAGGGAGGCCCTCGGGTTTGCCGATGGTGATGATTGCGTCCACCCGGAAGCCGTCGACCCCGGCATCCAGCCAGAAGCACAGCACGTCGTGTTGGGCGGCCACCACCTCGGGGTTGCGCCAGTCCAGGTCCGGCTGCTGGGGCAGGAACGTGTGCAGGTAGAACTGGCCGGTGGCCTCGTCCCACGTCCAGGCGCTGGTGGACTGATCGGTGGCCTCGAGACCCCAGCGGGGCCGGAGCTGGCCGGTGTCGTCGCGCACCCAGGCGGCCTCGCCGGTGAAGGCAGCCCGCCAGTTGTTGGGCACGCCGTTGGGCCCGCGGCCGGCGTCGCGCCAGGTGTACCAGTGCCGCATCGGGTTCGAGCGCGACGACCGTGAGGCGACGAACCAGGGATGCTGGTCCGACGTGTGGTTGGGGACGAAGTCGACCAGCACCGCCAGGCCCAGTCGGTGGGCATCGTCGATGAGGCCTCGGGCGTCCTCGAGGGTGCCGAACACCGGGTCCACGTCGCAGTGGTCGGCCACGTCGTAGCCGAAGTCGGCCATGGGGGAGCGGTAGAAGGGGGAGAGCCAGATGGCGTCCACCCCGAGCGAGGCCACGTGCTCGAGGCGGCGTCGGATGCCAGGGAGGTCGCCCACCCCGTCGCCGTTCGAGTCGGCGAACGAGCGTGGATAGATCTGGTAGATCACGGCCCCGTGCCACCAGGGATCCCCGCGGTGGCCGGCGTCCCGCTGCCCGTCGGGCTCGGTCATGCGCGCAGGGTAGCGGCAGGTCACCGGGCAGGCGCAGTAGTGTTCCTCGAGGTCCAGGGAGGGACGCTGATGGCTTCAGCGGGTGGCGAGGATGCGGGTCAGGTCAGCGATGCGCCATCCGATGGCGAGCACGCGGTCCTGATGCCGGCTGCCGAGGCGTCGTGGCTCTGGCGCTCGGCCACCAATGGCTTCCGCTTCCTGGCGGACGGGAGCGACGGCGCGCCCGACATCTACGAGGAGCTCGGCGGACGAGGCGACGGGCCGCCGTTGCACCGGCACCCGTGGGCCTCGTGGGAACTGGTGCTCGAGGGGCGGGTCAGGATGGTGGCTGGCGGCGAGACGTACGTCCTCGGCCCCGGCGACGCCTTGCACATCCCTTCAGGGGTGCCACACGCCTACATCGTCGAGAGCGAGACGGCGCGCCTGGTGGGCGTGAGCCTGTCGGGGGGCCGGTTCCCCGACCTGCAGCGCGTCGCCGGCCCGCTGCTCACGGCGCCCGGTGGGCCCGATCGGGAGGCCATGGCGCGCAACGCCGCCGCCCACGACGCGGAGCTGCTCGGACCGCCCCTCACCCTCGACGAGCCCAACTGACCCACGGACGGCCAGCGGTGCGGGTGTCCGGCCCTCGCGAGTGCGAAGGGGACAGGTAGCCTCGACCCATGGCGCTCGGTCGGCATCACCGCTACTCCCGCTGGGACGGCACCCAGACAGGATTCGAGCTGGATGCCACCGATGTCTTCAGCGAGATCACCGATGACCTGCTCTACCACGGCGACCTGAACTCGGCCCTGCGACGCATGCTGCAGTCGGGGTTCGATGCACCCGACGGCTCGCGGATCGAGGGTCTGCGCGACATGCTCGAGCGGCTGCGCGAACAGCGACGCGAGCGTCTCGACCGCTACGACCTCGGTGGCGTGTACGACGACATCGCCGAGCGACTCCGTGACGTGGTCGACACCGAACGGCAGCATCTCGACCAAGAGGACGAGCGAGCGCAGATGTCGGGCAACGACCGGGTGCGTGAGCTGACCGAGTCGGCCAACGCCGAGCGCCGGATGAACCTCGACATGTTGTCGCCCGACCTCGCCGGCATGGTGCGCGACCTGCAGTCCTACGACTTCTCCAGCGACGAGGCCCGCCGCACCTTCGATGAGCTCGTCGAACAACTGCGCACCGAGCTCATGCAGAGCTATGTGAACCGCATGGCGGGAGCGATGGAGAACCTCACCCCCGAACAGCTCGGCCGCATGAAGGACATGATGGCCGAGCTGAACCACATGCTCGACCAGCGTGCTGCGGGTGAGGAGCCCGATTTCGAGGGCTTCATGGAGCGCTACGGTGACTTCTTCCCCGAGAACCCCCAGACGCTCGACGAACTGCTCGAGGTGATGGCCCGCCGCATGGCCGCCATGCAGTCGATGCTCAACTCGATGACCCCCGAGCAACGTGCCCAACTTCAAGGGCTGTCCGAGCAGCTGCTCGAGGACATGGATCTGCGGTGGCAGGCCGACCAGCTCGGCAGTCACCTCCAGCAGATGTTTCCGCAGATGGGCTGGGATCGCAGCTACGACTTCTCCGGGCAGGACCCGCTGTCGATGGGCGACGCCGCCGACATCCTCGGGGAGCTCGGCGACCTCGACCAACTCGAGAACCTGTTGCGGGGCGCGGCCAACCCCGGGGCACTGGCCGAGGTCGACATCGACCGTGCCCGAGAACTGCTCGGTGAGGAGGCGGCGAACAGCCTCGAGCACCTGTCGAAGCTGGCCAAGACGCTCGAAGAAGCTGGGCTCATGGAACAGCGTGACGGCCGGTGGGAACTCACCCCTCGCGGCGTGCGCCGTATCGGCCAGAACGCGCTGTCGGACCTGTTCCGCAAGCTCGACGCTGCCGCCCTCGGTGGTCATGCCGTGGCGCGCACCGGCACCGGCCACGAGCGGGACGTCGACACCAAGCCCTACGAGTACGGCGACCCCTTCAACCTCCAGATCGAGCGGACCGTGCGCAACGCCGTGGCCCGCTCCGGCGCCGGCGTGCCCGTGCGGTTGGCGCCCGAGGACTTCGAGGTCGAGCGCACCGAGCACATCACGCGGTCGAACACCGTATTGCTGTTGGACCTGTCGCTGTCCATGCCGATGCGCGACAACTTCCTGCCGGCCAAGAAGGTGGCCATGGCGTTGCACTCGCTCATCAGCAGCCAGTTCCCCCGCGACTACCTGGGCATCGTGGGGTTCAGCGACGTGGCCGTCACCATCCGGCCCGAGCAACTCCCCGAGGTGGCGTGGGACTTCCGCTACGGCACCAACATGCAGCACGCCCTGCAACTGGCCCGGCAACAACTGGGGCGCCAGCGAGGCACCAAGCAGGTCATCATGATCACCGACGGCGAGCCCACCGCCCACATCGACGCCAACGGGGAGCCGTTCTTCAGCTACCCGCCGGTGCGCGAAACCGTCGATGCCACCTTGCGCGAGGTGGCGCGGTGTACCCGCGACGACATCCGCATCAACGTGTTCATGCTCGACCCCACGCCGCACCTGCGGGCGTTCGTGGAGCGCATCACCGAGATGAACCGGGGCCGGGCGTTCTTCACCACGCCCGAGAACCTCGGGGACTATGTCCTCGTCGACTTCCTCGAGCACCGACGGTCGTTGCGCTCGGATCGGCGGGCGGGCTGACCGCCGGAGTCCGCTGCGCCTCTACCATTTTCGGCTCCCGAGGTGGGCGATGGCCGCGAAACGGCGCAAAATCGGCCGTTTCGGGCTCCTCGACGGGCGATTTCGGCCAGAAATCAGGCGATTCGCACGATCCCCCCTTGCAATCCGGCCCCATATGGGGCAATGATCACCTCATTGTAATTACACACAGGTACGTACCGCGTGGAGCGAGTAGGGGCGCGGACGACGAAGCCAAGTTCGTCGATCCGCGAGGGTGGTACGAGCCGGGCGGGCAGCGAGGAGGCCCGGAATGCAGAATGCAGCCGGAGAATTGGAAGTCGACAAGTCGTGGCAGGACTTCGCCAACTGTCTCGGTGTGGACCCCGACCTCTTCTTCCCTGAGCGCGGGGCATCAACGCGCGAAGCGAAAGAAGTGTGTCGGGGCTGTGTCGTGCGCGAGGACTGCCTCGAGTACGCCCTGGCCAACGGCGAGAAGTTCGGCATCTGGGGTGGCATGAGCGAGCGCGAGCGACGTCGCATCCGCCGCCAGCGCGCCCTTGCCCGGGCTGCGGCCGCCAACGCGTCGGCCTGAACCCAGCCGACGACCCGGCACGGTCGTCGCCGTCGATCCACGCTTCACCTCGGCGTCGTCGGTGTGGGCGCGCCCGGGTCGGTGCGGTGAGCGAGCCGCCACTCGATGGTGCGCTGCTCACTCAGGTCGAGCTGCTCCCAGCGTGACGGGTCGATGCGGTCCAGCGCCGCTCGGCTGATGAGACCGACGAGTTCCGCTCGCTCGATCGGCGCGAGCGCGGCCACGGCGTCCCACACCTCCGCTGGCCCGACCAGCAGCGGGTCGACGAGGTTCATCGAGACCTGCACGGCGTCACCCACCTCGAGCCCGAGGGCGCGCACCGCCGGGCCCCTCATCTTCACGGCGATCCTCCGGGCGGTGGCCAGGTCGGCCCCGTCGAGCCACAGGTTGTAGGCGACGAGTGGCGCCCGGGCACCGACGGCCATGGCGCCGGCGCTCGGATGGGGCCGATCCGGTCCGTGGTCGGGGCGCAGACCATCCCAGGCCGCCCGTCGGATGTCGGGAAGGGTGCGCTCGGGGCCGTAGAGGAACACCGGTACCTCCAGCGTGGCGGCCGCCCAGTGAGCGAACTCGTCACGTGCGGTCACTGCGTCGGCCAGCGACGAACCCTCGAGCGGCACGAAGGGCACGACGTCCACCACGCCGATGCGGGGGTGGACGCCGGCGTGTCGGCGGATGTCGATGGCGGCCACGGCGGCCGTGCCGAGCGCCCGCGGTGCGCTTTCGCCGATCAGGGTGAACACGGCCCGGTGGTGGTGGGGATCGCGGTGCAGGTCCAACAGGTCGTCGCCGACCGACGAGCACAGCAGCGCCAGGGTGGCGTCGTCACGACCCTCGCTCACGTTGACCACACATTCCAGCACGGCCACATGGTGGCAGGTCAACGGCCCGTTGGGAGCAGCCGTGGACGGCGTCGCGTCGACAGGTCACCGCCGAGTCGGCACCGGCGGGGTCGATGGGCCCGACGGAATCGGCGCCCCGCCATCGCCTCGGGTGCTTCTGTCCGATAGGGTGGGCTGCATGATCCTGGGATTCGGAATGCGAGGGCCTGAGCTTCTCGTCATCCTCGTCATCGTGCTGCTGCTCTTCGGTGGCTCGCAGCTGCCGAAGCTGGCCAAGTCACTCGGCCAGGCGCAGCGTGAGTTCAAGAAGAGCATCGACGAGGACAGCGATGACGACGAGACCACCTCGTCCGACGACACCTCCGCCAAGAAGACGGCCTGAGCCTCTGGGTGCAGCACACGCCCCTCGAGGGCGGGCTGCAACTCGATAGCTCCCGCCCCTGCGCGTGGCTCGGGGTCCACGCGGCCTCGGCCCTGGTGGAGTAGAGCGACAGGCGGAGCCCGGCGACAGCACGGGCGCCGCACGTCACCGCAGCCGGCCGTGGTGGTCAGGGTCTCCTGCTCTGGGGTCTGCCGGAATGGCCCGCAGACGCAGCCGTGGTCGTGAACCCCTGAGAGCGGCCGCGGCTTTCCGCGGTCGTCGGCACGTCGATGCCCGACGGAGCGATGACGCCGTTGGTCAGGGTCGCGTGCTGGCGGGTGTCGGCACGGTGATGGCCGACGGCGGGGATGCTTGCTGGACCGGCTGGCCGCCCCGGCGGCGCTTCAGGATGCGTCGCCGTTGGCGCTCGGACGTGCCACCCCAGACGCCGTGGTCGATGCGGTTCGCGAGGGCGTACTCCAAGCAAGGGGCCTGCACCGGGCAGGTGGCGCAGATGCGCTTGGCCACCTCGACGCCCACCCCGTCACTGGGGAAGAAGGTCGCCGGCGGCTCGTACTGACATAGTCCTTGGGACATCCACTCGGTCTGCATTGCACCTCCAGGGTCGCCTCTGTCTACGAAGCCCAAGCCCGAG
This sequence comes from Acidimicrobiia bacterium, assembly GCA_020832495.1. Lineage (GTDB taxonomy): Bacteria > Actinomycetota > Acidimicrobiia > Acidimicrobiales > Acidimicrobilacustridaceae > JAFIEP01. The sequence goes on along the minus strand of JAFIEP010000114.1, from coordinate 1,961 downwards.
AGGTTCCCGAACCTGGCAAATTCTCGTGGACACGGCGATGAGTGGACAGTTTACCCCGCGCCCACGCCGAAGCACGAACACCCCGGTAGCATCGATGGGTGGCTGTTGGTGGTCGACCGGCCGAGACATCCGCCCGGTCGGCGCCCGGCGCTGGCGCCACACCGACCGCACCACTCGACCGGTCGCCGTCCGGACATGCTCTGGTCGGAGGACGTGCCGAGACCATCCCCGCTCGGAAGGACCCAGGTGGACAGCCCCGACGACCGAACGACGAGCGAGACCGGGGCGCCCGCCCGCCCGCCATCTGCTCCCGATGGAGCCGCGGGCGAGGACGTCACCGACAGCGATGGCCACGAGCAGACGTCGCCGGCTCACGCCCCGACGGTGGAGACTGCTCGGGTGGTGCTGGACGGATCGAGCTGGCCGCCCCCGGCCGGAGCGGACCTCGTTGGCACCCCCGGACCGGCGGGCACCCAGGAGTTCCCCGGTCGCCGGAGTGGACCCACCGCCGCCAGCGCCTCGGCCCTCGACCCGACAGCGTCCGAGGGGCACGCCCCGCGGTGGCCGGCGCCCGGCGACGCAGCGCCGCCCTCGGCACCCACCGGCCCTGGCACTGCCACGCCGCCGGGATGGACGGCGTCGTCTCCGACGCCGGTGTCCGCGCCCCGCCCCCAGTTCCCGGCCGCGTCGAGTTGGCCGTCGTCGGTCCGCCCACCGAGCGGCCTGCCGGGGTTCCCGGTGGGACCGCCACCGGCGCCCGGCCAGCCCGCCACCCTCCACTACGGCACCTCGGCACCGGCGCAGGTCGACGACCGACCCGGCGCCGTCCGTCCCACGCTGCCCAGCACCCCGGGCCCACCGCCACGTCAACGGGCGGCGCTCGGCTCGCTGCTGCTCGCTGCGCTCGTCGGTGCGCTGGTGGCCAGCCTCGTCAGCGCGGCGGTCTTCGTGTGGGCCGGGGACGACGATCCTGCGCCGGAGGTGGCGGCCACCGTCAGCGACGACCGACCGGCGCGTCTCGAAGGGGAAGCACTCGACATCCAGGAACTACTGGCCCGGGCACAGCCGTCGGTGGTCTCGATCCGCACCGACCAGTCGCTCAGCCGCGGTGTGTTCGGCGGGGCGGGCTCGGGAGTGGTCATCTCCGACGACGGGCTGGTCTTGACCAACGCCCACGTCATCGGAGGTGCCACGTCGGCCAGCGTGACCTTCTTCGACGGCGAAGTGCGCGACGCCGTGCTGGTGGGCAGCTTCCCCGAGGACGACATTGCGCTCATGCAGGTCACCGGCGACGGCAGCTTCGTCGCCGCTGAGCTGGGCAGCAGCGCCGACATCCGTGTGGGTGACGACGTGGTGGCCATCGGCAACGCCCTGAACCTGGGCGGTCCGCCGTCGGTGACCCAGGGGATCGTGTCGGCCAAGGAACGCAGCATCCAGGCACCGGGCAACCTCACCCTGGCCAACCTCATCCAAACCGACGCCGCCATCAACCCCGGCAACTCGGGCGGACCACTCCTGAACGCCTACGGCGAGGTGGTCGGCATCAACACGGCCATCATCCCCGACGCCCAGAGCATCGGGTTCGCCATCGCCATCGACGCCGTCCGTCCGCTCATCGACGACCTCCGCGACGGACGAGGTGCGATCACGCTGGACACGGCCTTCCTCGGGGTCACCATGATGTCGGTGGAGGACCTGCTCCCCGATGCCCGGCGCGAGTTCGCCGTGACCGCCAACTCAGGTGCGTTCGTGACCGATGTCGTGCCCGACTCCTCGGCCAGCGACGCCGACCTCCGCCTCGGCGACGTCATCGTCGAGATCGACGGGGAGCCGGTGCGAACGTCGAGCGACGTGTCGGACGCGGTGCGGGCCCGCTCGCCGGGCGATGTGATGGCGGTGGTCGTCGAGCGGGGTGGTTCCGAGTCCCAACTCGACATCGTGCTCCGCTCCCGCGGCGACTC